>NZ_JBMSDX010000001.1:0-806024 GCF_049445955.1 Brevundimonas sp. VNH65 | reverse complement strand
ACAGATCGGCCGGCCTGCTGCGCTGGTTGATGGCTGCGCAGACCGGCCTCTTGCCAACCCCAACAACCCCAGCTCAGATCAACGACGGACTCTTGTTATGGCTGGATGAGAAACGGGGGTCACGTCAGCAAGCTTAGGCGCCGCGCGCGCCAGTTTGAAGGACACTCCAGTTTCCCAGTGCTTCAGGAACTGGCGTAGCGATTATCGACTTCTGCAGATGCGGAGCACGCCTTCCTAGCCTTCTTGGGCTCTATCATCCGACCAGCACAGCTCGGACCCCTCAGTCTTGCGCTTGGCGCGCGTCTTACCACAATATCTTGACGCGCCCTTGAACCCGTGACACGAATCGGCTCAAGAATGAGGGTAGGTTAACAGCCCCTTTCCCTGCCCTGCGACTCGGCACATAAGCTGTCGATATGGGTTGGGCTACGGCTGTTCCGATTCCATTCAATTCGATCGACTGCCCGCGCTGAGTAGGGGCGCGGCCTGCGTACCAGATGATGGAGCGTGGCTACTGAATTGAGCGTGAACATGGTGGGGAGAGGACGACCGTTCCCGACTGGCAGGTCTTAAAAGAAGGCCGCCCTCTCTCCGATACCGACTCATTCCGGGTCGGCGGCGCGATCTTATGCATCGCGATCGCGTGCGCACAACCGTCGCCGCGATGGAGCGCCTTCCCGGATCATTCCTCTGAACCGAAAAGGCCCCTCTTTATGAACTCCGGCGTTGCTTACCGCTGCACCCTTCCCGATACCGCGTTCGAGTCCGCATGGGACTCGATCAAGATGGACCAGGCCATCAAAGATCGCCTGATCGCGCAGGCGATGCTCGCCCTGACCGTGCGACGGTCAGTCTCCTTCGACGTGGCGCCCTTGCACGGCCTGATGGTGCTCGCTGGTCCTCCGGGGACCGGCAAGACCACCCTCGCCCGAGGCTTGGCGACCAAGGTCGCGGCCATGTTGCGGCCGTCCAAGGTCAACTTCCTGCAGATCGATCCCCACGGCCTCGCCAGCGCCTCGCTGGGCAAGAGCCAGCAGCAGGTGGGGACCCTCTTCAACCAGACCATCCCCGAAGCCGGCATGGGCGGCTTACCTCATTCGTGAGAAACATGGCGAAGGCCATCAGGCCGAGTTGCTCGATCAAACGCGACGGCCGCGCCACCGGCAGGGCTCCGGCCGCCCAGATCAGGATGGTCAACAGGATCAGCGAGATCAGGGCGAGGTCCCCGATCGCCTGCGCCACGACAAAGCCGGCCATGGCGGCCAGACCGACGCGCCCGGCCCATCTCGGCGCCACATAGCGGCGCGCGCCCATCAGGGCGGCGGCCATCCCCAGCAGAAACAGCGGCAGCGCCCGGACGAAGCCGAACCGCAGGGGAAGGCGGAAAAGGGGATCGCCAAGCCAGCTCCGGCTGGCCCAGTCCGCGACCAGCAGCAGGACCACCGCACCGACCACGACGGTCCCGGGGCCCAGCCGCCAGAGGGCGCGACAAATCCACGGCAGGAGGAGATAACAACCCAATAGAGCGGACAGGGTCCAGGTGGGCGCATTCCAGCCTTGGCCGCCGGGTACGCCATAGGCTTGCATGAGCAGGGCCTGGGCCGGCAGCTGGCCCCAGTCGAACCACTGCGGATTGCTCGGTGCGATCCCGGCCAGAGCGGCCGCCGCGACGAGCAGCGCCAGGGTGCCGATGACCACCAGATGAGACGGGACGATGCGCAGAAGGCGTTGGCGCACATAGGATCGCAGCGGGATCGTCCGGCCTGCGAAGCCGTCGCCGTAGATCCTGGCGAGGACATAGCCGGAGTCGATGATGAAGAAGTTCGTCAGCAGATAGCCGCGGTCGAAGACGGGATGAACCTCGCCGAGCGCAACGGGCGCGGCCTCGCGGAAATGGTAGAGGATGATCAGGGCGGCCGCGACGAAGCGCAGGACGTCGAGCCATCCCCCGCGCGCGATCCGAACCGGAGCCTGCGTGGTCGCCTCCCCGACCGTCATCCGTTGGACCCGACAGAACCGCCGTCGCCTGAGATGGTGTGCCTGTGGGGGTTGAGGCTGATCTTGTCGCGGCCGGTGTACAAGGCCGCAGATCCGAGAAGGCAGACCAGTGCCATGATCACGGCCATCAGCCGGCCCGTAGGGTCCTTTGCCGCCATACGGAACGTCAGAGCGCTCAACGGCAGCATCACCCCGCCGAATGCGACGTATAGGGGGATCCGATAGGTCGTCGCCAAGGGGACGGCCACGCAGAAGACGACGAGAGCGGCCGTCAGGCTGACCCCCACCGCGATCAGTGTGTCCCGGATCGGGCGAAACGGCGCCGGCGGACGGGGGCGCCGGGACCGGCCCCGGGCGCGGTATTTGCCGGGACGCCAGCGGGGCACCCGGCTGTGAATCGTGGACCGCTTCGAGCCCATCGGCCTAGTTCGGCCGGCTCTCGCGGGTGGCCAGCCACACCCGCATGCGGACGATCTCCGCCTCCTGGGTCCGGATGACCTCCTGGGCGAGGCCGCGTACCTCCGGATCGGAGCCGTGCTCGAGCGCGATCCTGGCCATGGCGACCGCGCCCTCGTGGTGGGCGATCATGCCACGCATGAAGTCGACGTCGGCGTCGCCGCTGTACTCGATCTCCATGGCCGAATGCATCCGGGCGTTGGCCTCCTTGTAGGACCGGGTCGCCGGGCTGTCGGCCGCCGCGTCGCTGTGGCCAGCGTGTTGATCGATGGGCCGGGCATCGACCGCTGGGGTCGCGGACGGTCTCGCGGCCTGGCGGGACAACATGCCGAAGCCGAACACCGAGACGAGAAGGAAGAGCGCGATCACGCTGACCCATCCGATGCGTTTCATAGGGTTCTCCTGTGCTTGGGGTTTACGAGTTCACGCGGCCTCTCGCGGGCCGCGCCAGGCGAGCAGACGCAGCGCGTTGAAGACGACCAGCAGCGTCGACCCCTCGTGGAGGGCTACCGCCGGACCGATGCCGAGCCCGAAGATCGTCGCCGGAACGAGGAAGGCCACCACGCCGAGGCTGACGAACAGATTCTGACGGATGATGCGGCGGGTCTGCCGGCTGAGGCCGACGGTGAACGGCAGCTTGGACAGGTCGTCGGCCATCAGGGCGACGTCGGCCGTCTCCAGGGCGACGTCCGATCCGGCCGCTCCCATGGCGACGCCCACGGTCGCCGTCGCCATCGCCGGGGCGTCGTTGACCCCGTCTCCGACCATGGCGACCTTGGCCTCCGCCCGCAGTTTCTTGATGGCCTCGACCTTGTCCTCCGGCATCAGGTCGCCCCAGGCCTCGGTCAGGCCGACCTGCCCGGCGACCGCCTGGGCGGCCTTCTGATGGTCGCCCGAGATCATGATCATCCGGCGGATGCCGAGCGCGCGCAGCGCCGTCAGCGTCTCGCGCGCCTTCGACCGGGGCGTGTCCAGAAGCCCGATGATGCCGAGGTCCTTGTTTCCCTGCCGCACCACCATGAGGGTGCGGCCCTCGTTGCGCAGGGCGGCGACGGCGATCTCCGTATCGGGGCCGAGCGGCGCGATGCCATCGGCGCCGAACATCTCCGGCTTGCCGATCCAGATCTCCTCACCCTCCAGCCGGGCGGTGACACCTTTCCCCGTCAGGCTGCGCAGATCCGTCGCGGTTCGCGCGGGCGCGGTCGCCAGGCGCTGGCTTCCATCCCGGACGATCGCCTCCGCGAGCGGATGGTCGCTGAGCCGTTCGACGGCGACGGCGATCTTCAGCAGTTCGTCTTCGGTCGTCTGGCCGAAGGGCACGACATCGGTGATCCGCGGCTTGCCTTCGGTGAGGGTCCCGGTCTTGTCGAAGGCGATGGCGTCCAGCGCGCCCAGGTTCTCCAACGGCGCTCCGCCCTTGACCAGGACCCCGGCCCGGGCCGCCCGCGCCACGCCGGACAGAACCGCGCTGGGCGTGGCGATGGCCAGGGCGCAGGGGCTCGCCGCCACCAGCACCGCCATCGCGCGGTAGAAGCTGTCGCGGAACGGCTCGTCGACGACCACCCAGGCGAACAGGAGGACGAAGGCCAGACCGAGGACCAGGGGGACGAAGACGCGCTCGAAGCGGTCGGTGAAGCGCTGCGTCGGCGACTTCTGGGTCTCGGCCTCGCTGACCATCCGTACGACCTTGGCCAGGGTCGTGTCGTTAGAGCGCCGCGTCGTCTCGATCTCGATCGCGCCGCCGCCATTGATCGTGCCGGCGAAGACCACCGACGACGCCACGACCGATGCGGGCCTGGCCCGCGCCTCCTCGGCGTCCGTGACCGGCTGCTTGTCGACCGGGATGCTCTCGCCGGTGACCGGCGCCTGGTTGACGCTGGACGTGCCCTTGATCACGAAGCCGTCGGCCGGCAACCGCTCGTTCGGCCGGACGACGACCAGGTCGCCGATCTCCAGCTGCTCCACGGGCAGTTCGACGACCTGATCGCCGCGTCGCACATGGGCGGTGCGCGGCGCCAGGGCCGCCAGCGCCTCGATCGCCTTCTTGGCGCGGCCCAAGGCGTAGTGCTCGAGCGCGTGCCCCAGGCTGAACAGGAACAGTAGCAGCGCCCCCTCCGCCCAGGCGCCCAGCGCGGCCGCGCCGGCGGCCGCCACCAGCATCAGGGTGTCGATCTCGAACCGCTTGCGCCGCAGGTTTCCGATGGCTTCGCCGACCGTGAACCAGCCGCCCAGGGCGTAGGCGATCAGGAAGAGCGCGAACGGCAGCACCTCCGGGAGGGCCGGAACGAATTTCTCGATCAGCCAGCCGACCGTCAGGGCGACGCCGCTCCCCACGGCGAAGATCAGCTCCGTGTTCGGCCCCAGCACCCCGCCATGGCTATGGTCATGGCCGTCGCCCTCGGAATGGCCGTGGTCGTGTCCGTCGCCCTCGGCGTGTCCGTGATCGTGGCCGTCTTCCGGATCGTGCCTCGACGCCGCGTCCGGCGCCGCTTGCGGGGCCACGTCCGGGACCGCTTGCGGCGCCGGCCCCACAGCCGCTGGCGGGCTGGCGACGGCCGACGTCGCCGTCAACTTGAGACCAAGAGACGCCAGGCGCTCGACCAATCTCTCCCGGCTCGTGGCCCGGCGGTCGAACTCCAGACGCAAGGCGCCCGCCGGATCCAGCGCGGCTTCGATGATGCCGGCTTCCTCGCCCAAGGCGACCGCGAGCGTGCGGGCGTGACGCGCATGGCGGACGCCGTCCACGCGTCCCGTCAGATGTCCGAACCGCTCGCTGACCTCGGCGCCGGCCTGCCGCGCCCGCCGCCTGACCTGGGCCAGCGACAGCAGGTCCGGATCGTAGTGGATGCAGAGCTCCGCGCCGTCCGCGCCTTCGACCAGATGCGCCTCGGACACGCCCGCCTCGGCCTGCATGAGGGCGATGAGACGGCCCACGCATCCATCCTGGGCGTCAGGCGCGTGAGGAAGGAGGACGGGAATGTTGAGCCGGAGGGTCTTCGGCATGATCGGGCCTCAGGGGAAGTCGCGGGTAAGGTTGGAGCGCTCAGGGATGAGAAGACCGGCGCCTTGCATGGCTGCGCCCGCGGCGAAGGCGGCGAGGGCCAGGATCGCGCTGAGCAGGGTGACGAGACGTTTGCGATCCACGTCGACCTCCTCAGGGCAATGCGACGACGGCGTCGAGCCAGCCGATCGCCTGGAGGCGCTCCAGCCCTTCGAACACGGGCAGCGCCAGGAGGAAGACAAAGCCGTCGCGGACGGTCTTGAGGAAGAACGACGGGCGGACCGACAGCTCCGGCTCGTCCCGCCAGAGGCGAGGATCCGGAAGGAAGCGCGGGGTCCGCTCGTAATACCTCCGGTAGGTCTTGCCGAAGGCGGTCCCTAGGTAGCTCTCCTCGCGTCTCGCGACGATCAGGAAGACCGCCCAGCAGGCCAGGGCGAACGCGAGGCCGACGCTGAGGCTGCCGGTCTGGGCGCCGACCCCGAAGGCCCCGATGACGCTGAAGACGTAGAGCGGATTGCGGCACAGGGAATAGGGTCCGCTGGTGACGATCACCTGCTTCTTGCGCCCGCCGATGTATAGGGAGCACCAGGCGCGTCCGAGCACACAGACCATGATCGCCACCAGGCCGAGATGCTCGACCGGGTGTTCGAGCCCGGGCAGCGCTCGCACGAGAGCGGTCCAGGCCAGCAGGGCGAACAGGCCAGCGGCGATGAAGAGTTTCCGCCACCGCTGGACCGAGGCGATGTCGATCAGGGGCGGGCTCATGCGTCCGCCTCCGCGCCGTCGCGTCGCGCGGCCCGGGCGTCGCCGAGGATGTCGAGCCCCCCCTTTGCCGCGATGGCCGCGACCAGGACGCCGACCACCAAGTCGGGCCAAGCCTGGTCCAGCCACATCACCAGACCGCCGGCGACGAGGATGCCGCCGTTGGACGCGAAATCATTGAGGCTGAAGGTCTCGGCGGCCTTCATGTTGACGTCGCTGCTCTGCTGGCGACGGATGAGCATGAGGCAGATCAGGTTGATGACCGCGGCGATGACGGCGAGGACCATCATGGTCGGGCCGACCGGTTCCGTCCCGGTCAGCGTCCGGCGCAGGGCGTCGAGCAGGACGAGGACCGCGAAGATCAGCAGCATCACGCCAGAGACCTGAGCCGCGCGGGTCTTCCAGATCAGGGCCCGGCCGACCGCGAGGAAGCTGATCAGATAGACGGCCGCGTCGGATCCGTTGTCCACGGCGTTGGCCAGCAGGGCGCTGGAGTCGGCGGCGAGGCCGCCGACTCCCAAGCCCACGAACAGCAGAGCGTTCAGGGCCAGCACCGCCAGAAGCGTGCGGCGCTGGACCTGCTCCGTTCCGTGAGCCCCGCTCATTCCTCGATCCCTTCCGCCTGTCGATGCTTCACGGCCTTGGCCGCGAAGGTCGGCAGGACCAGCAGGGTCAGGGCGGTGGCGGTCAGGAGGCCGCCGATGACCACGGTCGCCAGAGGCTTCTGCACCTCGGCCCCCGCGCCATGGGCGATCGCCATCGGGATGAAGCCGACGATGGCGACGAGGGCAGTCGTCAGCACGGCGCGCAGCCGGCTGAAGGCTCCCTCGATCGCGGCCAGCCTTGGGGCCGCGCCCGCCTGCAGACGTTCACGGATAGCCTGCATCAGAACGAGCCCGTTGAGCGTCGCCACCCCCGACACGGCGATGAAGCCCACCGCCGCCGACACCGAGAACGGCATGCCCCTCAAGAGAAGCGCCAAGGCGCCGCCGACGAGGGCCAAAGGCACGCAGGCGAACACCAGACCGGCCTCCGCGAACGAGCCGAGGGCCATGAACAGCAGCACGCCGATCAGGACGAAGACGATCGGGATGACCAGACCCAGACGCTGCTCGGCCCGCTTCAGGTTCTCGAACTGGCCGCCCCAGTCGAGGCGGACCCCGGTCGGGAGCTGGATCTGATCGACCTGCTTTTGAGCGTCCGCTACGAAGCCGCCTAGATCGCGACCACGGACATTGGCCTGAACGACCATGCGGCGGCTGCCGTTGTTGCGGCTGATCTGGTTCGGCCCTTCGGCGCTCTGGATTCGGGCGACCGAGGACAAGGGCACGGTCACGCCGGTGGACGAGACGATCGGCAGAGCGGCCAGGGCCGCGGGATCGTTTCGCGCCGCGTCCGGAAGGCGGACCACCACGTCGAAGCGACGGTCGCCTTCGAAGATGCGGCCCGCCTCCGCGCCGCCGATGGCGGCGGAGACCGCTTCGGAGACGTCGGCGGCGGACAGGCCGTAGTTGGCCGCCGCGAACCGGTCGACGCTCACCGTCAGGGTCGGCAGGCCCGACGCCTGCTCGACGCGGACGTCGGCCGATCCGGGCGTCTGACGCAGGGCGTTGGCGACCTGGTCGGCGACCCGTTGCATGGTGGCGAAGTCGTCGCCGTAAACCATGACAGCGAGGTCGGTCCGCACGCCCGAGATCAATTCGTTGAAGCGCAGTTCGATCGGCTGGCTGAACTCGAAGTTGTTGCCGATCTGCTGGGCGGCGACCTCCTCGATCCGGGCGATCAGCTCTTCCTTCTCAAGGTTGGGATCCGGCCAGTCCCTGCGGTCCCTAAGCACGATGACGCTGTCCGAGATGTTCGGCGGCATCGGGTCCACCGCCGCCTCGGCCGTGCCGGTGCGCGAGAACATCGTCTCGACCTCCGGCTGGGCCTTGATGGCGCGCTCTAGCGCCATCTGCATGGCGAGGGACTGCTCCAGCGAGGCCGAGGGCACCCGCAACGCCTGCATGGCGATGTCGCCCTCGTCGAGGGTCGGGATGAACTCTCGGCCCAGCGTCATGAAAGACGCCGCCCCGATGACCAGCATGCCGACCGCCGCGATCAGCACAATCTTGGGCCGATCGACCGCAGAGCGAATGGCGGGCTCGATCCAGCGGCGCGCCTTTCGAAGGATGAAGGTTTCATGCTCGTGCGCGTGGCCGTGTTCATCGACCTCCACCTTCTTGGGATCCCGCACCAGAAGCGCGGCCATGGCCGGCACGAAGGTGAAGGAGAAGATGAAGGCGCCGACCAGGGCGAGCATCACGGTCGCGCCCATCGGGATGAAGGTCTTGCCCTCGACCCCCTCGAGCATCAGCAACGGGGTGAACACGAGCAGGATGATCAGCTGGCCGTAGGCGGCCGGCTTGACCATCTGGCGGGCCGCCGCGCCCGCGACCTCCAGCCGCTCGCGCCGCGTCAGCATCCGGCCGACTTCGGCCCGGCGCTGGCTCAGCATGAGCAGGGTGTTCTCGACCACGACCACCGCGCCGTCGACCAGAAGGCCGAAGTCGAGCGCGCCGAGGCTCATCAGGTTGCCGCTGATCCCGAAGCGGTTCATGCCGATGACCGCGAACAGAAAGCTGATCGGGATCATCAGGGCGGTGATCGAGGCTGCGCGGATGTTGCCGAGCAGCAGGAACAACACGACGATGACCAGCAGCGCGCCTTCCGTGAGGTTGCGCGCCACCGTGGCGATGGTGGAGTTCACCAGCGCCGAACGGTCCAGCACCGTCACCGCCTCGATGCCTGGCGGCAGGGTCCTCTGGACCTCCTCCAGCCGATCCCCGGCCGCCTGGGCGACGGTGCGGCTGTTGCCGCCGGCGATCATCAGGGCCGTTCCGAGGACCGCCTCGTGGCCATCGCGGCTGGCGCCGCCGAGCCGTGGAGCCTGTCCGATCTCGACCGCGGCCACATCAGACACTCGCACCACCAGCCCGCTGCGGTTCACGACGGGCGCTTGGGCCAGATCCTCGATCGTCAGCGCCAGAGCGTCGGTGCGGACGGTCAGGGCTTCACCGGCGCGTTGCACATAACCGGCGCCGGCCTGGGTGTTGGCCCGGTCGAGCGCCTGGATCAGGTCGCCCATGCCGAGGCCGTAGGCCGACAGGCGCGCCGCGTCGGGGCGAACCGCATACTCCTTCACATAGCCGCCGACGGTGTCGACGCCGGCCAGGCCGGGCGCCGTCCGCATCTGCGGGGCGATGATCCAGTCCTGCACGGTGCGTAGATAGGTCGCCCTCGCTTGGGGCGTGGTCAGGAGTTCGCCCTCGGGCGTGAGGTAGTTCCCCCCCGCCTGCCAGCCGGGTTGTCCCGGCCGGGCCATGTTCTGGCTGTTGAACGGCTTATAGTCGACCGTCCACATCAGCACCTCGCCGAGCCCCGTCGTGATCGGCGCCAGCGCCGGCTCCACGCCCTCGGGCATGGACTCGCGGGCCTGGGCCAATCGCTCCGCGACCTGCTGGCGGGCGAAATAAATATCGGTCTGGTCGGTGAAGATGACCGTAACCTGGCTGAACCCGTTCCGGCTGAGGGATCGGGTCGAGGTCAGGCCGGGGATCCCGGCCATCGCCGTCTCCAGCGGATAGGTGACCTGCCGCTCGATCTGCTCGGGCGCGAGAGCCGGAGCCACGGTCGTGATCTGGACCTGGCGGTTGGTGATGTCCGGGACGGCGTCGATCGGCAGTTTGGTGAGGTTGAACAGGCCGACGGCCGCGACCAGAGCCGTGGCGAGCACCACGAACCAGCGGAAGCGGACGGAGGCCTCGATGATGGCTTTGAACATTCGATCCCCTCCCCTAGTGGCCGTGCTCGGCTTCGCCCTTGGCCATTTCGGCCTTAAGCAGGAAGGCGTTGGCGGCGGCGACGCGCTCGCTGCCCGTCAAGCCGCGCAGGATTTCCGTGCGGCCCGCCGCCTGACGTCCAACGAGCACCGGGGTGGCCTGGAAGCCGCCCTGGACCTGAACGAAGACGACGGTGTTTCCCTCAACGGTCTGAACCGCCTCGGTGGGGACGGTCAGGCCGCCGGTGGATTGCCCGGTGACGACAGCGCCCGTGACGGCCGAGCCGGCCGGCGGCAGGGTGGCGCCGACGGGCCGGGCGCGGATGACGGTCGCCCCGCTCTCGCCCGTGCCCGCGTCGGCGGCTACGCCGGTCACAACGGCGTCGAATTCCCCGTTCGGGCCGGTGACGCGTATGGACGATCCTGCGCGCACGTTGGCGGCGAGGGCCGGCGGTGCGTTGAAGACCATCTCCACACGCGCCGGATTGCTGACCTCCGCGACCACGCCGCCCTGGGCGACGAAGCCGCCCGGTCCGACCTGCACGCTGCTCACGACGCCCGCGATGGGGCTGGTGACGCTCAGGCGTCCGGACGCGTTCGGCGATCCCGCCGCGCTGGAGCGCGCGCGGGCGGCTCGGGTCGCCGCCTCCGCACTCAGCAACTGGGCGCGGGAGGCCTCCACTTCCTGCCGCGCGACGATGCCCTGGTCGAAGAGGTTGCGGTTCCGCTGGTAAGCCTGCCGCGCCGCCTCGGCCTCGGCCGTCGCCGCATCGGCCTCGGCCCGGAAGGTCGCCGCCTCGCCGCTCACGACGCTGACGAGCGGCTGACCGGCGCGGACGCTCTGGCCGGGCGCCACGAGGACGCGCTCGACCCGACCGCCGACCGCTGCGGCGACGGCCGCGCGGGAATCCACCATCGGCTCGACCCGACCGGCGAGACGGGTTTCTCCGCCCCCCCCACCGCCGACGCTCACGACCGTGATGCCGGCCGCCTGGATCTGCGCGGCGGTCAGCTCGACCCGACCTTCGGGCGCCTCGCCCTCTTCCGCATGTCCGGCCTCGCCTTCCGCGTGACCGGCTTCGCCTTCGGCGTGGCCGGGCTCGCCTTCCGCCGCCGGGGTCGCCGCCGGGTCGTTCCGTTGCGTCGCCAGCCAGAGGCCGCCTCCGCCGAGAACGACCAGGGCGGCGACGCCGCCGATGAGCAGGGTCTTGTTGGATGTGCGCTTGCGCATCACTGGGCTCCTTGGAAGGGGGCGCGGCCGTCCAGGCGCGCGAGATCGATCTCGGCGCGGACGCGCGCGAGACGGGCGTCGACGGCGGCGGATCGCGCGTTGACGAGGGCGGTACGGGTGACGCGCAGCTCGACCTGGGAGATGCGACCGGCCTCGAAGCCGATGCGCGACAGGCGGTAGGCCTCCTCGGCGGCGGTGACGCCGGCGTCGGCGGCCGTCACGCGGCTCGCCGAAGCGGCCAGGCGCGCCACGGCGGCGGCGCGATCGGCCTGAGCCTCCTGCCGCGCCGCGAGCAGGCGAGCATCCGCCGCCCTGAAGTCGGCCTGAGCCGCCTCAATGTTCCCCCGGTTTCGGTCGAACAACGGCAGCGGCATGCTGATTCCGAAGGTCAACGCAGTCGCGTCCTCCGCCTCGAAGCGGCGAATGCCCACGCTGGCGTTGATGTCCGGGCGGGCCTGGACTCGTTGCACGTCGATCCGGCGTTCGGCGGCCGTGCGCTCGGCCTCGGCGACACGCACGGTGGGAGCGTCGTTGATCGCCGCCCCCACGGGGGTCGGCGCCTCGTCCAGCAGACTGGCGTCGATACGCGTCACGGGCGACGGGATCATCGCCACGGCGGTGAGGCGGGCGTAGGCAGCGTCCCGTTCGGCGATGGCTTCGTCGAGGGTCGCTCGGGCCGACGCGGCTTCGGCCTCGCCCTGAATGCCGCGTAACAGCGGCTCGCGCCCCTCCTCAACCAGCGCCAGGGCGGCGCGGGCATCGGCCAGGGTCAGGGTCAGGACCTCTTCCGCCAGGGCCGCGCGGCGCTGCGCCGCCTCGGCTTCGGAATAGACGAGGGCCAGGCGACCGGCGGCGTCGATCACCGCAAGATCGCGCTGCAGGCCGACGGCGCCGGCTTCGGCGCGCGCGGCGGCGATGCGGCTCGAGCGCCGTCCCCAGAGTTCGAGGTCCGTGCTCAGCGCCAAGGTCGTGTCCGCGTTGTCCATTCCCGAGAAGGGTCCGGAGCCGAAGGCGTTCTCGACATCGAGCCCGAGCACGGGGTTGGGACGCACGCGCGCTTGCCGCACGCGGGCCTCCGCGGCGTCGAGATTAGCGCCAGCCTCAAGGGTGGCGGGCGTCTGGCCGAGTTGCGCGAGCAACTGGGCATAAGTCGGGGCGGGGTCAGCCCAGGCGGGACTGACCAGAGTCGCTGCGATTGCAGCGACCGCGCAGCCGACCGCGAGACGCGGTCGCCGGCGAGATGTGGGGGACATGTTCCATTTCCAGATTTCTGATCACGAAGAGGCGCCCGCAAGGGCGCAGGCCTTCGGTCAGACTCTGGGCGGTCGCTTCAGGCCGTCGGGCGTGACCGAGGCTAGGACGTCATCGTGGCGGCCGCTTTGCAGCAGCAGTTCGCCGAACGCGGGCGCGATGGCGTCGACGCCGTGGGCGCGCGCCGTGGAGGTATGGTGGCAGTGTCCGTGGGCGCAGATGCCATGGCTCCCGGACGGGTCGCCGTGGTCGCCGTCGTCGGGATTGTGATCGACGAACGCGTGGGCCGCGGGGGGCTCCGGCATGCAGGTCGCGGCGTCGACGGCGGGCGCAAAGAAGAAGGCGGCGAAGACGAGTGTCATCGCCGCGATCAGCTTTGCCCATGTCGTCATCGACGAGGTCATCGCGCGCTCGTTACTTCCGTTCTCCAGAGGTGGCAATCTGTTACAAAGTCCACAGGCTTCCGAAACGCCCTGCGGCCCGAGGTCAGCGGCGACATGTCGCGTGCACCAATCCGGCGCGCTGCTATGGTCCTTCCGCCCGCAGGAGCCGCCATGTCATCCCAGAGTTCCAACCGCCGCGCCGCCTTGATGACGGGCTTGGCGATTGCGGCCCTCCCCTCTGTCGCCCTGGCCGTGGGCGCCCGACAGATCACCGTCTACAAGACGCCGTGGTGTGGGTGCTGCGGCGACTGGGTGGAGCATATGCGCGGCGCCGGCTGGACGGCGCGCGTGGTCGAACTCGAAGACCTCGCTCCTATCCGGACCCGGCATGGAATCCCGGACCGCCTCTCGTCGTGCCACACAGGCGTGGTCGGCCGCTACGCCATCGAAGGCCATGTGCCGGCGTCGGATGTCGATAGGCTCCTGCGTGAAGCCCCCGCCGCTCGCGCCCTTACCGCACCTGGCATGCCGGCCGGATCGCCCGGCATGGAAGCCGCCGGCCACGAGCCCTATGTCACTCTCTTGATCCTTGCGGATGGCTCGACACGCCCCTTCGGACGGCACAACGGCGCGTAAGGCGGCCGCCACCGCCCGACCCCTCACTCCGGCCTGGTGACGATCAAACGGCGGAAACGAAGGCGGGACGGGCGCCGTCTTCAGCGGACGGAGCTCTCAAGGCGTCGAGAACGCAGCAGGCGTCGACCGTCGTCCGCCCACACTGATCGAGCACCGAGACGAGAGTCTTCTCCAGCCGTCGCAGATCCGAAATCTTCGCGCGGACGGCTTCCAGATGATCCGCCGCCACGTGATCGACGGCCTGACACGGACCGGCGGCAGGCCCAGTGGACAGCGTCAGCAGGCTGCGGATCTCCTCGTGCGAGAAGCCGAGGTCGCGGGCGCGCCGGATGAAGGACAGGCGGTCCAGATGCGCCCGCTCATAGATTCGGTGGCCGCCCTCCCCGCGATCCGGCTCGTCGAGCAGTCCGATCCGCTCATAGTAGCGGATGGTGACCACCTTGCAGCCGGTGCGTCGCCCAAGCTCGCCGATCGAAAGTCTCTCCGCCACCAGCCTTGAACCTATAGGGACTATAGATCGTATATCGGCGACCGACACGTTTTCGGCAAGGCTCGCTCCGATGAAAGACTGCTGCTCCCCTCCGACGTCCGACGAGGTCGGCCCGACCTGTTCGCGCCAGAGCGTCCTGGAGCCGGCGTCCGCTCCGGCGGCGCCGGGGTGCTGCTCCGGGCCGACCCCCTGCGCCTCCACGCCGTCCTTTGTCACGACCGCGCCCATCGTCCCGGCCCGGACCCATTTCGCGGGTGATGACTGCTGTTCCGCCAAGGGCGACGAGATCGCCGCGCTGGGTGAGCACGCCGACGTCCGGCGCGTGCTGGTCATCGTGCTGGTGATCAATCTGCTGATGTTCTTCGCCGAGTTCGGGGCGGGTCTGTTCGCGCGCTCCACCGCCCTGATGGCGGATTCCGTCGACATGCTCGGCGACGCCCTCGTCTACGGGCTGAGCCTCTACGCCCTGAAGCGCAGCCTGCGCTGGCGCGCCGGAGCGGCGCTCGTGAAGGCCGCCGTCATCGCCTCCTTCGGCGTCTGGGTCTTCGTAGAGGTGGTCCGCAAACTGATGGGCGACATCACCCCGACAGCCGAAACCATGGGCGTGTTCGGCGCGATCGCCCTGGTCGCGAACCTCGCCTGCCTCGCCATGCTCTACCGGTTCCGGAACCGCGACGTGAACCTGTCGAGCACATTCGAGTGCTCCCGCAACGACGTCATCGCCAACACCGGCGTGCTGATCGCGGCGGGCGGGGTCGCCTGGTTCAACGCCGGCTGGCCCGACATTTTTGTCGGCGGGATCATCGCCATCCTGTTCTTCCGCTCGGCGATCAAGGTGCTCGGCGAAGCCTGGCCTCAGTTCCGTTCCGCGCGGTCGCAGGCCGTCGCGCTCGACTAGAGTCGGTAAGGCTCAGCAGAAGTTGGGATGTGTATTAATCGCGATTCCTACTCCTCTTGCTTATCGTTACTACCTCGGCCGCCGGGGCGCCGAGAGAGATCGACGGAATGGGCATGGGCTCACAGACGGGCGTTTCGCCTCGATCGCGAAGCCGCCATTGTTCGTCGGTCAGCGGCAGCCGGTTCGACACCCAGGCGGTCGAGGGCAGACCGCCCTGGATGGGGCGCACGTCCCCTTCGGCCCGTAGGTAGGCCAACGCGGCCTTCAAGCGATCCGAGAGCGGCTGAAAACGGCCATAGTCCGGCGCTACGTTGTCGGCCTTGGCGAGGATGTCGATCAGGGCCGAACGGCCCGGTGGCTCGCTGCGATGGACCCGCAGCTTCGTTTCGCCTCAAGGCGAGCAAGAACCTTCAAGCATTAGGAGGAGACAAGGCTTCTAACCCTCACCCTCTCCGGGCCCGATCACCACGACAAAGGCCTCAGGCGCGCCTAGGCGGATGATCGGGAGTGGGAGGTGATGCTGCGGGACGGGTTCGGCCATGGCGCGGACCTTCCAGTCGTCGTCGGCACGGTCGATATGGTTCCAGACGAAACCGGTTCGGGCGGGGTCGAGCTGGATGGCGCGGATGTCGCCGTCGGCCTTGAGGAGGCGGATGACGTTGATGGCGCGCAGGGTGAGGGGCGCGTTGGGGCCGTAGTCGGGGGTCCAGTCCGGGTCGCACCCGTCGGCCAGGGTCAGGGCGTCGATGAGGCTGCGGCGGGTGACGGGGGCGTCGCAATCGTCGAGCAGGCGGGCGAAGACGGCGCGGTCGACGTAGGTCTGGGGATCGAAGCGGTTATCTTCGGGAATGTAATCAACGTAGTAGCGGAAGGTCAGGATCGCGGGGTCCTGTAGCGTTCCCGGACGGGAAGAATGCTGGATGACGCGATCGGGGTCGGCCAGCTCGACCAGGGCGGTCAGGGGGCCTTCGACGGTGACGCGGACGGGTCCGCAGCCGCGCTTGTCGGGCCGGGCGGTCTGGATGGGGGTGATGACGACCTGGTCGATCAGGTCGCGAAGCTGGTCGCGGGCGGCCTGGGCGTCGCGATCCTTGCCGTCCAGGGCCAGGCGCAGGTCGTCCAGCAGGGCGTCCAGGCGCTCGACCAGGGTATCGGCGTCCATCGGCGAGGGGACGGCGCGCGGCTGGGCGCGGACCTGGCGTTCGAGGCCCTGGCGCTCGGTCTCCAGCCGGGTCAGTTCCTGGCGGAACAGGCGGGCGGCGACGTCGCCGTCGCCGTGACCGTTGCGGACCTGGGCGATGATGTTGTCGATCTGGCGGGTCAGGTCCTTGAGGCGGGCCTGGGCGGCCTGGGCCTGGACGGCCTGGGCGGCGTTGAGGCGCTCGACCTCGGCGCGGTGCGCCTCCAGGTAGGGGGCGATCAGTTCGGGACGCAGCAGGCGGCCCTTGAGGCCGGTGAGGACGACGGCCTCCAGGTCCTCGCGGGCGACGCGGCGGCGGTTGTCGCAGGTTCCCTCGCGGGCCGAGCCGACGCAGCTCAGCTTGTCGGAGACCACAGAATAAGGGCGGCCGCAGACGCCGCAGCGGACCAGGCCGGAGAGCAGATAGTCGGGCCGGCGCTTGTCGCGGAAGGTCGAGGGGGTGGAGCGGCGGGCCTCGATGCGGTCCTGGGCGGCCTGGAAGACGTCGTCGTCGAGGATGCGCAGGTGGGGCACGGGGACGACCAGGCGGTCCGCAGGGTCGGTGACCTTGGCGGTGGAGGTGCCCTTGTGACGGTTGTGCTTGGTGACGGTGCGGCCCCACTCGTTGATCCCGGCGTAGAGCCGGTTGCGCAGGATGCCGGTCCCGGCGTCGCGGTTGCCGTAGATCGCGCCGGGCTTCCAGGGGCCGCCGCGCGGGCCGGGAATGTTGTCGGCGTTGAGGCCCTTGGCGATCTCCAGGGGGGTCCTGCCGTCCAGATACTCCTTGAAGATGCGGCGCACGACCTCGGCCTGGATGGGATCCACCTCGCGGCGGCCGTTCTTGCCGTCCGCCGAGGGGGGCAGCTTGCGGTAGCCGTAGGCGACCTGGCCGGAGATGCGTCCGTCCTTGACGGTGCCCTCCTGGCCCCGGCGGGTCTTCTCGGCCTGGACCTTGAGTTGGCGGGCGTTCTGGCTGGCCTTGTAGGCGACCTCCATGTCGTTGACCGGGCCGGAGGAGACGGTGCAGACGGTGATGTCCAGGGCCTCCATCTCCTCGATCATGCCGTGGGTCCCCGAGGCGCTGCGGCTGAGGCGGTCCAGGTCCTCGACCAGGATGATGGAGAACTCTCCCCGGTCGGCGGCGGCGAGCATGTCGAACAGGCCGGCGCGGCCGATGACGGTGGCGCCGCTGCGGGCGGCGTCGTGATAGGCGCCGGCCTCGATCCAGCCGTGTCGGGCGGCGTAGGCGCGGCACAGGGTGAGTTGGTCCTCGATGGACTTGAAGGTCTGGTGGTCGGTCGAATAGCGGGCGTAGACGGCGTAGAGCGAGCCCGGCGGGGGGAAGTGGTTCATGAGCGGGCCTCCCGGGAGATGATGCCCAGGTCGACCGAGTGGCGCGACTCGATGCGGTCCTGGGCCGCCTGGAAGACCTCGTCGTCGAGGATGCGCATATGCGGCACTTCGATCACGAGGCGGTCGGCCTTGGGGGTGACCTTGGCGGTGGATGTGCCCTTGTGGCGGTTATGCCGGGTGACGGTGCGGCCCCATTCGTTGACGCCGACGTAGAGGCGGTTGCGCAGGATGCCCGTGCCCGCGTCGCGGTTGCCGTAGATGGCGCCGAACTTCCAGGGACCGCCGCGCGGGCCGGGGATGCCATCGGCGTTCAGGCCCTTGGCGATGTCCAGGGGCGTGGAGCCGTCGAGATACTCCCGGAAGATGCGGCGCACGACCTGGGCCTGGTCCGGGTCGACCTCGCGGCGGCCGTTCTTGCCGTCCAGGGAGACGACCTTGCGGTAGCCGTAGGCGACCTGTCCGGAGATGCGCCCGTCCTTGACGATGGCTTCCTGGCCCCGGCGAACCCGCTGGGCCTGGATCGTGGTGTGCGCGGCCTGGAGGATGCGGGCCAAGTCCAGTGAGAGGGTGCTAATCACGAGAGGGCCTCCGGAATGATGAAGCCCGGATCGACCGGGCCGGCGACGGTGTGCACGGCGACGCCCAGCCCCTTCAGCTCCGTCAGCAGGGCGTACAGGTGGGTCACGTTGCGGCTGAGACGGCTCAGGTCCTCAACCAGCAGCACGTCGAAGGCGCCCCGCCGGGCCTGGGCCAACAGGGCGTCCAGGCTGGGGCGCGAGGTCTTCAGGCCGCTAACGGCGTGGTCCTTGTAGACCGCGATCGTCTTCCAGCCCTGCCGGACGGCGTAGGCCTCGCAGGCGTCGCACTGATCGGCCAGGGGATGGGGCGCGGCCTCGGAGGGGCTGGCGCAGCGCACATAGAGGGCGCAGCGGAGGGGATCGGGCCGGGCGTCGGCGTCGACGCCGGCCGCGAGGGTGACCAGGCGGCCTTCGCCGGCGTGGGCGACGACGACCTCGAACTCCCCGTCGGCGAGACGGCCGAGCAGGCGGTCGAGGGCCTGTCCGGCGAGCGGGGTCGGGCCGGGCAGGTCCTCGTCGACGATGGTGACGATGCGCAGGCCGGCGTGGTCGGCGTAGCGGGCGCAGGCCGCCAGGGCGTCGGCGGACCCCTGGGGAGCGTAGAGGGCGGCGCGCTCCGGGGCGTTCATGGGGGCGCTCATCGGGCGCCTCCCGAAGCCTGGGGCTCGCCCTGGCCCAGGACCAAGGCGCGGGCGCTGATCCGGGCGAGCGACAGCATCAGGGGCAGGAGTTGGGCGTCGCCGG
This sequence comes from Brevundimonas sp. VNH65, assembly GCF_049445955.1. Lineage (NCBI taxonomy): Bacteria > Pseudomonadati > Pseudomonadota > Alphaproteobacteria > Caulobacterales > Caulobacteraceae > Brevundimonas > Brevundimonas sp. VNH65. The sequence goes on along the minus strand of NZ_JBMSDX010000001.1, from coordinate 787,243 downwards.
CGTCGAGAGCGCGGCTCCGGCGGCGTTCGTCGCGCAACTGGCGCTGACGGCCGAGCAGGCGGCCGAACGAGGCGTCGCCGTGGATGGGCTGGGGGTCGAAGGACGCGGGGGCGTCCTGCGGCGGACTGTCGGGGGGAAGCGCGTGGGTCATCTTGATCGGGAACCTTTCATGTTGTAGGGATACGGTGTCGCTCTGTAGCGGCGCTGGCGTATAAGCCAGACTATAGCGTAGTAGCCCTACGGTGAAGGAATGTCAAGAGGCGCGCCCGATTCGGTCGTCTATCGCGAAGGCCTGTTCACGCCCGCGGAGGCTGCGGCCTGCACCGGCCTGTCGCCGGCGATGCAGAGGAACTGGCGCCAGGCCGAGCACCTGCCGCCCCGCACGACGGGCGTGGCGCTGTTCCGGCCCTACGACCTGGCGGTCATCCGCCTGATGGTGGTGCTGCGGGACGTTGGGCTGGGGCCAGCGCTGAGCCGTCCGGTCGCCGAGGCGGCGGCGCCGAGCGTGGTCTGGCTGGCGCTTGTGGACCATCCCCAGACCTGGACCGTGGCAGGGCCGCCTGAGGAGGCCGAGGCCTATCGCCGGCGGCTGGAGAAGATCGGAGACCGGCACCTGCGCGACATGGCGGGCCTGACGGGCCGGGCCTTCGCCTATGGGGTGGCGCAGAGCGGGACGGTGCAGTTCTTCAGCGAGATCGACGGCGAGACGTTCAACGACGAGGACGAGGTGGAGAGCGTGATCAAGCTGCGGGCGGTCGCGGCCCGGATCGCGCGCGAGGCAATCCAGCCTCTCTTCACAATCAATATGCCCGCGCTATAGGCTGTCCTCTCACCGCCGCTTTCGATGGCGCTCGATGTAGGCCGCCAGCCATCCCTTAGCCGTTGGATTGGTCCGAACCCAGGCCACGTCTTCATCGCCGAACTGAGGAAGCTTCGCGGTCGCCAGCGCCTCCAGTTCGATGTCGCCTACATCAGGGTGCATGTGCTCGATGAAGCCAAGCCCATCAAACCGTGCGACCACTCGGCCATCGTTGTCGAAGATGCAGCCCAACAGGCCATTCGGGAGGAACAGGCCGATCTGACGGCCATCCTCGGGATCGTCGCTGCAAACGACGGTGCACCCCAGGCCGACAATGGCGTTATGGACTCGCAGCCGCGCTTCCTGCCGGACTTCGGGATCAGGATCATCCAGGGCTCCCCGGACCTCTCGAACCCGCTGCAGATGCTCGACTGGACTGACGGCGCCTCGGGCGATCTCAAGGGTTTTGGCAACCTCGTCGCGGTTGCCCCTCAGGTCCTTCACCGTCTTCTCGGCATCGACGAGTTTCGCTTCAATGGCCAGCGAGGCACCGAGCCGACCGAGGACGTCGACCCAGCGTTCGATCTGCTCGTTCTGGTCGATGATGGCCTTGTCCAACTCGGCCAAGGTCAACGCGAGATCGGCGGTCTGATCGGGCGAGGAGAAATACCGATCGTCGAGGACGAGGTGCAGAATCTCGTCCAAGGCGGCCCGCTCGAACGGCTCGTATCGGAACATGGCCTTCTGGCTGCACCCCCGGGCCCGGGCGGCGAAGTTGCATTTCCAGTATCGGTTCGGATGCGGCTGCCCGCTCGTGCGCAGGTGCATACGATTGCCGCACTGTTCGCACAGGACCACGCCGGCAAACAGATTGGCCACACCTCGCGTATGACGACCGCCCTTCCTTGGCCCTGTCCTGCGCGCCTCGACCTGGGCGCGCGCTCGAGCCACCAGATCGGCGTCCACGATCCGGGGATAATAGCCGCGGATCGGCTCTTTGAACTTGGTCCGTCTGGCGCTGGTGTTGGAGAACCCCGGCACATAATCACCTTCGACTGAAGGCTGGCTCAGGATCATCTTGATCGCACCGATCTCCCAAGTCGGCGTCGATGTCGGTTTGCGCCACGTCCCCCAAGCCGGAACGCCGCGTTCGTTCAGGTCCTTTGCGATCCAGCCGGCCCCCTTGCCCTGGGCGGCCATTTCATAAATTTGCCGGACAAGCGCGGCCCGTTCTTGGACGACGTCGAACCCGCTGCGATCAGGTTTGGCGACCAGCCATCCCGGCGCCTTCGCCGTGATGATCTGTCCTGTGGTCCGTGCCCGTTCCATGTTGCGTCCGATCCGATCCAGGACCCGCTCCGACTTCTGCTGACTCTCGTCGTGGGCAAGCTTGGCGCGCATCAGGATTTCGAAGACGCTCATCAGGTCCGCGCGAAGGCCTGCATCGTCGTAAACCTTCGAGCCATCGACGGTGGCGATCGTCAGGCCCGCCGCGCAGATGTCCTCCATCCAGCGCAGAGTCATGCGGGTTTCCTGGCGCGAGAGCCGATCCAGCTTTTCCACGACCAGGACATTGTCCCGCCCGATCTCCCCGCTGCGCACCCTTTCGGCCAGGCGCCCCAATTCGCCGGCGGAAAGATGGGCCCCGCTCCAGGCGGATTTCCCCAAGTCCTCGATCACCTCGCGGACGGGCCACCCATTCCGGGCGCAGAACTCCTGGCACAATTCCAACTGTCGCTCGCGGCTCGCTCCCCTCTCCTGCTTCGGGGTGGAAAAGCGTATATAGATCAGAGCTTCCATGTCGGACTTGGCCCACGAACGTGGCCCCAATGCTATCTCGGCAAGGCCGCTTGTGCAACTGGATGGTAGGTCTGCATCTACTGCTACGCCCGTCCGTCCCATGCCTGGATGGGCCTATCCCCGGGCCTGGATTTCGAGAGCCGGCTCTTCTTCAAGCCCCACGCCGCGCGCCTGCTGGAACAGGAGCTCTGTGCTCGCAAATACGTCTGCAAGCCCATCCACATAGGCGGCAACACCGACCCCTATCAGCCGGTCGAGCGACAGACGAAGTCGACGCGATCGGTGATCGAGGTGCTCAGCCGGTTCCGGCATCCCTTTTCTATCATCACCAAGTCGAGCCTGATCACACGCGATCTGGATCTGATGGGACCCATGGGGCGGGACGGTCTGTGCGTCGCCTATGTGTCGATCACCACCCTGGACCGGAAGCTCGCACGCGCGATGGAGCCGCGCGCGGCCACGCCCCAGCGGCGACTGGATGCGATCAAGGCCCTGGCCGACGCCGGCGTGCCTGTGGGCGTGGGCTTCGCCCCGGCCATTCCTGGCCTGAACGACCACGAGATGGAGGCCGTGCTGGAAGCCGCGGCTGCGGCCGGCGCGCGCTCGGCCATGTATGTGACCCTTCGCCTGCCGCTGGAGATCAAGGATCTGTTCCGCGAATGGCTGGCGGACGCCCGTCCCGATCGGGCGGCGCGGGTGATGTCTCTAGTGCGCCAGACGCGTGGCGGGCGCGACTATGACCCGGACTGGTCGCAAAGGATGAAGGGCACGGGCCCCGTGGCTGATCTGCTGGCGACCCGGTTCAAGGCGGCGGCGAAACGCTACGGCCTGACCGGCGGCCGAACGGCCCTGGACGTGTCGCAGTTCCGGGCGCCGCCCGAAGCGCGGCCACAGTTGGAGCTGTTCGGATAGCCGCCCCGCTCTTTTCCGAGGGCCGTCTCGCCTGCTAAGCCTGCGCCATGATCCGCTTCACGCCCCGCGCCCCGCTGTTCGCCGCCGTCGCCGCCACGGCCGTCCTGTCCCTGAGCGCCTGCGCCTCGACGCCGCCCGAGCATCTGCTCTTGGCCTCGCCGACCGTCGCCACCGACTGGGAGACCGCCCAGCGGGGATATCTGGCCTGGAACAGCACCCAGCGCGGATGGACCATTGCGCCGTCTGGTCTTCAATACAGGCGTGTCGGTCGCGCCCGGCCCAAGGCGCCTCAGCCGGCCACAACCGACGTGGTTCGCGTCCACTATCGCGGAACCCTGATCAACGGGACGGAGTTCGACAGCTCCTACAGCCGCAACGCCCCGGCGGAATTTCCGTTGAACCGGGTCATCCGGGGCTGGACGGAAGGTGTCGCCCAGATGCGGGTCGGCGAAACCTATGACTTCGTCATTCCGGCCGACATGGCCTACGGCCCTCGCCGCATGGGCGACGACATCCCCGCCAACTCGACCCTGCTGTTCCGCGTCCAGCTGCTGGCGATCAACCCCACGACCCCGGCCGGCTGACCGACCGGGGCCCGGGCTCGGCCCGGCCCGTCACCCGCAACGAGCGGACTCGATCAGGTTGGTCTGGGTGTTGTAGACGATGGTCAGCCGGTCAGCCCGGTAGTCCATGGTCACCGCGCAGGTGGAACAGGCCAGGCGCCAGTTCTCGTCCGCCGGGGTCCTGGGCAGCTCCGATCGGTTCCGGCCGATGTAGCGCTGGTAGTTTTCCGCGCGACAGACCTTCTCCCCCGACGACGGCGGAGCGGGCGTCGGGTCCGGCGCCTCCATGGGCGCACAGGCGGCGACGGAGACCAGGGTGGCGGCCAGGCCGGCGGCGAGCGGTTTGAGGGTCAGCATCTGTGCAGGCTCCTCGAAATCAGCCGCAGCGAACAAGTTCGACCTTGTCCGTCTCGGCGTTGAAGAAGATATTCAGGCGATAGGGCGAATAGTCCTCGGTCACCGGGCAGGTGGTGCAGACCACGCGACGGTTCACGATGTCGGCCGCAATGGGAATTTCGGTGCGGGGCCGGCCGACCAGCCACTGCAACCCTTCGGCCTTGCACATGTCGGTCATCGCGGGCGGCGGCATCCGGGTGCCGACCGGCTGCGTCAGTTCCGCCACCCTCACGGCGGTCGGCGCAGGCTCGGTCGCGGCGCGAGCGGCTACGGCGGCGGGCGGCGTCGAACAGGCCGACGCGAGGACGCCGCTCGCAAGCAAGCCCCCCCTCAGGCCGCGCGCAACCAGCCTTCGTCCGTCTGTTTCCAATAGGCCAGGTCGGCGCCCGCCGCCTTCAACGTCCGCCACCGTTCGCGCGCGCCGGTCAGCGCCGCGTCGTCCTGCCCGTCGAAGATGATGAAGCACCGTGTCCAACCCTCCAGTTCGCCGATTTCTGCATCGTCCACGATGAACAGCGCCTGAGCGCCGTTCGGGTTCAAGCCCCCGTCGCCGGATGTAAGCAGAATGGGCTGCCGCCCGGCGTGCGGAGCTTCAGCAAGGCCGTGCGCCAAAAAGGACTCGTCCCGCCAGGTCCACAGCCGCTCGTCGATCTGCTCCATCAGGCGCGGCTCGGTCACCCGGATCTGAGCCCGCCAGCCGCGCCGGAGCGTGCGGTCCAGCAACTCAGGCAGGACCTGATCCAGCGTGGACCGCTCCAGATGGTAGAACCAGATCTCCGGCGCCGCCGTTTCGCCCACGACGACCGGCTCAGCCTTCGTAGGCGTCGGCCACCATCCGATCCAGGGTGCGGACGGCGAAGCCGACGCCGCCCTCGGGCACGGTGGGGCTGGGGCTCTTGTTGGTCCAAGCCGTCGGGGCGATGTCCAGGTGGGCCCACGGCACGCCGTTAGTGAACTTCTGCAGGAACAGGGCGGCAGTGATCGAGCCACCGGCCCGCCCGTTGCCCATGTTCTTCAGGTCCGCGATCTTGGATTCGATATGCGGGTTATAGATGTCCGGGATCGGCATCCGCCAGAAGTTCTCTCCGACCTTCTTCGACGCCTCCAGAATCGCGTCCGAAACCTCGTCCGAGTTGGAGAAGATGCCCGCATAATCCAGGCCCAGGGCCACGATCATGGCCCCGGTCAGGGTCGCCAGATCGATCATGAATTTCGGCTTGAAACGCTGCTGTGTGTACCACAAGGCGTCGGCGAGGACGAGGCGGCCCTCGGCGTCGGTGTTGATGACCTCGATCGTCTGGCCCGACATGGAGGTCACCACGTCTCCCGGACGCTGGGCGTTGCCGTCCGGCATGTTCTCGACCAGGCCCAGCACGCCGACGGCGTTGACCTTGGCCTTGCGGGACGCCAGGGCGACCATGGTTCCGGCGACGGCCGCCGCGCCGCCCATGTCCCACTTCATGTCCTCCATACCCTCGGCCGGCTTGATGGAAATGCCGCCGGTGTCGAAGCAGACGCCCTTGCCGACGAAGGCGATCGGCTGGTCGCCCTCGGCGGCGCCGTTCCACTGGATGACGGCCAGCTGGCTTTCGCGGCGGCTGCCCTGGCCCACGCCCAGAAGCGTCCACATGCCGAGCGCCTCCATCTCCGCCTCGCCGAGGATCTCGACACGAAGGCCGAGGCTCTCGTACGCCTTGACCCGCCGGGCGAACTCGGCCGGATAGAGGATGTTGGCCGGCTCCGAGACCAGATCCCGGGCGAAGATCACGCCGTCGGCCACGGCCGACAGGGCGTCATGCGCCGCTTCGGAGGCGCGCAGATCCGGGGTGACGACGCGTACGACGTTCACCGAGGGCTTCTTGTCCACCTTTTCGGTCGTGCGGTAGCGGTCGAAACGATAGGCGGCCAGGCGCACGGCGAAGGCGGCCCGCGCCGCCTGCTCGGCGGTGAAGTCCGAAAAATCCAGGGTCAGGGTCTGGGCGCCCGACATCTTGACGGCCTGATAGGCCGTAGCGGCCGCCTTCTCGACGCCCAGGTCGTCCAGCGCCTCAGCGCCGGCGCCCACCAGCACCACCGTGCCGGCCTCGACGCCTGCGGGCGCCGTCACAACAAGCGACGTACCGGCCGCGCCGGTGAACCGGCCGCCGGCCGCGGCCTTCGCCAGCGCCCCGCCGGCTGCGCTGTCCAGGGCCGCGGCGGCGGCGCTGAAGGCGCGTTCATCGCGAACCAGAACGGCGAGCACATCCGTGTCCGCAGGGGCGGTGACGAATTCGAACTTCATGAAAGCGACTCCAGCCGGGCCATGCCCGGTCCATCTTGATACAGATCCGGACGCCTCGGGTGTTCCCGTCGCATCCAGCCGTGTATTACATGCCCCCCAACCGGCGCGCCCGCAACAGGCCCCGCCCGACACTCCTGCATGACCCTGATTCAACGCTACCTTTTCCGACAGATCGTCCTGCCCGTCGCTGCGGCATGCGCGGCGCTGGTCGGAATCGGCCTGCTGAGCCAGAGCCTCGAACAACTGGAATTCATCGTCGAGCGCGGCCAGAGCCTCGCGACCATGGCGATCCTGACCCTTCTGGCGGTGCCGCTGCTGGTGTCGGTCATCCTGCCGATCGGCCTGTTCGTCGGGGCGCTGATCGCCCTGACCCGGCTGCAGAGGGAGCAGGAACTGACGGCGGCCTTTGCATCGGGGCTATCGCGCTGGGCCGTCGCGGCGCCGGCGCTCCGCATTGCAACGATCGTGGTCCTGCTGGCCCTGTTCTCCAATCTGTTCGTCCAGCCCTGGGCCCAGCGGACGGCGCGTGACATGGCCTTCGCCATCCGCACCGATCTGGCGGCGCTGCTGGTTGAGGAAGGCCAGTTTGTCCAGGGTCCCGACGGGCTGACCGTCTATGTCCAACAGATCGAGCAGAACGGTCTGATGAAGAACCTGTTCGTCTATCTGGAGGACGGCGAAAAGGTCCGCACCTGGGATGCGTCGGAAGCGAGATTCGAACGGCTGGATGGCCTGCCGTATCTGATCCTGCTGAACGGCAGCGCCCAGGAGTATTCCTCGCGCGGCGTGTTGAACCAGTTGTCGTTCAACCGCCTGCCGTTCGATCTGACGCCCTTCACCTCCAACACCGAGCGCGTCCGTTACAAGCCCGCCGACATGTGGCTGACCCAGTTGCTCAACCCCGCGCCGGCTGATCTCGGTGCCGAGACGACTCACGGCGAACTGGCGGCGGAAGGTCACGCACGACTGTCGTCGCCGCTCTACGCCCTGACGGCTATGGCCTTCGCACTGTCGGCCCTGATGGGCGGCGGCTTCAGTCGTACCGGCTACACAACCCGGATCGCGAAGGCGTCTGCCGCCTTCCTGATCGTTCGGGTGCTGGGCTACGGCCTGGCGGCGGCCAGCGCCTGGAATGGATGGCTGAACGTGCTGCAATACGCTGCGCCGGTCCTGTTCGCCGCTTTGGCTCTGCGGTTGCTGTTCCGTGACGTGCGACCCCGCGCCCGCCTCAGGGACGTGATGAGGGGCCTCATCGGCCGCCGCGTCAGGGCGGGGGTCGCTTGATGCCGCGCACCGCCCTGCCCTTCGTGCGGCTCGGACGTATCGAACGCTATGTGCTGGTCCAGCAGATGCGGTCGCTGGGGGTCGCCCTGGCGGTGATCGCGGCCCTGGTCATGCTGATCGACTTCGTCGAGATATCGCGCGGCGTGGGCTCGGATGCGGAACTGCCGGCCTGGCGCATTCTGGGACTGATGCTGGTGAAGTCCCCGGCGGTGATCGTGCAGCTGTTGCCGTTCGTCTTCCTGTTCGGAACCCTCGGCGCCTTCATCAGCCTGAACCGTCGCAGCGAGCTGATCGCCATGCGCGCGGCGGGCGTGTCGGCCTGGCGATTTGTCCTGCCGGCGGCGGCCGCCGCCTTCTTCCTCGGCGTCCTGACCGTGACGGCGATCGGACCTCTAGCCTCCGCCGGCGACGGCCTGTTTCAGCGTGAGCGGGCGCGGATCTCGGGTTCGGCACGAAGCGGAGCCGAAGGCGGGCAGGCGGTGTGGCTGCGCGAGGGCGAGGGCGACCGGCAGATGGTCATCCGCGCCGGCCGTCAGGACCGGGCCAACGCCCGACTTCTGGACGTGACCTTCTTCGTCTACCGCACCGCCCCGGACGGGGTGCGGACCTTCAGCGAGCGGATCGACGCGGCCACCGCCAGCCTCAGCGCCGGACGCTGGCGGCTGACCGACGCGGAGGCGGCCCAGACCGGTCAGCGGGCGATGCGCTATGCGACGCTCGACCTGCCCTCTGCCCTGGCGGATGAAGAGGCGTTTGAACGCTTCGCTCGGCCCCAATCCACGCCCTTCTGGTCCTTGCCCGGCCAGATCCAGCGGATCGAGGACGCCGGATTCTCCTCGACGACCTACCGTCTGCGGCTGCAACAATTGCTGGCGACGCCGCTTATGTTCGCGGCGATGTCGATTCTGGCGGCCGCCTTCTCTCTGCGGCTGATGCGATTGGGCGACATGGCGAGAATGATCGTCCTGGCCGTCGTGCTCGGCTTCGGCTTCTTCTTTCTGAACCAGTTTTCGGCCGCGATGGGCTCAGCCGAGGTGACGCCGCCGTTCATTTCCGCCTGGCTGCCTGCCGTTCTGACGGCCCTCGCCGCCTTCACCTTGCTGTTCTATACCGAGGACGGCTAGACCCCCTCGCCTGCTATCGGACGGCGGGGGCCGAAGGACGACGAACTTTTGCGTATTCACCCAGATCCGAGGCCCGAGGGGCGCATGACCGTCCGCAGCCGCCTTCTGGCCGGCGCGACCGTTGTCGCTTGGGCCGCCGCTGGGCTCGCCCACGCCCAGACCCCGCCAACGGCTCAAGGCGCGCCGCCGCCGACATCCGACGGCCTCCCGTCCGACGCTGTCTACATCGACGCGGCGCAAGCGACCCGCGACGGCGACGTGATCATCGCATCCGGGGACAGCGAGCGGCGTCTTCTGGCAAGGACGCGCGGCCACAATCTGCTGGCGGAAAATCTGCAATACGACCTGGCCCAGGGAACCGGGATCGCCGAAGGCAGGGTCGAACTGACCAATCCCGCGAACGACGTCGTCTTCGCCAGCCGGATCGAACTGCAATCGGATCTGACGCTGGGCGTCGCCGTGGATTTCGCGACGCGACTTTCGGACGGGTCCAGCGTCATGGCCGCCACCGCCGTGCGGCGGTCGGCCGAAGTGAATGAGCTGAACTACGCGCGCTTCACACCCTGCCCCATCTGCGACGCCGAAGGCCTGGCCAAGACTCCCAGCCTGGCGGTGAAGGCCGAAAAGGTCATCCAGGACCAGGATCTGCGCGCCATCCTGTTCAGGAACGCGGTGATCGAGGTCGGCGGCGTGCCGGTCCTCTGGCTGCCGGCCTTCGCGGTGCCCGATCCCACCGTCGAACGGGCCTCCGGCCTCCTTACGCCCATTCTGAACTACGACGAGGGGCGGGGCGTGTCGATCGAGACCCCCTATCTTCACGTCGTGTCGCCGTCAGAGGACTGGCTGGTCAGTCCACAGTTCAATACCGACGTCCTGCCCTTCCTGAATCTGCAATGGCGGCGTCGCTTCGCCGAGGGCACGATCGTAGCGCGGGGTGGATATACCTACGCCCGGAACTTCGGCGACTTCGACCTGGACGGCGACGGCGACGCCGAGACCAATGTCGATTTCGGCGACCGGACCAGCCGCAGCTACCTGCTCGCTCACGGCGCGTTCGATCCCGACGGCCCCTGGCGCTGGGGGTTCACGGCCGAGCGGGTCTCGGACAAGACGCTGTTCGACCGATATGACGTCCGCGACCCCTATCAGGACAACGGCCTGTATTACGGCGATCAGCGGCGACTGATCAGCCAGGTCTACGCCGAACGCCAGACGGCGCGTTCCTACCTGTCGGTGGCCGCCTTCTCGATCCAGAGCCTGCGCGTCGCGCGGTTCGATCCGGTGACGCCTGCATTGAATGTGTTCGAGGATGACGACACCCTGCCGCTGGTCGCCCCTCTCATCGAGGCGCGGTGGGAGCCGGAACAGCCCGTGTTCGGCGGCCGCCTGCGTCTGAAAGGCTCGGCCGTGTCCCTGGACCGTGAGGCCTATGTCGGCGCGCCGGTCCTGCGACAGGAAATCCTCCCGTCCGGACCTACGGCCGGCCTGAGCGGCGTCGACAACCGCCGCGTCACCGCCCAGGCGGAGTGGCGGCGAACCTTCATCTCGCCGGCAGGCGTGCGCTACGAGCCTTTCTTCGACACACGGCTGGACCTGTACTCGGTGTCAGACCTGCCGGCGATGTTGAACCTCGACGACACGACCCTCACTCGCGGGCGCGCCACGGCGGGCGTGGATGTCAGCTATCCGCTGGTGCGGCGGCTGAAGGGTGACGCGACCCTGATTCTGGAGCCGACGGCGCAGCTGTCGATCTCCAACGAGGCCGACCTCGACCCTCGCATCCCGATCGAGGACACCCAGACGTTCGAACTGGACGAGAGTTCGCTGTTCCGCGTCGATCGCCTGCCCGGCTATGATTTTTACGAAGGCGGTGCTCGCTTCACCGCCGGGGCGCGCCTGACGCTGAACTGGGATGAAGGTCGCCGCGCCAGCCTGTTCCTCGGACGCAGCATGCGCGGCGAGCCGGAGCCTGCTTTCCGATTCGCCATCCCGGACGACCCCACCCGGACCTACGATCCGTCCGGCCTGGCGTCCCAGACTTCGGACTGGGTGGTGCAAGGCAGTTTCTCTCCCTCGGATCGGGTGCGCGGCTGGGGCCATGCGACCATCGACGGGTCCGGTGACGTGCGCCGCGCCGAACTGTCGATGGATGCGGGTTGGGGCCGGCGGAACCTGGCGGCGGTCAGCTATATCGTCGATCGCTCCAATCCTCTGGCCGGACCGCTGAACCGCAACTACGAGTTCGTCCAGTTGTCGGGCCAGCAGTTCCTCTACGGCAACTGGGGCGTGGCCGCCTCGGGCATCGCTGATCTGGAACGCGACCTGATCACCCGATCCGAAGTCGGATTGCTGTTCGACGACGATTGCTGGCGATTCGAGATCGGTTTCCGTAAGGACAACACGCGGGTTCGCCCCTCGGGCACGTCCGAGGGACTGTATGTGCGCCTAAACCTCGCCACTTTTGGAGGTTCAGGCTATGGACGGTCGGAGATGCGCTGAGCGCAATCCGTAGGGGCGTCGTCTCCCCGAGATCGGGTCGAGCGAAGGGCCTTTTGAGGAACCGGGACTGAATATGGGTTTGAAGCGTTTTTCGATGGGCGTCGCGGCGGCCGCTCTGGTCGCGGGCTCGGCCCTGGCTCAGGCTGCGCCGCCGCAGCAGCAGGGGGTGGCCGCAGGCGCCCTGGATCCAGCCGCTGAATCGGCGGCGCGTCCCGCCCAGGCTGAAAGCCAGTTCACTCTCACCGAAGGCATCGTGATGACCGTCAATGACGAGGTCATCTCCAGCTTCGACCTGCGTCAACGCATGCTGTCGATCATCGCCATGAGCCAGTTGCAACCGACGCAGGAAAACCTGCCTCAGATCCAGCGGCAGGCCCTGAACGCCCTCATCGACGAGCATCTTCAACGCCAGGAACTGCGGAACTACAAGGATCTGGTGATCTCGGACGAGGAGGTCGACGAAGAAATCGCCAGCATGGCTCAGGGCGCCGGCACTTCGGTCGCCAACTTCCTGGCCTTCCTGGAGCAGGGCGGCATTCGCATCGCAACCCTGCGCGAGCAGATCCGAACGGAAATCGCCTGGCGCGCCCTGGTCGGCGGACGCTTCAACGCGCGCAGCAAGGTGTCGCGCGGACAGGTCGAGCAGACGTTGCGGCAACTGACCGAAGCCGCGTCCAAGCCCCAGTATCTCGTCGGGGAAATCTACCTGGAATCCGCCAAGCACGGCGGGCCGCAGGCGACCTATGACGGCGCCCAGCAACTGGTGAACCAGATGATCCAGGGCGCGCCCTTCCAGGCGGTCGCCGAGCAATTCTCCGACGCCCCGACCGCCCAGCGTGGCGGCGACGCCGGGTGGCTGGTTCAGGGCTCGGTGGCGCCGGCGCTCCAACAGGCGATGGACCAGCTCGAGGCCGGTCAGTTGTCGCGGCCGATCGTCGTCGATGGCGGCGTCTACATCCTGTACATGCGCGACAAGCGCGACGGCGCGGCCAGCAATCTGGTTCAGATGAAGCAGATCATGATCGAGACGCCGGAGTCCGCGACGCCGGAGCAGATCGCGGCGGCCACCGCCCGGCTGGAAGGCCTGCGATCCCAGATCACCTGCGACACCATGCTGGCGCGCGCCACCTCCGAACAGGGGTTGCTCGGCGGAGATCTGGGCGAGAGCGACATCGGCGATCTGGCGCCGCAGTTCCAGCAGATCGCCCGGACGGCCGAAGTCGGCGCGATCAGCGCTCCCGTCCGCACGCCGCTGGGTCTGCACCTGGTCGCCGTCTGCGGCCGTCGCGTCGGCGGACCGGACGTGCCGACCTTCCAGCAGGTCGAAAACCGGCTGCAGAACCAGAACCTGTCGATGCTGGCGCGCCGCTATATCCGCGACCTCCGGGCCGACGCCCTGATTGAGCAGAAGTGACCTGATGACCGGCTCGCTGCGCCCGCTGGTCGTCAGCCTGGGCGAGCCGGCGGGCGTGGGACCCGAAATCGTCGCCGCAGCCTGGCGCGCCCTGCGGGACGACCTCCCCTTCGCCGTGGTCGGCGACGCCGGCGTGCTGGCGGATCATGCCCCGGTTCAGACGGTCATGGAGCCTTCCGAGGCCACGTCCGTCGGCAGAACCGCCCTGCCCGTCATCGACCGTCCGCTGCCCGCCGCTGTGACGCCCGGTCGTCCTGACCCCGCCAATGCGCCGACCGTGGCCGACTGGATCGAGACCGGCGTAGACCTGGTGCTGGGCGGTCAGGCCTCAGGTCTGGTGACCGCGCCCATCGCCAAGGCGCCGCTCTACGCGGCCGGCTTCCGGTTTCCGGGCCACACCGAGTTCATCGCCGAACTGACCGCAGATGTCCCATTCAACGGCGTGCGCGGTCCGGTGATGATGCTGACGGCGCGAGATCTGCGGGCCTGTCTGGTGACCATCCACGTCGCGCTGGACCAGGCTCCACAACTGGTCACCTCAGAGCGGGTGCGGCGCACGGCCCGCGTGGTCCATGAGGCGCTGAAGCGCGACTTCGCCATCGCACAACCCCGCCTGGCCATGGCGGCACTGAACCCGCATGCCGGCGAGGGAGGGGCCCTGGGACTTCAGGAGATCGAGGTGCTGAGCCCTGCTGCTGAGGACCTCAGGGCCGAAGGGATCGACATCACCGATCCCAGGCCCGCCGACACCCTGTTTCATGACGAGGCGCGCGCGACCTATGACGCCGTCCTGTGCATGTACCACGATCAGGCCCTGATCCCGGTCAAGACCTTGGACTTCTGGGGCGGCGTCAACGTCAGCCTTGGCCTGCCGATCGTCCGGACCTCGCCTGACCACGGGACAGGCTTCGACATCGCGGGCAAGGGTGTCGCTCGCCCTGACAGCCTGATCGCCGCGATCCGCATGGCGGGCGAGATGGCGGCGGGCCGCGCGGCGGGCTAGACCGTCCGGGTGACGCACGATCTGCCCCCCATCCGCGAATCGCTGGAGGCCCATGGCCTGCTGGCCAGGAAGAGTTTCGGCCAGCATTTCCTGCTGGACCTGAATGTCACGCGGAAGATCGCGCGTTTCGCCGGACCGTTCGACGGCCGGGCCGTGATCGAGGTCGGCCCCGGTCCCGGCGGCCTGACCCGCGCCCTGCTAGAAAGCGACGCCGGGCCCGTGATCCTGGTCGAGAAGGATCCACGTTTCATCCCACTCCTGAACGAGCTCGACGACGGGTCGGGCCGGCTGTCGATCGTCGAGGGTGACGCCCTTAAGGTGCGCGAGGCCGAACTGGCCACCGGGCCGGCGCACCTGGTGTCCAATCTGCCGTACAATGTCGGCACGGCCCTGCTGATCAAATGGCTGACGGGGCCGTGGCGCCCGCATGCCCTGACCCTGATGTTCCAGAAAGAGGTCGCCGAACGGGTCGTGGCTGCACCGGGCGACGACGCTTACGGCCGATTGGCGGTCATCAGCCAGGCCGTCTGCGAAGCCCGGATCGTCATGCACCTGCCCGCCGCCGCCTTCACGCCGCCGCCCAAGGTGGCCTCCGCGGTCGTGCATCTCGTTCCCCACGCCGAAACGCCCGACGCCGCGACGTTGAAACGGCTTGAACGCATCACCGCCGCCGCCTTCGGCCAGCGACGCAAGATGCTGCGATCCAGCCTGAAACAACTCGGCGGCGCGGCTTTGTGCGAGGCGGCAGGCATCGAACCGGACGCTCGCGCCGAAGTCATCGACCTGGACGGATTTCTGCGTCTGGCGGACGCTCTGGACAGACAGGAGCGCAGCGCGTGACCACAGACGTCGAACCTTTCCGCGCCATCGGCCTGTCGCGCATCGCCCATGAGCTGAAGGGCCAGGGCCGTTCGATCATCCATATGGAGTTCGGCCAGCCTTCGACGGGCGCGCCGCCCACCGCCATCGCCGTGGCACATCAGGTGCTGGACGCGGACGGCATGGGCTATTGGGAAAGCGCCCCGCTGAAGGCGCGGATCGCCCGGCTGTATCGCGACCGTCACGATCTGGACGTCGCGCCCGAGCGGCTGTTCCTGACCTGCGGCGCCTCTCCGGCCCTGGTTCTGGCCCTGTCGAGCCGGTTCCGGCCGGGCGCCCGGATCGCCATGGCCCGCCCCGGCTATGTCGCCTACCGCAACACCGTGCGCGCCCTGCATATGACGCCCGTCGAGATCGACTGCGGGCCGTCAGAGCGGTTTCAGCTCACGGCCGCGGCGCTCGAGGCGCTGGAGCCCCCGCCGGACGGCGTCATCATCGCCAGCCCGGCCAACCCTACGGGCTCGATCATTCCGCCGGATGAACTGGCGGCGATCGCCGAGGTCTGTCGTCGGCGGAATATCGGCGTCGTCTCCGACGAGATCTATCACGGTCTGACCTACGCCGGATCGACGCCTTCGATGCTGGAGTTCGCGCCGGACGCCACCGTCATCAACAGCTTCTCGAAATACTGGAGCATGGCGGGCTGGCGGCTCGGATGGGTGCTCGTCCCGGACGACCGCATCGAGACGGTGCGGGCGCTGATCGGCAATCTGTTCCTGACCCCTCCCAGCCTGGCGCAGCATGCGGGCCTGGCCGCCATGGACAGCGACGACGTGCTCCAGGGTCACATCGCCACCTATCGCGCCAATCGGCAGTTGATGTTGGAGGCTCTGCCGGCTCTCGGTCTGCGGTCGATCGCGCCGCCGGACGGGGCCTTCTACATCTGGGCCGACATCGGCCACCTGACCGACGACAGCCTGGCCTTCTGCGAACGCCTGCTGCGCGACACGGGGGTGGCGACCGCACCCGGGGTGGACTTCGACCCCGTCAACGGCCACCGCTTCATGCGCTTCAGCTTCGCGGTGTCCACCGCCGAGGTGCGAGAGGCTCTGGAACGGATGCGTCCCTGGTTCGCGGCTCTCGCCTGAACTCAGGCGGCGACGTCAGAGGCCAAGGGCGCGCGACTGGCCCGGTGCAGGGCCTCATACAACCTCTTCGGCTCCAACGGCTTGGCCAGCCAGTCGGTCATCCCCGCGGCCAGGCAGGCCTGGACATGCGCGGGCTCGGTTGCCGCGCTGAAGCCGATCACCGGCACAGCGGCGTTCACGCCGGCGGACTGACGAAGACGACGCGTCGTCTCCAGGCCGTCAATGCCTGGCATGTTGACGTCCATCAGCACCACATCGAACGGCTGGGCCGCCAGCAGATCCAGCGCCAGATGGCCGTCGGACGCCATGGACAGATCGACATCCAGTGGCTGTAGCACCAGAGCAAGGGTGCGGCGGTTGATCTCATGGTCGTCGACCGCAAGAATCTTCAGGCGTCGCTCCGGCGCGGGCGCCATGACCTCGTCGTCGGTCGCCTCCACCGGCACGCCTTCCGGCAGGACCAGCGACAGGGAGAAGACGGCGCCTCGCCCCTCCTCGCTCGCGGCGGTCAGGTCGCCGCCCATGGCGCGCGCCAGATCCCGGCTCACCGTCAGCCCCAGTCCCGTCCCGCCATAAGTCCGGGCGACTTCGGCCGAGCCCTGGGCGAAGGGCGAAAACAAGCGCTGCATCGCCTCCGGCGCGATGCCGCGGCCCTGATCGGCCACCGTCAGCGTCAGGCGGCGCATCCCGGCCCCGCCGTCACCCAGATCTGCGTCCAGCCGGACCTCGCCCTCAGCGGTGAACTTGATCGCATTGGAGATCAGGTTGTTGATGATCTGGCGCAGACGGAACGGGTCTCCCCGCAGCCAGATCGGCTCTCCCATCGACGGGCTGATAAGGGTCAGACCCTTCTCCTGGGCCGGCGCGGCCCAGAACTGGGCCGCCTCACGCAGGAAGCCGTTCAGTTCGAAATCCCGACTTTCGAACGACATCGCTCCGGCTTCCATCTTGGAATGGTCCAGCAGGTCGTTGAGCATTCCCGTCATCAGACGACCGGCGTCGATGATCAGATCGGCGGTTTCAGGAATCCGGTCGGGGGTCTCGCTCTGCCGGATCACATGGGCGCCGGCGAGGATGGCGCTGACGGGGGTGCGGAGTTCGTGGCTGACGATGGCGGCCATGGCGGCGCGATCCGCCATCGCGGCTTGGGCCTGCTCCAGCCGCTCCTCGGCCGAGGTTCGCGCGTCGAGCTCCGCCCGACGGGCCCCGTAGACACGACCATAGACGTTCAGGATGGCGCCCACGAACAGCAGGCCGCATCCGGTCATCAGCGCCACATCGGCGAAATCGCCGTCCACCGCCTTGATCACGGGCATCAGGGCGATAGCGGCGAGATAAGGCCCGCCACCGATAAGGAACACGGCTCGCGAACCGATGCCCGAGGCGACATTGGTCAGCAGGCCGCCCGCCAGGATCATCACCGCGAGCGTGGCGGGCACGGCGTCCCCGACGGCCCAGATCACAAGGGCGACCGCTGCATGCAACAGGGCCATCAGTGTGGTCGAGGCTATCGCACAGACGCCGCGCGCGCGGCCGACCGTCTCCATATGCTTTCGGAAGGGCGCCAGCGCCCAGATCTCGAATCCCTGAACCGCAAGGAACGCGGCGGCCCACGCCCCCATCCAGGCGCCCAGCCCGACCTGATGCAGAGCCGCAGCCATCAGCCCGGCCAGAAAGACACGAACCGGAATCTGGCGAGCGCGCTCCCTGGCGCTGATGCTCAGGTGCGGCGCGGCGTCGTCCGGAAAACGCATGATTACCCTCACGCCAGAACGCGTACGGGACCAACGGCCAAGATTTCGTGAATCCTTCCGTGGAGGAAGGGGAAGAGCGTCCTCAGACCACCTCTCGCAGCAGAGCCGCCTTGTAGTCGTCGACCCACAGGTTGCGCTCGCGACGCGTGCGTTCCGCATGATAGACGTGCGCCAGATCGGCGTAGGATCGGTCGAAATCCTCATTGACCAGGATGTAATCGAACTCGCCGCAATGCTCGATTTCGCCCTTGGCGTTGGCAACCCGGCGCTCGATCACATCCTCGGAGTCCTGAGACCGCGTGACGAGGCGACGACGCAATTCGGCCAGGCTTGGGGGCAGGATGAAGACCCGCACGGCGTCGCCGGGGCATTTCTCCGCCACATCGCGCGCGCCCTGCCAGTCGATGTCGAACAGAACGTCCCGCCCTTCGGCCAAGGCGCGGTCCACCGGCGCGCGCGGGGAGCCGTAACAATTGCCGTGGACATCGGCCCATTCGAGAAATGCGTCGGCGGCGACCAGTCGGTCGAACTCTTCACGGCTGACGAAGTTGTAGTCGCGGCCGTCCACCTCGCCCGGCCGGATGCCGCGCGTGGTCATGGAGACCGACAGCTCTAGGTTCTTGTGGTCCGCCATCAGGCGGCGGCACAACGACGTCTTGCCCGCGCCCGAAGGGCTGGCCACGATCAGCAGGACGCCACGGCGGGGCGTACGCTCATTCGACATTCTGAACCTGTTCGCGCAGTTGCTCGATGACGGCCTTCAGCTCCAGGCCGATTCCCGTGAGCGCGGTGGTAGCCGATTTCGAACAGAGGGTGTTCGCCTCCCTCATGAATTCCTGCATCAGGAAGTCGAGTTTTCGTCCGGCGGGGGCTTGCTGCAACAGGGCCCGCGCAGAGGCGACGTGAGCCGTCAGCCGGTCCAGTTCCTCGCGCACGTCGGCCTTGGTCGCCAGGGCGGCGGCCTCCAGCACGATCCGCTCGTCCAGACCGGGCGCCTCGGGCGCCAGTTCCGCCATGCGGCGGGCGAATCGCGCCCGGATCGCCTCGACCTGGGTCCCGGCTTCCGTCTCGGCCTGAGCGGTCAGAGTCTCGATCCGGTCAATGAAGCCGACGATGACGGGCGCCAGGGCCGCGCCTTCGGCGTCGCGTGACGTCTTCAGGGCTGCAAGGGCCTGGTCCAGCGTCTCGGCCATGGCCATTTCCAGCCGCTCGCGGGCCTCGGTATCGAGATCATCCTCACCGGCCTCGACCACGCCGCGCAGGGCGAGCAGACCATCCGCCGACGGAGGCACGGCGCCGCGCTCCGCCAGATGATTGGCCAGTTCGAGGTACCGGTCCAGCAGGCCCTCATCGATGCGGATGTCCGCGCCGCCCGACGCGGCGCGCCGGGCCTGCAGCCCCAGATTAACCTGTCCGCGATGCAAACGCGCCTGCGCCGACCTTTTCGCCGTGCGCTCCAGTCCATCAAATCCCGGCGGCCCGCGAAAGCGGACTTCGAGAGACCGGCCGTTCACCGACCGCGCTTCAACCGACCACGTCCAGCCTTCGGCCGCTCCGTCCGCCCGCGCGAACCCGGTCATGCCCGAGAGGCGCGACGACATCCTAGCGCCCGCCTGCGGGCGTGTTCAGGGTGATGATCGCCTCGCCCTGCGCCGGTGCATCCGGCGGCGGCGCCTGAACCGGCGGGACGGCCGGCGCTGCGGCCCCCGGCGTCGCCCCCGCCCTCTGCCGTTCGATCTCGCGCCAGCGGGCGACATTGGCCAGGTGCTCGTCGAAGGTGCTGGCGAAGGCGTGGCCTCCCGTGCCGTCGGCGACGAAGAACAGGTCTTCGCTGCGCGGCGGGTTGAGGACGGCGGCGATGGCGTCCTTGCCGGGATTGGCGATGGCCGTCGGCGGCAGGCCGGAGATCAGATAGGTGTTGTAGCCCGTGTCGCGCGCCAGTTCGGACTGCCGGATGCCGCGCCCCAGCGGCCGCCCCTTGGTCAGGCCGTAGACGATGGTCGGATCGCTCTCCAGCCGCATGCCCAATCGAATGCGATTGGAAAAGACGGCGGCCACGCGCGGGCGCTCGGCGGCGACTCCGGTCTCCTTCTCCACGATGGAGGCCAGAATGATCGCCTCTTCCGGCGAGCGGACGACGGTCATGGGACTGCGCTGCGCCCACAGGCTCTCCAGATTGCGGTCCATGGCGGCCTGCATGCGCGCAATGACGGCGGCGCGGCTCTCTCCGCGCGACACCTCATAGGTGTCGGGCCACAGGCTCCCTTCTTCCGGAACCTGAACCGCGCCGGTCAGGATGTCCTTGGCGTTCAGGATATCCACGGCCTGAGCCGACGACCAGCCTTCGGGGATGGTCACATAGTGGCGCACGACACGGCCGTCGGTCAGCAACTTCAGCACGCCGCGCAGGGAGGTGCGGCTGTCGACCTGGTATTCGCCGGCGCGCAGACGCCGGTCGGCCCCGGTCAGGGTCGCCGCCGCCTTGAACATGTCGATCGACCGGATGACGCCCGCCTCCTTCAGCGTCGCCGCGATGGCCGAGACGCCCGAACCGGACGGCAGGGTGACGATGGTCGCGTCGCCGCTGCGGGCCGACGGCCCCGGCGCGTAATAGACGCTCCAGCCCCAGGCCAGGGCGGCGATCAGGAACAGGCTGAAGGTGCCGAAGGCCGCCAGCAGGGCGACCATCAACCCCGATCGCGCCCGTCGGGCGCCCGGCGCGGCGGACGTGCGGGGCGGGCGCGGCGCCTTGGTCATCAATCGACCTTCTTGAAGATCACCGAGGCGTTTGTGCCGCCGAAGCCGAAGCTGTTGGACATGGCCACGTCGATCGTCCGGGGCCGCGCCGTATGGGCGACCAGATCGATGGCGGTTTCATGTTCCGGGTCATCCAGGTTGATCGTCGGCGGCACGACCTGGTCGCGGATGGCCAGGATGCTGAACACCGCCTCAATGGCGCCGGCGGCCCCCAGCAGATGCCCCGTCATCGACTTGGTCGAGGACACCGAGACGTTCGGGGCGTGGTCGCCCATCAGGCCCTCGACGGCCTTCAGCTCGATCCAGTCGGCCATGGTCGAGGTGCCGTGCGTGTTGACGTAATCGATGTCCGTCGGCTGCAATCCGGCCCGCTTCAGCGCCGCCTTCATGGCCCGCAGACCACCCTCACCGTCTTCGGACGGCGCGGTGATGTGATAGGCGTCGCCGCTCATGCCGTAGCCCACGACCTCGGCGTAGATTTTCGCCCCGCGCGCCCTGGCGTGCTCGTATTCCTCCAGCACCACGACACCCGCGCCCTCGCCCATGATGAAGCCGGCGTGGCCCCGATCATAGGGGCGCGACGCCTTCTCCGGCGTGTCGTTGTAGGCCGTGCACAGAGCCTTGCACGCCAGGAACCCGGCGATGCCGATCGGCACGATCGAACCCTCGGCGCCGCCCGCGACCATGACGTCGGCGTCGCCCAGCGAGATCATCCGGGCCGCATCGCCGATAGCGTGGGCGCCGGTGGCGCAGGCGGTGACGACCGAGTGATTCGGGCCCTTGAGCCCATGCCGTATCGACACCTGCCCCGAGACCAGATTGATCAGGGCGGAGGTGATGAAGAACGGACTGACGCGGCGCGGCCCCTGTTCCTTCAGCACGATGGCGGTGTCGGCGATGGGGCCAAGGCCGCCGATGCCGGAGCCGATCATGACCCCGGTCGCTTCCTTGTCCTCATCGGTCTCCGGCGTCCAGCCCGCGTCCTTCAGCGCCTCATCGGCGGCGGCGATGCCGTACAGGATGAAGTCGTCTACGCGCTTCCGGTCCTTGGCCGACATGATCAGGTCGGGGTCGAAACTGCCCGGAACATCAGGGCCGCCGCCGCCGCGCCCGTCGACCGAGGGCACCTCGCCGGCGATGGTGCAGCCATAGCCGGTGGTGTCGAAGCCGGTGATCGGACCGATGCCCGAACGCCCCTCGACGATGCCCTTCCAGCTGTGTTCCACGCCCCAGCCCAAGGGGGTGACGAGGCCAAGCCCCGTGACGACGACGCGCCGCATGAATCGCGCTCCCGTTAACTCAAGACCAGAAACAATAATGGCCGCCGAGCCCTTCCGCTAGGGAAGGCCGGGCGGCCATCATGTGACGTCGATCTGACGACGGGCTTAGCCCGCGGTCTTCTCGGTGATGAACTTCACGGCGTCGCCGACCGTCTGGATGTGCTCGGCGGCGTCGTCCGGAATTTCGATGTCGAATTCTTCTTCGAAGGCCATGACCAGTTCGACGTTGTCGAGCGAGTCAGCGCCCAGGTCGTCGATGAAGGAAGCCTTTTCCGTGACCTTGCCCGGATCGGCGTCCAGATGTTCGATCACGATCTTGCGGACGCGTTCGAGGATGTCGGACATGGTGTCTCTGCCTTCTGATGCCGCAACGGCGGCGGTTTTCTCAATCACTGCCGTATGACGGCAAGGTCGGCGGCGCAAGCCCCCGGCGGCGGTTTCACCCGCCGTTGAGGCCGCGTTTAGCACAGCCGCCGTGGGTTGAAATAGCCTGTTGCAGGTCGTGAACGCCGCGACGGCGCGGTCGTTGCGTTCACACCCCGTCTCAGATCATCGCCATACCGCCGTTCACATGCAGGGTCTGGCCCGTCACATAGGCGGCCTCGTCCGACGCCAGATAGACGGCGGCGGCGGCGATCTCCTCGCCCGCGCCCAGACGCCCGGCCGGGATCTTGGTCAGGATGGTCTCGCGCTGCTGATCGTTCAGCACATCGGTCATCGGCGAGGCGATGAAGCCCGGCGCGATGCAGTTGACGGTGATTCCCCGGCTGCCGACCTCCTGGGCCAGCGACTTGGAAAAGCCGATCATCCCGGCCTTGGAGGCCGAATAGTTGGTCTGACCGGGGTTGCCCGTGACGCCGACCACCGAGGTCACGCCGATGATGCGGCCGGCGCGGCGTTTCATCATCCCCTTCATGGCCGCGCGGGTCAGGCGGAAATAGCTTTCCAGATTGACCTTGATGACCTGCTCGAAGTCGTCGTCCTTCATTCGCATCAGAAGACCGTCCTTGGTGATGCCGGCGTTGGCCACCAGGATGTCCAGCGGCGCGCCTGCCGCCTCTTCCGCCCGACCGATCAGCCCGTCGACGGATTCGGCGTCCGACAGGTTGGCGGCGGCCACGAAGGCGCGCTCACCCAATTCGGAAGCGATCTCCTGGAGCACCGCTTCGCGCGTGCCGGACAGCACCACGGTCGCGCCCTGGGCATGCAGCGCCCGGGCGATCGCCCCGCCGATGCCGCCGGTCGCCCCGGTCACGAGGGCGGTCTTGCCGGTGAGATTGAACATTTCATCCTCCGCTCATCCCGGCGAAAGCCGGGACCCAGTGCTTTCATACGCAGGATGGCCGGGATCGCCGCTCCTGCGCAAACTCATATGCTCGTCGCCCAGAGAACCGGATCCGGCTTTCGCCGGATATTCAGAGCCCCTTCGCGAACGCCTCAAGATCTTCCGGCGTGTTCAACGGCATGCTTTCCACGTCCGGCGCGATGCGCTTGGCCATACCGGTCAGCACCTTGCCCGAGCCGACCTCGGCGAAACGGGTCACCGCTCCTTCAGTCGCCAGCCATTCCATCGATTCGCGCCAGCGAACCCGCCCGGTGACCTGCTCGACCAGCAGGCGACGGATCGCTTCCGGATCGCTCTCCGGCCGGGCGGTGACATTGGCGACCACCGGCACGAGCGGCGCGACGATCTTCGCATCGGCCAGAGCGACAGCCATCTCATCGGCGGCCGGCTGCATCAGCGGGCAATGGAAGGGCGCCGAGACGTTCAGGGGGATCGCCCGCGCGCCGAGTTCCTTGGCCTTTTCGATCGCCCGATCCACGGCCCCCTTCTCGCCGGAGATGACGATGTTGCCGGCGTTGTTGTCATTGGCCACGACACAGACGCCGACCTCAGCCCCGGCCACAGCGGCGGCTTCGGCGAGCGCCAGATCGGTCTTCGGGCCGATCAGGGAGGCCATGGCCCCCTGCCCCACCGGAACGGCGCGCTGCATGGCCTGCCCGCGCAATTTCAGCAGCCGGGCCGTATCCCCGATGCTCAGGGCGCCCGCCGCCGCCAGGGCCGAGTACTCGCCCAGGGAGTGGCCCGCGACAAAGCCGGCCCTCGACACATCGACGCCGAATTCCGCCCCTAACGCCCGGATCGCCGCCAGCGACACAGCCATCAGCGCGGGTTGGGCGTTCTCGGTCAAGGTCAGCTGATCTTCGGGCCCCTCGCGCATCAGCATCGACAGCTTCTGCCCCAGGGCGTCGTCCACCTCGGCGAAGACTTCGCGCGCGCTGGGGAAGGCGTCGGCCAGGGCCGCGCCCATGCCGACCGATTGACTACCCTGTCCGGGAAACAGGAGTGCGAGGGTCATGAAAATCGTCCTGACGCCGTTGATTCCGGGCGCGAGGGGTAGGCCCAAGCCGACGCGAGGGCAAGTCATCCTCCCGCGACCCGACCGCGACCGGCCTTGTCAGTCTGATCCGAAAACAATATTGCATATGCAATGACGCAAGCAACATCACTTTCCGACAACCAGCCCTGCGTCTGCGCTCGGCTGCGAAGAGCGTCCCGCGCCCTGACCCGCGCCTATGATGAGGCCTTGGCCCCCACAGGCGTCACCGTGACCCAGTTCAGCGTCCTTCGGACCGTGGCCGCCCTGAACACGCCCACGCTCGCCGAGCTGGCCGAAGCGACAGCGCACGAGAAAAGCGGCCTGTGGCGCATCGTTCAGCCCCTGATCCGCTCCGGCGCCCTGACGTCCGGCAAGGTCGAAGGGTTGCGCGGTCAGCACCTGACCCTGACCAAAGAGGGTCGAGCCCTGCTGGCTGAAGCGACCCCCGCGTGGACCAGGGCCCAGACCGGCGTCTCCAACATTCTGGGCACCCGTCGAAACCAACTGATCGCCCTGCTGCGCGAGGTCGAACGTCTTGTCTGACACCGCGCCCGCCCTGTCCCGCCGGGCCTGGATCATGGTCGCCGCCGGCGCCGCGATCGTCACCCTTGCGATGGGCGTTCGGCAGGCCTTCGGCCTGTTTCTCACGCCGCTGAGCCTCGATCTGGAGATCGGCCGCCAGATGTTCGGCCTGACCCTGGCGATCCAGAACCTGCTGTTCGGCCTGGCCCAGCCCTTCATCGGCGCCTATGCCGACAAGCATGGCGCGGGGCGCGTGGCGGTCGTCGGCGCGGCCGTCTACGTCCTGGGCCTGATCGTCGCGGCCACAGCGGCCAGCGCCGCTGGCGTGATGATCGGACTGGGCCTGTTGGTCGGCTTGTCGATGACCGGGATCACCTTCGTGGTCATGATGGGCGCCGTCGGCCGCGCCGTGCCGCCCGAGAAGCGGACAATGGCCTTCGGCGTCGTCACAGCCGGCGGATCTCTGGGCCAGTTCCTGGTCGTGCCGGCGGCTCAAGGCCTGATCGACGCCCTGGACTGGCGCGGCGCCCTGCTGGCCCTGGCGGGGCTGATCGCGATCATCGTCGCCCTGGCTCCGGCTGTGTCAGGCCGCCCCCCTGCCGCGACAGCGGCCGACGGCCCGCCGCTGAAGCAGGCGCTGAAGGAAGCCTTCGCCCACCCCAGCTTCTGGTGCCTGAACGCCGGCTTCTTCGTCTGCGGCTTCCACATCGCCTTCGTCGGCACCTATCTGCCGGGCTATATCCGCGACGGCGGCCTCTCGGCCGGCATCGGCGCGGCGGCCCTGGCTCTGATCGGGCTGTTCAACATCGCCGGGTCGTGGCTGTGGGGCCTGTGGGGCTCCAGGGGCTCGAAGAAGGCGCTGCTGGCCCTGCTCTACGCCCTGCGTGGCGTCATCATCATCGCCTTCCTGTTGGTCCCCCTGACGCCGGTCAGCGCCCTGATGTTCGCCTCGGCCTTCGGCTTCCTGTGGCTGGGGACCGTCCCGCTGACCAACGGTCTGATCGGCATGATTTATGGCGTGCGCCATCTGTCGGCCCTGGCCGGGATCGTCTTCCTCAGTCATCAGGTCGGCGCCTTCTTTGGGGCCTGGGGCGGCGGCCTGGCGTTCGACGCCTTCGGCTCCTACGACCTGATCTGGGCCGCCTCGATCGCCCTCGCCTTCCTCGCCGCCGCCGTCAATCTGCCGATCCGTGAACAGCCGCTGACCCGGCCCGCCGGAGCGACGGCATGAAGATGCGCGCGCCACATTGGCTGGCGGTCGGCGGAGTCGCCCTCACCGTCCTGGGCGGCTGGCTGTGGCTCAGACTTGGCGTCCCGGTCTGGCTTCAGGACGCCGTCGCCTTCTGCCTTTAGCTCATCAGTCCGATCAGTTCGCGCCCCGCCAGGACAGCGAACAGAACGGCCGCCGCGCCCAGCATCAGGTTGGACAGCCACCCGCTGCGCCATTCAGCCGGCACGCGCCCGCTGTTCAGCAGCCAGAGCAGCGTCCCCGCCAGGAACGGCATGAACAACGCGCCCAGGACGCCATAGGCGACGATCAGGCCGAACGGCCGGTCCATGAACAGCAGGATCATCGGTGGAAACGTCAGCCACAGGGCATAGGCGCGGAACGACCGGGTGCGCTCGCTCCGCGCAGACGGATCACCGGCCCGGCCGCGCGCGTGGGTGACGAAATCGGTGAACATCAGACTGACCCCCTGCCAGACACCCAGCAGGCTGGAAAAGCTGGTCGCCCAGAAGCCGACGAGAAACAGAACCGAAACCGGGCCGCCGAACCGTTCACGCAGCACCTTGTCCAGATCCAGCAGGCCGCGATCGCCGCCCTGCAAGGCGATGCCGGCGGCGTGCAGCAACTCCGCCCCGACGATCAGCATGGCGATGACGAACACGCCGGTCACCAGATAGGCGACACGGTTGTCCAGCCGCATGGTCGCCATCCAGCCCGAGCCCTTCCACCCCTTGGCGTTCAACCAATAGCCATAGGCCGCCATGGTGATGGTGCCGCCCACCCCGCCGATGAGGCCCAGGGTGTAGAACAGCGACCCTTGCGGCAGCGCCGGCCACAGTCCGGTCAGCAGCTTCGGAATGTCCGGCGCGACCAGGACGGCCAGACTCACCACCGTCACGAACATCAGACCGACGAAGGCCGTCATGACCTTTTCGAACAGGCCGTAGCCGCCGAACCAGACGAACAGCAGCCCCGCGACGCCGCTGAGCATTCCCCAGGCCTTGAGGTCCAGAACGGGAAACAACGCCGCCAGCGGCAGGGCCGTCGAGGTCATGGCCGCCGCTCCGTAGACGAAGCCCCAGACCACGACATAGACCCCGAAATACAGGCCCGCCCAGTTCAGCCGACCGACCAGGGGCCGCCCCAGGCTGGACCAGCCGTCGAACACCGTGCGCTCGCTGGCCAGGGTCCAGCGCCCCACGGCCTCGGCCAGGGCGATCTTCAGCAACGTCCCCACTATCGCCGCCCACAGCAGGGCGTAGCCGAAGCGCGATCCGGCGATCAGGGTCGCCACCAGATCGCCGGCCCCCACGCCCGTCGCCGCCACAACGATGCCTGGACCGATCAACGACCAGCGGCCGCGCCGCTCCGGCGGACTTGCATTCTGATCGGTCATCGCCGCGTCTCCATCCCGGCCAGCCTGCCCGGCTTCTCGACAGCTGCCAACAGCGCCTCCGGCCTTGCCAGTCCGGGCCTTTTCCCCTATACGCGCCCGCTTTCCAGGGCTTCGGTCCTGATGCGGAACGCCAAAGGGGCCGGAAACCGTCCGTCCCGCCGCCTCAGGAACCATCGTGAATCGGCTCCCCGGCCGGTCCACGCCGACGTCCGCCAAGGGAGATGACGAATGGCTCTTTACGAGCACACGGTCATGACGCGCCAGGACATCAGCGCGCAACAGGCCGAAGCCCTCAACGACACCATCAAGGACCTGATCGTCGCCGGCGGCGGTTCGGTCGCCAAGATCGAGTACTGGGGCCTGCGCAACCTGACCTATCGGGTCAAGAAGAACCGCAAGGCGCACTACTCGCTGCTGGCCGTCGACGCCCCTCCGGCCGCCATGGCCGAGGTCGAGCGTCAGCTGTCGATCAACGAAGACGTCCTGCGCTGGCTGACCGTCCGCGTCGAAGAACTGGACCTCGAGCTGTCGCCGCTGCTGGCCCGTCGTGAACGCGAGCGCGAGCGCGAGCGTGAACGCGGTCCCCGCGAAGACGTCGAAGCGTAAGGAGAGCCGGGATCATGACTGACGCCACCCGCAACAACGTCCCCGGCACGCCGGTGAACCCCTCGGCCGGCCCGCGCCGTCCGTTCTATCGTCGCCGCAAGGTCTGCCCGTTCTCGGGCGAAGGTGCGCCGAAGATCGACTACAAGGATGTGAAGCTGCTGCAGCGTTACATCTCCGAACGCGGCAAGATCGTGCCCTCGCGCATCACCGCCGTTTCTCAGAAGAAGCAGCGCGAACTGGCCAAGGCCATCAAGCGCGCCCGCTATCTGGCCCTCCTGCCGTATGTGGTGAAGTAAGATGAAGGTCGTTCTGCTTGAACGCGTCGAGAACCTCGGCGCCATCGGCGACGTCGTCACCGTCAAGGACGGCTTCGCCCGCAACTTCCTCCTGCCCCGCGAGAAGGCGCTGCGCGCCACCTCGAAGAACTTGGAGAAGTTCGAACTGGATCGCGCGGCCATCGAGGCCCGCAACGACCGCAACAAGGCCGACGCCCAGAAGATCGCCGACAAGATCGACGGTCAGTCCTACGTCATGATCCGCCAGGCTGGTGAAACCGGCCAGCTGTACGGATCGGTCGCCGGCCGCGACGTCGCCGAGGCCATCCGCGCCGAAGGCGGCAAGGTCGAACGGTCGCAGGTCGTCCTGAACACCGCGATCAAGACCCTGGGCGTCCACGAAGTGCTGGTACGCCTGCACGCCGAGGTCTCCGCCACGGTCAAGATCAACATCGCGCGTTCGGCCGATGAAGCCGAGCGTCAGGCCAAGGGCGAGGACGTCATCGCGTCCCAGTTCTCGGACGAGCGCGAAGCCGCCGAACAGGCCGCTCAGGACCTGATCGAAGGCGGCGCCGGCCAACAGGAAGGCCTGGGCTTCGAAGCCTGATCCCTTCCGGCTCGATGAAGACGATCAAGGGCGCGTCCTCCGGGACGCGCCCTTTTTCTTTCCAGGCCTGCCGGCCTTGATTCGGCCGCGAGAGGACGGCCGAGCTGGCGTCCTGGATATTCGGAGCTCGCCGATGCGTCGCCTCTTCCTCGCCTCTACGCTCGTCCTGCTGACGTTCAGCGGCGCCGCCCTGGCCTCACCGCCGCCGATGACGCTGGAGGAGTTCGTCACCACGGCGAACCGCATCCCGATGAATCCCACCGCCCTGCTGCGATCCGACGCCCGCCGACTGATGCGCGAATCGCAGAACGCCTTCACGGCGGTGCTGGAGCCGATGCGTCGCGACATGGCCGCGGGGCGGCCCACGGCCGCCTGTCCGCCGGAGAAGATCAGCATCAACAGCGGCCAGTTCCTGGGCCATCTGAACGCCATCCCGGCCGCCCAGCGCCGCACCATGACCGTGGCGGACGGCGTCCGTCACTGGACGGTCGCCAACTATCCCTGCCCTCGCCGCTGAAGCCCCGCTTCCGATGTCCGGAAAAGGGGAATTCCGGACGGTCCACAGCGCGGCGAAACTGTCCCCGTTCATCTCCGTGACCGGCTCTGACGCAGGAGCATGCAACGGCTATGGCGTTAACCGAAATGAACGCCTTCGCCCCCTTCTCCCCTGACGCCGTCGCCGTGCCGTCCATGCCCCACAACCTGGAGGCCGAGCAGGCGCTCCTAGGCGCGCTGATGTTCGACAACGGCGTGTTCGAACGGCTCAGCGACCGGCTGCGCGGGACCCATTTCTACGAACCGTTCCACCAGCGTCTGTACGACGCCATCGAGGACCACATTCGCCAGGGCCTGCTGGCCGAACCGACCATCCTGATGGAGCGGTTCAAGCAGGATCCGGCCTTCGCCGAGTTCGGCGGTCTGCGCTATCTCGCAGACCTGATGGATCGGGCGCCGCCCGGCGCCAACGCCCCCGACTACGCCCGCGTGGTCTATGATCTGGCGCTGCGGCGTGAACTGATCCGCGTCGGCGGCGACATCATCAAGGAGGCGCCCGACCCCGAACGCGCCGCCATTGACCAGATCGAACAGGCCGAACTGACCCTCTACTCGCTGGCCGAGAACGGACAGCCGTCATCTGGCTTCGTCAGTTTTTCCAATGCCCTGTCCGGCGCAGTTCAGATGGCGGCCGAGGCCTACCAGCGCGACGGCAAACTGGCGGGCCTGGCCACCGGCCTGGATGATCTGGACCAGAAACTGGGCGGCCTGCATCCCTCCGACCTGCTGATCCTCGCCGGCCGTCCCTCGATGGGAAAGACCGCCCTGGCCACCAACATCGCCTTCAACGTGGCGCGCAGCTATCGGTGGGAGCCGACGCCCGAGGGCCGCAAGACCGTTTCGGGCGGGGTCGTGGCCTTCTACTCCCTGGAAATGAGCGCCGAACAGCTGGCCATGCGTATCCTGGCCGACGCCTCGGGCGTGTCGTCCGACAAGCTGCGCAAGGGCGAGATCGACGCCTCGGACTTCGGCAAGGTGCGCGACGCCGCCATCGAAATCGGCGAGAGCCCCCTCTACATCGACGCCACCGGCGGCCTGTCGATCTCCAAGCTGGCCGCCCGCGCCCGACGCCTGAAGCGCATGGAGCACGGCCTGGACCTGATCATCGTCGACTATCTGCAGTTGGTCACGGTCGGCGAGGGCAACGGCCAGAAGAACCGGGTGCAGGAGGTGTCGGAGATCACCGGCGGCCTGAAGGCCCTTGCCAAGGAACTGGGCGTCCCGATCATCGCCCTGTCGCAGCTCAGTCGCCAGGTCGAGTCGCGCGACGACAAGCGCCCTCAGCTTTCTGACCTGCGTGAATCCGGCTCGATCGAGCAGGACGCCGACTGCGTCATGTTCGTCTATCGCGAGAGCTACTACCTGGGTCGCGCCGAGCCCCGCGAGGGCTCCGAAGAGCACCTCAAATGGCAGGAAGACATGGACCGGGTGAAGGGCACGGCCGAGGTCGTCATCGGCAAGCAGCGCCACGGCCCCATCGGCATCGTCAAACTGGCCTTCCACGACGACACGGTGAAGTTCGGCAACCTGGCGCGCGGCTTCAGCGCCTTCAGCGATATTCCGGAGTAGCCATACAGCTCAGGTCGATTTTCTCGCCTGACCCGGCAATTTTGGGCGTGACGGGCACGAAACATGCGGCATAAGGCGCGGATGAGCGCCTCCCCCGCCCTTTACGACCTAGCGCCCGCCGTTCTCACCGTCGATCTCGACGCCCTGGCCCGCAACTACCACACGCTCGCCGCCGTCAGCGGCCGGCCCGTCCATCCTGTGGTGAAGGCCGATTCCTACGGCCTGGGCGCGGCCGCCTGCGCGCGCCGGCTGATCGCTGAAGGCGCGCGCACCTTCTTTGTCGCCCGGGCGGCCGAGGGCGTGGCTCTGCGATCCGCGCTCGGCCCAGAAGCGATCATCTATGTCCTCGACGGCTGCCACGGTGACGTCATCGCGGACCTGAAAGCCGCCGATCTGCGACCGGTCGTCAATCAGCCGGGCCAGCTCCAGGCCTGGACCGCGGCGAACGGCGGCGCCTGGGGATTGCAGATCGACACGGGCATGAACCGCCTCGGCTTCCGCCCGGAGAACGCGCCTGATCCATCCGAAGGCCTGACCCTGGTGATGAGCCATCTGGCCTGCGCCGACGAGCCCCAAAGCCCGATGAACCGGCGACAGCGCGACACCTTTGCGGGGATCGCCGACCGCTACCCGGACACCCCGAAGTCCTTCGCCAACTCGGGCGGCTGTTTCCTCGGCGACGACTTCGGCTTCGACGCGGTGCGGCCAGGCGTCTGTCTCTATGGCGGAGGGCCGGAGGGTCGGCCGGACCCGCGCATCGCAGCCGTGGCGACCTTCTCGGCCGAAGTCGTCCAGGTCCGCGACGTGCCGGTGGGCGAGACGGTCGGCTATTCGTGCGGTTTCAAGCCCGATCGTCCGACCCGCATCGCGACGGTCGCCGCCGGCTACGCCGACGGCGTGCTGAGATCCTACACCGGGCGCGGCTCTGGGCAGGTCTGGCTGAACGACGGCCTTCGCCCCATCGTCGGCCGGGTGTCGATGGACGTCATCGCCGTTGATGTGACCGATGCGCCCGACACGGCGGTCGGCGATCGCGCGGAACTGTTCGGGGCAAACCGGCCGCTGGACGACGCCGCGACGGCGGCCGGGACGATCAGCTATGAGCTGATCACCTCGATCACGCCCCGCGTGCCCCGTCGCTACCTGGGCTGATGCCCGCGCCTACAGGTTGCTGATCGCGGCCATGCCGACCGCGCCGCCGACCAGTCCCAGCGTCACGCCGGCGATGATGAAGCCTGCGATCATGCTGGCGACCACCAGGGCGATGATGACGATCACCGTGTACAGCACCGCCTTGTCCTGAGGGCTCTTCATCACGGCCCTGAGGCCCAGATACAGCAGATAGACCCCGTAGCAGGAGGCCAGCAGGCTCAACAGCCAGCCGATACCGGGCACGAGCTGTCCCACGCCGCCGACCCAGCCGGCCGTCGAGGAATAGACGGCGGTCTTCATCGCCTGAACCCGGTTCGGCGCGCCCCCGAAGCTGGACGCCAGGGCGTCGATGATCAGGCCGAGGGCGAAGACGATCAGCAAGGCCAGGCCGTATCCGAGAACCGCAGCGATCAGCAGTCCCACAACCGAATCGCCCCCCCCGAAGGCGACGCCGCTGATCAGCCCCGCGATGGGGCCGATCGCCGCCAGCGGCACGGCGTAGTTGCGGATCAAGGCGCCGATCGTGGCGAATTCGTCGTCGATGATCGGCCACTCCGACTGGGGCCGCATCAGTATCCCCTTGACCCTCGCGACCAGGTTGGGATCCAGGGCGGGCGGATTGGCTTCAGTCATGGGGGCGGTCTTTCGGAATCTGGCCTGAAACTGGAATGACGACGATACTGGACCGGCCTTCACGACGGTTTCAACCGGAAGGCGCGCATTTTCGGCGTCAAAATCGGTCGCAGCCTTCGATTGCGTCCGCGCGGGCCCGGTCGCTTGCTGCTAGGAAGCCGATATGGCGAAGGACAGCGCGATTTTCGTATGCCAGGCGTGCGGCGCCGTGCACGGCAAATGGGCCGGGCAATGCTCGGCTTGCGGCCAGTGGAACGTCATCGTCGAGGAAAGCCGCAGCGCCCCGCCCGGCGCCCTGAAGCCGGCCGGCGGCGCGCGGGGCCGTGGTCTCAGCTTCGAGACCCTGGCGTCCGACACGCCAGAGCCTCCGCGCATCAAAACCGGTGTCGGCGAATTCGATCGCGTCTGCGGCGGCGGCGTGGTCCCGGGTTCCGCCATCCTGCTCAGCGGCGACCCCGGCGTCGGCAAGTCCACCCTGCTGCTGGATGTCTGCGCCCGTGCGGCCCTTGCCGGTTCGCGCGTGGCCTATATTTCGGGCGAAGAGGCCATCGAACAGATCCGCGCCCGCGCCAAACGCATGGGTCTGGCTCATGCCCCGGTCGACCTGGCCTCGGCCACGGCCCTGCGGGAAATCCTGTCGACGCTGAAGCGCGAGCGGTTCGACATCGTCATCATCGACTCTATTCAGACCCTGTGGTCCGACGTCCACGACAGCGGCCCCGGCTCCATCGTCCAGGTCCGCGCCTGCGCCGGCGAACTGGTTCGGCTCGCCAAAAATCAGGGCGTCGCTGTGGTGCTTGTGGGCCACGTCACCAAGGACGGCCAGGTCGCCGGCCCGCGCGTGGTCGAACACATGGTCGACGCCGTCATGACCTTCGAGGGTGAGCGCGGCTATCCGTTCCGCATCCTGCGCGCGGGCAAGAACCGCTTCGGCGCCACCGACGAGATCGGGGTGTTCGAGATGGGCGATGCGGGCCTGAAGGAGGTCGCCAACCCCTCGGCGCTCTTTCTGGGCGAAGGCAAGGAGCGCGCGGCGGGAGCCGCCGTCTTCGCCGGCATCGAGGGGTCGCGGCCGGTCCTGGTCGAAATCCAGGCCCTTGTCGCGCCGTCCGCCTACGGCACGCCCCGCCGGGCGGTCGTCGGCTGGGATTCCGGCCGCCTGGCCATGGTGCTGGCGGTGCTGGAGGCGCGCTGCGGCCTCGGATTCGGAGACCGCGACGTCTATCTGAACGTCGCCGGCGGAATGCGGGTCAACGAGCCTGCCGCCGACCTCGCCGCCGCCGCCGCCCTGATCAGCTCGGCCACCGACATGCCCCTGCCACAGGGCTGCGTGGTCTTCGGTGAAATCAGCCTGTCGGGCGAAGCGCGCGCCGTCGGCCGGGCCGAGGCCCGCCTGCGCGAGGCCCGCAAACTCGGCTTCGACCAGGCCCTCTGCCCTCCCCTTGCGGCCAAGGGCGGCGACCTGAATCTGTCGACCGTCACCCGGCTTACGGAAGCGGTCGATAGAATCTCGCAAAACCGGTATTGATGTCCCGGCCAACCGCTGAGGAACCTCCACGACCGTGACCGGCTTCGACGCATTGGCGATCATCGTCATCCTGGCCTCTGCGGCCTCGGGCTGGGTGCGCGGCGGCGCGCGCGAGATCGTCACCCTGCTCAGCTTCGTCCTCGCGGCGATCCTGGCCCTCATCAGCCTGCCTCTGACGTCGCGAATCGGCCGGGCGCTGGTGAACCCCGACTGGGCGGGAACCATCTTCGCCGCCATCCTGACCTTCCTGATCCTCTATTTCGGCATCCGGATCGTTGGGGCGATGATCACCAAACAGGCCCGCACCAGCCCCCAGCTCGGCGCCCTCGATCACGGTCTGGGCACGGTCATCGGCACGGGGCGCGCCCTGGTGCTGCTGGGCGCCGTGCATCTGGTCATCGTCGCGGCCTTGCCCGGCGAACGCACCCCCGGGTGGCTCACCAACGCCTGGCTGCAACCGGTCACGGCCGGGGCGGCGCGCGCGATCCAGGCCGTCCTGCCCGGCATAGGTCGCGGCGCGGACGCCCTGGCCCCGGTCGTCGATTCTTCCGTTCGCCGAGGTTTTTCCGACGATACCGCCTTGCCGAAACCTCAATCAGACAATACTTCGCCGCCATCCGCCGCCCCCTGAATTCCGCCTGTCATCGGAGCCCCACGATGCGCAGCCTCGACCACGTGATTTCGGACCCCGTCGTCCATCGCGAACATCATCGCGAGGCCGATGACGATCGGCCCCGGCTGGAGTGCGGCGTCTGCGGCGTCTGGGGGGCTTCCGACGACGAGGCTTCCAGCATCGTCGCCCTGGGCCTGCATGCGCTCCAGCATCGAGGCCAGGAAGCCTGCGGCATCGCCAGCGTGAAGGACGAGCGGTTCCATACCGAGCGCCATCAGGGGCTGGTCGGCGAGGCCTTCGGCGGCTCTGACCTGTCGGAACGCATGCCGGGCCCCGCGGCGGTCGGCCACACCCGTTACTCCACCGCCGGCGGCAGCTTCCTGCGCAACATCCAGCCGATGTTCGCCGACCTCGACCAGGGCGGCATCGCCATCGCCCACAACGGCAACCTGACCAACTTCCACTATCTGCGGAACCAATTGGTCGGCGAGGGTTCGATCTTCCAGTCCACCTCGGATTCCGAGGTCATCCTCCACCTGATCGCCCGCAGCCGTAAGGCCAAGATCGTCGATCGCTTCATCGACGCCCTGGCGCGGATCGAAGGCGGCTACGCCCTGGTGGCCCAGACCCGCACCAAGATGATCGGCGCGCGCGACCCCTTGGGCATCAGGCCCCTGGTGCTGGGTCGGCTGGGCGACGCTTGGGTCCTGGCGTCCGAGACGGCGGCCCTGGACACCATCGGTGCGACCTTCGAGCGCGATGTGGAAAACGGCGAGGTCATCGTCATCGACCACGAAGGCTTCCGTTCGCTGAAGCCGTTCCCGACCCGGGCAGCTCGCCCCTGCCTGTTCGAATATGTCTACTTCTCGCGCCCCGACAGCGTTGTGAACGGCCGCTCGGTCTATGACGTGCGCAAACGCATGGGCCGCGGCCTGGCGCTGGAACATGCGGTCGAGGCCGACGTCGTGGTCCCCGTGCCGGACTCCGGCGTGCCCGCTGCCCTCGGCTACGCCCAGGAAAGCGGCATTCCGTACGAAATGGGCATCATCCGCAGCCACTATCTGGGCCGCACCTTCATCCAGCCCAGCCAGGGCGCGCGGCAAAAGGGCGTACGCATGAAGCACAGCCCCAATCGCGGCGTGCTGGAGGGCAAGCGCGTCGTCCTGATCGATGATTCCATCGTGCGCGGCACGACGTCGGTGAAGCTGGTTCGGGCCGTCCGTGCCGCAGGCGCGACCGAGGTGCATCTGCGGTCGGCCAGCCCGCCGATCCTCTATCCGGACTTCTACGGCATCGACATGCCCGAGCGCGATCAGCTCATCGCCGCCAACAAGTCCATGGAGGAGATGCGCCAGTATCTGGAGGTCGACACCCTCGGCTTCCTGTCCGTCGACGGCCTCTATCGCGCCATGGGCGAAACCGGCCGGAACGCCGCCCAGCCCCAATTCACCGACCACTATTTCACCGGCGACTATCCGACGCGTCTGACCGACCGCGAAATCGAGGAAGGCGGCCGTGAACAGGTGGCGAGGCAACTTTCCCTGCTGGTGAGCGCTTAAGCTGGACCATGGTCCAGCTCGGCTACTTCACCCTCGACACCGTCGACATCGCCAAGGCCCGCGCCTTTTTCGGCGCCCTGTTCGGCTGGTCGTTCGACGACGACGCCTCCAAGCCGACCTACGCCCATGTGAGCGACAGCCAGCCGCCCTTCGGCTTCACCAAGGTCGAACGCAAGAGCGACTATCCAAACCTGTATTTCCGGGTCGATGACATCGCGGCGGCATGCGCCCGCGTAACCGACCTCGGCGGCAAGGCGGCCATTCCCGCCGAAAGCGCCACCGGCCTGTCGTGCGTCTGCTGCGACGACCAGGGCATGAGCTTCAGCCTGTGGCAGCCGGCTGACGGTTACTGAGCTTTCGACCTTTCTCGTCCGCGTCCAGCGGGCTATCAGGCGCCATGTCCCAGCTTCCCCTGAAAGACCGCATCGCCCTGGTCGTCGGCGCGTCGCGCGGCATCGGCTATGAGAGCGCACTGGCCCTGGCCAAGGCCGGCGCTCATGTCGTCGCCACGGCGCGCACCCAGGGTGGGCTGGAAGATCTGGACGACGCCATCTTCGCCGCCACCGGCAAGCACGCGACCCTGGTCCCGTTCGATCTCGTGGACGGCGGCGGCATCGACCGGCTGGGCGGCGCGATCTTCGAGCGCTTCGGACGGCTGGACGTCTGGGTGCATACGGCGGCCACCCTGGGCGCGGCGGGCCTGACGCCCGTGGCTCACGCCGAACCGCGTGGTTTCGCCAAGATCGAGAAGACCAACCTGACGGCGGTCTATCGCCTGATCCGCTCGCTGGAGCCGCTGCTGAGGATGTCGGACGCCGGCCGCGCCATCCACCTGACCTCCAGCCTGGCAACCACGCCACGCGCCTTCTGGGGCGCCTACGCCGCGACCAAGGCCGGCGCCGAGGCCCTGATGAAATGCTGGGCCGACGAAATCGAAACCACCAATGTCCGCGTCTCGATCGTCGATCCCGGCCGCATGCGCACGGCCATGCGCGCCCAGGCCTTTCCGGGCGAAGACCCCGAGACCCTGCCACATCCCTCCGAGATCGCCCCGCTGATCGTCGAACTGGCGCGCGGCGATCTGACGCCGCCCCTGACGGTCAGCTTCAAGGAATGGTCCGCTGGGGTTTCGGCCGCCGCCCTGGTCTGACGCCGGACTACTTCCGCTTGGCCGGGCCCTTCTGCCCGCTGCGGATGCGGCCCGATCTTGAGACCTGCCGCGCCCCGCCGCGTGCGGACTTGGGAGCGGCCACGCTGCTGCCCGCCTTCTTCGAGGCGCTGGCCTTCACCGCGCCGATGATCCGGGGCTTGGCGACACGGGTCTTCTTCTGCTCCAGCGCCTTGCCGGGCAGGTTGGACAGGGCCTCTTCCTTCTCGGCCTTGCGCACGCGACGCGGCGCCGTCTTGGCGTCGCCCTTGTACCGTTCCGGCCCCGACTTGGCCCCGCCCTCTGCATAGGGGTTGGGCGAGTTGGACTTGATCGTCAGACGGATCGGCGTGCCCGGCAGGTCGAAGCTTTCGCGCAGGGAGTTCGTCAGATAGCGCAGATAGTGATCCGGCAAGGACGCCGCCCGGCTGGCGAACAGCACGAAGGTCGGCGGTCGGGCCTTGGTCTGGGCCATATATTTGGTCTTGATCCGCTTTCCGTCGACGGCGGGCGGCGGATGCCGCTGGGTCGCCATCGACAGCCAGTCGTTCAGGTCCTTGGTCTTCACCTTGACCGACCAGGTCTCATAGGCCTTCAGCACCGCGGGCATCAGCCGCTCGACGCCGCGTCCGCTGTGCGCCGACAGGGCCACGAACGGCGAGCCCTTCAGCTGCGGCAGCTTGTCGTCGGCCATCCGCTTCAGCTCGGCCATGCGCGCCTGCGGGTTCTCTTCCAGATCCCACTTCGACGCCACATAGATCAGCGCCCGGCCTTCCCGCTCGACCAGATCGGCCAGTTGCAGGTCCTGCACGTCGAAGGCGTTGTCCTTGTCCATCATCAGGACCACCACCTCGGCGAAGGTGATGGCGCGGATGGTGTCGGCGACCGACAGCTTCTCCAGCTTCTCCTGAACCCGCGCCTTGCGCCGCATCCCCGCGGTGTCCACCAGCCGGATGTTCTGGCCTTCATAGACCCAGTCGACCGAGATCGAATCTCGGGTGATTCCGGCCTCCGGACCGGTCAGCAGGCGATCCTCGCCGATCAGGCGGTTGATCAGCGTCGATTTCCCGGCGTTCGGGCGGCCGATGATGGCGATGCGGATCGGCTTGTCAGGCTCGTCGATCTCCTCGACGAAGATATCGGCGCTGGCCGCGACCAGGGCGGCGTACAGATCGGCCATGCCCTCGCCGTGTTCGGCCGAAATCGCCACCGGCTCGCCGAAGCCCAGACCGTGCGCCTCGCCGACCCCGCCGCCGCTCTCACGGCTCTCGGACTTGTTGGCCAGCAGGATGACGGGCTTGGGCTGCTTCCTTAGACGATCGGCGAAGATCCGGTCCAGCGACGTCACGCCTTCGCGGGCGTCCATCATGAACATCAGCACGTCGGCGTCTTCCAGCGCGGCCTCGGTCTGCTCGCGCATCCGGGCCTCCAGACTGTCGTCGACGACATCCTCATAGCCGGCGGTGTCGATCAGCGTCAGGTCCAGATCGCCGATATTGCCGTCGGCGTACCGGCGGTCGCGAGTCACGCCCGGCCGGTCATCGACCAGGGCCAGCCGCTTTCCCACCAGCCTGTTGAACAGGGTGGATTTGCCCACATTGGGCCGGCCGACAATGGCCACTTTCAACGCCATGTCGGCCTTCTAGCTCAGAATCGGCTGGGTCGCCTAACTGCGCGTCAGCGCAGGCAGACCAACTCGCCGCGATCGGTCAGGATGTAGAGGGCGCCGTTGTAGGCGGACGGAGCCACATAGGCCGGCGCGCCCAGCCGAACGGAGGCCACCTGGGCGCCCGTCTTCGGGTCGAAGCCGACGGCCTCGCCGTCAGAATTGACCAGAACCAGCCGGTTGGAGGCCAGGATCGGACCGGACCACTCGGGCCGTACGGTGCGGTCCCAGAAGCCCAGGAACCCGCCCTCCTGACGGACCCGCCCGTCGTTCAGGTCCTTGGTCCAGTAGACCGCTCCCGTCTCGCGGTTCAGCAGCACCAGTTCACCCGACTTGGACACCACATAGACCACGTCGCCTGCCGGCAGGGGCGCGTTGACCCCGGCGACCGGCACGGACCAGCGCGGCTGGCCGGTGCGGATGTCCATGGACTGCATCACGCCCGAATGGCTGACCGCATAGACGAAGCCCCGGCTGATCACGGGCCGCCCGGCGATGTCGCGCAGTTCGGACAGGGCGCTGGTGCGGCTGGTGCGCGACAGGACCTGCTGCCAGACCGGCTGACCGGTCGTCGCCCGCAACGCCACCACCTCGCCCGACGAAAACGGCGCGACCAGGGTGTCGCCGACCACCGCCGGAGACGAGGCGCGCATGATGCGGGCCGGCTCACTGATGCCCCGATATGACCAGTCCTGCTCACCGGTCGCGGCATCGAAGGCGAAAAGCTGATTGTCGATATCGACGACGAAAACGCGCGAACCGGCGACGGTCGGCGCGCCGTGGATCGGCGAGTCGACATTGACGCTCCACACCACCGCGCCCGTCGCCGCGTCCAGCGCCGACATGGAGCGATAGCCGGACGCGACGAAGACGCGCCCGCCGCCTACCGCCACGCCGCCGCCGAAGCCGCCGCTCGCGGGACGGGAGCCGCCCGGCAGGATGCCCAGACGGCGTTGGCCGCGTTCACGCTCATCGGGACGGACGTCGGCCTTCCACACCACCGCGCCCGATTGGGCGTCCACGGCTGTGACGGTCGACTCGCCGTCCATGACGAACACCCGGCCGCCGTCGGCGACCACGGGCGCCATCACCTGGCGGGTCTTGCCCGAGCCGGAGCCGATGTTCCGCTTCCACGCGATCGAAAACTCCGGCGCGGCGATCACATGCTCGACCGAATTCTCCGCCGTTCCGCCAGGAGATGGCCACGAAGACGCAGCCTGGGGACCCGGCAGGAAGAAATCACGTCCGGAAAGCGCCGCTGACGGGGCCAGTTGCTGATCGAACGTCAGCACCGACACGCGCTGGCCCTCGGTGGCGACCGAGCCCTTTTCCTCGCCACCGCCCAGGCCGAACGGCAGGAGACGACGCTGCGCCGCGCAGGAGGCGACGGTAAGGGCCAGGCCGCAGGTCAGGGCGACCGTCAATGCACGCTTCATGGAGGTCTTTCGGGAAACGGTCGTCATTGGGCGGGCGCCGCCATGGCCGGAGGCGCGACGGGAGCCGCCGGCGCCGGCAGATTACGCTGGGCCGCCAGGATGTCGTTGAGGTTCCCCAGAATGCCGCTGTCGATGGCGTCGATCGCGGTCTGGGATGTCTGGCGCACCACGTCCGGCACGTCCTGACCCAGCGTCAGTTGCACCAGGGCGGCGCGCGCCTCGGCGGGCTTGCCGTTGGCCAGGCGCGCCATGGCGATGGCCTGCTGGGCGAAGGGCCGCAGCGGACGGTTCTCTTCGGCCAGGGGGCTCAGACGGGCTTCGATGTCCGCCAGCGGCGCATTCGGCTGGTCCATCAGGATCCAGGCGGCCTTCAGCCGGGCCACATCCGCCAGCAACGGATCACCGGCGGCCTTCGCCGCCTCGTCAAACAGGCGGATGGCCTCCTGGTCCTTGTTCTCGGACAGGGCCAGACCGGCCTGCTGATTCAGGGACAGGGCCTTGTAGGCGCCGTTACCCTGCTCGGCGGCTTCGACGAAGGCGGCGCGGGCGCCGGCCGCATTGCCGGCCTGAAGCGCCTCGATGCCGCGCGCATAGGCGACGGAGCCCTTGGCGGCGCGGCTGGTTTGCCACGAATCCCAGCCCCACCAGCCCAGAGCGGCGACCAGGGCGATCACCAGGACCCCGGCCACGACGGGCCCCCAGGTGCGGAACAAGCGCTTGTAGCGGTCGGAGCGGAGCTCCTCCTCGACCTGCTCGAAGACATCAACCACGAAACGTCGCCCCAAATCTGCCTGGCAAAACCGGCGCGACCCTAGTGGGTTAGCCCCGCGAGAGGAACCCCCAAGAGCGACCGACCGACCGCAATGCGGTGGTCAGGACTCGACCGGCTTTTTCGAGAAGTAGGTCTCGACTTCGGCAGGAAAACGGCGGGCCTTCACATCGGCCGCGTA
This sequence comes from Brevundimonas sp. VNH65, assembly GCF_049445955.1. NCBI lineage: Bacteria > Pseudomonadati > Pseudomonadota > Alphaproteobacteria > Caulobacterales > Caulobacteraceae > Brevundimonas > Brevundimonas sp. VNH65. The sequence goes on along the minus strand of NZ_JBMSDX010000001.1, from coordinate 745,587 downwards.
CCGCGCCACCGCGTCGTTGATCTCCGTGCGCTGGTCGGCGTAGCGGCGCACGAACTTGGGCGTCCAGTCGAACAGGCCCAGCATGTCCGGCGTGACGAGGATCTGGCCGTCGCAGGCGGCCGACGCCCCGATGCCGATCGTCGGCTTGTCGATGACGGCGGTGATCTCGCGCGCGACGGGCTCGGCGGTCCCCTCGACCACGATCGCGAAGGCCCCGGCGTCGGCCGTGGCTTCGGCTTCGGCGATGACCCTCAGCCGCTCCTCGTCATTGCGCCCCTTGGCCTTGAAGGCGCCCTCGGTCAGCACCGCCTGCGGACGCAGGCCGACATGGCCCATCACCGGAATGCCGCGCTGAACCAGATAGGCGATGGTCTCCGGCACGGTCGGGCCGCTTTCCAGCTTCACCGCCTGTGCCCCCGTTTCCTTCATGACGCGGGCGCAGTTCTCATACGCCAGTTCCTTGCCGCCCTCGTAACTCCCGAACGGCATGTCCACCACGACCATGGCGCGACGGGATCCCCGCATCACCGCCTGGCCGTGCAGGATCATCATCTCCAGCGTCACCCCGACGGTGTTCGGCAGGCCGTGAACCACCATCCCCACGCTGTCGCCGACCAGCAGCAGGTCGCAATGATCGTCCAGCAGGGCCGCCGTCGGCGCGTCATAGGCGGTCAGGCAGACAATAGGATCCCCACCCTTGCGCCCGGTGATGTCCGGCGCCGCCAGACGGCGGACGCTTTCCTGCTTCTGGCTCGACAACTCAGGCCTCCTGCGACAGTCGCACGACCCCGACGGCGGCCAGACCGATCACCACCGCCGCCGTGATCCAGAACAGTTGCATGCCGCCCAGGGACCCGGCAGGCAAGAGCGACTGCGCCGCATCCGCCATGCCCCACTGGCCCAGAACGCCCTGGATCAGGTCTCCGGCCCCGCTCGCCGCGTTCTGCGACGCCTCGGCGACCGGGTCCGCCCCGGACGGGCGGAAGTGGAAGTTGACGCCCAGAGATTCCCGAACCGCGATGGTGCCCCCCACCACCCCGGCGGCGGTCAAAGCCAGGGCGCGCAGGGCGGACCCCTTGTTCAGCCGCTGCTCGACGCGGGCGGCGAACAGTTCGGCGTCGGGCATGGCGGGCGTCTGCGCGAACAGTCGCTCGATCCCGGGATCGAATTCATCCGACATGAGCCGCCCTTCCGTTCGGTTCCGGCGCAAGCCGGGCGCGGAGTTTATCCAGACCACGTTTGACATGAGACTTCACCGTTCCAAGCGGCAGATTCATGGCGGCGGCGATTTCCGGCTGTGACATGCCGGCGCCGTGACACAAGCTGACGCAGATGCGTTCCACCTCCGATAGCGTCTTCAGCGCCTCGTCCAGGTCCAGTCGGCCCGGCGTGTCGACCGGCGCGACCGCCTCCTCGATCGCGACCTCGTCCACATAGCGGGCCTCGCGGGCCCGCCGCTTCAGATACAGCCGCGCGGCGATCCGCTTGACCCAGGCGGCGAAGGGACCTTCGCCCCGGAACTCGCCGCACCGCTGAAACGCCGCGATGAAGGCGTCCTGGGCCACGTCGTCCGCCTCGCTGGCCTGGGCGCCCATGCGGCGCAGCAGGCCCCGGACCGCCGTACCGTGACGACGGACCAGTTCGCCGAACTCCCGTCGCCCGCCGGCCGCCGCCAGGGCGGCCAGCTCCACGTCGTGCCTGTCCTTCAAGGATAGGGACATCTGATTTCCCCCGGCGTCAGACCGCCCTCAGTCCTTGTTCTTGTTGAAGAAGCTCAGGATGATGAAGGCCACGCCCACGGCGCCCGGGATCGCACCCATGCCGACGATCGGATAGACGGCCTTCGCTTCCTCGATGCCGCCGACAAAGCTGAAGGCGTAGCCGAACAGGGCGATGCCGATGCTGACCGCCACCAGAATGACGCCGACGCGCAGGTCGCGAGCCGCCGACGGAATGCGCGACTTGGCCTCCTTGGTCAGGGCGTCGATCATTTCCGGCGGCATCGGCTCGCCCTTGTCGATGGCGGCCCGAACGATCTCCTGCATGGCCTGTTTCTCGCGGCTCTTGAAATAGCCGGGGCCGAGGATGATCGCCACGATCGAGGAGAAGATGATGAGGACGATGAGGATAGGCGTCAGTTCCATGGGAATGATCTCTGTTTTCCTGTGACCCCGAGCCTGATGTCCGGGGCTTCTGAGAACAAGAGGCAGGCAGATGTCCCCATGGATGCAGACGCCGGGGTGAAATGTTCGTAAGGTTCGTGAAACCGGTTACATCGGGGAATGGAGGAACCGCATGACCACCCGCCGCGATCTGATCCGCGCCGCTCTTCCGCTCGCGGCCATGCCCCTGGTCCCCTTGTCCGCCTGCGCAACCGTAGCGACAGGCGGCCCTGCCGCTGACCCGCTCCTGCGTCTGGTCACCTTCAACATCTGGCACAATATGGGCGACTGGGCGGCGCGCGAGCCGCTGCTGGTCGCCTCGCTTCGGGCCGCCGACGCCGACGTCATCGGCCTGCAGGAGGTGCTCGAGGACGCCAACGTCGGCCTGCCCAACCAGGCCCATACGCTGGCGGCGGCCATCTCCACTCCAGACCGGCCTTACCAGGTGCGCTTCGTCTCGACCGATCCGGAAGGCGCGCCGCGTCGGTACGGCAACGCCATACTGACCCGGCTGCCGATCGTCGAGGACGCCTCGCGCAAGCTGGAGCCGCTGGACGACTACCGCACCGCCCTTCGGGTTCGCGTTCAGGCCCACGGCCGTCTCATCGATATCGTCGACACCCATCTGGCCTGGCAACAGGACGCCCAGGCGGTCCGCGCGCGCCAGATCGCCGACCTTCTGTCCTGGCTGCCTCAGGACGGGACGCCCCTCGTGGTCATGGGCGATTTCAACGCCCAGCAGTCGGACGCCGGCCTGGCGACCCTGACCGGCGCCCGCTTCTTCAGCGCCCTGCCGTCGAACTCGACCGATACGACCCTGAATCCGGCCAAGGGTCATCCGAACCGGGTAATCGACCACATCTTCGCCGAACGGGAGGCCTTCGCGCCTGTCTCGGCCGCCCGCATCGGCGATGTGGCCACGGGCGGCGAATATCCGTCCGACCACTTCGGGGTTCAGGCGACGATCAGGCTGCGCTGAACCGCCGCGACAGCCAGATCAGGCCCGCCGCCCCCGCCCCGGCCGCCGTCAGCCATCCGGCCAGGACGTCCGGCCGAAACATGGCGAACGCCTCGGGGGCGGCCTGCCCGATCCCCCAAAGGGCCGCGGCGGCGGCCACGGCCATAGGTGCGGCGGCAAGGCTGCGGCCCAGCGCCCGCCGCGCGGCGATGCGCTCGGCCACCCGCGCCTCGAACGCCAGATCGCGCGCGGGCGGCGCTTCCGCTGCGAAAAGCGCGGCCAGTTTCTCTTCAGGCGTCATCACAGCCTCCGAGCGCGACGAGCAAACGCGCCCGTCCACGCGCAACATGGGACTTCACCGTGCCCAACGGCAAGCCCAGGGCCTGGGCCGCTTCGGCGTGCGACCATCCGTCCGCCAGGCACAGGGCGACGCTGGCGCGCACGTCCGGCGGCAGATCGGCCAGGGCCTGACGCACGGCCAGGCGATCGGCGGGCGAAGCGCCGTCCACGGCCGGTGTCATCTCCAGCCAGGCCTGATCCCGCGCCGCGCCCCGGCGCGCCTGCCGAATCCGGTCCTGCGCCCGCCGCCAGGCGATGCCCAGCAGCCAGGCGCGGAACCCCTGATCGTCGCGCAGCCGGGGCAAGGCCTGCCAGGCGGAGACGAAGGTCTCCTGCGCCACATCGTCCGCCTCCCCCCAGCCGCCGCTCAGGGTGCGACGCAGGAAGGCGCGCACCGCCGACTGGTGGGCGCCGACCAGTCGGGCGAAGGCCGGGGCCGACCCGGCGCGGGCGGCCCGGATCCATTCCTCCTCCCCCAGCCTCGACACGCGCCGCCTCCCCGCCCCACGCCGCGCGGATCAGCGGCGCGACAGGAACAGGGCGTTGACGGCGGACCACACCGCGACCGCCGCCATGACCATCGCCACGATCAGAAAGGCGCCGCTGTTGCGGTCGACGCCCATGAACGATCCGATCGCGAAACCAGCCGCCATCACCCCGAACAGTCCCACCAGCGACCAGTAGTGGGCCGCCGTGCGCGGCGCGCCGCTCGACGCGCCGGCCTCCGCCGCATCCTGCGCGTCCAGCCGGGCCAGCAGGGATTCCGGCGGTTGTTCGCCCCGCTCGGCATAGGTGCGGATGATATCCAGCGTCGCGCGCTGCTGGCGGTACTTCATCCAGCTGTGAAAGGCGGCATACAACATCCCCCCGATCGGCAGGATCAACCACCAGAAGGCATAGAACAGGTTCAGCATCGTCATCTCCCTCGCGATCCCTCTCGACCGCCTTCATAGGACAGTCGTCGCCGGTCGCCGCATCGGATGCAGGGCCATGCAAATTTTCGTGCGCGGCGCCCCCGCCATCGACAATTCCGCGTTCGACGCGCCTGATGCAAAAGTTGGAAACGCGTGATTGGGGGATCGCGATGGCCTTGCCCGAACTGTCGGCCCTGGGGTGGTTTCACACGCTCGGCAGCATACCGGCCATACCGCTGTCGCTCTGGCTCCTGGCGCGCCACGGGCGCATTCCGCCGGGAACGAGGCTGGGCAAGCTGTGGCTGGTCTTCATGTTCATCGGCGCCCTGACCGGCGTTCTGGTGGTCAAGACGCCGCCCGGCGCGGCCGTCGCCGCGCTCAGCGTCCTTTCCCTGACCGTCGGCGCCCTGGTCGGAAAGGTCCGGCCCCTCGCCAGACACCGCTGGTGGATCGAAACCTCGGCCCTCAGCGTCGCGACCTTCACCCTGTTCCTGCCCAGCGTCACCGAGACCCTGACCCGCCTGCCGGCAGAACAACCGTTCGCCGCCGGCCCGGTGGCGCCCCTGGTCGTCACCTTCCAACTGACCATACTGCTCTTGCTCATTGTCGGCCTGACCTATCAACTGACGGCCATGAGGGCGCGGCTCAAGGCGGCCATGCCCGCCTAGAATGTCAGGACCGGGCATATGACCGAAGTCGTTTATCGCATCGTCGAACATGACGGAGGCTGGGCTTACCGGCTCGGCGACACCTATTCCGAGACCTTCCCCAACGCCGGCGCCGCCCGCGCCGCGGCGGTCCGGGCCTCACGCGAGCAACGCGTCTCGGACGCCACGGCCTGGATCGAGTTCGAAACCTCGGCCGGCGAATGGATCACCGAACGCGCCGACGGCCACGACCGCCCCGACACCCGCGTCGAGGGCTGAGGCCTCGGCCCTCAGCCCTTCAGCGCCGCCGCATAGATCTCGGGCTTGAAACCGACCAGACGACGGTCCCCCAAGTCCAGCACCGGTCGCTTGATCATAGACGGATTGGCAAGCATCAGCCGGATCGCCTTGTCGTCATCCAGATCGGCCTTGTCGGTCTCCGGCAGGGCACGAAACGTGGTCCCCGCCCGGTTCAGGATCACGGCCCACCCATGCTCCCCGACCCAACGCCGAAGCGAGCCCTCGTCGATCCCCGCCTTCTTGTAGTCGTGAAACCCATAGGCCACGCCGTTCTCATCCAGCCACACCCGCGCCTTCTTGACGGTGTCGCAGTTGGGAATGCCGAAGAGAGTGTAGGTCATTTGCCTGAAGTTCGCCTGATGCCGAGGGATGGTCTGCGAGAGATGCTCGCGTCAGAGCGCAATCCGAACGCCTGACCTGCGAGCACAGACCGAAATCATTTCGGATCGATTCAACCCGAGGCCAGATTTCGGTCTGGCTTGCTCGCCCTAATCAGCAATCTCGTCGGCCGCCTGCTTGGCCTTGACCGAGGCGGCTGAGGGTTCGGCGATGTCGAAGGCGATCTTGCCGTCGGTCAGAACCACCTTGACGTGACCGCCCTTGGTCAGGTGCCCGAACAGGATGTCGTCGGCCAAAGGCTTCTTGATCGAGTCCTGAATGACCCGCGCCAGCGGACGCGCGCCGTACAGTTCGTCGAAGCCGTTCTTGGCCAGCCAGTCGGCCGCCTCGTCGGTCAGTTCGATGGTGATGTTGCGATCGGCCAACTGAGCTTCCAGTTGCAGGATGAACTTGGTCACCACCGACTTGATCGTGTCGGAATCCAGCGACTTGAACGCCACGATGGCGTCCAGGCGGTTGCGGAACTCCGGCGCGAACAGGCGCTGGATAGCCTTGTCGTCCTCGCCCTCGACCTTGCCCCGGCCGAAACCGATGGAGGCGCGAGCGTTGTCGGCGGCGCCGGCATTAGTGGTCATGATCAGGACCACGTTGCGGAAATCGACCTTCTTGCCGACCGCGTCGGTCAGCATGCCATTGTCCATGACCTGGAGCAGGATGTTGTAGACGTCGGGGTGAGCCTTCTCGATCTCGTCCAGCAGGACGACGGCGTGCGGATGCTGATCCACCGCGTCGGTCAGCAGCCCGCCCTGGTCATGACCGACATAGCCCGGAGGGGCGCCGATCAGCCGGCTGACGGTGTGACGCTCCATGTATTCGGACATGTCGAACCGCAGCATCTCGATGCCCAGGGTCTGGCTGAGCTGCTTGGCCACCTCGGTCTTGCCCACGCCGGTCGGCCCCGAGAACAGGAAGCTGCCGATCGGCTTGTTCGGATCGCGCAGACCCGCACGCGCCAGCTTCATGGCCGACGCCACCTGCTCGATCGCGGCATCCTGGCCGAAGACAGCGCGGTTGAGGTCAGCCTTGAGTTCCCGCAGGCCTTCGACGTCGGACTTGGAGACCGACTTGGGCGGAATACGGGCCATCTTGGCGATGACGGCCTCGACCTCCTTCTGACCGATGACCTTCTTGCGCCTGGACTCCGCCAGCAGCATCTGGCTGGCGCCCGCCTCGTCGATGACGTCGATCGCCTTGTCCGGCAGTTTGCGGTCGGTCATGTAGCGGGCCGACAGTTCGACCGCCGAGCGGATGGCGGCGTCGGTGTAGCGCAGCTTGTGATGGCTCTCATAGGAGGCCTTCAGCCCCTTGAGAATCTTGACCGTGTCCTCGACCGTCGGCTCATTGACGTCGATCTTCTGGAAGCGACGGACCAGCGCCCGGTCCTTCTCGAAATGCTGGCGATATTCCTTGTAGGTGGTCGAGCCCATGCAGCGCAGGCTCCCGGACGCCAGCGCGGGTTTCAGCAGGTTGGACGCGTCCATGGCCCCGCCGGAGGTCGCCCCGGCGCCGATCACCGTGTGGATCTCGTCGATGAAGAGGATGGCGTTCTCGTGGTTCTCCAGTTCCTTGACGACCTGCTTCAGCCGTTCCTCGAAGTCGCCGCGATAGCGGGTGCCCGCCAACAGCGCCCCCATGTCGAGACTGTAGATGGTCGCTCCTTCCAGCACGGCCGGAACCTCGTGGTTGACGATCTTGCGCGCCAACCCTTCGGCGATCGCCGTCTTGCCGACGCCGGGATCGCCGACGAGCAAGGGGTTGTTCTTGGTGCGGCGGCACAGGATCTGGATGGCGCGCTCCACCTCGGCCTGACGACCGATCAGGGGGTCGATCTTGCCCTGCTGAGACTTGACGTTCAGATCGACGCAATAGGCCTCAAGCGCCTCTCCGCCGGTCTTGGCGGCGGCGGCGTCTTCGGCTTCTTCCGGCGACTGGCCGGGCGTTCGGGCGGGGCGCGTTTCAGCGGCGCCTGCCTTCTTGGCGATGCCGTGGGCGATGAAGTTGACCGCGTCGTAGCGCGTCATGTCCTGCTCCTGCAGGAAGTAGGCGGCGTGGCTTTCGCGCTCCGAGAAGATGGCGACCAGAACATTGGCGCCGGACACCTCTTCGCGGCCGGATGACTGGACGTGGATCACCGCGCGCTGGATGACACGCTGAAATCCTGCGGTCGGCTTGGCGTCTTCGCCGTCCGAGGTGGCCAGGGCGGCCAGGTCGGTGTCGACATACAGGGTCAGAGCGGACTTCAGCGCCGACAGGTCTACGTTGCAAGCCTTCATCACATTGGCCGCGTCAGGATCGTCGATCAGGGCCAGCAGCAGATGTTCGAGCGTGGCGTATTCGTGCCGGCGCTCGTTCGCATAGTGGACGGCGCGGTGCAGGGTCTCTTCGAGAGGACGGGAAAACGAGGGCATGGGGAGGTTCCTCTCAGTCCTTTTCCATCGTGCATTGCAGGGGATGCTGGTGGCGTCGCGCCGTCTCGACCACCTGGGCGACCTTGGTTTCGGCCACTTCGTAGGTGTAGACGCCGCAGACCCCGACGCCATGCTGGTGCACATGCAGCATGATACGGGTCGCGGCCTCGCGGTCCTTCTGAAAGAACCGCTCCAGCACATAGACGACGAATTCCATGGGGGTGTAATCGTCGTTGAGGATCAGCACCCGATACAGCGAGGGCTTCTGAACCTTGGGTTTGGTCTCGGTGACGACAGCGGTCCCGGAGCCGAGGCCCTGACCCTGTCCCTCACCTGGCCGACGGATAGGCATTCTTTGTCCGCTATTTCGGGGAGTCGAAACGCTAGATAGGGAGTGTTGGGCGGTTTTGAAGCGACGGCAACCCTCGCCGCCCTCACGACCCGTTCATGACGGTTGAATTCCCCGGCGCCGAAGATCGAAATCGCCGCCCTTTCGGTACCTGACGCCGATCTGCGGGCTATGGTCCGCACGACGGACGCGGATCATTCTGTCGTCCAGGGATGGAGGTCAGGCCTTGGCGAGATGGGAGATGTTTCTGCAGGCCTATGTGCGGGCCGACGGCTATGACCGGGCCTTTGATGTGGCGCGCGACTTGATCGCGGTCGTGGCGCGCGAGGCGCGGGTCACCCAGTGCCGGGTCAATCCCTATTACAAGTTCGAGGACCAGTACGGCGTCATGCTGCTGCTCGAGGCAGACGACATGCCGGCCGCATGGACCCGGCTGCAAACGAACCTGGCCGAGCCGTGGCATGTCGGCGGGGACGAGACGGATCGCCACGCCATATGGGACGTGCGCATGGGGTCGCCCTGCGTGGTGTCCGACGCCCGTTGGCTGAATCTGGAGCTGTTCGGCGGCGCGAGGCCGGATGACGAAGAAGCCTGATCATGACGAAAAGGCCCGCCGGATCGCTCCGGCGGGCCTTTCGTTACGCTACTGACGGGTCAGATCACTCAGCGAGCGGCCTGGAACTTTTCGACGGTCGCGGTGACGCGCTCGTTGATCGGCTTGAAGCTGTCCTTCACCGAGGCGGTGAAGACGTCAGTCGCCTTGGTGACTTCCGACAGATAGGCTTCCATCGCCGACTTGGTGTAGCTGGTCTGCAGCTCGATCAGCTCCTGCACCGAGCGGGCCTTGGCCAGCGATTGGGCGGCGGCGACGCCGGTTTCCCAGCTGGTCTTGCCGTACGACAGGGCCTGCTGGCTCAGGGCTTCGGCGCCCTTCTGGGCGGCGGCGGCCGAGGCCACCACGGCGTCGAGGTTCTGCTTGCCTTCGGCGTTCAACTCGCCGAACGAGGCGGTGGTGCGCTCCAGACCTTCACGGAACGCCTGGGCGCCGGCGGCCTGTATCTTTTCAGCCTGGGCGGTAGCGGCGGCGGCGTTCTTTTCGACGGTCTTCTTCACGGCTTCAGCGGTGTCGGCCATATGAAACTCTCCTGGAACTCTATCTGATCGACGGGCTGTTCCCGTCGTTGGGGTCCATATGGTGCAAGTGCGAAGAGAGGTCAAGGGGTTTTTGTGCAGCGCACAATATGATCGTCGATCACCTCGCCCGTCAGGTGCAGACCGTTCAAATCTGCGTTGAGACCTGATTAACCACCATGAAACATTCCGTCGGCATGTTAGGACCGATCTGACGGGGCCGGGGGGCCGTATCGGGATTCCCGCGCGGCGCCGGTCGCGACGTCCCCTGAACCGTGAGGCCTGCGTTCGCTCATGACCCTTCGATTCCGCCGCCTTCTCGCCGTACTGCTGGCCCTGACGGTTTCGGTCGCCCTGAGCGCAGCGCCGGCCCTGACGCGGGTCGAGGCCCAGTCTGGCGAGAATGCACGCTATGCGGCGATTGTCGTGGATGCGGTCTCAGGCGAGACCCTTTTCTCTCGCCACGGCGAGGACCGACGCTATCCGGCGTCCCTGACGAAGATGATGACCCTGTATCTCGCGTTCGAGGCCTTGAGCACGGGCCGGGTCTCGCTGTCGGACCAGTTGACCATATCGCCTCTGGCCGCCTCCCAGGCGCCATCGAAACTCGGCCTGGCCGCCGGTCAGACGATCAGCCTCGACGACGCGATGCGCGCGACGGCGGTGCGATCGGCCAACGACATGGCCATGGCCATCGCCGAACATATCGGCGGCTCACAATCGCGCTTCGCCGCCATGATGACGATGAAGGCGCATCAACTGGGCATGAGCCAGACGCGCTACGTCAATCCGAACGGCCTGCCGGACAGCCGTCAGGTGACCACGGCCGCCGACCTGGCGACGCTGGCGCGGGCGCTGATGCGCGACTATCCGCAGTACTACACCTATTTCGGCCAGCACGACTGGGCCTACAACGGCCGGAACTATCGCAACACCAACGGCCTGCTGACCTCTGGCCTGGGTTACGACGGGCTCAAGACCGGCTTCACCAACGCCTCGGGCTATAATCTGGCGGCTTCGGCCGTTCGGGGCGATCGCCGGCTGATCGTCGTTGTTCTGGGCGGACGCTCAAGCGCCACCCGAAACGCCCATGTGTCGGAACTGATGAACACCGGCTTTGAGCTGGAGCAACGCCGCGCCGCCGGCGAACCGTTGCAGTACGCCCAGGGCTTCTTCGAACAGCGCGGCTTTGGTCTGAGCACCAACCCGGCCTCTGACGGCGCGGTGGCCTATGCGTCGCTCGGACCTGCGGAGGAAGAAGAGACCGGTATCGGATCGCCGTCTGCCTCTCCGACAGAAATGGCCTATGCCGCCGCTGTTTCCACGCCGCGTCCGTCGTCGCCCATCCATGTCGCTGGCGTGCCCGACGTGTCGGCGCGCGTTCCCTCCGATCGGCCCGCCGCCAGCCTCACGGCCTCGCTGAACGGCGGAGCTTCGGGCGCCGCCCCTGCCCGCCCGTCCGCACCAAGGGCCGCGCCCCGGACGGCGCCGGCCGCCGCCAGGGCGCCTGCGGGCCGCTGGGCCGTTCAGGTCGGCGCGTTCAAGGACGAGCGCGTCGCGCGCAACTGGCTGGGCGAGATCAATCGCCGCTTCCGCAGCCAGTTCACTGGCGCCGAGCGGACGGTCCAGACCGCCGGCGACTGGTATCGCTCGCGCTTCGTTGGCCTGACCGAACAGGCGGCTCGGGACGCCTGCACCGCCCTGTCGGCGCGTCGCGTGACCTGTGCGGTGATCCGGCCGGACTGATCGGGTCTATTTTTTCTTGAGCAGTCGGTCGCGGGCGGCGTTCAGACGCGCGGCCAGACCTTCAGCTCCGCCCTGATCCGGATGAACGCGGGCCATCAGCCGTTTCCAGGCTGCCTGAATCTCGGCACGTCCGGCGTCAGCAGAGAGCCCGAGCGTGGCGCGCGCCTCGGCCTCGGACAGGCCTTCCTCGCGGCGTGGCGAACGGATGGGGCGCGTGCGGGTCTCCAGCAGGAAATAGCCGCCGACAGCCGCCAGCGTACCCGCCAACAGCCAGGCCGATCGCGCCGCCGCGAGAACGGCGCCGGCCAGCATGACACCACCCAGAATCGTCGCGGCCACACGCCACTGCGCTCGCCCGGGCTGGTCGCTGGATCTCCCCAGCCTGTAGAGCGTCCAGAGCGCCACGCCGCCCAGCAGCACCCAGGTCATGCGTCAGAACCGGCCGAAGCCGATCTAGGCCGCAACATCGAGACCGCCCGAGCCCTCGATATTGGCGCCCTCTAGGCCCATGGCCAGCATGAGATTGCGCATCTCCTGGCGCGCCGCGACATGGGCCAGAGAGACGGCCACGGGACGAATGTCGATCGACAGATCGGCGACCGTAAGACCGAAGGGGAAGAGTTCGCGGTAGATTACGCGGTCGCGAAGGCCCGGTCCGACGCGGAAACCGACCCGTTTGGCCAGGGTGTCCATCCGCTCCTCGAGGCGGCGCCGGTTGCGCGCCTCTGCCACCGCCAGACGGTTGGTGACCACCAGCCAGTCGATCGTCGCATGGCGGCCCTGGGCAACGGCGCGCTGCTTGCGTGCCTCCCACACGCTCTCGGAGTAGATCGAAGGTTTGATCAGATCGAGCGTCACCGGATCCACCTGACCCAACAGGTCGAAATCCACGAAGCTGTCGTTCATGGGCGTGATGATCTGATCGGCGCGGGCATGAGCCAGCCGTGACAGGACCGTGTCGCCGCCAGGCGTGTCGATCAGGATCGCTTCGACCCCCGACTTCTGGGCCTCGGCGTATGCGGCTTCGAACCTGGCGACCTGCTCATCCTCTGGGGCGCGGGCCAGGGCCTTGCCGTCGCCGAGATCCGGCTCGACCGGCATCGGCAGGCTATGGCCGTTGGCGGCTGTCCAGGCGGCCCGGTTGGCGAAGAAATGCGACATCGACCGCTGGCGCAGATCCAGGTCGATGATGGCCGTGCGATGTCCGGCATGCATCAGGCCGACGGCGATATGGATGGCCAGGGTCGACTTGCCGGCCCCACCCTTCTCATTGCCCACCACGATGACGAGAGGTTGCGTCATGTCTGCGTTCCGTTGAATGGCCGAAGCCGCCGTGAGCGAACGCGACTCAGTCGGACGCCCGTCGCTGCCAGAATCGGACGGCCGCCGTCTCAGGTCAACGAAAGGTTAAGGGCAGAGACTTCCTGCGGTGTGGACAGGCGACGTCAGACGCCGCGCAAACACCAGGGATCGGAGATTTCCAGCGCACGGCAGATCGCGCCCTTTTCAGCGACCGGCGCCTTGACCCGCAGGCGCACGAAAGGCTTGCCGTTGACCTGGACTGTCGCGAATTCGGGCGTCAAGCCTCGCAGAGCGGCGGACGCCGCGCGGGCGTCGGTCCATGCGGCGCGGGCGATTTCGAGGCTGGAATAGGCGCCCAACTGGATGGTGGTCGCGGTTCCTGTCGCGGGTTGTGTCGCAGCGGGCGGCGTTGCAACGGCCGTCGCATGCTGAGGCCGGACCTCGATCTTCACCTTTTCCCTTGTCGGTGCGAACGGACGCCGCAGGCCGTCGCGGGCGTCCCACAGTTCATGCGGGTCCATGACCTCGACCTTCAAGCCGACCGTTGAGACGGTCACCGGCCGATCCGTCGACAAGGCCGGACGCAGACCCAGTTCCGCTGAGGTGGCGGGCCGTTCCGCGCCGTCCACCGGGATGGCCGCGACCTGTCGCGCCATGGCTTCGAAACGGTCAGCGTCGCCCTCCACCCCGCTGCACGAGGTGACGAGCGATCCCAGCACGAGAGCCAGGGCTGGACGGAGCATTCTGCCGGACGTCATAAGCCCACCCTAGCGAACGGGCTTTGAGGCCGCGTTCACGAACAGGCTTAAACTCAAGGGTTAATGCGATAACCATGACCGCCTCTCTCGACGCTTTTCGCATCGTGCGCACGGTCGCCGATCTGCGCGCCGCCGTGCGGGCGTGGCGCGCACAGGGCCTGACCGTCGCCCTGGTCCCGACGATGGGAGCGCTGCACGCGGGACACCTGCACCTTGTCGCCGAAGGCCTCAAGCGGGCGGACCGCGTGGTGACCAGCGTCTTCGTCAATCCGACCCAGTTCGCCGCCCACGAAGACCTCGGAGCCTATCCGCGTCAGCAGGACCGCGACGCCAAACTTCTGGACCAGACCGGTTGCGCCCTGATGTTCGCCCCCACGGTCGACGAGATGTACGCCGCGGGCGCCGTCACCCGCATCACCGTCGGTGACGCCGAAACCGGCGGTCCGTCCCAGGGACTGGAAGGCGCCTTCCGACCCCAGATGTTCGGCGGCGTCGCCCTGGTCGTGGCCAAACTGCTGAACCAGGCCCAGGCCGATATCGCCGTCTTCGGCGAGAAAGACTGGCAGCAGTTGATGGTGGTTCGTCGGCTGGCGTTGGATCTCGACATACCGACGGAGATCGTCGGCGTCCCGACTGTCCGCGACGAACACGGCCTGGCCCTGTCGTCCCGCAACGCCTACCTGAGCGCCGAGGAACTGGACGTGGCACGGAGATTGAACGTCATCTTGCGCCAAGCCGGAGAAAAGGCCCGCGCCGGCCGCCCCATCGCCGGAGCCGAACGCGAGGCCTATGACGCCATTCTGAAGGCCGGGTTCGACACGATCGACTATGTCGCCATCCGCCGGGCGGAGGACTTGGCCGCCTTCCCGTCCGGCGTCATTGAGGGCGATGCAAGGATCCTGACCGCTGCGCGCATCGGCCGGACCCGGCTGATCGACAATATGGCGGTGTGAGGGGCCAGCTTTCAGGTTGTAGGTTTCAGGGGATCATGCCGATCGCGCCCGCGCCCTAATCCCTGCAACCTCGCCCCTACCCCTAACCTTCAGCCGATCGCGCCCACGCAACCCTCGGCGTCGCCGGGCGACAGGTGCTCGGCGTCGGTCAGGGCCAGGGTCCAGCCGTGGTGCGTTGACAGGCCCCAGCGACGGGCGCCGCCGCCGTCGCCCGCATCGCCGCCGGCGCTGACCACCACCCGACGTCCCTTGGGCAGGGCCGGCGGATCGATCTTGCCGACGGCCAGGGCCGTGGGCTGGCCGCCGCCGGTGCCGAAACCGTCGAACACCGACAGGCCGGACCAATCGCGACGCAAGCCGGTCCACCAGTCGTCGTCGTTGTTGATGGCCAGAACCGCGACGCCCTTGCCCTCGGCCGCGAAAGCCAGGGCTTCCTGAGCGGTGCGGACCATGCGGATGTCGGCCGCCATGCCGAACCGCTGGCGCGCGCCGTCGAAGGCGCGGGTGGGTTCGTTCGGTGACCAGACCTGGACCTGGAGTTGGCCCTGGCGCGCCAGACCCCAGCCGACGATCTCGCGCCACAGGCCGGAGACGGCCTCTGCGTTCTGAGGCTCGCACTGGCTCGTCATTCGACCCAGAACGGTCTGTTCGCGATCGGGACGAAGCTTGGTGTGAGGCCCGTGCGGGGCATCCTTGGCCTTGCCGACCGTGGCGGCGATGGCCAGGCGGCGCTCGAACAGCTCCAGCAACTGGTCGTCGATCAGATCGATCTCACGGCGCAGTTCGGCCAGGGCGGTCTGTTCAGGCGTCATTTCGGCGGGGTTCATCTCGGGCCAGACCTGCTGGATATGGCTGGGCTTGGCGGTCGTGGTGTTGGAAGAAGACATGATACGGCTCGGAAAACAGAAAATTTCGATAGGGATGCAGGAGTGCGCCGCCGCTCTGGTCCAGAGCGGTCGCCGGCGAGGCTGTCAGGAGCGAGAAGCGCTCGAGGCCTCAGCCGGCGTATCGAAAGCCGAAATAGAGCGAGCCGAAATAAAAGCCGCCAACCGCGCGCGAACGGGTCGAAAGGGTCGAGAGGACAGCGCGCGAGGCAGACATGGCTTTGAACGGTTTCTGGCCGGTTGCCGGATCAGGAAACGATCCGCCTCCTTCTAAGCCCGCAAGGATCGTGCGCCGTCAACCCTTGTCGAGCGCGATCAGGACAAAACGCGTGCGGTTGTCGGCCGAATCCTGAAGATCGTGACGCAGAATCGACAGGCCATAGACCTCGGCCGCCGCTGATGGCCCTAAGGCCGCCCGGCTGCGGTCGCCGGCCGCCGCAACAGCTTTCGCCGCTCCGGCCGTGTCGAAGGCGACGACGGCGGGCAGGCCCATGGTCCGCAAGGTCTGCTCGCACTGGGCCAGGGCGATGGGGTGGCTTTCGACCGACTTGATGTCCGAAAGGCGGGCGCCGCTGACGGCCATCAGCACATGCCGGATAGGGCGCCAGACATCGACCAGCGGCGTGAGGCCGGTCTCGCGCACCAGGGTCGCGGCGGGCTCCACCGGGCCGATCGAGGAATTCTCAACCGGGATCAGGGCGCCGTCGCAATCGCCGGACTGAACCGCCTCGATCACCTCCTCGAAAGTGTCGAACGGGATCGGTTCATCCCAGGGCCGCAGGGCCAGACACGCCTCGTGACTGAAAGCGCCGTAGGCGCCTTGGAAGGCCAGACGGCCGGGCCGGTCGTCGTTCTGGGGGCGGCCGATCGATTCGGACATGGGCGGTTCCTCACGCTTTCGCACGCATTTGCGCCGACGCTTCACGGACCACAAGCCGTCAACCAAGGTCATTCGGTGGCGAGACGGGTCCGCCTTGGTCTAGCGTCGGATCCCAGCACCGCCCGGAGACCGCGATGAACAGGATCAAGCTCACGGATCGTCGCGCGCTGTTGTCCGGTCTGGGCGGTCTGGGCGCGACGAGCCTGCTTTCGGCCTGCGCGACGACGGCCCCAAGCGTCCCTCCCCTGCGCCCAAGCTTTGCGTCAAAGCGGATCGCGCCGATCCTGATGCGGCCTGAACGGATCATCCGGACCACAGTCTGCACCCGCCCGTTCCGCGCCGAAGGGCCTCGCCTCGACGTCGAGCGTGTCGGCGACACCATGGTGGTTCACAACTACGGCCATGGCGGCAGCGGCTGGTCGCTGTCCTGGGGATCGAGCGCTGTCGCCGCCGCCAAGGCCTTGGCCCTCGCGGGCGGGCCTTCGCAGATCGCGGTCATCGGCTGCGGCGCGTTGGGCGTCACATCGGCTCTTCAACTGCAGCGGCTCGGCGCGCGCGTGGTGATCTACGCCAGGGAGCGCATGCCCTTCACGCGGTCCATGCGCGCCACCGGGACATGGTCGCCGGACAGCCGCGTCGCCGACACCGCCAAGGTCTCGACCGGCTTCGCCGACCAGTGGGAGCGGATGGCGCGGGACTCTTTCGCGACCTTCCAGACCTATCTGGGCACGGACGGCGATCCGGTTGTGTTCAGTGATCGCTACATCGTCAACGACGGCCAGCGCGCACCCAGACCACTGAAGACGGCGAGCGATCCGGAGCCGATCGAGTTCGCTCACTACGCACCGCGTCTTCGCGACATCATTCCCCGAAGCGTCGAACTGCCTTCCGGATCGACGCCCTTCCCCGCTCCCAGAGTGCGGTTCGGGACCGAGATGCAGTTCAACGTCACCGAGCTGGCCCATCGGCTGATGGAGGAGTTCCTGCAGAACGGCGGGCGTATCGAAATGCGGGAGTTCCATGCCCCGGCGGAGATCGCCGCTCTGCCCGAAAAGGTGCTGATCAACTGCACTGGATACGGGGCCCGGGCGCTGTGGCGGGACGAAAGCATCGTCCCGATCCGGGGGCAGATCGCCTGGTTGTCGCCGCAGAAGGAGGTCGACTACGGCGTCTACTATCGCGGCGTGACGGTCCTGTCGCGACCGGACGGGATCGTGGTTCAGAACTGGGGCGGCGAGATGAGCGGCTATGGCCTCGAGGATGAGACCCCCGACCGCGCCGAGGCCGAGGCGACGATCGCCCTGGTCGCGCCGCTGTTCCCCCCGTTTACGCCGCCTGCGACCGGCTGATCCGCCCCTGCTTCAACCGTTCGGCCACCAGGAAGGCCAGCTCCAGCGCCTGGTCGGCGTTCAGGCGCGGGTCACAGTGGGTGTGATAGCGGCTGGACAGGTCGTCCTCGGTCACCGCCGTGGCGCCGCCGATGCATTCGGTGACGTTCTGGCCGGTCATTTCCAGATGCACGCCGCCGGGGTGAACGCCCTCGGACTCGGCCACCTCGATGAAGCCCTTCACCTCGCCCAGAACCCGGTCGAACGGCCGCGTCTTGTAGCCGTTGGCGGCCTTGAGCGTATTGCCGTGCATCGGGTCGATCGACCAGACGACACGCTTGCCCGCCGCCTTCACCGCCCGCATCAGACGCGGCAGGCGGTCGCCGACCTTCTCATGTCCGAAGCGGCCGATCAGGGTCAGGCGGCCGGGGATGTTGTTCGGGTTCAGGGCGTCGATCAGCGGCAGCAGATCGTCCGGCTCCATGGTCGGGCCGCACTTGACCCCGATGGGGTTGTTGATGCCGCGCATGAACTCGATGTGGGCGCCGTCCAGCTGACGGGTGCGCTCGCCGATCCACAGCATGTGGGCCGAGGTGTCGAACCATTCGCCTGACCCGCTGTCGATGCGGGTCAGGGCCGTCTCGACGTTCAGCAGCAGGGCCTCGTGCGAGGTGAAGACCTCGACACGCGACAGGTCGGGATGGGTCTCGGGCGTGACGCCGACGGCCTCCATGAAGGCCAGGGCCTCGGTGATCTTTTCGGCCAGCTCGCGATACTGGGCGCCCGCGCCATGGTCGGCGAAGCCCAGGGTCCAGCGGTGGATGTTGTGCAGGTCGGCATAGCCGCCGCTGGCGAAGGCGCGCAGCAGGTTCAGGGTCGAGGCCGACTGATGATAGGCGCGGATGAGGCGCTGGGGGTCCGGCGCCCGCTCTTCCGGCGTGAAGGCCATGCCGTTGATGTTGTCGCCGCGATAGGACGGCAGTTCGACCCCGTCGATCACCTCGGTCGGCGCCGAGCGCGGCTTGGCGAACTGGCCGGCGATGCGCCCGACCTTCACCACCGGCTTGCGGCCGGCGAACGTCAGGACGACCGCCATCTGCAGCAGCAGGCGGAAGGTGTCGCGGATGTTGTCGGCCGAGAATTCCTTGAAGCTTTCGGCGCAATCCCCGCCCTGCAGCAGGAAGGCCTCGCCGGCCTCGACCCGTGCGAGCTCGGCCGTCAGGCGGCGGGCCTCGCCGGCGAACACCAGCGGCGGCAGGGCGCGCAGTTCATCCTCCGCCATCTGGAGCGCGCGTGCGTCCGGATAGTCGTTCGGCATATGCAGGCCGGGTTTTGTCTTCCAAGAAGTGGGGGTCCAACGCGTCGTCATGCCGCGCTCCTTACTCTTTTCGGCCCTTCCGGACAATGAAATCGCCCTAACCGGCGCTCATGTGCGCGGGAGACTGTTTATCCTTCAGGGTGACCAGTTCCTCAGCCATGGTCGGGTGGACCGCGCAGGTGGCGTCCCACTGGGCCTTGGTCAGACCGGCCTTCACGGCGATGGCCGCCAGCTGGATCATCTCCGGGCTTTCCGGGCCGACGATATGGACGCCCACGACCCTCTGGCTGTCGGCGTCGACCACCAGCTTCATCAGCACGCGCTCGTCCGATCCGGTGAAGGCGTATTTCATCGGCCGGAAGCGGGTCAGGTAGACGTCCACGCCCTCGGCGCAGGAATGCCGGGCCTCGGCCTCGGTCAGCCCGACAATGCCCACAGGCGGCTGACTGAACACGGCAGTGGCGACCGCCTCGTAGTCGAAGGCCTGGGGGTTGTCGCGATAGACGGTCTCGTGGAAGGCCACCGCCTCGCGGATTGCGACGGGCGTCAGGTTCATCCGATCGGTCACGTCGCCAATGGCCCAGATGTTGTCGGCCGTGGTCTTCGAAAGGCCATCGACCTTGATCGCGCCCTGGTCGTTCAGTTCGACACCCGCCGCCTCCAGGCCCAGATCCTTGACGTGCGGCACACGACCCGTGGCGAACATCACCACATCGGTCTCGATCGTCATGCCGTTCTCGAGGCGGTTGACCAGTCCGGTCTCGGTCTTCTCGATCGCGGCGTGCTGGCAGCCCAGGATGACCTTGATGCCTCGCTTCTCGATCTCGCCGGCGAGATGCGCGCGCACGTCGTCATCAAAGCCGCGCAGGATGTTCGGGCCGCGATAAATCAAGGTGGTTTCAACACCCAGGCCCGCGAAGATGCCCGCGAACTCGACCGCGATGTAGCCGCCGCCTGCGATCAGGATGCGCTTCGGCAGTTCCGGCAGGTGGAAAGCCTCTTCCGAAGTGATGGCGTGCTCGACGCCCGGCAGACCCTCGGGCTTCCACGGACGGCCGCCGGTGGCGATCAGGATCTTCTCGGCCGTGAAGGTCTGGTCCTTGCCGACGATCTCGACCGTGTGGGCGTCCTTCAGCACGGCGCGGCCATGGACCAGGTCCACTCCCGCCTTGCCCAGATTGGCCGCATAGATTCCCGACAGGCGCGCGATCTCGACATCCTTGGCCTGAAGAAAGGTCGGCCAGTCGAAGGTGGCCTTGTCGAACGACCAGCCGTAGCCCTCGGCGATTTCCAGGGCGTGGCTGACCTCCGACGCCATCACCATGAACTTCTTCGGCACGCAGCCGCGCACCACGCAGGTGCCGCCGACGCGATATTCCTCGGCGATCGCCACCCGCTTGCCGCCCAGCGCCGTCAGCCGGGCCGCACGCACCCCGCCCGAACCCGCGCCGATGACGAAGAGGTCGTAGTCGTAGGCGGGCATGTCGATCTCCGGAGGCGCCGCTGAAAACGGAGTCGAGAGAGTCTGGAGAGTCCAGATCGCCGCCCGCTTCGTCCGTCAAGGATGGGCCGGAAGTAGTGGCGACGGCCCGTTACGGCAAGGGTTCGGAGGCGAAGGAATCGCGCCCCAGGGCTCACGGAGCCGGCGTTTAATTCGCTTTCAGAAACGACGAATTCCGTCCTACCTTGTGCACTCAATCCAGGAAAGGCCGCCGCCATGATGTCACTGATGCTCGCCACGCTTCTGAGCGTCGCGGCGCCGGCCGGGATCGATGCGCCGCGCGCGCAGGCGACGGCGGTCCCGCCCCAGGTCTCCGCGCCCGCGCCGGACACCGACGCGCCGGCTCGCCTGGAAGACATCGAGGTCGTCGGCCGCCCCCTCGAGCAGATGATCCGCAACTATGTGCGCGAGGTCGCCAAGCCCGTGTACGGCCGCAATCTGGCGCGATGGGATGACCCCATCTGTGTGGGCGTGGCCAATCTTCAGGCCGAGGCCGCCCAGTACATCGCAGACCGTGTTTCAACCGTCGCCGAGGACCTGGGCCTGCGCACCGGGCAGCCCGGATGCGCGCCCAACGTCCTGATCGTCGCCACGGACACGCCGTCCGAAGTCGCGGCGGCCATGATCGACCGAAGCCCGCGCGCGTTTCGCACCGGGGCGTCCGGCATGGATCAGGGACGGTCGGCGCTGAACGCCTTCCGCACCAGCGAGAAGCCTGTGCGGTGGTGGGCCGTCAGCGTCCCGGTCGATTCCGAGACCGGGGAACGCGCCGTGCGCCTGCCCGGTGAATGTCGCAACATGTGCACCGAGACCATCGATTTCGCCCCGGTGATCATGGTGGATTCCGTGTCGATGATGCGAACCCAGATCGTCGACAACCTGAATCGTGTCGTGGTGGTCGTTGACGCGAACAAGGTGGGCGAGGTCTCCGCCCTGCAGCTGGCCGACTACATCGCCATGATCTCTCTGGCCCAGATCGATCCGAACGCGGACACGGGGGACTATTCGTCGATCCTCAACATCTTCGACCATCCTTCGGACGCCGCGAGCCTGACGGATTGGGACCTGGCCTATCTCAAGGGCCTCTATTCCGCCGAGCGCAACCGCCGCAATGTCGGGTCGAACCGCCTGGAGGTCGCCTCCACCATCCGCCGCGCCCACGCGGATATTCGCAGGGCGCAGGACAACGAGGAAGACTGAACCGGACCGACAGGCTCGGACTGATCTGGTCCCTGCCTCAAGCGATCCGGCTCGCACCCTGCGGGTTCAAGGCTCCAGCGTCTCCACCCCGGCGTCCGTGCCGATGATGGCGTGATCCGCAAGGTCCAGGAACAGGCCGTGTTCGACGACGCCGGTGATCAGCTTCAGGTCGTCGGCCAGGCGCGCCGGGTCGTGGATGGCCACGCATTTCGCATCATAGATGACGTTGCCGCCATCGGTGCGGACGACGCCCCGATCGGCCTGACGCAGGCGGGCCGGCATCTGGATATCGTGATCGATCAGCACGTCGGCGATCCGGTTTCCGGTGGTCTTGTGCCCGAACGCCACCACCTCGATCGGCAGGGGGAAGGCGCCCAGCACCGGCACGACCTTTGCGGCGTCGGCGATGCAGATGCAGCGGTCAGACGCCTCCCACACCAGTTTCTCGCGCAGCAGGGCCGCGCCGCCGCCCTTGATCAGGGCCAGGCCGGGGCCGATCTCGTCGGCGCCGTCCACCGTCAGGTCGATGCGGGGCGTGTCTTCCAGCGTCGACAGGGTCAGGCCCAGTTCGCGCGCGAGATCGGCCGTTCGTTCCGACGTCGGCACGCAGCGCAGACCCGACAGATTGCGGGCCGCCAGCGCCTTGACGAACCAGGCCGCGGTCGAGCCGGTGCCCAGACCGACGACCATGCCGGCCTCGACGCGCAGGGCGGCGGCCTCACCGGCGCGTTGTTTCTGTGCGTCGCTCATTTGCCCTTCGCCGCCTTCTTCGCCCGCATGGTGTCCATGAAGCGTGCGGCCCAGCCGGTCTTGGCCCTCTGGACGCCTCGCCCCAGAGCCAGGTCGCCCGGCGCGACGTCGCTGGTGATGACCGAGCCCGAGCCCACCATGGCCCCCGCCCCGATGGTCACCGGCGCCACCAAGGCGCTGTTGGAGCCCACGAAGGCCCCCTCGCCCACCGTCGTCCGGTGTTTGAAGAAGCCGTCGTAGTTACAGAAGATCGTGCCCGCCCCGATGTTGGCCCCGGCCCCGACCGAGCCGTCGCCCAGATAGGACAGGTGGTTGGCCTTGGCGCCCGCCTCCATGCGGACGTTCTTGACCTCGACGAAGTTGCCGATCTTGACCCCCTCGGCCAGATCCGCGCCGGGGCGCAGCCGGGCATAGGGACCGACCTCGGCGCCCGAGGCGATCGCTGCGCCCTCGATATGGCTGAAACTGCGAATGCGCGCCCCGCCCGCGATCTTGGCGCCCGGGCCGAACACCACGAAGGGATCCACCGTCGTTCCGGCCCCGATCTCGGTGTCCCAGCTGAAATGCACAGTCTCCGGCGCCGGCATGGTCACCCCGGCGGCGAGGAAGGTCTCGCGCTGCACTTTCTGGAACAGGGCCTCGGCCTGGGCCAGTTCGGCCTGGGCGTTGACCCCCATGACCGCGTCTTCCGAGGCGAACACCGCCCGCGTGGGCTCTCCGGCCCTACGCGCCAGTTCGACCACGTCGGTAAGATAGTATTCGCCCTTGGCGTTCTCATTGGTCACCTCGGCCAGAAGGCGGAACAGCAGACCGGACGGCGCCGCCATGACGCCGGAGTTGCAGGCGGTGATGGCCAGAACCTCGGCCGACGCCTCCTTGGCCTCGGTGATGGCCGTCAGGGCCTCGCCCTCGATCACCAGTCGGCCATAGGCGCCCGGCTCACGCGCCTCGAAGCCGATGACGGTCACGCCCGCGCCGGGCCCGAACACCGGTTCGATGTCCGCCGCCTTCAGCAGGGGCACGTCACCATAGGTGATGACCACCTGACCGTCGAAGTCCGCCAGGGCGCCTTCCGCCGCCCGCACGGCGTGGCCGGTGCCGAGTGGCGGGTCCTGAACCGCGATGGCCGCCTCGCCCAGCCGTTTGACGACATGGGCGCGGACTTCGGGCGAGTGGTTCCCGACCACCACCACGATCCGCTCGCAGCCCAGAGCCTCGGCCGCGTCGATGGCGTGGTCCAGCATGGCGCGATGCCCGACCGGATGCAGCACCTTGGGCAGGGGGGACTTCATCCGCGTGCCCTGTCCGGCGGCGAGGATGATGGCGGCGCGTCTGGTCATGAATCGATCCGGGGGCTAGGCGTCGTCCGCCTCTACAATGTGCAGCCCTCGACGGGAACCGTAAGCCGATGACCGACCGCGACCTGGAGGGCTGGACCCTCGCCTTCGATCTGGACGGCACCCTGGTGGAGACGCACGTCGATCTGGTCGGAACGCTGAACAGAATGCTTGTCCAGAAGGGCCTGCCCGAGGTTCCGATGGAGGGGGCCTCAGCCCTGATCGGCGGCGGGGCGCGGGCGCTGTTGCAGCATGGGTTCGAACAGGCGGGCGCGCCGGTCGAGGCGGCGCGCGACCCGGCCCTGTTCGACGCCTTCATCGCCGACTACATCGACCACATCGCCGACCATTCCCGGCCTTTCGACGGGGTGGTGGAGACGCTGGAGCGGCTCAAGGAGCGGGGCGCGATCCTGGTGGTGGCGACCAACAAGCGGACCGACCTGTCCGAACGCCTGCTGACGAAGATCGACCTGGTCCGGCATTTCGCCGCCGTCGTCGGCCCGGACAAGGTCAGCGCCCGCAAGCCCTCCGGCGCCCATCTGAAGGAGGCCGTCGCCATGGCCGGTGGCGACCCGTCAAAGGCCGTGATGATCGGCGACGCCGCACCCGACACCGAGGCCGCCCGCGACGCCGGGATGCCCTGCGTGGTCGTGACCTATGGCTATACGCCGATCCCGCCCGAAGATTTGGGCGGCGACGTCCTGATCGACAGTTTCGAGGATCTGGAAGAGGCCGTGGATGGCCTGCTGTCGGATTTCTATGTCATGCGGGCGCTGTCGAAGGCCTGACGCGCCGCCTCGATGCGGTCCAGGTTCTTCTCCGCCCATTGCCATACGCCGCAGAAGGCTTCGGACAGGCTGAAGCCCAGGTCGGTCAGGCGGTATTCGACCTTGGGCGGCACGACCGGATGCACGGTGCGGATCAGCAGGCCGTCGCGCTCCATCTGGCGCAGGGTCTGGGTCAGCATCTTCTGGCTTATGCCGCCCGCCAGCTCGCCGAGGCGGGTGAAGCGCTGTTCGCCGTGCTCGGTCAGGACCTCCAGCACGATCATGGTCCACTTGTCAGCGACCCGGCCGATCACCTCATTGACCAGGGCCTCCACGCGCGGATCGACAGGGGGGTAGTCGTGCGGAGGAACATAGGCAGGCGCGGGCATTGGTTTCCTTTCGGTGCGTATGGCACATTCCGGTGCCTACTTTCCAATAGAGAGTGTCGGTTATAGATCGACCGCCATCGCGTTCCAAGTTCGAAGGAGACACGCCATGGACACCCGCAACGACACCATCCTGATCACCGGCGGCGGCTCGGGCATCGGCAAGGCCATGGCCGAGGCCCTGCACGCGCGCGGCGCCAAGGTCATCATCGCCGGCCGCCGACAGGCCGCGCTGGACGCCGTCGCCGCCGCCAACCCGGGCATGGCCACGGCCGTTCTGGACGTGGAGAACCCAGCAGACATCACGGCTTTCGCGGGCCGGGTCACCGTTGACCATCCCGATCTGAACGTCGTCATCAACAACGCCGGGATCATGGTCGCGGAACACGAGATCGACCTGCCCGTCGCCGAACAGATCATCGCCATCAATCTGCTGGGCACGATCCGGCTGACGGCCGCCCTGTTGCCGCACCTGAAGTCGAAGCCGTCCGCCACCGTCGTCACCGTCTCCTCCGGTCTGGCCTTCGTGCCGCTGGCCATGACGCCGACCTACAACGCCACCAAGGCGGCCATCCATTCCTGGAGCCAGTCCCTGCGCCATCAACTGAAGGACACTCCGGTCCGCGTCATCGAATGGGCGCCGCCCGCCGTCGCCACCGACCTGATGCCCGGCCACGCCGAGAATCCCAACTCCATGCCCCTGGCCGACTTCACCGCCGAGAGCCTGGCCCTGTTCGAAGCCGGCCATGACGAGATCATGGTGGAGCGGGTGAAGTTCCTCAGCGAAGCGGAACGGCGCGGCGACTACGCCCAGGTGTTCGAAATCCTGAACGGGCGGCACTGACCACTCGCGACCTCCGCGGGCCTTCTCGCCCCGAGGAGGGCGCGATCAGTTTTGCTGAAGGCGGCGTGAGAAAATCTCGGGGCGCGGAGGGGCGCATCTGGTTGCCCGTTCGCCCCTCCACCTACAGATAGGCCGCCTCTCCGTTTCGAGGCCGCCCCGATGACCGCCAGCTTCTTCCGCATACCCTTGTGGCAGCGCACCCTGGGAGGGCTGGCGGCGGGCGTGCTGGCCGGCCTGGCGCTGGGGCCTGCTGCGGTAACTTGGCTGCAGCCGATCGGGGACGTCTATCTGAACCTGATCCGGATGGTGGTGATCCCTCTTGTCCTGTTCGCCATCGCCAGTTCGGTGGCGCGGCTGGGCGACGGCGACGCCGAGGGCGCGGTGCGGCTGGCGGTGCGGACCCTGGTCTGGTTCGCCATCACCTCCCTGCTGGCCGTCCTGGTCGGCGTCGCCTTCGGGCATCTGTTCAACCCCGGTGCAGGGCTGGCGGGTCTGCCGCTGGGCGAGGTGCGCGAGCGCGAGATTCCCACGCCGCTGGATGTTCTGATCGGCATCGTGCCGCGCAACCCCTTCCAGGCGCTGGCCGAGGGCAAGGTCTTGCAGGTGCTGGTCTTCGCGGCGCTGGTCGGCGTGGCCGTGGCGGCGCTCGGCGACCGGGCGCAGTCGGTTCGGCGGGTGATCGACGAGGGCGCGGCCGTGGTGTTCCGCATCACCCGCTGGGTGATACAGCTGACTCCCTTGGGCGTGTTCGGCCTGATCGGATCCGTCGTGGGCGGCTATGGCTGGGAGGCGCTGCTGCCGCTGGGCAAGTTCATTGTCGCCATCTATGCGGCCTGCCTGTTCCACATCCTCGTGGTCTATCCGATCCTGTTGAAGGCGCACGGCCTCGGCGTCGTCAGCTTCTTCCGGGGCGCGTTCGCGGCGCAGCAGACGGCCTTCGCCACCTCGTCCTCGCTGGGGACCTTGCCGATCACCCTCAGACAGACGGTCGAGCGGCTGGGCGTGCCGCAATCCTACGCCGCCTTCGCCGTGCCCCTGGGCGCCAATGTGAAGATGGACGGGTGCGGCGCCATCTATCCCGCGATCGCGGCCATCTTCATCGCCCAGTATTTCCAGATCGAGCTGAGCCTGACGCAATACATCCTGATCGGACTGACGGCGGTGTTGGGCTCGTTGGGCACGGCCGGAGTGCCCGGAACCAGCATCGTCATGCTGACCCTGACCCTGTCTACGGCAGGCCTGCCGCTGGAAGGGATCGGCTATCTGGTCGCCATCGACCGCATCATCGACATGATCCGCACCGCAACCAATGTCACGGGCCAGATGGTGGTCCCTGTTCTGGTCGCGCGCGAAGAGGGTGTGCTGAATCGGGACATCTATGACGGGCGGGTGGCCTGGCTGCCCGGCGATCCCGAGACGGAACAGCCGGATTTGGTCAAGGCGACCGGAATCTGACGCTTGCGCTCCAGCCGGCGGCGGGCTAAGTCCGCCGCCTTCCCGGTCGCGCCCCAGGGCGTTCGACGATCCGGATATGGATGCGTAGCTCAGCGGGAGAGCACCTCGTTCACACCGAGGGGGTCACAGGTTCAATCCCTGTCGCATCCACCATCCGCCCCCTTTCGTCAGCCTTCAAAAGCCCGCTCTGACTGGGTTTGAGCTTCGTGCGGCCCACAGGGCGTCGCCGATCCTTCAGTTGAATCCCGCGCTAGGCGAGCTAAGTATTCAAGCTTCGCTGCCAAGGTTAGATTTAACACCCCTGCCGATATTGGGGGCTGCCATTATTCGCCTGACGGGCGCGTTAACATGGTTACCGAGCGCGCGTCGGGTGCAACCGGCACAACCGGCCCGCGTCTTGCTCTAGGACGGTTCACATAGATCGGAGTGAACCGTTGTGAACCGGATCATCATTATAGCCGCGACCATGACCCTCGCCGCCGCAGCGGCGGGCGGCGCCCAGGCGGGCAACTACGGCGGAGGCTCCGGTGGGAGCTCCGGCGGCGGGTGCGGCAGCACCTGTGGCGGAGGCGGCGGTGGCGGCCACGGCGGTGGCGGCGGCTGGTCCGGAGGCGGCGGCCACGGCGGCGGTTGGGGCGGCGGCAAGGGCGGCGGCTGGTCCGGTGGCGGCGGTCACAACGGCGGTGGCGGTTGGTCCGGCAACTGGAACAACAACGTCAACGTCAATGTGAACAACAATGTCAACGCGAACAGCAACGCGAACGCCTGGGGCGGCGCGGGCGGCGGCTCCTATCTGAACGCCCGTTCGTACAGCGGCTATGGACAGCATCGCTTCGGCGGCGGCTGGGGCGGCGTGAGCGGCGGCGACTACTATTCGCCCATGGGCCCCAGCGGCAACGCCGGTCTGGAGCTGGCGGGCATCGCCGGGCCGAGCGCGCCCTTCGGCTATCAGGTCGGCGGCTTCGGCCGCGTGGTGTCGTCCAGCCGGTATTCGCAGCGTCCGGTCGATCCGTGCGCCAGCGTCGGCTATTATTCGCAGAGCTCGTCCTACAGCTACGGCTACGCCTACGGCCAGTCCGGCGGCTACGGCCGCGGCGGGCACGGCGGCGGCTACGGCGGCCATCCGGGCGGCGGTTATGGAGGTCACCCGGGCGGCGGATACGGCGGCGGCCACGGCTATCCGGTCGGCTGCGCCCCGGCGCCCCAGCCCTATCCCGTGCCTCAGCCCTATCCGGTCCCGGCCCCGCATCCCTATCCGGTTCCGCAACCCTATCCGATGCCGCAGCCGTATCCGAACTGCCTGCCCTGTTCGGCCCCGGTGGTTCAGGCGCCCTTCTATTCGGTGCGGCCCTCGGCTCCGGTGCATCTGCAGTCCCAGGGCGTGCGGATCGTTTCCCCGCCGGTCAATGTGCCGCCGCAGCGCGTCTATGTTCAGGGCCCGCCGGTGATCGTCGACGCCCCGCCGGTCAATGTGGCGCCCGCCCAAATCTATCTGGAAGCGCCGAACGTGAAGGTCCGGCCGTCCGAAGTCACGGTCGCGCCGCCGGAAGTTCACTTCGTCGAGCCGGATCCGAACCGGCCGCCGCCCGAGGACTGCTGCGAGGTCGCCTATGGCGGCGGCTCGGGCCAGGTGGTCGTGCCGGGCGGCGGGCATGGCGGCGGCCACGGCGGGGGCCGTCGTGACGGCGATCGCGACGTGCGCATTCACTACGGCCAGCCGACGCTTCAGTCGGACGCCCAGTTCCAGTAAGGCGCATCCGGTCTTCGGGCCGGATGATCAGGGGCCGGGGGGCTCCTCAGAAGCCGGAAGGGGCGCCGCAGAGATGCGGCGCCCCTTTTGCCGTCGGGCGGGGGGATCAGTGGGCGCCGGTCGCCGTTTCGCCGACCGGCGTCAGGCGCAGCACCACATCATCGACCTGAACCCCGCCCCGATCCACGACGAGGTTCTGGTAGCTGCGCTGGCCGTCGACGGTTTCGGATTCGACGCCGTCCACATCACGCACGAACTGTCGGCGCAGATAGGTGGTCAACTCTCCGGCCGTGACCATGCGGTCCAGGTCCGTGTCGGCCTCGCCCCCGAGCCCTGTCCGAAGGAAGTGGGACAGATAGCCCCCCGCGGAAAACTTGAAGGCGACGGCGCTGGTCAGGTCCTCTTCTGAGCTGAAGAGGCCCATGACGCCGGGCTTGGACACGACGTTGCGCGCAAATCCGCCGGAGAAGCAGCTGTCCAGAACCAGCAGCGACAGGCGGGTCCGTAGGGATCCGAACATCTCGGCCATGTCGGCGTCGGTGATACGGCCGTCCCTGAGGGAGATGAACTCGGTGCGGCCGTCCGGCTCGGTCGCGGACGGCGCGCCCGGATCGGTCTGGCCGCCATGCCCCGAGAAGAAGAACAGGAACATGTCCTCCGGCCCGGCCTCGGCCGCCACGCGCCGGAACGCCGCCTGAACGCCTTCCACCGTCGCCTCGGCGTCAGTCAGGGTAATGCTGGCCGGATTGAGAACGCCCTCGCGCCGCAAGGCCTCGGAAAGCTTCAGCGCATCCTCGTCGGTATAGCGGAGGTTGGACGCCGCGCCGGCATAGTCCGAGATGCCGACCATCACGGCGAAGACGCGAGGACCGTCCGGCACCGCCGCCTGGCGCGCCGTGCCCCGGCTCGACTGGACGCTGAGGCGGTAGGACCCCGTTTCGCCCACCGAGAAGGAGGTGACGGAGACGGTGTAGACGCCGTCCTCGGTCAGCACGGTCTCCAGCCGGCTGTCGGTGCCCTCGCCTCCGGCCGCGTCGTCGTTGTCGACTCTGACGCCCGAAGGCGACGTCAGGGCGGTGAAGGCGTCGAAGGCGGACGAGGTCAGGTCTACCGAGACCCTTTGGCCCCGGCGACCGACGAACCGGATCTGATCGGCATAGGCGCCGGATTCGAAGAGTTGGTCCCCCGCCTGCAACACGCCCTCGACCGACTGGCCGATCGTGATGTCGGCCGCCTGAGCCGCGGCCTGGACGCCCGGCGCGACCGGGGCCGCCGGTTGATAGTCGACGCCGTCGGCCACGCTGAGCGTATAGGCGCCGGTTTCTCCGCCCTGGAAGCTGGTGGCGGAGATCACGTAACGGCCGTCGGTCGGCAAGGTGACCAGGAGGCGGCTGTTGATCCCTCCGTCTTCCGAGTCGTCGTTGAATCGCGAGAAGCCGTCCGGGCCCGAGATCTGGACGTAAGGGTCGAAATCGCTGGAGTTCAGGCGCAGCTCGAGCTGCTGGCCGCGACGGCCCTCGAAGGCGAAGTCGTCGACAAATTCGCCGGTCGGCAGGGTGCGGGCGCCGGCGGCGAGCCTCCCCTGTCGGGTTTCGCCCAGTCGGATGGCGGCCTCGGCGGTCACCGGGGTGCGGGGCCGGGCCGACGTCGCGCCGTCCCCGGCCTCGACCGCAAGCTGATAGGCGCCGCTTTCGCCGGGACGGTAGCTGGTCGCCGAAACGGTCACCACGCCGTCAGCGGGGGCGGTGAAGGTGATCCGGCTGGCGTTCGAGCCACGCACCGAGGCGTCGTCGTCATTGTCCTCGCGCAGTTCGCCCGGGCCCCGGACCATCAGATAGGGGTCGAAGTCCGAAGAGTTGAGCCGGACGGTGTAGGACTGTCCGGACCGGACGTTCAGCGTCCATCCGTCGGCGAATTCGCCGGACGGCAAGGTCCCGTCGCCGGACGCCAGTCGCCCCGCGACCGCTGAACCCGGAGACAGCACTCCGTTGGACGTCGCCGGGGTCGCCCGTGCAGGCTGGCCGCGCCGGCTGTTCAGATTGCTGAGCTGGGCGCCGCTGCGGGGACGCGTGGGCTGGGTCAGACGTGATGTGGACCCGGCGCCTGAGGCCTGTGCGCCGCCTTGGGTCATCGACAGGATGTAGGGGCCGGTTTCGCCCGACCGGTAGCTGGTGGCCGAGACGAAATAGTCGCCGGTCGTCGGCAAGGTCAGGTCCAGTCCGGCGGTGGTGTCACCGCTCTCCAGATCGTCATTGCCCTCCGAAAATCCGTTCGGCCCCGACACGATCAGGTAGGGATCGAAGTCGTTGGACGTGAGCCGGAAGGTGACACGCTGGCCCGCCGTTCCACTGAAGCGATAGGCGTCGCGGTATTCGCCGCTGTTCAGAGTCTCGTCGCCGGACTGCAACCGGCCCGTGATGGGCGCGCCGGGCGCGATCCGATCCTGGGCCAAGGCGGAGGTCGCCAGGAGAGGATGCGCCAGCATCGTCAAGGCCGTGGTGGCGGACAGAATCGTCCTGAGCATGTATCTTCCCCCTGAATCCGAGACTGACCCAGTCAAGGAATTCTGTCATCAGGCGTCGCCGGGCGCGCCTTTCGGTTTCTGATACGACGCTTTCGCCTTCCGCCGCCTTCGCCCAACACCATTCGGCCACTTTGCGGGCGCATGGACGCCGCCCTCCCCGCTTCGCCTGCTTGTCCCTTGTCGCGCGCCGCCGTTCGGCGCGCCGTTCCGGTTTCCTTCATGCCCTTTCCCGCCAGCCATCCCGCCCTCGAACGCGCCCTTTCGGAGCGGGGCTACATCGAGCCGACGCCCGTCCAGGCGGCGGTGCTGGAGGCCGAAGGCGGCCGGGACCTGCTGGTCTCGGCCCAGACCGGATCGGGCAAGACGGTCGCCTTCGGCCTGGCCCTGGCCGAGACCCTGATCGGTGACGCGGACCGGATCGCGGACAACGCCGCGCCGCTGGCCCTGGTCATCGCTCCTACGCGAGAGCTGGCGCTGCAGGTGTCCAAGGAGCTGGAGTGGCTCTACGCCTCGGCCGGCGCGCGCATCGCCACCTGCGTCGGCGGCATGGACCCGCGCGCCGAGCGCCGGGTGCTGGATCGCGGCGCCGCCATCGTCGTGGGCACGCCCGGCCGCCTGAAGGACCATCTGGAGCGCGGGGCCCTGGACTTGTCGGAGCTTCGCGCCGTCGTGCTGGACGAGGCCGACGAGATGCTGGACATGGGCTTCGCCGAGGACCTGACCTTCCTGCTGGACGCCGCGCCGTCCGAACGCCGCACCCTGCTGTTCTCGGCCACCCTGGCCAAGGACATCGTCGCCCTGGCCCGGACGTACCAGAACGACGCCCTGCGGATCGACACCACCTCGAAGAACGCCCCGCACGGCGACATCGAATACAAGGCCATCCGCGTCCAGCCGAACGAGATCGAGCACGGCGTCGTCAACGTCCTGCGCTATTTCGAGGCGCCGGGCGCCCTGGTGTTCGCCAACACGCGGGAGCGGGTGAAGCACCTGACGTCGTCGCTGCGCGAACGCGGCTTTTCGGTCGTCGGCCTGTCCGGCGAACTGACCCAGAACCTGCGTTCCGAGGCGCTTCAGGCCCTGCGCGACGGTCATGCGAGGGTGTGTGTCGCGACCGACGTGGCGGCGCGCGGCATTGACCTGCCCGATCTGGGGCTGGTGATCCACGCCGAGATCCCGGTGAACAAGGCCACCCTGCTGCACCGTTCGGGCCGCACGGGCCGTGCGGGCAAGAAGGGCGTCTCGGTCCTGATGGTCAGCTACGCCCGTCGCCGCAAGGCCGAGCTGATGCTGCAATCGGCCGGGATCACCGCGGAATGGTCAGGGCCGCCGACCGCGGAGATGATCGAGGCCAAGGATCACGAGCGGATGATGTCCGACCCGGTCCTGACCGCCCCCGCCGACGACGAGAACCTGGCCCTGGGTCGCCAACTGCTGGAGCGGTCGTCGCCGGAACAGGTCGCCGCGGCCCTGATCCGTCTCTATCGCCAGAAGCTGCCCGCGCCGGAGGACGTCCGCGACGACGAGCGGATGGCGCGCGCCCAGTCGACCGGCCGCAACGATCGCGGCCAGAAGGATGGGCCGCTGACCGATTTCGCCCGTGGCGGCGAGATGGCCTGGTTCCGGATCAACATCGGTCGCGACAAGAACGCCGATCCGAAATGGCTGATGCCCACGATCTGTCGCGTCGGCGGCGTGTCCAAGCCCGAGATCGGCGCCATCCGCATCTTCGATCGCGAAACCAAGTTCGAGATCGTCAAGGACGCCGAGGATCGCTTCCGGGCCGCCATCGCGCGCGGACTTGAGGACGGCATGACGATCGAGACGGCCGTCGCGCCCGGTCCGAAGGAAAGGCCCGTCAGCCGCTGGGACAAGTCCCCCCGTGCTCGCCGGGATGACGGCGACGACCGCCCGGCTCGTGCGCCGCGTCCGCCTCGCCCTCACGCAGACGCGCCCAAAAAGCCCTGGGCGCCCCGCCCCGCCGCCGAGACGCCTGACGTTGCGCCCGCGCGTCCGGTCGACTCCGACGGCAAATGGATCAAGCGCACGAAGCTGACGCCGACCCCGGAAGGCAAGCAGCCCTGGGTCGACAAGAAGAAGAAGCCCTGGACCCCGCGCGCCGAGACGGCCTCGCCCACGGCCGGCGATCAGCCGTGGAAGGGCAAGCCCAAGGGTAAGCCGGCCGGCGGCGACCGTCCCTGGGCGCCCAAGGACGCGCGGGGCAAGCCGACCGGACCCAAACCGTTCAAGGCCAGGAAGTCGCGGGGCTGACGCGCCGATCTGTCCGTCGCGTTGTGACCGGGGGGCAAGTCCCGCTTCACCCCGACGATGTAACCGTTTACGGTGACGGCAAAACAAGAGCTGTCGGGTGGAATGCGTATGGCCGGAGTGCGGCTGGAAGGCGTGAAGAAGCGGTTCGGCGCCGTCGAGGTGCTGAAGGGCGTGGACCTGGATATCCGGGACGGCGAATTCATCGTCTTCGTCGGCCCTTCGGGCTGCGGCAAGTCCACCCTGCTGCGGACCATCGCCGGTCTGGAAGAGCTGTCAGCCGGGACCGTGTCCATCGGCGACCAGGTGGTCAACGACCTGTCCCCGTCCGACCGGGGCATCGCCATGGTGTTCCAGTCCTATGCGCTTTATCCGCACATGACGGTGCGGCAGAACATGGCCTTCGCCCTGACCCTGGCCAAGGTCGACAAGGCCGAGATCGCCCGCCGGGTGACCGCTGCGGCCGAGACCCTGAACATCTCCGACTATCTGGATCGGAAGCCGAAGGCCCTGTCCGGAGGTCAGCGCCAGCGGGTCGCCATCGGCCGCGCCATCGTGCGCGAACCGGAGGTCTTCCTGTTCGACGAGCCCCTGTCCAATCTCGACGCCGCCCTGCGTGTGCGCATGCGCTATGAATTCGCCGCCCTGCACGAGCGGCTGAAGACGACCATGATCTACGTCACCCACGATCAGGTCGAGGCCATGACACTGGCGGACCGGATCGTGGTCCTGAACGCGGGGGTCATCGAGCAGGTCGGGGCGCCGATGGAGTTGTATGAGCATCCGGCCAATCTGTTCGTCGCCGGCTTCATCGGCAGCCCGAAGATGAACCTGATCCCTGGCGAGGTCGTCGGGAAGACGGCGAGCGGCGCCGCCGTCCGCACGGCGGCCGGCAATGAGATCATCGTTGCGGTCGACGCCGCCGGAGCCAAGATCGGCGACCCTGTGACCCTGGGCATTCGGCCGGAACACCTGTCGCTGACCACCGATGAGGGCGCCGCGGCGACAGTCACCTTCGTCGAGACCCTGGGGCATGCGACCTATGCCTATGCGGACTATGCCGGCACGGCGTTGACGCTGCTGGCGCCGGGCGACGCCGGGCTGAAGGCCGGTCAGGAGATCCGCCTGGCGATCCCGTCGGATCAGGCGCACCTGTTCGACACCGATGGCCGCGCCTTTCAGCGGTTGCGATAGATCCCGAACATAAAGTCGTGCCCCAGCGCCCCGGCGCGGGTCAGCTCATCGTCCATCCGGACCAGCATTTCGACATAGGCCTGGCTCTCCGGCGACCCGTCATTGACCTTGGTCGCATTCAGGCAGGTGAAGATCGGGTGGAGCAGCCCCCCGCCCAGGAACCGCTCGTACTCCGGCTCGAAATAGGCCGGCACCAGCAGCGGGATCAGCGACGCCCGCACGCCCTCCGTCGGATCTCCCGCCATGATCATGTCGATGGTCGGCATCTCCAGGCGGTCGGACGCCCGAAAGGCGGCCGGCGTTGAGGCCAGAACGCGGTCCACGATGTCCACCTGGCGCCGGGAATACAGCTGATAGCAGGCCCCGCAGTATTCGTTGACGATCACCCGGCCGCCCGGCTTCAGCACCCGACGGACGGCGGACAGGACGCCCTCGATGTCGGTTACGTGGTGCAGCGAACCTGAGAACAGAACGGCGTCGTAGACATCGTCCGGGCCGGGCGCGGCGGCGAATTCCTCAAACAGCCGCACCGAGAAGTCGATGGACAGCCCTTCGGCGCGCGCCGTCTCGCCGGCGCGCTCGATGGCGACCGGCGAGGCATCGAAGGCGTCGATGGCCTTTGCGTGTCCTGCCCGGGCCAGGAACAGCTCGTGCACGCCGTCGCCGCAGCCGATGGCGAGCAGCCGATCGACCGGCTTGAGCCGGCGGGTGAAGACCCAGTCGAGCCAGAAGCCGGCCTCGTCCGTCATCCGCTCATAGATGGCGCGCCCGACGATGGGGTTCTGGGTCCAGGCGGAACGCGTGATGGTCTCGTACATGCCGTCCCAGTGCGAGGTGGCGGCGGCCTGCCCGACCTGGGCGTCCGGTCGCGGCGCGGCCTCGGGAGACGGCTCAGGCTGGCCGCGATCGGAACGGAACCACAGTCGCATCGGCAACACACTCAGCTTGGGGCCCCGAGGGGCGGCTCGCACGTCGTAGCCCTCACACGTCGTCGGGTCGAGGCGGGAAGCCCTATCGCAGCTCCACCCGCCGGGCGCCTGCGGGTATTTTCAGCTCGCCAAGGTCCCACTTGCCGTTGCGTCCGTCGATGCGGGTTCGGGTCGGCAGCGGCGTCCCCTGCGGCCAGCGCAGCACATAGCCGCCCGGCGCCTGAACGCCGTCGATGATCGTCAGGACGATGGCGCCGTCCCGGCGCAGCAGCTGATAGCTGAGCGGACCGTAGGCGGTGCGCACGTCGCGAACGCCGACGCCGCTGTCGGCGTCCAGCCAGTCGTGGGGAACGCCGTCGGCGAGGATCAGGGCGTGGTCGCTGTCCCGCTCATAGACGAACAGGTCGAGGGCCGAGCGGATATAGTCCGAGCTGATCCAGGCGTGGGGCATGTCGCCAATGAAGCGCGGCTCACGCAGGTCGCGACCGACCACCTCCGCCCAGCCGTTCCAGGCGGCGGGACGACGGTCGGCGAAGAAGAAATCGAGAGCCTGGATGGCCCGATCCCGCCGGCCGAGACGGGTCAGGGCGCCGACGTTGCGCAGCTCGTAAGGGGTATAGTCCTTCCAGGCGGTCGCATTGGACTGACGGGCGATGAAGTTCTCCCAGTACTTTTCGAAGGTCCGGCGCAGCAGCCCCTGGGGCAGATTGGCCTGCTCCCCGCCCGGCGAAAGGCCGATGGTGGTCGAGGTGGCGTCGAAGTCGCCCCGGTCGGCCGCTCCGGCGATCCAGTCGATCCTGTGCCGGACCGCCGTGCCGCTGATCGAGGCGCGCAGGTCTCGCGAGAACTGATCCCGCGAGGCCGCGATCCGGGTGGCGGCCGCCCGGTCCCCCAGGGTCTCGGCGATGAAAACGGCGTCCTTGTAGCCGAGCAGACCCCAGAAATCGTCCCAGTAGGACCAGGCGGGCTTGTCCGAATATCCCTCATGGCTGATCGACGGCGGCAGAAGGCCGAACAGGTGCCGATTGTCGCGGGTGCGGTTCTCGGCCGTCCGGGTCGAGGCGCGCAGCTGGTCCATATAGGTGATCGCGCCCTGGACCTGGGGCCAGACGCTTTCCAGCAGGGCGCGATCGCGGGTGTAGCGCCAGGTCTCGGCGGCGAGGAAGACGAACTCACCGTGGCTGTCGTTCTCCGGCACCGGATCTGCGCCGCGTGCGTCGACGCAGCAGGGGACCTTGCCGTTGGCGAAGATGTAGGGCGCGTACCAACGCAGATAGGCGGCCGACAGGTCAGCATGCCCCAGCCGATTCAAACCCTCGGCCATCATCGCCCCGTCGCGGATCCAGGAACGGTTGTAGCTGCGGGTTCCGGGTTGGAGGATCGGCCCCTGGCGCGACATCAGCATGTGCGCCAGCGAGGTCTTCATCGTGTCCTCGATCCGCTGGGCCTGGGGCGGCAGGATCAGGTCGAACCGGTCCAGCTTTTCGCGCCATTCCGCCACCAGACGACGCTCGACACCTTCGAAGTCGATCGTCGGCATGTCCGCGTACTCGTTGCGGAAGGGGCTGACGAAGCCCAGGGTCCGTGTCTCGCCGGGCTGAAGCGTCAGGTCATAGAGCAGGGCCGCCGACGCCAGTTTCGCCACGTCCTGGACCGCCAGCGGCGTCTCGCCTGGTTGGCCGGCGGCGCCCGCCAGCAGGGACTGGGGATCGGCGCCCGCCTCGAAGGCCGCTCCGACCACGCGATCCGGACGCGCCGAGGTGAAGACGGTTCCATCGCCCAGTTGCAAGGCCGAGCCGGTCCAACGGATCTGCGACAGCGGACTGGCGCCGCCCGGCACGGCCAGGAACTGCACCGGGCCGTTGACCTGCATCGGCCGCCCGGCCAGCGCCAGGGTCAGGGTCTGGGGCCGCCGGGAGGTGTTGGTCAGCTCATATCGGCCATAGAGACGCGCGTTCGCCGGATCACCCTCGGCCATGGCGGTGACCTTGAGCATCCAGCCTTCATGAGTCCAGGTGACGGTCGGGATCGGCAGATCGTCCTGAACCAGTCCCTGTTCGATCCGAACGTCGGCCCAGGTGACGAGACGCCCGTTGTCCAGCACGAAGGGTTCGATCGACGGTCCGCCCCGTCGCAGCTCGATGGCGCCGTCCTCGGAGATCAAGCCGCTCTCGCCGCCGCCGTCGACGCCGACCAGGGTCCAGTAGGGCTGTTCGCCCCGGAAGCCGCGAGGATAGAGGCCGCGGCGCGACTGGGCCGCCACAGCCATCAGGAATTTCGTCTCGGTCTCGCCAAAGGCCAGCGACTGAAGGCTGAACTCGTTCAACGCATAGGCGGCCTGGGCGCGGTCGCCGCGTTGACCGGCCCCCATCTGCCCGGCCGTGCCGGCGGCGCGGGCGGGCGGCGCCTCCAGGTCGAGCTTCACCCAGCGGGCGGAGGCTTCGGGCGTACGCAGCCAGTCGGTCCCGCCGTCCCCCTGATCCACCCGGACCAGCTCGTTCCAGGTCGCGCCGTCGGACGAGCCGTACAGACGATAGCGCGCGGCCGAGCCGCCTTCGGCCCACTTCAGCGTGACGCCGCCGAACTCTCGCTCATAGCCGAGGTCCAGCGTCAGGGTCTGGGCGCCGACGTCCGTCGTGCGCCAGGCCGTCGCGGAGTCGCCATCAACCGCGAGAGCGCCGGGCGCGTTCTCCGCCTCGCTCGAGGCCGTCGCGAGGGGCTGAGGCGGGGTGGAAGGTTCAGGCGGCAGTTCGCGCAGACGCAAGTCAGCGACCTCGATCCAGCCCCTTCCGCCCTCCCCGGCCGTGACCACGAACTCGATCCGCTCGGCGCCCCGGAACGTCTTGTCGGGGTTCGGACCCCAGGCCCAGATGACCTGACGCTTCTTGATGACGAACTCGGTCCAGCCGTCAGGGAAGACGTAGCGTGTCACCTGACGCCAGTGGACGTTCTCGGCCGAGGCGTCGGCGAACTTGATCTCGAAGGTGTTTGAAGGCCCCTGTCCCCGGACGCGGAAGCGAATTTCGTAGTTCTCGGGGACGGTCAGGGGGATGGCGCGCGCGGCGAAGGCGTAGCCGGAGCGACCGTTGAAATCGTAGGTCAGCCGCATGGCCGGCAAGCCGTCCGGCCCGGGGACGGCTGTGATGGCGGACGACACATCGGTCGAGGCGTCGGCGGTCCAGGGCGCCAGGTCGGCGAAATCGTCCAGCACCGTGACGGGCGGCGGGGCAGGCTCGGCCGGGAGATCGAGATTGAGAGCGGAGGTCGTATCGACAGGCGCAGGAGAAGCCGTTTCCTGAGCAAGGGCCGGAGCAGCCGACAGGGTGAAGATCGCCGCTAGGACCGAGACCAGACGCATCAAAAACTCCGCTCATCCCGGCGAAGGCCGGGACCCAGTTCTTTGGGCGACCGGCGCCGGCCGGCTCCCACTGAAATCAATCCCGCGCACCCGTGCCTCACGAAAGCACTGGATCCCGGCCTTCGCCGGGATGAGCGGCATCGGGTTCTATCCCTTCACGCTGCCGGCCAGCATGCCCCGGATGTAGAACCGTTGAAGCGCCAGGAACAGGACCAGCACCGGCGCCACCGTGACGACCGCGCCGGCCATCATGAGTTCGATGTCCTGCACATGTTCGCGTGACAGGGCCGCCAGCGCCACCGGCAGGGTGTAGTTCGACTGATCCGTCAGAATGATCAACGGCCAGAGGAAGTCATTCCAGCTGCCCAGGAAGACGAACAGGGCCAGGGTCACGAGGATCGGCGTCATGGTCGGCAGCACGACGCGGCGGAAGATCTGACCCTCGGTCGCGCCGTCGACGCGCGCGGCCTCCAGCATCTCTTCCGGGATCGAGAGGGCGTACTGCCGGATCAGAAAGATGCCGAAGATCGAGGCCAGCCACGGCACCAGGGCGCCCGGCCAGGTGTTCACCAGCCCGACCGATTTCAGCATCAGGAACAGCGGCAGGGTGCCGATCTGGGCCGGGATCACCAGGGCGCCGATCAGAAGCTGGAAGATGCGGTCCCGCCCCCGGAACCTCAGCTTGGCGAAGGCGTAGCCGGCCGGGACGGTGAAGGCCAGCGCCAGCAGGGTGGCCAGGGTCGCCAGACCCAGGCTGTTCAGCATGTAGCGCCCCATGCCCTGGGTCACGAACAGGTCGCGGTAGTGCTCCAGCGTCCATTGCTTCGGCAGCAGCGGCGGCGGGAAGTTGGCGGCCTCGCCCGTCGACATGAAGCTGACCGACAACATCCAGGCCAGGGGGAAGACCACGACGAGGGCGATGGCCGCGACGAGGAGATTCAGCAGGATCGCGCGCGGCTTCACGTGTGATCTCCGCCCAGGCGTCGCGACACCCACAGCTGCACCAGGGTCACCGCGAAGATGCACAGGAACAGGATGAAGGCCACGGCGGAGGCCGAGCCGAGGCTCCACCATTTGAAGCCCTCTTCGTACATGAAATACAGCACGGTGACCGTCGACTGGGCCGGGCCGCCCTGGGTCATGACATAGGGTTCGGCGAACAGCTGGAAGAAGCCCGCCACGGAGATGATCGACACCAGCAAAAGGGTCGGCGCGATGGCCGGCAGGGTGACGTTGCGGAACTGGGTCCACGGCCCGGCGCCGTCGATCCGGGCCGCCTCGTACAGGTCGTCAGGCACGGTCTGGAGCACGGCCAGGAAGATCAGCATGTTGTAGCCGAAGGTCTTCCAGACCACGAACATCAGGATGGCGGGGATCGAGGTCGAGGGGTCGCCCAGCCAATCGACGGGGGGCATGCCGAACGCCCCGATGGCCCAGTTGATGACGCCGTATCTGGTGTGCAGCAGATAGTTCCAGAGCACCGCCGTGGCGACGAGCGTCGTCACGAAGGGGGCGAAGAACACGACCCGCCAGATGGGCCGCCACTTCACGACGCGCGCGTTCAGGATCACGGCCGCGCCGAGCGATGCGGCGATCGACAGGGGCACGCCCAGGACGGCGAAGAGGCCGGTGTTCTTCATCGCCCCCCAGAACAGCGGATTGGTCAGCAGCCGCTCATAGTTCTGCAGGCCCACGAAACGGAGGTTCGACAGATCGGCCAGGGCGTAGATGTCGAAGTCCGTCAGGCTGAGCAGCAGGGCGGCGAAGACCGGAATGGCGAAGAATACCCCCACCGCGATCAGGGCCGGGGCGACGAACATCCAGGCGGCGCGTTCACGGCGCGCGACGTCGGCGTTTCTGGCGACGCTCATGCCCTGCCCTCCCGGTCCAGGATCCAGCGGCGTTTCTCGAGGATGCGGTCGACGCGGCGGTCGATCTCGCGGCCCGCGCTTTCCGGGGTGTACTCGCCGCGAACCATCCGCTCGGCGACGATCTGCATCTCGGCCGAAATCCGCTCCCACTCGGGGGCCTTGGGCAGGGCCTTGGCGCGGGCCAACTGCCCCTTGAAGGCGGCGATATAGGGGTCGGACGCGACCGCCGGGGCGTTCCAGGCCGAGGTGCGCGACGGCAGGTCGCCGGTCAGGACGTTGAAGCGCGCCTGGACCACAGGGTCGGAGAGGTAGCGGATCAGTTTCCAGGCCGCCTCGGGGTTGCGGCTCGACTTGAACACCGCAAGGGCGGACCCGCCGGGCGCCGAGGCGCCAGGCCCATCGGGACCCGGCACGCCGGCCGTGGTCCAGTGCGGCTGGATCGCCGGATCGAGCCGGGTCTTCATGTCGCCGATCGTCCACGGACCGGAGAAGTAGTAGGTGAAATAGCCCCGCCCGAATTCGGTCCAGACATTGGAGATCTGGGTCGAAGAGGCCAGCGGCGCGAGGCCTTCGTCGAAGAGGCTCTTGTAGAAGGCCAGGGCCGCGACGAACGATGGGCTGGAGAAATTGCCCCGACTGTCATGGTCGCGCAGCAACGGATCGGCGCCTTGCAAGCCGAAGGTCAGAAGTTGCTCGAACTCATTGACCGGCAACAGGATTGCATAGTTTCCCGGCCCCGCCGCGCGCTTGACGGCATGCATGGAGCGCTTCCATTCGGCCCAGTCCGTCGGCATGGCGTCATAGCCGGCGCGGGCCATGATGTCGGTCCGGCAGTAGATGAGCCGGGTGTCCACGTACCAGGGCGTGGCCATCGACCGGCCGTCGATATTGGCCGTGTCCAGAACCGCCGGAAACTGGTCGGTCAGCAGGTCCGCCGCCTCGGCCGGGGTCGGCGACAGGGCGCCGATGGCCGTCAGTTCGGAAATCCAGGTGGCGCCGATCTGGCTCACATCCGGCAGGGAGTCGCCGGCGTAGGCCGTCAGCAGTTTCTGGTGGGCCGAGGTCCAGGGCTGGGGCTGGACGACGACCCGCACGCCGGTCTGGGCCTCGAACTCGGGCAGGATCTTGGGCACCGCCGAGCCTTCGTTGCCCATCGCCCAGAACTGCAGCGTCGGCCGATGGTCACGCGGGGCGCACCCCGAAAGGGCCGCCGCCCCGGCGCCGATCAGGCCGAGCGCATGTCTGCGATCCGGCCCGGTCCTGATCATGCGTCCAGCCACCCGCCGGTGAAGCCCGACAGTTGCATCGCACGCCGCAGATTTGGCTCGCCGTGCATATGCCGCCACAGCAGG
Source organism: Brevundimonas sp. VNH65 (assembly GCF_049445955.1). Lineage (NCBI taxonomy): Bacteria > Pseudomonadati > Pseudomonadota > Alphaproteobacteria > Caulobacterales > Caulobacteraceae > Brevundimonas > Brevundimonas sp. VNH65. The sequence goes on along the minus strand of NZ_JBMSDX010000001.1, from coordinate 703,325 downwards.
CCCGAGCGGTGGTTCTCGGTCATGATGACGATCGGGCCCTGGTCGATGCCCAGATAGTCGCCGTCGATCCAGCCCAGGCCCGGCACGATCCGGCCGTGCTGCAACGGACCGTCGCGCTGGGTCAGGGTCGGGTTGAAGGAATCGAGGAAGCCGTACTCGGTGTACAGGGCGTCGCCGCCCCAGGCCTTCATCGCCTTGACGCAGGGCACGACGATCTCCGGCGCGAAGGCGATCGAGGCCGCCGCCGCCGTCGGAGCGATGGTGCCGTCGTCCCGGTCGCCGGGTCCGCGCGCCGAATAGGAGAAGAACTCGCGCTCGCGCCCCGCGATCGTCTGTTTGAAATCGCCCGGCCCGTCACAAGCCGTCAGGCCCCACATGGCGCTGGAGTAGCCGGCCCAGCCGCCCGGATTGTCGTGGGCGTACTTCTGCTGGGCGTAGACCGCGCGGCGGCTGTTCTCGAAATAGTCATAGGCCACGCCGTCCATGGCCGACTTGCCGCGCATCCATGCGTCCTGAACGCCCCGGAAGTCGATGAACATATGGCTGTACTGGTGGCCGAAGATCGGCGCGAACTGCAGGTGCCAGTCGCCCCATTTGTCGGTCCAGCTCTGCTCATAGGCGAAGGCCCATTCGTGCCAGACGGCCGGCGGAACCGGATGGGTCGGGCTGCCGATCGCCAACAGCAGCAGCAGCATGCCCTCGTTGTAGATCCACCAGTCGTGGGGGATGTGCCCTGTCTCTGGGTGCCAGCCCATGGAGATGCGGTTGGGCCGCACCACGGCCCAGTCCCACTCGATCCGCTCGTACAGCTTCTGGGCCAGGTCGCGGATCTCGGCCTCGTCGGCGTGGCGACCGTTGAAGAAGCGCGCGGCGAACAGGGCGCCGCCGATAAACAGGGCGGTGTCGACAGTGGACAGCTCGGTCCGCCCGAAGCGGTGACCGGTCTCCATGTCCAGGAAGTGGTAGAAGAAGCCCTTGTGGCCCGCGATGCCGGTCTCGCCCGCCCCCTGGGGCAGGGTCCAGAAGTTGCGCAGGGTTATCAGGGTGCGCTCGCGCGCCTCGGCCCGTGTCATCCAGCCGCGTTCGACCCCCACAGGCCAGCAGCCCAGGGCGAAGCCGACGGCGGCCACGGAACAGAAGCTCTTGGTCGGCCAGCGGTCGGGCGTCAGACCGGTGGCGCGATCCGTCACCTTCACGAACCAGTCGAAGGTCCGGCGTTGCAGCTCGTCGATCTCGGGGTCCAGGCGATTGATCCTCGGTCGGGCGGTCGAAACCCGCGTCTGGGCCGCCGCAGCCGTCGTGGCGAAGGCCGAGCCGGCCACGCCCGCCACAGTCGATCCCATCAGGAAGGTGCGACGATCCATGGCGAAACCTCTTAAAGCGAAATCGAACATACAAAAAGAAAAGGCCGCCCCCGCGCGAGCGGAGGCGGCCAGTTGCTCAGAGAGCGGTCAGAAGGTGTAGCGCAGGCCGACCTGGAAGCTGCGGGTCGGCAAGAAGACCGAGTTCGGCAGACCGAAACGCGGGCTGGTGAAGCTGCCTTCAAAGCCGGAATAGTTGTCGAAGTTGAAGACGTTGATGGCGTCGAAGATCAGCTGAAGCTCCTGACCTTCGAACGTTTCGAAGGTCTTGGTCAGGCGCAGGTCCACCTGGCGGAAAGCGAAGTTCAGCCCAGGCAGGAAGGCGTGCTTCTCGGGCCGTCCGCCATTCCAACAGATGTTGGGGTTCGTAGCGTCTGGGCAGTTGAAGACGTTAAACGGCAGACCGGAGCCCAGGGTGACAATGCCGGAGAGCATGAAGTCATAGGGCAGCCCCACCATCCCCGAAGCCACGATACGATGGCGTTCGTCGGTGTTGGACGGGTACTCAGGCGACAGGGCCGGGACGTTGTAGTCGAAGTCGAAGCCGGCCGTACCACTGTCGCGGCTGCCGTTCTGCGTCGCTTCCGACAGGGTGTAGGCGAGATTGAAGCCCCAGTTCGACGCCCGATCGTAGTTCTTGTCCAGCGTGATGTAGAGGGCCTTGTATTCGGCCTCCTTGTCCTGGTTCTGGAAGAAGATCGCGTTGCGGAACTGCGGGAAGCCGACGGAAGTCGGGCTTGGACCACCGAAGCGGTTGCCCGTCTCATCGCCGGCGTTGGCGATGTACCAGGCCGACAGGTTCTTCGTCTTGGTGTACGACAGCGTCGCCGACGCCTGGAAAATCCCCAGGCGCTGACGGAGCCCGAAGTTGAACTGATCGGTCACCGGCGGTTCGGCGTCGTTCTTCACCAGGAAGACCTCGCCGGCCCCCGGCGTCGCTGCGAGCAGCGGGTCCAGCCCCGCCGGCGTCAGGTAAGACGGGTTCCAGGCAACGGTGTTGACCCCGCTGACCATCCCGCCAGTCTGCGAGAAGAACACTTGGCGAGTGAACTGGAACGGCTTGAACCGCTCGTCGAAAGCGAAGTTGAACCCGAGACGATCGTAGTAACGGCCCGCTCCGCCGAAGACCACAGTACTTTCGTCCCCGAACACATCGTAGCTGAATCCGATGCGAGGCTGGAAGGCGCCGGTGAAGGCGTCGCGCTTACCGTCCGAGATATAGTTGGTGTAGTCGAAGTACGACGGGAAGTCATAGTTCGGCAGATTCTGGATAGCGGCCAGCATATTACGAATGCTGTCGGGCGTCCGATAGTCGTTGTTGAAGGCGTTGTCCTCGTAGTCCCACCGAATGCCGAGGTTCAACTCCAGTTTGTCGGTGATCTGCCAGTCGTCCTGCAGATACAGGCCGATGACGTTGTTCTCGGCCTCGGTGGGTTCAACGAACGTGCCGAGGGTGACCGCGACGGGAATGTTCGGGCCGCCAAGGCCCGTGATGCCGGTGAGGTCATAGGTGAATTGAGGGTTTCGGCCGAACTGCTTGTTCACCGAATACGTCTGCATCGAATATTTGACGCCGGCCTTGATCGTGTGCGTGCCCATCCATTGCAGGTCGGGGATGGTCAGATCGTTCTTGAACGTGTGGCTTTCCTGCTGGATGTCCTGATTGTCGCTACGACCGCCAGTCGTGAAGACGGTCGCCTCGCGCGAGTTCACATCGAACTGGAATCCGGCGAGGTTGGTGTTGGCGTCACGGAAAAGCGCGAAGGTCCGTCCGTATTCGCTGAAGTTCAGCGCCCGAGGATTATAGGTGTACGAGAAGTAATCGTAGCTGAACTCGTTCAGGAACCGATCGCCCTGATAGGTATGGCGCGTCACGATCGAACGAACGTCGGTATTCGTCTGCTCGGCGCGATCAAAGCTTGTCTGGCCGCCAAAGCTGCGAATGTCGGCCTCGTCGCGATAGGTGCCGCTGACTTCCAGGCGTTGCCGATCGTTGATTTGCCAGGAAAGCTTGCCGAAGACCAAGTCTTGCTCGAACGGAGCTGCGAAGTTACCGAGTTCATCGGCAAACAACGCATTGTATTCCGTGCGATTGAGGAACACGCCGTTTGCGCGTCCTTCGTCCTTGCGCTCGTAAGTGACGAAGAAGTGCAGCCGATCGCGCAGGATCGGGCCACCGAGGGCAAAGCCGTACTGTTCGCGCGTCAGATCCGGCTTAACGGCGCCGCGACGCTGAGCAAAGACGTCCTGTTCGATCCAGTCCTGATTTTGGTAGGTGGCGAAGATCTCGCCGTGGAATTCGTTCGTTCCGGACCGGGTCACCGATGTGATGATGGATGAGCCAGCTTGTTCGTACTCAGCCTTGAAGTTCTGGCTGATGACGCGGAATTCCTGGACGCCCGCCTGGGGGAACGGATTGCCGCGGCTGTCATCCTGTCCCGCCACGCCGCCGTCGATGATCGTCGATTTCTGGTTCTGGCCATCGATGAAGACGTTGATCGCCTGAGCCGTCTGGCCGCCTGCGGAAATCGTGCGTTCGCTTTCGCCCTCGGTCACCCGGACGCCAGGGGCCAGGGCCGCGAAGTTCAGGAAGTTGCGGTTGATCTGAGGCAGGTTGTTGATCTGCGCCTGGCTGACCGTCGTGGCGACTTCCGAGGTGCGGACTTCCAGCAGACGACGCCCGGTCACCACGATGTCGGCGACCTGATCAGCGCCTGCCGTCGGCGCGGAGGCGCCTGCAACATCGAGATCCAGGGTGACAGTCTGGCCGACCGAGAGGGTGACAAGGTCCGTCGCCGTCTGGCCGTCGTCGGTCGTAACAGTGACCTCATAGGTCGCTGGCCGAAGGCCGGGCAGGACATAACGCCCGTCGGCGCCGATGCGGCCGCGGCTGATGAACCCGGTCGCCGTGTCACGAGCGGTGATCGAGCCCCCGCTCTCGGCCGTCGCCCCATCGAAGACGGAGCCACGAAGCGTGGTGTTGGTGGCCTGCGCAGACGCCGCGCCGGCGCTTGCCAGCAGGGCCGCCATGGCCAGCGCGGAGACCGCGCCGAGGGTGCGAATACGGGTGTTCATCCTGGATTTCCTTAGGTTTTCCCAAGCGTGGTTGCGCCGGCCGGGACGATGCCCGGTCCGGTCATGGTTGAGGCGTTAGGCGAGACGTCGGCGCGGCTGGAGCCCCGCACGACGAGAGAGGGGCGGACGGTTTCCTGGGCCTCGGCGCCCGGGGCGTCCGGCTGGCGGATCAGACCGACGAGGCGATCCAGGGCGCGGCGGCCGACCCCGGCGATGTCCACGCGCAGGGTGGTGAGGCCGGGCCGCACCAGAGCCGCCACCGGGACGTCGTCGAAGCCGACCACGGCGACATCTTCGGGGCAGCGCAGCCCCAGGTCCTGAAGCGCCAGCAGGGCGCCGATCGCCATGGTGTCGTTGGCCACGAACAGGGCGTCGGGACGGGCTTCGGCCCGGAAAAGCGCGACGGCGGCCTCATAGCCGGCGGCCTGGGTGAAGTCGCCGTCGACGACGCGCGGCGACAGGTCGGCAGCGGCCATGGCCTCGGAATAGCCGGCCAGCCGGGCCTCGGCCTCCAGGTTTCCGGCCGGGCCGGAGACGTGGGCGATTTTGCGACGGCCGATCTCGACCAGATGTTGGACCGCCGCCATGGCCCCGCCCCGGTTGTCGACTGCAATGGACGGCAGGCCGCCCACCGGTCCGCCGTTCATCATCAGGACGGGCATCCGGCCGGCCGTTGCCGAGAGGCCGAAGTCGTCCAGATGCGGCGACAGAACGATCAATCCGTCCACCCGCCCGCGCATCGAGCGGATCGCCGCGGAGGCCTCGTCGGCGTCGCCGTGCGAGCTGGAGACGATGAGGTGCAGCCCGTGGCCTCGTGCGGCGAGGTCGAGACCGCGGATCAGCTCCGAGAAGAACTCGCCGAAGAGGTCGGGCAGAATCACGCCGACGGTGTCGGTTCGGCTGGTGGACAGGCTGCGGGCGCCGCTGTGCGGCACATAGCCGAGCGCCTCGACCGCCTTGAGCACACGCTGGCGGGTCGCCTCGGTCACCGGGCCGGCGCCGTTCAGCACGCGCGACACCGAGGCGACCGAAACGCCGGAATGGGCCGCGACGTCACGGATCGTGGCCGCCTTCATGACGGCCTCGCGGCGATATGGTCGTGGCGATCCTGGCGGTTCAAGCCGGCGTCTTCCCCTGCTGTCCGCTGTGCCGGCTTCCTTGGCGAAAGTCCGTCAGCGCCGAATGTAATCGGTTACGTGTAAGCGGTTACATGCCACAGCCGCATTCGCCTCGCAAGCGCCTCACTTCGGCCACATGCGGACACGGCGTGGAAACGATCAGTCCCCGCCGGATCGCGCCGTGTAGAGCGCCTCGATAAGGTCCAGCCGCCGGGCGAACGGAACGGGCAGGACGCGCGGCCCCGCGTTCCCGAACTCGATCAATTCGTCGATACGGGCCCGCAGGTCGGGCCACATCAGCCGCCCGCCGCCGTTCGGGTCTCCGGTGCGACCAAAGGCCGCCCAGTAGTCGGCCATCAGGGTGGCCGCCCTCTGGTCCATGTCGTCGGTCGCCCAGGGCGAGGCCGTCAGATTGTCGAAGACGTACTGGCGTTCCGACGCATGGGTGGCGCCGGAATGGGGCTCGGGCATGGCCAGGGAGACGACATCGAAGCGATAGAGGAACGTCGGCTGGCCCGCCGCCGCGTGCAGTCTGGCCAGGCGGCGCGCCGGCTCGTTGAACACCAGATCCGAGACGAGATGGGCGTCATAGCCCTCCTGCCCGCCATAGGCTTCGACCAGGGCCGCTCGCGCCGCATCCGAAAGGTTGTCGTCCAAGGCGCCGTAAGGCGTCAGGTCCGAAGGTTTCATCCACCAGAACTCGGCGCTGTTGGTCCCGATCAGCAGAGGCACCGGCGCCTGGCGGCCGGCGGCGAAGGCGGCCTCCACATCCATTGGGACCACGACGCCGTCCGTCAGGATCAGATCCCCGCCGAAGAAGTTGGGCGCCGGCTCCAGCAGGCGTTCCGCCGGGACCGCCCTGAGAGCGGCGGCCGTCGGCGTCACGCCGGCCGCCTCGGCCCAGGCCGCGCCTCTCGCACGCGTCGAGCGCGGCGAGAGCGGGTCGAGGTCGCCGGGGACGGCGCCTTCCTGGCGTCCCAGGCCGGACTGGATCGCGGCGCGGTGGAACAGGCCCCTCGCCCGGGGCGAGATCATCAACTGGCTGACCGCGACCCCGCCGGCGGATTCGCCGAAGATCGTCACCTGCCCCGGATCCCCGCCGAAAGCCTCGATGTGGTCGCGCACCCATTCCAGGGCCGCGATCATGTCCATGACGCCGTAGTTCCCGGCCGCCTCGCCCGCCGGTCGTTCGGCGGCGAGAGCCGGGTGGTCGAAGAAACCCAGCCGCCCGAGCCTGTAGTTGATAGTCACCACAACGACGCCGCGCCGGGCGAGGTTTGCGCCCTCATAGAGGGCCGCCGTGCCTGACCCGTTGTTGTAGCCCCCGCCGTGGATCCAGACCATCACGGGCAGAGGTCCATCCCGGCTTTCGGGGGCCCAGACGTTCAGCGTCAGGCAGTCCTCGCTCATCGGCAGGGGACCGACGCCGTTGTCGCCGTTCGACGGCGGCTGAATGCAGATCGGGCCCAGGTCCGTCGCCTGGCGCGGCCCGGTCCAGGCCGGCGCCGGCCGGGGCGGCCGCCATCGCCACTCGCCGACCGGCGGCGCGGCATAGGCCACGCCCTTGAAATTCTCGATCCCGTCGTCGCGCGCGCCGACCAGAACCCCTTCGCCGACTCGGGCGACCGGCGGTCCGTCCGCCGGGAGAGGCGCCGATGTGTTCAAGGTCATCGTCATGGCGGCGGCGATCAGGGCAGTGAAGGACATGACGTCAGACTAGGGCTCCGTCCGGTTCTGTGAACCCTTGTCGCCGGATGGCGATGAAATTCAGCACGGCGATGCAACCCTCTTTGCGATACCGCGTTCCTGCCCAGACGTCGGGGGCTTGTGACTTGAAGGAACTGGTGATTTCGCACGAACTGGCGGTCGATCTGGCCGCCGTGTTCGACGCCTCGCCCAACCCTTACGTCCTGCTGACGCCCGACCTGCATATCGCCGGGTGCAACGAGGCCTATCTCGCCGCGACCAGCAGCCAGCGTGACGCCATCATCGGACAACCCATCTTCGGCGCCTTTACCGCCGGCGACAGCGCGGAGGCGCCTGCGAACGTCCGCCAGGTTCGCGAATCGATGGAACGGGCCATCCGCACACGCTCGCCGGATCATCTGGCGCTGGTTCCGTTCGCCATGAAACGTCCGCAGGCCGGCGGCGAACTGGCGTTCGAGGATCGGTTGTGGAGCGCGACGCATACGCCGATCACAGACAAGGCAGGGCAGGTCGTCTATCTGCTGCAGCACACGACCGATGTAACCGAGTTGGAGGCGTTGCGCCGCTTGAGAGCGGAGCAAGAGTCATTGCACGGCGGGGAACCAGAGGTTTCGGCGCTGGATGTCGTTGTTGGGGGCGCGGTGCTGCGCCGCGCCGCAGAGGTTCAACAGGCCAACCGCGAGTTGGAGTTCGAGCGGCGTCGCCTGCTGGAGCTGTTCATGCAGGCGCCGGGCTTCATAGCTGTGCTGGATGGACCGGACCATGTGTTCCAGATGCACAACCCCGCCTATGGCCAGTTGATCGGCCACCGCGACATCATGGGCAAGCCGGTGCGCGAGGCGATGCCGGAACTGCAGGGCCAGGGTTATTTCGAGTTCCTGGACCACGTCTTCCAGACGGGCGAACCGTATGAGGGCCGCGAAAGCCGGGTCCAGTTGCAACGCGTGCCCGGCGCGGCCCTGGAAGAGGTCTTCCTGAACTTCATCTATCAGCCGATCCGGGACGATGACGGAAAGGTCGTCGGCATCTTCGTTCAGGGCCATGACGTCACCAACGACGTGCGCGCGGCCGAGCGCCAGAAGTTGATGATCGACGAGTTGAACCACCGGGTGAAGAACACCCTGGCGACGGTGCAGTCGATCGCCATTCAGACGGCGCGATCGCATGCAGACCCTCGCGCCTTCGCCCAGAGCTTCCAGGCGCGGCTGATGTCGCTGTCGCATACGCACGACCTGCTGACCCGTCGGCACTGGGAAGGCGCGGAACTGCGCGACGTCCTGCGGCACGAGACCGAGGCCTATGGGCCCAGCCGCATCAGCCTGACCGGACCCGCCGTGCACCTGGATTCGGCCCAGGCGCTGTCCCTGGGGATGATCTTCCACGAACTGGCCACCAACGCCGCGAAATATGGCGCCCTGTCCGTGCCCGAGGGGCGGGTGATGATCGACTGGTCGGTGGCCGATCAGCATGATCGCCGCCTGACCCTGTCGTGGCGCGAGGCGGACGGACCGACCGTCAGCGCGCCCGAACGGCGCGGCTTCGGCGCCCGGCTGATCGAGCGAAATCTGCGCCACGATCTGGCGGGCTCGCTGGAAACCGACTACGCCCCCGGCGGCCTGGTCGTGAACATGTCGGTCTCGTTGGACCGTTCGCCGGCTGAGGGGGAAATGGCGTGATGGACGGGGATCTGAAGGGACGCCGCATCCTGGTGGTCGAGGACGAGTCGCTGGTGGCCATGCTGCTGGAAACGATCCTGGACGACCTGGGGTGCGAAACCGTCGGGCCGGTTTCCAGCGTGGCAGAGGCCCTGGATGTCGTCGCGGCGCGCGATGACCTTGACGGCGGCCTGCTGGACGTGAACGTCGCGGGCGTCGAGATCTTTCCGGTGGCGGAGGCCCTGGCCGCCCGCAATCTGCCGTTCGTGTTTTCGACCGGCTATGGCGAGGGCGGTCTGCCGGACGAATGGAAGGGCCGGATCACCCTGCAGAAGCCGTTCACCGAAAGCGCAGTCCAGGCTGCCCTGTTCAAGGCCATCGGCTCAAAGGCCTGATCCGCGGAGTCTCCCCACATCCTTCAGCACGGCGCGCGCCGCGTTGCGACCGGGAGCGCCGGTGACGCCGCCGCCCGGATGGGCGCCGGAGCCGCACAGGTAGAGGCCGGGCACAGGCATGCGATAGTCCGCATGGCCGGGCACAGGCCGTGCGCTGAACAGCTGATCCACGGTCAGCCGCCCGTGGAAGATGTCGCCGCCAATCAGGCCGAAGCGCCGCTCCAGATCGCGCGGCCCCAAAGCCAGCCGTCCCAGCACGGACGCCTTGAAACCCGGGGCGTGGCGATCGACGGTGTCGATCATCAGGTCCGCCACCGCGTCGCGATCCTGGTCCGCCAGATCGGGCGACACGTGCTGGCAGAACAGGCTGGCGACGTGCTGTCCGGGCGGGGCGAGGCTGTCGTCGAGGGTGGACGGGATCAGCATCTCGACGATCGGTTCGCGCGACCAGCCGTGCAGGCGCGCCTCGGCATGGGCGCGGTCCATATAGGCCAGGCTGGGCGCGATGATGACGCCCGCCGTATGGTGATCTCCCGGTTCAGGCAGGGCGGTGAAGCGCGGCAGTTCGCTGAGGGCGACGTTCATGCGGAAGGTGCCCGAGCCGGAGGCGTAACGGCTCATCCGTTCACGAAAATCGGCAGGAAGCACCGCAGGGTCGACAAGGCGGTCGAACAGCAGGCGGGGGTGAAGGTTCGACACCACGCGATCGGCCCGGAACACCTGACCCGCCTCGGTCACCGCTCCGACCGCCCTGCCCTTCTCGATCAGGACCTCGGAGACGGGGCTGTCCAGGCGAATATCGACGCCCTGCTCGGCGCAGGCGGCGGCCATGGCCTGGGTTATGGCGCCCATGCCTCCAACGGCGTGGCCCCAGGCGCCCTTCTTGCCGTTCACCTCGCCGAAGACATGGTGCAGCAGCACATAGGCGGTGCCGGGCGTGTAGGGGCTGGCATAGGCGCCCACGACCCCGTCGAAGCCATACAGGGCCTTGATCGGATCGCTCTCGAACCAGCCGTCCAGCCAGTCCCCCGCGGACTTGGCGAACAGGTCGATGAGGTCTCTGCGCCCGGTCAGCCCCAGGGCGCCGAGCCGCCGTCCCAGCGTCGCCGATTTCAACAGTTCCGGCAGGGCCTGCACCCAGCCGCCCTCGGTCAGGTTCGGCGGCGCTTCGAGCGCCACGGCGCGCAAGACCTCGGCCACCGCCTCCAACCTCGCGCCATAGGCGTCCAGTCGATCGGCGTCGCGCGCCGAGAACTTGGCGACCTCGGCCCGGGTGCGCCCGTCGCCCGCCGCCAGATAGCGCCCGTCCGGCAGAGGCAGGAAGTTGGCCATGCGCCGCTCGACCACACGCAGTCCGTGCCGCGCCAGATCCATCTCGGCGATGACCTTCGGGTTCAGCAGGCTGACGGTGTAGCTGGCGGTGGAGTTGCGGAAGCCGGGATGGAATTCCTCGGTCACCGCCGCCCCGCCGACGACGCTGCGACGTTCCAGCACGGTCACCTTCAAGCCAGCGCGCGCCAGATAGAAGGCGCAGACGAGACCGTTGTGACCTCCGCCCAGGATGACGATGTCCGTCCGCGTCTGCGCCATGCCGCGCCTCCCTGCCCCGCCGGTCAGTAGCACAGCGCCGTCTTCGAGAAAGCGGAACCCGCGATCACATCAGGGCGGCGACACCCAGTGCGGCAAGCAGGGCCTGAGCCCCAAGAAGAACACCCATCGCCAGGACCAGCGCGCACTCCGCCAGGTCGCTGGATCGGTGAAGTTCATGATGTCGCAGCATGGCCGTCTCCGATTCGGACGAGACAGCATACTACGTTATCGACCGGGGCATTTCTACCCTAGGTGGTTTCCAGCCACATATTGTCGCGCCAGCAGGGGCTTGCCGAGCCAGTAGCAGAGCTCTGCGGGTCGAGAGACGTCCCAGACCGCCAGGTCGGCGGCGAGGCATGGCGCGATGCGGCCGACCGTGTCCGACAGGCCCAGGGCGCGCGCCGCGATGCGCGTCGCGCCCGCCAGCGCCTCCTCCGGCGTCAGGCGGAACTGCACGCAGGCCAGGTTGAGAGCCGCCGTCATCGACGCAACGGGCGAAGTGCCGGGATTGCAGTCGGTCGCCACCGCCATATCGACGCCATGCCGGCGCAGAAGATCGACCGGGGGCGGCGTCGTCTCCCTCAACATGAGATAGGCGCCGGGGAGCAGGACCGCGACGACCCCGGCCTCTGCCATGGCGGCCACGCCCGCCTCGCTCGCATATTCGATGTGGTCCGCCGACAGGGCCCCGTAACGTGCGGCCAGGGCGGCGCCGCCGCCGTCGGACAACTGGTCAGCGTGCAGCTTGACCGGCAAACCCAGGTCACGGGCCCTGTCGAAAAGCCGCGCCGTCTCCCCGACCGAAAAGGCGATGGGCTCGCAATAGGCGTCGACGGCGTCGACCAGGCCTTCGGCGTGAGCCATCGGCAGGATCTCGTCGACGGCCAGATCCAGATAGGCCTCGCGCCCGCCCTCGGCGCGATGCTCCGGCGGCAGGGCATGCAACCCGAGATAGGAGGTCCGGACCCGAACGCCGGCCTCCCGGCCGATCCGGCGGGCGACGCGCAGCATCTTCAGCTCGCTGTCGCGGTCGAGGCCGTAGCCGGACTTGATCTCCACCGTCGTGACGCCGGTGGTCTTGAGGCCTTCCAGTCTGGTCAGGGCGGAGGCGTAAAGTTCGTCCTCGGACGCTGCACGGGTGGCGGCGACGGACGAGACGATGCCGCCGCCCTCACGCGCGATCTGCTCATAGGTGGCGCCGCCCAGCCGCCGCTCGAACTCGCCCGAACGGTCCCCGCCGAACACCAGATGGGTGTGGCAATCGATCAGGCCCGGCGTCACCCAGCGTCCGTCCAGCCGGTCGATGTGATGCGCCTCCATCGACGGCAGGTCTGATCGACGCCCCACCCAGGATATCCGCCCGTCGAAAATGACGATGGCGGCGTCCTCGATGGCCCCGTAGGCGGCGCCGCCCGCCTCCATGGTGGCCACATGGCAGTCGAAGATCAGGCGATCGGCGATCACCGCCCTTCGCCCCGCGCCGGCGAGAAGCGCGCGACCAGATCATAGCGATCGCCTGGGAACAGCTGCGACACCCGCGTCACCGGCCGCCCGTCGCGCCAGGTACGGCGTTCCAGCAAGAGGCAGGGCGCGCCGGGTTTCAGCGCCAGCCGACGCGCGTCGGCGCCGCCGCAGGCCACCGCGCTGATCCGATGCTCAGCCTCCGTCCAGGGCGCGAAATCCAGCAGCCAGCCGCCGGGCGGCAGGGTTTCGAAATCCGCCGTCTCCGCCTCCGGGGTCACGACCAGGGAGATGACGCGCCGCTCCAGCGCCAGCGACATGCCATCGGCGGTGTGCAGACACCTGAGCTCCAGCACCTGTCCGCCGGAGGCGAGATCGAACTCCTCGTCGGTGACCGGTTCACGGACGCGCCGTGTCAGCAGTTCATAGCCGTAGGTCTGGCCCCGCGCCTCGGCCTCGGCCTTCAGGTCCGGAATCGACAGAACCGCGGACTGGGCGCGAGGCTGGGCCACGAAGGTGCCGGCGCGACGTCGACGGGTGACCAGGCCGCGATCGGCCAGTTCCGAAATCGCCTTGTTCACGGTCATCCGCGAGCATCCGTATCGGCGCGTCAGCTCGTGCTCGAACGGGATGCGCTGGCCCGGCGCCCAGTCCCCCGAAAGGATGTTCGCCTCGAGATCGGCATAGATCCGCCGATGCAGGGTGAAGGGGGCGTTCACGCCTGGACCACGCTCGCCAGAGCGCGCCGGAAGCGGGCCTCGATGGTGTCGCGGGCGATGTGTCGTCCGTCGATGACGACCTGGCGTCCACGCCGCCAGACCGAGCGCAAGGCCGAGCGATCGCCGCCGAAGATCCAGCTGTCCAGCAGGGCGTCTCCGTCTCGTCCTGCAAAGGCGATGCGGCCATGATCCAGAGCCAGCACATCCGCCGGGGCGCCGACCGCCAGACCGGACGCCGCCACGCCGCAGGCCTGGGCGCCGCCTGCATGGGCGCGATCGAACAGGGCGCGCCCCGTCGAGCGGGCGGCGTCCGCCATGACGGCGCGGCCGCGCAGGCTCAGACGCTGGCTGTATTCGAGCATCCGCAGTTCCTCGGACAGGCCGATCTGGACGTTCGAATCGGTGCCGATCCCGAACCGTCCTCCGGCCTCAGCATAGGCCGCAGCCGGGAAGACGCCATCGCCCAGATTCGCCTCGGTGATGGGACACAGGCCGACCACAGCCCCGCGACGGGCGATCTCGCGCCACTCCGGCTCCGTTACGTGAGTGGCGTGAATGAGACACCAGCGCGGATCGACCGGCGCATGGTCCAGCAGCCATTCGACCGGTCGCCGCCCCGACCAGGCCAAACAGTCCTCGACCTCTTTGGTCTGCTCCGCCACGTGGATGTGGATCGGCCCATTGCCCGCCAGGGCCGGCATGTGCGCGAGTTCGTCCGGCGTCACCGCACGCAGGCTGTGGGGCGCCACGCCCACCACGCCGTCCGGCAGGCGCGCGGTCAGACGCCGCCCCGCCTCGACCCTTTGCGCGAACTGATCCAGATCGGTGATGAATCGCCGCTGCCCCTGGCTGGGCGCGGCGCCGCCGAATGTCGCATGGGCGTAGAAGACGGGCAGCAGCGTCAGGGCGATCCCCGTCGCCTCGGCCGCCGCCACGATCCGCGCCGTCAGTTCGGCCGGATCGGCATAGGGCCGACCGTCGATGTCGTTGTGCAGATAGTGGAATTCGGCGATGCGGGTGAAGCCACCCTCGAGCATTTCCATAAAGGCGTAGGCGGTGATGGCCTCGATCTCTTCCGGCCCGCCCCGGTCCAGAAACCGGTACATCAGCGCGCGCCAGGACCAGAAGTCGTCGCGCTCGCCGCCCGCGCTCGCCGGCCCGCGTCCCTCGGTCAGGCCCGCCATGGCGCGCTGGAAGGCATGACTGTGCAGATCGGCCACGCCGGGCAGGGCCACGCCGTGGTCGGTCTCATGAGCTCCTCGCTCTGTTCCGGCTTCGACGGCCGAAATCACGCCGTCCGCCATCGTCAGCCGCACCCTGCGCGCCCAGCCGTCCGGCAGCAGGGCGTGGTCGAACCACAGGCTGTGGGCGGTGTCTGACGGCATCGGCACTGGACAACCTCTCAGGCCATGGATCAATATGTCTATACATACCACAGACCGTGGCGATGGCGAGGCGCAGACGGCAGGAGGCGGAAATGGCGACGCACGACTGGCTGACCGTCCAACGCGGCGAGGCGCCTCTGGTGATCGGCCTGCCCCACACGGGGACGGACATTCCCGACGACATCCTGGCCGGAATGATCTCGCCCTGGCTGGCGCGCAAAGACGCCGACTGGTGGGTGGATCGGCTTTACGCCTTCGCCGCCGACATGGGCGCGACGCTGGTCCGGACGAGCATCAGTCGTAGCGTCATCGATGTTAATCGTGACCCGTCCGGCGCCTCCCTGTATCCTGGAATGACCACCACCGGACTGTGCCCCACGGAGACCTTCGACGGCGAGCCCCTCTATCGGCCCGGGCTGGAGCCGGATCAGGCTGAGATCGACCGCCGCCGTGTTCTGTTCTTCGACCCCTACCACGCCGCCCTGACGCAGGAGCTGGAACGACTGGGAGCGGACGGCCCCGTCGTCCTCTATGACGCCCATTCAATCCGCTCGGTGGTGCCGCGCCTGTTCGAGGGCGAACTGCCCCAGTTCAATATCGGCGACAACGGCGGGACGACCTGCGCCCCTGCCCTGACCCGAGCGGTGGAAGCCGCCTGCGCCGTCTCGGACCTGGGCCACGTCGTCAACGGCAGGTTCAAGGGCGGGTGGACCACGCGACACTATGGCCGGCCGGACGCCGAGGTTCATGCGATCCAGATGGAGCTGGCGGATCGCGGCTATATGGACGACCCCGCCGGTCCCCTGGACACGACAAACTGGCCGGCGCCGTGGCGTCCCGAACAGGCCGCCCGCCTGCAGCCGACCCTGTCCGCCGTCCTGACCGCCTGTCTTGATTTCGCCCACGCCCAGCGAGCCTCACGATGATCGACCGCACTCTGAACAGCCGCGTGGTCCGCAGCCCGCGCGGACCCGAAAAGACAGCCCGCACCTGGCAGGCCGAGGCCGCGCTGCGGATGCTGATGAACAATCTGGATCCCGAGGTCGCCGAGCGGCCCGAAGACCTGGTCGTCTATGGCGGCATCGGCCGCGCCGCGCGGGACTGGGCCAGCTTCGACCGCATCGTCGATCAGTTGCGCGCGCTCGGCGAGGACGAGACCCTTCTGGTCCAGTCGGGCAAGCCCGTCGGCGTGTTCCGCACCCATGAGGACGCGCCGCGGGTGCTGATCGCCAACTCCAACCTGGTGCCCAAATGGGCGACGTGGGAGCATTTCCACGAACTGGATCAGAAGGGTCTGGCCATGTACGGCCAGATGACGGCCGGATCGTGGATCTACATCGGCACCCAGGGCATCGTTCAGGGCACCTATGAGACCTTCATGGAGGCGGGTCGCCAGCATTATGGCGGCGACTGGTCGGGCAAATGGATTCTGACCGCCGGCCTTGGCGGCATGGGCGGCGCCCAGACCCTGGCGGCGACCATGGCCGGCGCGTCGTGCATCGCCGTCGAATGCCAGGCCAGCCGCATCGAGATGCGGTTGAAGACCCGATATCTGGACGTCCGGGCCAACAGTATCGACGAGGCGCTGGAGCTTCTGAATCGCTCGCTGGCCGACGGCAAGCCCATCTCCATCGGCCTGTTGGGCAATGCTGCGGACATCCTGCCGGAACTGGTCCGGCGAGGCGCGCGTCCTGACCTGGTCACGGACCAGACCAGCGCCCACGACCTGGCCAACGGCTATCTGCCCAAGGGCTGGAGCGTCGCCGACTGGGAGGCGAAACGCGAGACCGACCCGGCCGCCGTGCGCGAGGCCGCCGCGACCTCGATCGTCGATCACGTCCAGGCCATGCTGGCGTTTCAGCAGATGGGCGTCCCCACCGTCGATTACGGCAACAACATCCGCCAGGTCGCCTTCGACAAGGGCGTGGCGAACGCCTTCGACTTTCCCGGCTTCGTCCCCGCCTACATCCGCCCGCTGTTCTGCCGTGGCGTCGGTCCGTTCCGCTGGGCGGCGCTGTCCGGCGATCCGGAGGATATCCGCAAGACCGACGAGGCGATGAAGCGGCTGTTTCCGGACAACGCCGGGCTGCTGCGGTGGCTGGACATGGCGGGAGAGCGCATCGCCTTCCAGGGCCTGCCCGCCCGCATCTGCTGGATCGGCCTGGGCGATCGCCACCGTGCGGGCCTGATGTTCAACGAGATGGTGGCCTCGGGCGAGCTGTCGGCGCCGATCGTCATCGGCCGGGACCACCTGGACAGCGGCTCGGTCGCCAGCCCCAACCGCGAAACCGAGGCCATGATGGACGGGTCGGACGCGGTGTCCGACTGGCCGCTGCTGAACGCCCTGCTTAACACGGCCTCGGGCGCCAGCTGGGTGTCGCTGCACCACGGCGGCGGCGTCGGCATGGGCTACAGCCAGCATTCGGGAGTGGTCATCGTGGCCGACGGCACGCCGGAGGCGGCGAAGCGGCTGGAGCGCGTGCTCTGGAACGACCCGGCCACGGGCGTCATGCGCCACGCCGACGCCGGATACGACATCGCCAGGGACGCCGCGAAAGAGCAGGGTCTCAACCTGCCGAGCCTGGCCTAGTGTCCGCCCATCCGTCACGCGCCTGAGGACCCCGCATGGAATTCGCCGCCGTCGCCCTGCCGCTCGCGCTCGGGATCATCATGTTCGGCCTCGGGCTGGACCTGACGCCCGCCGATTTCATTCGGGTGGCCAGGCAGCCCAAGGCCGCTGCGGTCGCCCTCGCCTGTCAGCTGTTGCTGCTTCCGGCGATCTGTTTCGGCCTGGTGCTGCTGTTCCGGCTGCCGCCGATCCTGGCGGTGGGGATGCTGCTGCTGGCGGCCTCGCCGGGCGGAACCACGGCAAATCTCTACAGCCACCTGTTCCGGGGAGATGTCGCCCTGAACATCTCGCTGACGGCGATCAACTCGGTCATCGCGGTCGTGACCCTGCCGGTCCTCACCAATCTGGCGATCGCGATCTTCAAGCCCGGCGACCTGAGCGTCGGCCTGCAGTTCGCCAAGACGCTGGAGGTGTTCCTGATCGTCCTGGCCCCCGTCGCCCTGGGGATGACCGTCCGGGCGCTGAGGCCCGGATTCGCCCAGGCGATGGACAAGCCCGTGCGCATCGCCTCCGTGGCCATACTGGTTCTGGTGATCGCCGGATCGGTCGCCGGAAGCTTTGATCTGCTGATGTCCAACTTCCTGCTTCTGGGAGGCGTCTCGGTCGCCTTCTGCGGACTGAGTCTGGCCGTCGGCTACGTCGTCCCGCGCCTGCTGAAGATCGAAAAGCCGCAGGCCGTCGCCAGCGCCTTCGAGGTCGGCATCCACAACGCCACCCTGGCCATCGTGATCGCGCAGGGGGTGCTGGGGCGACCCGACATGTCGTTGCCGGCCGCCGTCTATGGCGTGCTGATGTTCCCGATCGCCGCCCTGTTCGGCCTTTGGGTGACGCGGCGGCGAGCGCACTGAACTCAATCACGGCGGACAGGTCCTGAGCGACCTGTCGAAGACCCAGCGGAAGCGACAATGCCCCTCGAACTCGGCCACGTTCCCCTCACGCTCGCACAACTGCGCAGCGTCCTCGCCGCGCCGGTGAAGGTGTCGCTGGCCGACGGCGCCTGGGCGGACGTCGAAAAGGGCGCCGCGACCATCGCCGACATCGTCGCCCAGGGGCGCACCGTCTATGGCGTCAACACTGGCTTCGGCCTGCTGGCCAACACCAGCATTGCGGCGGAAGATCTTGAAACCCTTCAGAAGAACCTCGTCCTGAGCCACGCCTGCGGCGTCGGCCCGCTGCTGGATGACGCCGTGGTCCGCCTGCTGATGGTGCTGAAGATCGCCAGCCTGTCGAAAGGCGCATCAGGCATTCGCCGCCAGACGCTGGAGGCGCTGATCGCCCTGGTGAACGCCGACGTCCTGCCCTGTATACCGTCGAAGGGATCGGTCGGCGCCTCCGGAGACCTGGCGCCGCTGGCGCACATGTCCTGCATCCTGCTGGGCGTCGGTGAAGCGCGGCATGACGGCCAGGCCCTGACGGCGGACGCAGCCCTGGCCCGGGTCGGGCTGGCGCCTCTGACGCTCGGCCCGAAGGAGGGCCTGGCCCTGCTGAACGGCACCCAGTGTTCGACCGCTCTGGCGCTGGCCGGCCTGTTCGCGACCGAGGACGCCTTCGCCGCCGGTCTGGCCGCCGGGGCCCTGTCGGTCGATGCGCTGAAGGGCTCGGACGCCCCCTTTGACGCCCGCATCCACGCCCTGCGCGGTCAGCCCGGCCAGATCGCCGTCGCCGCCCGTCTGCGAGAGCTGATGTCGGGATCGGCCATTCGCGCGTCGCATCTGGAAGGCGACGCCAAGGTGCAGGACCCCTACTCCCTGCGCTGTCAGCCCCAGGTCATGGGCGCGGTGCTGGATCAGATCGTCCAGGCCGCGGCGACGCTGGAGCGGGAGGCCAACGCCGTGACAGACAACCCGCTGGTCTTCTTCGAGGACGGCGACGTCCTGTCAGGGGGCAACTTCCATGCGGAGCCCGTGGCGTTCGCCGCGGACCAGTTGGCCATGGCCTTGTGCGAGATCGGGAATATCTCGGAGCGGCGGACGTCCATCCTCGTCGATCCCAAGATGAGCGACCTGCCCGCCTTCCTGGTCCGGGAGAGCGGCCTGAATTCCGGCTTCATGATCGCCCAGGTCACGGCTGCGGCCCTGGTGGCCGAGAACCGCATGGTCGCCCATCCCTGCGTCATCGACACGGTGCCGACCAGCGCCAACCAGGAAGACCACGTTTCGATGGCCACGCACGGGGCCCGGCGTCTGCTGGACATGGCGGCCAACACCGCGACCGTGGTAGGGATCGAGTTGCTGGCGGCGGCGCAGGGGATAGAGTTCCACCGCCCCCTGACCAGTTCGTCCGCGTTGGAGCAGGTCTGGGCCATCGTGCGCGAGGCCGCCGCCGCCTATGCCCAGGACCACTATTTCGCGCCCGACATCACCCGGGCGGCCCAGGGCGTCATGGCCGGCCGTTACCGACCCTTTGTCGGCGACCTTCTGCCATCCGGTCGATGAGGTTCAGCGGCTGACGACGTTCGTGATCGGCGTCAGGCCGAGGCGCTGATCGCAGGCGGCGGCGGTGAGCATTATTCCGGTGGTCTGCGTCTTTGAGTCCTCGCTTGTGGCGAAGGGTGTCGTGAAAAGGACCAGACTGGAACTGAACAGGCTCTCACGCGCGTCGGCCAGCATACGCGCCGTTTCTCCCTCGACCCGAAACAGGTTCCGTCGGCGCCGGTGTTCCGCGGCCGAAAGGTTGGACAGAGGTATGCGCTGGGCCGAGCGACTGTCGCGATAGGCAGCGATGGCGCCATGCGCCGCCCGGCAATATTCGTTTGTGGACTCGAACCCCGGCGCGCGGTGAACGGGTCCGGGCGGCAGCGGCGATGACAGGCTGCCCACACGCGTCGCCTGGCGATCGTCCGCCGTCACGACGCCGACTTCCGAGGCAGCGCCGACACGTCCGCCGCCGACATCGGACTTCAATACGAAGATGCCGCGCGTCGCGTCCGCACTGCTGATGCCCACCGAGCGCCTCTGGTAGACCCCCGTATCCGCCTCCGCCCAGACCGCGTCATCCTTGACGCGGCCCGCACGACTGAGACGTGGCGTGCCTGAGCAATCGGCGGTCTCGTAGAGATCGAGGCGCACAGGAAAGGCCCCGCTGACCACGACGCGCGTCCGGCCCGGCGGCAGTAGGTTGAAGCACAGATAGGGCGCTCCGTTCCGCTGGGGCGAGCGTTCGCCGAGGGCCGCCACGCGGTCGTCGCCACGCGGCAAGGACACCGCCTGCGCCCGGGCGTCAGCCGCCGCAAGGGCCGTCAGTGTCGCCAGCAAGACCGTCGCACGCATCGTCGCCTCCGTCGTTGCAAGCGCATCCTAGCAACGACGGGCAGGATCGCGGCGTGACGGAAACTGACCTCAGGGCTTGCGTTCGACCGTCAGGGTGTAGGCGCCGGTGGAGCCGGGACCGAAGGACCGGGCGCGGATCACGTACTGTCCGGCGCGTTCGACCGTCCATTCGATCCGGGCATGGGTGTCCGACAGGCTGTCGTCGTCGCTGGCCACCGTCTCCCACGATCCGTCCGCTTTCTCTCGACCAATCTCAAGATAGGCGTCGAAATCATTGGAAACCATGGTGAGATTGACCTTGTCGCCTGCGGCGACGGTCACCCGATAAGCGTCGAAGAACACGCCCTCGTTATCAATGGCGTCGTTGTCCGACAGGGCTCCGCGCGCCGAGGCGCCGACGAGGATCGAGCCCGGCAGCGGCTGGGGGCCCTTGTCCAGCAGTTCGATCGAAAAAAGCCCCTTCTCACCGCCGCTCAGGGGCGAGGCGCGCAGCTCGTACTCGCCGCTGTCGGGGAGCTTGAAGGTCAGACGCGCATCCGTGCCCTCGCCCAGACCGTCGTCGTCGCTGGCCAGGGATTCCCAATCGTCTTCGGAACCCGCGCGGCCCAGCTGCACATAGGCGTCGAAATCGCCGGACCGGACGATGGCCTGGACACGGCTGCCTTCCGTGCCCTGGAACCGATAGGCGACATAGGTGCGCCCTTCGTTGTCGCGCGGCCCGTCGGCCAAGACTTCGCCCTGCACCGTCTGGCCGAACGCCAGGGACGTGGGCGCGGGGGGTGCGGCGGCCTCGACGATCTTCAGCGTGTAGGGGCCTGCGCCCGTTTCGCCGTCCAACGCCCGCGCCTGGATCGTGTAGGTCCCGGCCTCGGCCAGGGTGCGGACCAGACGCGAATTGGTGCCCTCGTCTCCGCCGTCGTCATCTTCGCCGATGCTGACGCCGTTCGGACCGAACAACTCCAGATAGGCGTCGAAATCCGTGGCGTTGAGGGTGATCTCGACCCTTTGGCCGGCCGTCGCGGTGAAGGCGTAGGCGTCGGCGCGCTCGCCGTCGTCGTTGGCGCCGTCGTCGTCATTCAGCTCGCCCTCGACCTCCTCGCCCAGTGCGATCGGCTTGGCGGCCAGGCCCGGCGGTCCCGGCTCGATCTTCAGCACATAGTCGCCTTCGGCCGAGTCGTTCAAACCCTCGGCGCGAATGATGAACTCGCCGTCCGCCGGGGCCGTGAAAACAAGACGGGAATGCAGTCCGCCCGCCGGATCGTCGTCATTGGAGGCGGACTCGACGAAGGCGCCGTCGACCATCCGTCCAATGCGGACCACCGGATCGAAATCGTCGGCCTCGAGGCGCAGCTCAATACGTTCCCCCGCCTTCAGCCGCAGGGCGTAGCCGTCATAGCGAGCGCCGTCGTCGGTCTCCGGATCCCGCGCCGTCAGTTCGCCCGACACCGTGCGGCCGATCCGAACGCCCTGCGGCCGAGGCGCACGCGGCGGGGCCGGGCGCTGGATCAGGCTCAGGGCATAGGCCCCGCCGTCGGTTCCGCTCAGGGGGCGCGCCCTCAGGCGATAGGTCCCCGCCTCCGGCGCCACGAATCGGAGGCGCGATCCGGTGCCTTCCCCCAGACCGTCGTCGTCGCTGGCGAAGGCTTCGTCCGTTTCACCTGGCCCGAAGACCTCGAGATAGGCGTCGAACGCGTCCGAAGTCAGCACCGCCTCCAGCCGCTGGCCGGCGCGGGCGGTGAAGGCGTAGTCCTCATACCGATAGCCGTCCTCGGTTCCGCCTTCGACGGCGTCCGAGGCGTCCAGCACGCCCGTCACCCGGTCGCCGACGCCGATCGGCGTGGTCTGGGCGACGGCTGCGCTCGCCACGCCGAAAGTCGCCGCACCAAGGGTCGCCGAGAACAGGGCGAGGGTGCTGATGGAGGCGGCGAGGTGAAGACGGGTCATGGAACTTTCCTGATGCACAGCTTGCCAACATAGACGCCGATCCGTGACGTCTGTAAATCGCCGCCCATTGCACGAAACCTGACGAAAGGCCCGACCCATGTCGGACACGCACGCCGCCGCGCGCCCCATCGACGGCAAGGCCTTCGCCCAGGGTCTGATCGACCGTGTCACCGCCGCCGTCGCCCGGATGAAGGCCGCCCACGGGATCGTTCCGGGACTGGCGGTGGTGATCGTCGGCGAGGATCCGGCCAGTCAGGTCTATGTCCGCAACAAGGGCGAACGCACCCTGGCCGCCGGCATGCGGTCGGACACCCACCGCCTGCCGGAATCCACGACCCAGGCGGAACTGCTGGCCCTCATCGCCGAACTGAACGCCGACACCGGGATTCACGGGATCCTGGTCCAACTGCCGCTGCCGGCCGCCATCGACGCCAACGCCGTCCTGGACGCCATTTCGCCGGACAAGGACGTCGACGGCTTCCATGTGGTCAACGCGGGTCGGCTGGCCGTCGGGCAACCGGGCCTGGTTCCCTGCACGCCCCTCGGGTCCATCATGCTGCTGAAGGACGCGCTGGGCGACCTGTCGGGCCTTCATGCGGTGGTGGTCGGCCGCTCCAACATCGTCGGCAAGCCGATGGCCCAGCTGCTGCTGGCGCAGAACTGCACCGTCACCGTGGCGCATTCGCGCAGCCGCGACCTGCCCGGCCTGTGCCGTCAGGCCGACATTCTGGTCGCGGCCGTCGGGCGTCCGGAGATGATCCGGGGCGACTGGATCAAGCCGGGCGCGACCGTCATCGACGTCGGGATCAACCGCGTTCCATCGAGTGACCCGGTCAAGGCCGCCGAGGGACGCACGCGGCTCGTCGGCGACGTGGCCTATGCGGAGGCCGCACGGGTCGCCGGCGCGATCACGCCCGTGCCCGGCGGCGTCGGGCCCATGACGATCGCCTGCCTGCTGGCCAACACCTATGTCGCCGCCTGCCGCACGCTGGGGGTCGCGGCCGAGGATCTGGCCCCGGCTTCGGCGGACTAAGGGCCTTTCCTTCCTCCATGGCTTGCCGAGGCGCCGACGCGGTCCGATAGTCCGACTCGCCTTCCGCTCGGGAAGGCCGGAGGAAGTCGCCCATGGCTCTCGCCCCTTCCCGCCTGGCCGCCGTCGCCGCCGTGGTCGTGCTGGCCCCGGCCGTCGCCGGATGCGGCTACAACACCATTCCGACCAAGCGCGAGCGCGCCGAGGCCGCCTGGGCCGACGTCCAGAGCCAGTATCAGCGCCGCGCCGATCTGATCCCCAACCTGGTCGCCACGGTCCAGGGCGCCGCGACCAGCGAAAGAACCATCCTGACCGAGGTGGTCGAGGCGCGCGCCAGGGCGACGTCGGTGCAGATCAGCCCGGAGACCCTCAGCGACCCCTCCGCCTTCCAGGCCTATCAGGCGGCCCAGGGCCAGCTGACCGGCGCCCTGTCGCGCCTGCTCGCCACGGTTGAGGCCTATCCGCAGATCCAGTCGAACCAGAACTTTCTGAACCTGCAGTCGCAACTGGAGGGGACGGAGAACCGCATCACCATCGCGCGGCGCGACTACAACGAAGCCGTGCGCGACTACAACACGACGCTGGCCACCTTCCCCTCGATCATCTGGGCCAAGACATTCCAGTCGGGGAACAAGGAGATGCAGCTGTTCACCGCCTCGGCCGAGGCCCAGTCCGCGCCGACGGTGAACTTCAACTTCGGGCCGGCCGGAGCGCCGGCCGGGGCCGCACCGGGCGGCGGCCAGCCCCAGGTGACGCCGGGCGCTGCGCCGGGTCGTTGATGATTTCCACGTCCTGGAGGCGGACAGCCGGGGTCGGCGGGATCGTCGGCCTGCTTTTGGCGCTCGGCGTTCTGCTGCTGTGCTCGTTCGCCCAGGCGCAGTCCAAGCCTGATTTTCCGGCCCTGACCGGGCGGATCGTCGATGA
This sequence comes from Brevundimonas sp. VNH65, assembly GCF_049445955.1. Taxonomy (NCBI): domain Bacteria; kingdom Pseudomonadati; phylum Pseudomonadota; class Alphaproteobacteria; order Caulobacterales; family Caulobacteraceae; genus Brevundimonas; species Brevundimonas sp. VNH65. The sequence continues at coordinate 679,063 of NZ_JBMSDX010000001.1, read as the reverse complement.
AGCCCATCTGCTCTCCGCCGAGGCGGAGACGGCCCTCGACGCCAAGCTTGCGGGGCTTGAGGCGCGGACAACCGATCAACTGGTCGTCGTCACCCTGACATCGCTGCAGGACCGCGAGATCGAGGACTATGGCTACCAGCTGGGCCGGGCCTGGGGGCTGGGGCAGGCGGACAAGGACAACGGCGCCCTGCTGATCGTGGCGCCGAACGAACGCAAGGTTCGGATCGAGGTCGGTTATGGCCTGGAGCCGGTCCTGACCGACGTCATGTCGAACCACATCATCCAGACTGAAATCCTGCCCGCGTTCCGGGTCGCCGGCTATGAGCGCGGCATCGCCGCCGGAGTGGACGCCATCATCGCCCAGCTGGAGATGGATCCGGCCGAGGCCGCCGCGCGGTCCGCCCAGCTGGCGCCGGCCCGGGCCGGATTCCCGGTGGGACCGGCGATCCTGGTGGGTCTCGTGCTGCTGTTCATCGTCGCCATCCTGCTGTCGGCCTTGCGCGGGGGCGGACGACGCCGACGTCGTTCGACCGATTGGGGATCGATCCTCGTCTGGGCGGCGGCCGAGGCGATGAAGGACGGCGGCCGGCGGAGCGGCGGTTTCGGAAGCGGTGGTTTCGGCGGGGGCGGTTTCGGCGGAGGCGGCGGGGGATTCCGGGGCGGCGGCGGGAGTTTCGGCGGCGGGGGCGCGTCCGGCGGATGGTGAAGACGGTCCTGACCGCCGAAGACAGCGCGCGGGTGTCGCACGCCATCCTTCTGGCCGAGCGCGAGACCTCGGGAGAGATCTTCTGCGTCCTGGCGCGTCGGGTGTCCTCGTATCATGATGTGGCCCTGGGCTGGGCGGCGGGAGCGGCCCTGCTGGCGCCGCTGACCCTGATCCCGCTCGGCTTCGACGCGGCCTGGCTGCCGGGCGTCGCCGACAGCTGGGAGGCGGGCCAGCTCGCCGCCCGGGACCAGGTCGTCGGACAGGCCCTGGCCGCCTACGCCATGCTGCAGGCCCTGATCTTCGGCGGCGCCTTCGCCCTGGCGTCGATCCCGGCGGTCAAACGCTTGCTGACGCCGCCGGCGCTGCGTCGCGCGCGGGTTCGCCGGGCGGCGATGTCGCAATTCCTGTCGCACGGCCTGCACCTGACCCAGGCGAGGACCGGGGTCCTGATCTTCGCCGCGCTGGACGATCGGCAGGTCGAGGTGGTGGCTGACGAGGGCATTCACGGCCGGGTCGAGGAAGACGTCTGGGCCGAGGCGGTCGGTCGCCTGACCCACGCCCTGAGGCGAGGCGCACCGGCCGAAGGATTCGAGGCGGCCATCGGCCAGGTCGGCGCGGTGCTGGCCGCGCACTTCCCTCCCCGTCCCCGCGACGCCGACGAACTGCCCAATCGTCTGGTGGAGATGTGAGCGCCGTCCAAGCGTCTTTCGCTTGTCGCAATCCGGGTGCAGAGCCGGGCGCCTCATGCCCCGTCTCCTGACCTACAACGTCCATCGCTGCCTCGGCGTCGACAAGCGGCTGGATGTCGCCCGCATCGCGGCCGTCATCGCCGAGCACGAACCCGACATCGTCTGCCTGCAGGAGCTCGACGTGCGTCGCGCCCGCACCGGCCATGTAGACCAGTGCGCCGAACTGGCCGAAAGGCTGGCCATGGCCTTCCACTTCAATCCGGCCATCGCGGTGGAGAGCGAACAGTACGGCGACGCCCTGCTGACCCCCTGGCCCGAGACGCTGGTGAAGAAGGGGCCGCTGCCGACGGTAAGGGGCATCCCGGGGCTGGAGCCGCGCGGGGCGGTATGGGCGGCGATCGAGATCGGAGGCGCCCGGCTGAACGTCGTCAACACCCATCTGGGCCTGGTGCCGCGCGAACAGAGACTTCAGGCGGCGGCCCTGATCAGCCGGGACTGGCTGGGCGGCCCACAGGGCGCCGGGCCCACCATCCTGTGTGGCGACTTCAACGCCACCTCCATCACACGACCCTACCAGACCCTGGTGCGGAAGCTGGACGACGCCCAGCGGCGTCTGGGTCTGAAACCCAGCCTCAAGACCTTTCCGTCGTCCTTCCCCGCCATCCGGATCGACCACGTTTTCGTCAGCCCGCAGATCCGTGTGACCGGCGCCAAGGTTCCGGCGTCGCCGCTGGCCCGTGTAGCGTCCGATCACCTGCCCCTGATCGTGGACTTCGAGATCGAGCAGGACGCCGCGGCCTGATCGGACCAGAGGTCGTCGCGTCAGTCGCGCCCTCTGAGCTGGCTGAACTCGCCGCCGGCCTGACGTTGCGAGGGGTTGCGTCGCTTCCAGGGCCGCCAGGCGTTGTCGGCCGAGGACGGATCGCCCAGTTGCCATTCGGCGATGAACCGCTCGATCGACGAGGGCGGGATCGCGCCGAGAGCTTCCATTCGACCGGTGTCGAACGTCTCGATGGCCTTTCCGACCGACCTCATCAGGCCCTCGGCCTGGGCGAAGGCCGCGCCGTCCACCCCGATGAAATGTCCCAGACTGTGGTGCCGGAAGTCGCGGATCGCGCGGCGTCCGGCGTCATACTCGGGCTCGATCGCCACGTCGCATTCGGTGTCCAGCCCCATCGACCGGTTGTTCAGATTCGTCGAGCCGATGCGCAGAAGCTTGTCGTCGATCACCGTCACCTTGGCGTGGACGATGATCCGTCCGCCCTGCGGCGTGCGCGGGGCGAAGGCGAAGAAGCGGTTGTGTTCGTCGGCGCTTTCGAGCCGATACAGGACCTCCGACCGCGCCGTGTCCATCGTCATCTTGTCGAACCAGCTTGGGCTGGCCGCTGTCGAGACCAGCACCACCTCCGGACCGTCCGGCTCCCTCAGCCTCTGGGCCAGGCAGGCGGCTATGGTCGGGTTGGTGAAATACTGGTTCTCCATATAGATCAGACGCCTGGCGCGGCGGATGGCTTCGAGATGGAGCCGTTCGTTCTCGCGCACCTCGGCCCGCGCTCTTGTGTGAGGCTCCGTGCGGGCGATGCCGACAGGAACGTCGCGCATCTGCACCTCGACGCCGTCCGGCCAGGGATCGTGCGCGGCGTCGTCCGGCAACGTCCGTTCCCAGGTGGCGCGAAACCAACGCTCCCGCGCCAGGTCTCCCAGAGCGCGCGCCGCCGGACCGGACACCACCGCCATGGTTTCGTGTCGCGGCGGGGCGATGACTCCCGAGGGCATGCACCGACGCGGATCGTCGTCATAGTGGTGCTCGGAGTCCCAGCGATCCGTGGCGACGTCGCCCCCGCCGCAGAAGGCCACGGCGTCGTCGATCACCACCACCTTCTGATGGTGGCAGGCGCCGATCATGCCCGGTTGATCCATGCGGAACTCGACCATCCGCTTGCGGAACCAGCGTTGCGCCTTGTGCGGATAAAAGCCCTGGGACGCTGCGATCAGCAGGGGCGACTTCCAGATCAGCAGCCGCACGTCCAGCTCGGGCCGGCTCCGGACCAGCATCCGCAACTTGTGTCCGATCTCGTTGTGGCGCTCGCCCATCGCAGATTCGGGATCCAGCCGCGTGCGGGGGTCGAACTGCCAGCCCAGCACCACGATCGACCGCTGCGCCTTGTCGAGCGCCGAGGACAGGGCCTCGAAATAGGCCTCGTTCTCCATCAGCACCGCCAGCCGATCCGCCGTGGCCGTGCGCCAGACGGTGTCGTCCGCCGTCAGCAGACTGCCGTCATAGGCGTCCAGCAGGGGCGATTCCGCGCTCAGCGACATGGGTTCCGTTCTGACGTCGGAAGATGACGATCGTGCATGGGCCGATTCACTCTCGATGCGGTCCGCCGGCCATAAGGCCGGCGCCGAGGCCGATTGAAAACGGCCGCGCTTGCGCGCATAATGCCGATCTATTCGGTCCGGGGACAGGGAGGGTTGTCATGCAGGCGCTGTTCGATCTCCTTGTCGGATTCCTCGCTCTGCTGGCTGCGGCGGCCCTGCACCAGCTCGGCGTGGACTTCACCTCGGCGCCGCGCGCCGAACGCGAGGTGCACCGCGTCGTGGACTGCCCGCCGCCCCCGTCCAGCGCCGTGACGGTCTCAGAGCCCGCAGCCGCGCCCAGCTGCTGATCGCGCGTCTCGACCGCGTCATATTTCCCCGGCTGTATCGTCGCCTTCGGGTTTGCGGATGCGCCCTGAACCGTTAGGGTCTCGCCGCCTGAGCGCCTCGTGGCGGCCGGGCGCCCCAGTGATCGAGACGACGCCTGATGAAATCCCGCCAGCGGCCGCCCCTCAACCTGTCTGATCCTGAACCGGAAGCCGCCGGGCCGATGGCTGACGCCGACGAGGCGGCTTCCGACGGGGCCGCATCAGGGGTCGAGGCGGAACCCGCAGAGGCGCCGGTCGAGCCTTCGGCGTCGGTCGAGCCCTCCACCGTCAAGGTGTCGCCGACGCGGGAACGACCGATGTCGGAACGTCAGAAGCGGCGACTGGCGGAGGAGCAGCGCCTGGCTGAGCAGCGCGCCGCCGCGCTGGAGTTCGCCGAGCCTATGGAACCGGCTCCCGTCGCTCAACAGGCGGCTTCGGTCGTGACGCCGAGTTTCGCCGAAAGCGCCGACGCGCCCCCGGCTCCGTATCAACCTGCGCCGGTGCCGGACGCCCCGGCCGAGGCCGCAGCGCCGGCGGTCCTGCCGACGATCAAGGGCAAGGCGGAACTGATCGGCGCGGCGCGGCACGCCTATGGCTTGGCCGGGCTGGCTTCGGCCCTCTGGGTCGGCGGCGTCGCGGCGCTGGCGGCCTATGAGATCGGCGCGGCGGGGGGAACGCCCGACCCGCTGCGTATCGCCGTCTACGTCCTGCTGGCGCTGGCGCCGGTCGGACTGGCCTTCCTCCTGGCCAGCGCCGTGCGCCAGGGGGCAGGACTGGCCGCCGAGACCCGGCGGGCGCGCGGTCTGGCCGAGGCCCTGGTCGCTCCGACGGCGCTCGCGGCTCAGGAGACCGGCCAGGTGCTGCAGACGCTGCGCGCCGACATCGACCAGGCCAGCCTGGCGGCCGAGCGGGCCCGCACCGACATGACGCTGCTGCGGCAGGCCCTGGCCGAGGAGACGGCTCGCCTCAATGAGGCCGCCGAAACCGCGGTCCGCACCGCCCGCAAGATGACCGAGAGCCTGGCGGTCGAACGGGACGAGATGCAGGCGCTGGGCCTGCACCTCGACACCCAGTCGGGCAATGTGCTGGATGCGGTCGAGCGGCAGTCCCGCATGATCGTGGACGCTTCCGACCTGGCCCAGACCCAATTGCGCGAAGCCGAAGCCGCCCTCGCCGCCCGGGCCGCCGACATGGCCGCCGCCGCCGGCGAGGCCCAGGACGCCGCCCGTCTGGCGGCCGACGACCTGGCCCGCCAGACGCTGCGCCTCGAAAACACCGGCTCAGGCGTCGCCGAACAGATTCAGTCGGTCGAGGAAGGCCTGGGCCAGCAGCGCGCCGCCCTGGTCACCGCCGCCTACGCCCTGCGCACCGATCAGGAGGACTTCTCCGCCCAGGTCGAGAGCCAGCGGGCCCAGTTGATCGCTCAACTGGACGCGACCCGTTCGGCGGCCAACGCCCTGGATGAAACCTCGGGCCGTTCGGTCGAAAGCCTGAAGGACCTGGTGGAGGCGGCCACCGACCAGTTCCGCGCCCTGGTCGACATGTCCCAGCGCGAGGCCGACGGCTTCGACGCCGCCACCAAGACGGCGCTGGACCGGTTCGAGGCCCTGGCCGCCGAAGCGCGCGACACCCTGGTCGAGGAGACCCGCCGCACCCTGGCCGTCATGCAGGCCACCGCCGAGGAGGCGCGCGGTCAGGCCGTCGATGCGGCCAACCAGGCCCAATTGCGCGCCGATCGCCTCGGCGAAGCCTTGTTCGACGCCGCCCAGAAGGCCGACCAGGCCGCCGAGGCGCGGGTCGAAAGCGCACGCCGCATCGTCTCCCAGACGGCGGAGCTGGTCGACGCCGCCGGCGAGACCGCCGTGGAGCGCCTGGAACGCACCATGGACCGCATGACCAAGGCCTTGGCGGAAATCGAGACCGCCGTCAGCCAGATGGACGAACGCGCCTCGCGCCTGCCCGAAGAGGCGCGCAGCCGCGCCGAGGAAGTGCAATCGACGGTCGAACAGGGGCTGGCCGCCCTAGCGGCCGCCTCGCGCAAGGCGGCCGAGGACACCGAGGCGCTGGACCTGGCGTTCCAGGAGCGCGTCCGGCGCAACTACGACATGTTGACCGAGGCGGTGCGTCTGATGGGGGTGGTGTCCGGAGACGCGTCTCCCGGCCGTCGGCGCGAGGCGACGCCGCTCAGCATCGTCGAGGACCGGCCGGGGCGCGGCGGCGAACCCGCCGATCCCGCGCCGCTGCGGGGCCGCCTGCGCCTCGAGCCCACGGACACCTTCGACATCCGCCCCGCGCCCGCACGTCCTGGGCGCGGCGACGCGATGGACTGGAACGATCTGGTCGACGAGGCTCCGGCGGCGCCGCCTCCGTCCTCCCGTCCTGCCCGAGACGGCGTCTCGGCCGCGGACGCCGAGGCCATGGCCGATCGGATCACCGCCGCCATACGGCGGATGGGGGTCGATCCCAACGCCCTGTTGCCGCGCTCCCGCGTCGAGGAGGCGGCGGAGGCGCTCGCCGGCCGGGACGGAGAGCGCGCACGCCAGATCGTGCGCCGCGTGGCTCCGGCCGCTGTCCGGAGCGTCTCCCGCCGCGTGCTGTCCGACACGGAATTGCGCGCTGATTGCGAACGCTATGTCCGCGCTTACGGCCGGATGATCGAGGAACAGGGACGCGATCGCGCCTCGGCCCTGGCGGCGCTCGCCACCGATGCGGGCCGCGCTTTCCTGCTGCTCGACGCCGCCGTGGGAGACATGGGCTGACCTCGAACGACGATTTCGGCTTGACGCAGGGGCTCCGGCGCCGACACCTATGCGGCGCTCGTCACATTACCGTCACACGACCGCAGGGTTCATGATCTCCTCTACCGAGACCCGACCCGATCGCAGGCCGTCGATCGTCATCTGCGCCTATGACGCGGCCGATGACGGCTGGGACCTGGCCGAAGATCTCTCGGGCACGCCCTGGAGCCCGGACGGCGCGCGCACCGTGCCGGTAGCCGCCGATGCGCCCGGCAGCCTGGCGGCCGACCTGGCCGAGCGCCTGCGCTCCGCCGACTGTCGCGCCATTCTGCTGGTCGGCCGCACACGTCGATCGGAGCGTTTCCGCATCCAGCTGCGCGCCGAGAACCGCACCGAGGACGGGTCGGCGCGTCTGATCCCGACCGGCCCGGCCACGGCCCGCACCACGGCCCCCGTCGCCGACATGGTCCAGGCCATGCGCGAGGCGGGACTGGCCGTCGACGCCAGTTCGGAGGAGGACGAGGATGTCGGCAGCTTTCTGCTTTATTCCGTCCTGAACAGCCTGAGCGAGGAGACCGACACCCGCGCCGTCGCCCTGTTGCGCGCGCCCATGGACGTCGGGCCCGCGGCTGTGGCCAAGGGGGTCAAGGCGGCGGCGGCTGCGATCGCGCGAAATCTGTCGCCTCTGCCTCGCGGCCGGACCGGCTGACCGCCGCACGGGTCCGGCGAAGCAGGAAGGCGCCGATCGCGCCGCAAGCCGCCATCCCCGCCATAGCCCAATAGCCCCGGACCCCGATCGCGTCATACAGCGGCCCGGCCGCCAGCGTCGCCAGGCCCATCAGCACCCCGGCCGAAAGGATGGAGCCCAGGGTCTGGGCGGCCGTCTGACGATCGCCGGTGCGCGGATCCGGCGGAGCCAGTCGCGCCGCCAGCTCGACCCCCGCCAGGAAGGTCGCGGCGAACGTCAGGGCGTGCAACGTCTGGAGCGGCCAAAGAAGCCAGAGCGGTGGGGCGAACGACAGGGCGACCCAGCGCACGATCCCTGCCCCTGCGCCGACCGCCAGAAGGGTCAGGGGACCGACGCCCCTGGCGCGTCGCCAAGGCTCGCCCCACCACATCAGACCCACCTCGACGACCACCGAAAAGGCCCACAGCAGGCCGATGAGGTTTTCGCCGATTCCCTGCGCCTTCCAGACGATGGCCGAAAAGCCGTAGTAGAGGGCGTGGCTGGACTGGACGCAGCCCACCGCCAGGATCGCGCCCATGAACACCGGGTCGCGGGCCAGTTGGCCCATGCCCCGGAACCGATCGCGCTTGCGCGTCGGCGGGCCGTCCGACACCGGCTCCGGCGGAAGGACGTACCGGGCCGACGCGGCCATCAGCAGATTGGCCAGGACGATCCAGATCAGGATCGCGTCGACCCCGGTGCGGGTCAGGACCGCGCCCATGACCACATTCGCGCCGATGAAGGCCGCGGAGCCGCATCCTCGCGGGAAGGCGAAGGAGAAGCCTTCTTTCTGAGACAGCCGGACCGTCAGGGCGTCGCTGAGCGGGATCAGGGCGGCGGAACAGGTGGCGGCGACGAACCACAGAGCGGTCCAGGCGGCGAAGCCTTCGACCCATCCGGTGAGGCCATAGGCGGCGGCCGCTGTCGCCGCCAGAAAAGCTAGAGCCGTGCGACGTCGGCGGAAGCCGTCCGCCCACACGGCGATGAGGGGGCCGGTCACCAGCCGCCCCAGCATGGGCGCGGACAGCAGGACTCCGATGCGCGCGCCGTCCAACCCTTGCGCATGGAACCACAGGCCGGCGAACGGCAGGATCACGCCGTTGGCCCCGAACAGCAGGACATACTGCAGCGCCATGCGGCGGGAGGAGGTCATGCGGCCAGATAGCAGACGGCGACCGCATCGTGCGCTAGTTTCCCGCCATGACCCTGCATCGCCCTCTGGCCGTCGTGGCCGCCCTGTCCGGCGCCCTGGCCGTCCTCATCGGCGCCTTCGCCGCCCACGGGGCCGGGCCGGCGGTGAAGACCCTGCTCAACACCGGCGGCCATTATCTGATGGTTCACGCCCTGCTGGGCCTGGCCTGCGCCGCGTGGCCCGGCCGGTCCCGCCTGGTCGAGATCGCGGGCGCGCTCGCGTTGCTGGGCGGCTGGGTCTTCTGCCTGGCTCTGGCCCTGATCGGCTGGACCTCGACGCCGGCCTTCGGCGCCGTGGCCCCGATCGGCGGCGTGCTGATGATCGGCGCTTGGCTTTTGCTCGCCCTTGCCGCATTCCGGGGCAAGGCGGGCGTCCGCTGATCCTGTAGCCTTGATTCGAGACCTCGACCGCATGGCCTTCACCGCGCCCGAAACGCCCCGCCGTGAGCTCTATCCCGAGATCGAGCCCTTCGCGTCCGGGTGGATGGAGACCGGCGATGGCAACCGCATCTATTACGAGGAATGCGGCAATCCGCAGGGTCGGCCCGTGGTCGTCCTGCACGGCGGTCCCGGCGGCGCCGTCAATCCCGGCATGCGACGCTATTTCGATCCGTCTCGCTGGCGCGTCATCCTGTTCGACCAGCGTGGCTGCGGACAGTCGACGCCGAACGCGGCGGACACCGATCTGTCGGACAACACCACCTGGACCCTGATCGAGGACATCGAACGCCTGCGCGAGCGTTGCGGCGTCGACAAATGGGCGGTGTTCGGCGGTTCGTGGGGATCGACCCTGTCGCTGGCCTACGCCATCACCCATCCGGAGCGGGTTTCGGCGCTGTTGCTGCGCGGCATCTTCCTGCTGCGGAAATCCGAAGTCCGCTGGTTCTATCAGGAGGGCGCGTCGCAGCTCTATCCCGACGCCTGGGAACGGTATCTGGCGCCCATACCCGAAGCCGAACGCAACGACCTGATGGGCGCCTACTATCGTCGCCTGACCGGGCCGGATCGCGCCGAGCGGGAACGGTGCGCCGTGGCCTGGTCCAGCTGGGAAGGTGAGACCGTCAGCGTTGAGGGCCCATCGGCCCGACCCGAGAAGTTCGCCGATCCGGCCTTCGCCCTGGCCTTCGCCCGGATCGAGTGCTGGTATTTCACCAACGACGGCTTCTTCCCGTCCGAGAACTGGATCCTCGAGAACGTCGGCCGCATCCGCCACATCCCCGGCTGGATCGCCCAGGGGCGGTTCGACGTGGTGACGCCCATGACCAGCGCTTGGGACCTGCATCGCGCCTGGCCCGAAGCGAAGCTGGACGTCATCCCCGACGCCGGCCACGCTTCGTCAGAGCCGGGCATCATCGACAGCCTGGTCCGCGCGACGGATTGGGCGGCCGCTCTTTGACTGAACGGCGGGTCCCCGGACCGGTCAACGGTTCAGGGACCCAGAAGCCTAGAACAGCCCCTGCCCCTTCGGCAGTTCGGTGTAGCGGTGAACGCGCATCGACAGGATGAAACCGAAGGCGATCATCAGGGTCATCATCGACGATCCGCCGTAGGACAGCAGGGGCATGGGCACGCCCACGACGGGCGCCAGACCCATCACCATCGCCCCGTTGATCATGACGAACAGGGCGAAGAAGGCGGTCATTCCCGCCGCGCCGACGCGGCCGAAATGGCTGTGGGCCAGGGAGGCGATCCGCAGCGAGATCAGGATCACCCCGAGATAGCAGGCCAGAAGGAAGCACGAGCCGACAAAGCCGAACTCTTCGGCCACGGTGGAGAAGATGAAGTCGGTCTGCCTCTCCGGCAGGAACTCCAGCTGGCTCTGACTGCCCAGGCCGTAGCCCTTGCCCAGCAGGCCGCCGGAGCCCAGCGCGATCTTGGACTGGATGATGTTGTAGCCTGTGCCGGAGGGGTCGCTCTCGGGGTTCAGGAAGGTCAGCACGCGATTGCGCTGATAGTCGTGCATGCCGAACATGACGAAGGGCGGCACGATGGCCATCACGGCGATGGCGGCGGCGGCGATGATGCGCCAGCTCAGGCCCGCCATGAACATGATGACCGCGCCCGTCAAACCGACGATCATGGCCGAACCCAGGTCCGGCTGTTTGGCGATCAGGACAAACGGCGCGCCGACGATGGCGGCCGGAATCAGAAGCTTCCACGACCATCGCGCCTCTTCGGCGCTGTGGGTGTGATACCAGCGGGCCAGAGCCAGAACGAGCCCCAGCTTGACGAACTCGGCCGGCTGAATGCGGATGACGCCCAGGTTCAGCCAGTTCTCGGCGCCCCCGGCCTTGTGGCCCAAAGGCGTGAACTCGACCATCAGCACCAGCACCAGCAGCACCGCATACGCCGGGTAGGCCGCGCGGAACCACCAGCGCGGATGGACCAGGGCCAGGCACAGCATGACGCCCACCAGCCCGACAAAGCGGATCAGCTGATTCAATGCCCAGGGACGCCACTGGCCGCCGGCGATCGAATAGAGCATGGCGATGCCGACGCCGGCGATGACGCAGATCAGCGTCACCAACCGCCAGTCGATCTCGGAAATCTTGGTCGACAGGCGTTCACGCTCGCCGGGACGGGTCAGGGCCGAGGCGGTCATTGCGGGCCTCCGTCATCAGGCCGCAACAGCTCCGGCGTCGGCACGGTCGAGCCGCTGCGATCCGCCGGAGTGGACTGCGCCTGCTCCGGCGCGGCGCCGAAGTCGGCGTCGTCCCCGGTGGCGTCGCCGACCGGTTCGGGCGGGGGCGGACGCTGGATGCGCTCCAGCATCTCCGGATCCTTCAGCAGGGCCGTTCGCATGATTTCGCGCGCGCGCGGGGCGCCGGCCGTGGCGCCGCCCTTGCCGCCATGTTCGACGATGACGGCGACCGCATAGCGGGGCGCGTCCACCGGAGCGAAGGCGACGAACAGGTTGTGGTCCTTCAGCGCCCAGATATCGGACTTCCGGGGACCGGAGCCATAGTCCCGCGACTGGGCCGTCCCGGTCTTGCCGGCCATCTGAATGTCGCCCAGGCCCAGCTGGCTCTGGCGATAGGCGGTGCCGGACCGGTCATTGGCCACGGCGATCATGCCCTGACGGACCAGCTCGATGTGGTCACGCGGGAACGGCAGGTCGGGCACGGCCGCGCCGCTGGGCTGCTCGACCCCGCCGATCGACTTGATCAGCCGTGGTTTGAGGGCCTTGCGCCCATTGGCCAGCCGGGCCGTCATGACCGCCAGTTGCAGACAGTTGACCGTCACCGCGCCCTGGCCGATGGCGACCGACGTCGTCTCCCCCGGATGCCAGACCGGATCGCGCGGGAAGGTCCGGCGCTTCCACTCGGTGCTGGGCAGCAGGCCGCGCTTCTGATTGCCGACGCCGATGTCAAACACCTGCTCGAACCCAAGCTCGCGCGCCGTGTCGCGGATGACGTCCACACCCGCCCGGTTGCACAGGGCGTAGAAATAGACGTCGCAGGAGTTCTTGATCGCATCGTGCATGTTCTGCACGCCGTGCACGCCCCAGCACCGCTGTGTGCGGTTGCCGGTCCGCCAACTGCCGCGACAGGTGACGGTGATGGACGGGTCAACCCCGGCCTGGAGCAGCGCCAGGGCTGTGGTCGGCTTGAACGTGGACCCCGGCGGAAAGGTGCCGCCGATGGCCTTGTCGAGCAGGGGCTTGCGCTCATAGTCGGCGAGGGCGCGATAGATCGGCGTCGGCACGCCGCCGACGAACAGGTTGGGGTCGAACGACGGCGCCGAGACCATGCAGAGGATGTCGCCGTTGCGGATGTCCATGACGACGGCCGAGCCGCTCTCGATGTCGAACACCTCCAGCGCCCGGTTCTGCACATCGGCGTCCAGCGTCAGGACCACGTCCTTGCCATTGACGGCGGGCCGCGAGCCGCCGACGTCCTCGGCCACGACGCGACCGCGCGCGTCCACCTCGACCCGCGTGCCGCCGGCGACGCCCTGCAGGTCCTTGTCCAGCGACCTCTCGATGCCTGACCGCCCGATGCGATAGCCGGGATTGTAGAGGATCGGCTGGGGCTCCTCGCCCCGGTCGCGGATCGCCTTGATGTCCCGGTCCGCGACCTTGGCCACATAGCCGATGACATGGGCGAAGGCGCCGCCATAGGGATAGAACCGCGCCTGGTTCATGTCCGCCATCACGCCCGGCAGCTCGTTGGCGTACAGATTGACGCGCGAAAACTCCTCCCAGTTCAGGTCCGACTTCACCGGCACCGGACTGAACGGTCGGGCGGCGTTGACGTCGCGGATGATGGCCCGGCGGCGGTTCAGCGTGTCGGGCAGCAACTGGCCCAGCAGGTCGAGGGTCTGGTCCAGGTCCTTTGTCTCGTCCCGCACCACCAGCACGCGGAAGCTGGGCCGGTTGCCGGCGATGACCACGCCGTTGCGATCCAGGATCCGCCCGCGCGGCGGCGGCGTCAGACGGAAGTTGAACTGGTTGTTCGTGGCCAGGGTGGCGTATTCGTTCGCCTGTACGACCTGAAGCTGGCCCAGCCGCAGCATCAGCGCCGTCACGCCGAGAGCCGTCGCCCCGCCCAGGACGAAGGTGCGCCTCAGGAACGAGCCCTGCCGCTCATTCGCGTCGGTGAAATAGATGGACGGTTCGCTGCTCATCGGAACCGCACGTCGCCGTCGTCGAACCGCTCGATCATCCAGGCTGCGGCCGGCCACAGCAGCAGCGTCGGCACGATCTGTCCGATCAGGCCGAACAGGCTGGGCGCGTTGTGGGCGTCAAAGGCCACCACCAGAAACGCGATCATAAAGGCCATCAGGGTGCAGCACCCGTACCAGACCATGTGGATGACCCCTTCCTGCCCCGCCAGCAGGTTCCGCGACAGGAGCACCAGGACATAGACCGCCAGGAACGACAGGGCCCAGACGCCCAGCATGCCGCCCCACAGCAGGTCCAGGAACAGCCCCAGGCCGAACAGGACCACCGGTGCGATCATCGACGGCCGGATCAGCGGCCATGCGAAGGCCAGGACCATCGGGGCCGCGGGCTCCGGCAGGCGGAAGCCGAACAACTGGAACGGCGTGGCGAGCAGGAAGGTGACGGCGAGGACGATCAGGCTGGGAATGACGATCCAGTGCAGCGGGCCGACGACCCTTACGGCGACCGGCCGCTTCATCCCGGCACACGCACGGCCGGGACGACCGTCCGACTGGGGACCGGCGTCGCCGGACCGGGGGGCGCCGCAGAGGGCGAGGCCGGCGTTCGCGCCGCCGGCATGCCCGCCAGCGGCGGCGCGTTCAGGCTGTCGGGATCGACCGACTGGCCGAAATCCTCGAACAGCAGCACCCGCACATAGTCGATCGCGCCGCGATCGCTGAACAGTTTGACCCGCCAGGTGCCGTCGATCCCCTTGGCCGCAACGCCGATCGGCACGCCGCGGGGCAGGCCCCCGCCGTCGCCGGACGTCAGCACCCGATCGCCGGCCTGAATCGCGCCGGGGCCTTGCACATTGTACTCCAGCCGCGGATTGCCGCTGCCGTCGCCGGTCATCACCGCGCGGGCGTCGGTGCGATCGATCAGCACCGGAATGCGGCTGGCGACGTCGGTGACCAGCAGCATGCGGCTGACCCCGCCGCTGACCCCGGCGATGCGGCCGACCAGTCCATGCTCGTTGATCGCGGGGTTGCCGACCTTGATCCCCCTGGAGGTCCCGGCGTCGATCAGTCGGGCGTTGACGAACGGGCCGCGAGAGTCCGAAACCGATCGGGCCGTCACCATCGCCACCGCAGGCTCAGTCCGAAGACCCAGCATCATCTCATAGCGGGCGTTGACGTTCTTCAGGGCGATCGCCTGGTCGCGCCAAGGCTGCAGCGAGGCCACCTCGGCGCGCAGACGGCGGTTCTCCGATACGGCGAAGAAGTAGCTCTTGACCCCATCGCTCAGGGCGCCGGCCCAACGCACGGGCGCCGCCAGCACTCCCGCCGCCGGCCCGGCCGCGGCGTTGAAGCCCGATCGCACAGGCGCATAGGCGTCAGGCGCGCCCGGATCGCGCCGATCGCTGAAGATCAGCAGCAAGGCGGCCACCACGCCCACGACCGCGACCACCGCAGCCGTCCAGACCAGCGGCACCTTGATGTTCTCGAACGGTCCGTCGCGAAACGCCACGGCGATCTTTCCAGGAATGAGGAACGGAGACGGCTCGCAACGGCCGCCGGATCGGCAGGCTATCGCAAAATCCGGGCCATAAGGAAACTGACGATTCGGCCGCTGTCACAAGGATTTGCGGCCGAGCTTCGAGAGAGTCGACGTCGCCGCTTACAGCGCCGAGTCGAGCACGCCCTTCATCCAGCGCGGATGCTCCAGCACCCGGCCGCAGCCGATGGCGACGCACGACAGCGGATCATCGGCCACCGACACCGGCAGGCCGGTGTGGTCGCGGATTTCCGCATCCAGGCCGCGCAGCAGGGCGCCGCCGCCGGTCAGCATGATGCCCTTGTCGGCGATGTCTGCGGCCAGTTCCGGCGGGGTCGCCTCCAGGGCCACCTTCACGGCGTCGACGATCTGGCTGACGGGCTCGGCCAGGGCTTCCGCCGCCTGACGCTCGGAGATCCGCACCTCGCGCGGCACGCCCTGCATCAGGTCGCGGCCCTTGACCTCGATGCCCAGGCCCTCGCCGTCCGACGGCATGCGGGCGGTGCCGATGTCCTTCTTGATGCGCTCGGCGGTGGTCTCGCCGATCAGCAGATTATGGTTGCGGCGCATGTAGCTGATGATCGCCTCGTCCATCTTGTCGCCGCCGACGCGGACCGAACGCGAATAGACGATGCCCGACAGCGACAGCACGGCCACCTCGGTGGTGCCGCCGCCGATGTCGACGACCATCGAGCCGGTCGGCTCGTGGATCGGCAGGCCGGCGCCGATCGCGGCGGCCATCGGCTCATCGATCAGGCCGACGCGCCGGGCCGAGGCGTTCAGGCAGGAATCATTGATCGCGCGGCGCTCCACCGCCGTGGCGCCCGACGGCACGCAGACGATGATCTTGGGGTTCACGAAGCCCTTGCGGTTGTGAACCTTGCGGATGAAGTGCTTGATCATCTCCTCGGCGACTTCGAAGTCGGCGATGACCCCGTCGCGCATCGGGCGGATGGCTTCCATGTGGCCCGGCGTGCGGCCCAGCATCTGCTTGGCCTCGATGCCCACGGCATGGACGATCTTGCGGCCGCCGACGTTTCTCAGCGCCACCACCGAGGGCTCGTTCAGGACGATGCCCTTGCCCTTCATGTAGATCAGGGTGTTGGCGGTCCCCAGATCCATCGCGATGTCGTTGGAAATGGCGCCGAAGAGGGAAAAGCTCATGGGGGGTTCGTTACCGTAAGTCGCGTTGCGAAGGGCGTCCGTTCAGTCCTGGGTCCGACGGGCGACGCCCCGCTGCGCGCATCCCCATACGCACCGCATCCTGATCGTCCACGCCTGACTGGCCGTGGCCCGTTTGCCCGCAAGATGAGGCGATTACAAGCCCCGATCCGGCCTTGCCCTCACCCGACGATCACGAGGGGGTGACCGCTCCGACGCCGTTCGCTCACCACGGGAAATTCAGTCGCCCCTGGCCGCCTCGCGCCGCTTCACCCATTCCCGCACGACCAGCATCAGCCCCAGCCAGACCACGGCCACGCCGGCCAGGATCAGCGAGGTCCAGACCCCGTCGCCCGACACCGCCGCCATCACCGATCCGCCGAAGAAGGCCACCAGCGCCGTCTTCGGCAGCACGCCCAGGGCGCAACCCGCCAGATAGCCGGTGAAGTTCGCCCGCGCCGCGCCGAAGGCCATATTGACCACGATGAACGGCGCCGACGGCACATTGCGGATGATGAAACTGGCGGAGAAGGCGTTACGCCCCACGAACCGCTTCAGCCGCTCGGTCGTCTTGCCCCCGAACCGCTCCAGCGTCCGCGCCGTCGGCCCCCGCCCCAGCCAATAGGTGACGCCGGCCGAAACCACCGTCGCGATCCAGCTGTACAGAAACCCCCACCACGGTCCGAAGGCCACGACACAGGCCGCGATCAGCAGGAACTGAGGCACGCCCAGGAAGGCCGAGATCACGAACACCGCCACCGCCGCCAGCAGGCCCCACGGCCCGACGCTGAACCCGGCCAGCCAAGCCTCCAGCCGCTCCTCGGCGCCCAGGGCCAGCTGGGTCTTGCCAAAGGCGAACACCGCGACCACCCCCGCCAACAGCAGGACGGTCGCCAGCAACGCCCGCCAACGGGCGCCTTCCATGTTGAGGATGAAATCGAGGAGACGGCGCATGTGTCAGTCCATGGGACGGAAGGACTCGACCGTCCAGTTTTCCAACATCCACTCGTGCAGGTTCACATCCCAGACCCAGGTCTGGCGATATGCCGCGATCAATCTCGCCTCCCCATCGCCATATGTCGCCGTGCCGTTGAGCTCCGCTCGCCTGGCCGTCAGCCCTCGAAAGTGGGTAGGCGTGAACCTCAGGCTTGGCGTCTCGCGGACTTTGCTCGCGATGAATTCCGCCACGAGATTATTGCGACCTCGATCGGTCTCGACCTTCTGCCCGGCCCAGTCGAGCCGAGGCGAACCATTGGTCCCGAGATAAGCTCGCCAGACGCCTGGGTCCTTATGATCCAATCCGTATCGCGGCATTCCCGTCGATCGGCTGTTCCATAGACTGGCGGCCGCGAACCGGTCCCCCTCCAGGCCCAGACATGTTTCCAGTATGGTCACATGGTTCCGCTGCCGCTGCGCATCGATAATCGCGCACGGAGCGATGGACTTGACTGCCTCTTCCGCCAGCAGAAACGCGTATCGGACAGCCAGCGCGCCGCCGCATGCGCTTTCGATCCGCCTCCGGATCGGCGTGACCTCCCGCCTTTCGGGCATGCTGTTGGCCATCTCGAGCGACACGACCCAGGCGTGGAGGCAAATTTGCGGTGGAGGGGCTCGTCCGTCCGAAGGCGCGGATGTGGGGAACGGCTCCAGCACGCGATCAGCAAAGCGCGCTTCCGACCTTACGCGATCCCAGACCTCGGATAACACCGGGCCTGACAGACGCCGTCCCTCTCTCCCGTAGACCACAACGACCGGGTCCGCTCCCGGCCGACGCTCGAAGCTTACACTCGGCATGTCGCGCCCGTATCCGTCGATGTAGCGCGCCCGATAGACTTCGGCTCCCTGCTCAGATTCTTCGGCTATCGACGCCAATCCGAGCAGGGCCTCGACCTGGGCGTCGTGTTCCGCCGAACAGATCTCTCGGCCTCGGTCATCCCGGCAGTTCCGGTCGACGGGGGCGGCTTGCCCCATGGCCAGGGCGGCGATTACGGCGGCTGTCAGCATTTTATACTCCGAAACGCCTGTTCAATTGCACGCAACGCGCTCGCCTCGTAAACAGCGCCCGCCTCCCGAGAACGAGAATTCCAAAATGTCGCTGCAGTCCTCCGCCCTCGCCCGCGTCAAGCCGTCCGCCACCATCGCGGTCAGCGCCAAGGCTCGCGCCCTGGCGGCCCAGGGTCGCGACGTCATCGGCCTGGGCGCCGGCGAGCCGGACTTCGACACCCCGGACAACATCAAGGCCGCCGCCATCGAGGCCATCAACCGCGGCGAGACCAAATACACCGA
This sequence comes from Brevundimonas sp. VNH65, assembly GCF_049445955.1. Taxonomy (NCBI): domain Bacteria; kingdom Pseudomonadati; phylum Pseudomonadota; class Alphaproteobacteria; order Caulobacterales; family Caulobacteraceae; genus Brevundimonas; species Brevundimonas sp. VNH65. The sequence goes on along the minus strand of NZ_JBMSDX010000001.1, from coordinate 660,724 downwards.
CGCCGACGGCATGCCGGAGCTGAAGAAGGCCATCGTCGCCAAGTTCGCCCGCGAGAACGGCCTGACCTATGAGGTCAACCAGATCCACGTCGCCTCGGGCGGCAAGCCGGTGATCTACAACGCCCTTCTGGCCACCCTGAACCCGGGCGACGAGGTCATCGTCCCCGCGCCCTACTGGGTCTCCTATCCCGACATGACCCTGCTGGCGGGCGGCGAGCCGGTCTTCGTCACGGGCGAGGAGAAGGACGGTTTCAAGCTGCGTCCCGAGGTGCTGGAGGCCGCGATCACGCCCAGGACCAAGTGGCTGATCCTCAACTCCCCGTCCAACCCGACCGGCGCCGCCTATACCCGCGCCGAGCTGGAATCGCTGGCGGCCGTGCTGCGCAACCATCCTCAGGTCTGGATCCTGACGGACGACATGTATGAGCACCTGACGTTCGACGACTTCGAGTACACCACCATCGCCCAGGTGGCGCCGGACCTCTACGACCGCACCCTGACGGTCAACGGCGTGTCCAAGGCCTACGCCATGACCGGCTGGCGCATCGGCTATGCCGGCGGCCCGAAGGCCCTGATCGACCTGATGCGCAAGGTCGCCAGCCAGACGACGTCGAACCCGTCGTCGGTCAGCCAGTGGGCCGCCGTCGAGGCCCTGAACGGAACGCAGGATTTCCTCAAGCCCCGCAACGACGCCTTCCAGGCGCGCCGCGACCTGGTCGTCTCCATGCTGAACCAGGCCTCGGGCATCCGCTGCCCGAACCCGGAAGGTGCCTTCTACGTCTATCCGTCCATCGAGGGCCTGATCGGGAAGACCACGCCGTCGGGCGTCGTCATCGACGGCGATGACACCTTCACGACGGAGTTGCTGGAGGCCGAGGGCGTCGCCGTGGTCCAAGGCTCTGCCTTCGGCCTGTCGCCCTACTTCCGCGTCAGCTACGCCACGTCCGAGGCCGTGCTGGAAGAAGCCTGCACACGCATTCAGCGGTTCTGCGCCAGCCTGAAATAGGGCCCTGCGAGCGGCAGCCGGCCCACCTTTACCGGACATGCAAAAGCCGACCTCAGTCAGCTGCCGGATGTCCGGTTGAAAAACACACTGTGTTTTTGTAGTGTTCACAAACACACAGGAGCTGACCATGTCGAAGTACGAGCCCCTCACACACTTCCTCATCGACAAGGACTCTCACGAGGTCCCGATGACCTTTGCGGAAATCGAGAAGGTCGTCGGTTTCAAACTGCCTGAAAAGGCGAGCGGCATCCGGGCTTGGTGGAGCAACAACCCCTCCAACAACGTCATGACCCGGGCCTGGCTAGCCGCCGGCTTCGTCTCTGAGCGGGTCGATATGGGCGCCCGCCGACTGGTGTTCCGTCGCAAGGTCGACCGCCGTCCCTCGCCTACCACGGTTCCAACACATACGCCTCCGTCCTCACCCGGCCGCAGCCTGGGCCTCCTGACCCGTATCCGTGATCGGATGGCCGGCACCACGAGCATTCCATCCGGCGCGGACGTGACCGCGCCAACAGGCGAAGTCTGGGACGCCGACAGGTGAGCCGGCCGATCCTGCTCGACACCTGCGCGGCGATCTGGCTGGCCGAAGGCTCAGCACTTTCCGATGACGCCGAGTCTGCTCTTCGGAACGCCGAGACCACAGGCGTTCAGGTCCTGCTGTCGCCGATGACCGCCTGGGAGGTCGGCATGCTGGTGTCCAAGGAACGGCTGGCCCTGACGATCCCCCCACTTCAGTGGTTCAACACCCTCCTGGAATTGGGGATCGATCTGGCGCCTCTATCGCCGGAAATATTGGTGGCGTCCTCACAACTGCCTGGCCCCGCGCTGCGCGACCCCGCAGACCGGATCATCGCTGCGACCGCCAGGTCCGGCGAATACCATCTCATGACTCGGGATCGACCTCTGCTGGATTTCGCTGCCGGCGGTCACGTCATCGCCATTCCCTGTTAACGTGTCACACGGGGCGGGCGGCGATCACATAGTCCGCCCCGAAACGCAGGCCGTCGTCACGCCGGCCCAGGGCCAGGCCTTCGGCTCTCAAGGCCTCGATCCGGCGCGACATCGCCTCCGCCAGGGCGCGATCCTCAAACCGCTCGACCCGCCGCACCGCCATGTCGAGCTGGCCATTGACCCAGGCCGCCCGATAGCGATTGCCGAACCGCCGCGCCGAAATCGGCTCGAAGCCGGACGCCGCCAGCGTCTCCAGCACCCATTCCATCGGGTATTCGCGGTATGGCGTTTCCCCCGCCAGCAGGAGGCAGGCGTCCCTCAGCCGCCCGATCGCCTGCACCATGCGGCCCGCGTCCGTCCCGGCCTCGCCGACCACATAGGGGTCAAGCCCCACCACATACAGAACGCGCCCCGTCAGGGGTCGCAGACGTCGAAACAGCTGAGGCTGGAAATAGGGTGAAAACCCCTCGACAGCGCCCAGCAGATAGTCCGCCAGAACGGTGTCGAACGTCTCGCCGATCAACACCTCGGGGTTGGTCCAGTCTCCCAGCACCAGCCTGTCCTGCGGCCTCAACCTGCCCTGCACCGCCGCCTCGATCTGCCGCGCATGGCCGGGCGCCGCCGTCACCCCGACCCAGCGGTCGGTCGCCAGCCCGGTCGACCACAGGCTGGAGTTCATGCCCGATCCGGCGTCCAGGAAAGCCCCCCACGGCGCGCTGTCCTGCAGGGATTCGATATGGGTGAAGAGAGCCGACACCAAGGACGCTGACCTTTCCGCGCGACATTCCCGGACAATGCCGCTTCTGTCGATTTCGTAGCTTGCGCTACGTTATCTTGTAACATACACCAAGCCCAGCTTGAGTTTCAGGATTATCGCATGCGCCTTCGAACCGTCCTCCTCGCCGCCGCCGGTCTGTCGACCCTGCCTCACGTCGCGCTGGCCACGACCCTGCCCCAGTCCGGGCCGGCGACCCGCGTGGACGACGTAGTCGTGACGGCCGATCCCCTGGGCCGCCGCAGCGATGAAGTCATCTCCAGCGTGGCGGTGCTGCGCGGCGACGCCCTGACCCAGCGGCGCCAGGGCACCCTGGGCGAGACCCTGAACGGCCTGCCCGGCGTCAACTCCGACACCTTCGGCGGCGGCGCCAGCCGTCCGGTCATCCGCGGCCAGACCGCCCCGCGGGTCAAGGTGCTGAGCGACGGTTCAGGCCTGAACGACGCCTCCGAGGTGTCGCCGGACCATGCCGTCACCGGCGAGACCCTGCTTCTGGACGGGGTGGAGATCCTGCGTGGCCCCAGCGCCCTGCTGTATGGCGGCGGCGCCATCGGCGGGGCGGTGAACCTTCTGGACCGGAAAATCCCCACCCGGATTCCCGAAAACGGCGGCGAAGGCGTCGCCGAGGCCCGGTTGGGCACGGCCGATGACGAACAGGCCGGGGTCGTGGGCTTCACCGTCGGCGCCGGATCCCTGGCCCTGCGGCTGGAGTGGGCGGGCCGCAGCCTCGACGACTATGAAACTCCCTTCTACACCCCGCCCGCCCATGAGCATGACGAGGGCGAGGAGGAAGAGGACCACGAGCACGAGGAAGCGGCGGAGGGCTTCGACCGTCTCGCCGGGTCGTTCAATCGCGGCTCGACCAAGACGGTCGGCCTTTCGTGGATCGGCTCGCGCGGCTATCTCGGCGCGGCCTTCACCGAACAGTTGGCGACCTACGGCCTGCCGGGCCACAGCCACGAATACGAATCCTGCCACCCGCATGGGTCGAGCCTGCATTGCGGCGGCCACGACCACGGCGAGGAGGACCACGATCACGAGCATGAGCACGAAGACCCGCCCGTCGTCGATCTGGTCAGCCGCCGCGTCGATGTGCGGGGCGAGATCGCCGATCCGTTCGCGGGCATCGAGCGCCTGCGCTTCCGGGGCGGCTACACCGACTACGCCCATGACGAAAAGGACGAGGGCGTCGTCGCCACCACCTTCACCAATGAGGGGTATGACGCCCGCATCGAGGCGCAGCACGCCCCGATCGGTCCGCTGCGCGGCGTCTTCGGCGTCCAGGTCGGGCGCAGCGACTTCGCCGCCGTGGGGGACGAGTCCTTCATTCCGCCCAGCCGCACCGACACCACCGCCCTGTTCCTGCTGGAGGAGTACAGCCTCTCCGACACCGTGAAGCTGGAAGGCGCCCTGCGCCAGGAGTGGCAGGAAGCCTCGGCCGTCGGCCGCGCCGATACGGACCATTCGCCCTTCTCGGCCTCGGTCTCGGCGAACTGGGTCTTCGCGCCCGGCTGGTCGACCACCCTGGCCGTGTCCCGTTCGCAGCGCGCCCCTTCGGCCCAGGAGCTTTACGCACGTGGCGTCCACCTGGCCACGAACACCTATGAGATCGGTGACGCCGGTCTCGACGTCGAGACCGCGAATTCGGTCGAGCTCTCGCTGGAGAAGACCTCTGGCCCGACGACCTTCTCCGTCGGCGCCTATCGCTACGCCTATGACGGCTACATCTACGCCGACACCCTGGACCAGTTCGAGGACTTCCGGCTGGTCCAGTATGCGCAGCGAGACGCGACCTTCACCGGCGTCGAGGCCGAACTGCGCCAGCAGCTGACGCCCTGGCTCTCGGTGGGCGCCTTCGGCGACTATGTCCAGGCCGAGCTCAAGGACGGCGGCGACCTGCCGCGCATCCCGGCCGGACGTCTGGGCGGTCGGGCCGACGCCTATGCCGGCGCCTGGTCGGGCCACCTGGAGTATATCCACGTGTTCGATCAGGACCGGATCGCCGACTATGAGGAGGCCACGCCGGGCTATGACATGGTCAACGCCACCGTCGCCTACGATTTCGACATCGGCGGCTTCGGCAACCAGGTGTTCGTGCGCGGGACGAATCTGCTCGATGAGACGGCGCTGAACCACGCCTCCTTCATCTCGACGCTGGCCCCGCTACGTGGCCGCAACTTCGTCGTGGGTCTCAGGACCCGCTTCTGACCGCGACGCCGCCCCCACGGCGTCGCACTCGAGGGGCGGCCGTCAGGTCGCCCCTTTTCCTTTTGCCCGAAAGGCGAGCGACCTCAGGCCGCCCGGCTGACCGCGAAGTCCGCCAATTGCTCCAGCGCCTGCCGCCAGGGGCCGGCCGGGAGGGCCGACAGGGACGCCCTGGCCCGATCGGCGTAGTCATAGGCGGTCTCGATCGTGGCCGTGACCGCGCCGGTTCCAACGATCAGCTCGCGGGCCCGGGCGAAGTCGCCGTCGTCCCTCTGGCCCTTGTTGATCGTCCGCTCCCAGAAGGCGTCCTCGCGCCCCCTGGTCCGCTGGACGGCCAGCAGCAGGGGCAGGGTCACCTTGCCCTCGTTGAAGTCGTCGCCCGCGTTCTTGCCGAGGGTGTCGGACGCGCCGCCGTAGTCCAGGGCGTCATCGGCCAGCTGGAAGGCGAGGCCCAGGTTCAGGCCATAGTCCCGCAGGGCCGCGCACTGGACGGGATCGACGTCGGCGCCCACGGCCCCGGCCTCGGCCGCCGCCGCGAACAGTTCCGCCGTCTTGGCGGCGATGATCTGCATATAGACGTCCTGGTCCAGGCCCAGGTCGTGCGCCCGCGTCAGCTGCAGCACCTCGCCCTCGGCGATCACGGCCGAGGCGCGCGACAGGATGCCCAGGGCGGCGATACGGTCGGTCTCGACCATCAGCTCGAAGGCCCGCGCGAACAGGAAGTCCCCGACCAGCACGCTGGACGGCGCGCCCCAGATCAGGTGAGCCGCCACCTTGCCGCGCCTGAGGTTCGAGGCGTCGACGATGTCGTCGTGCAGCAGGGTGGCGGTGTGGATGAACTCCACCGCCGCCGCCAGCTTGACGGCGTTCTCGACCGCCCCCCCGGCGACCCGCGCCGCCGCCACGGTCAGCAACGGCCGCAGACGCTTGCCGCCCGCCGCCACCAGATGGTCGGCCAGCATCGGGATGACCGGAACATCGGACTGCATCCGTTCGATGATCAGGGCGTCGACGCGCGCCATGTCGTCGGCGGCCAGCCGCAGCAGGGCCTCGATGTCGCCCTTGGCGCGGGCGGGTTTCAGGGCGGCAGCGTCCACGGATACTCTCTGGCGGTCTGGCGTTTCCGGGACAAAGGCGCGCCTCGGAAGCCTCGGGACTTGCCGCCCCGAAGCGAGGCGGACAATGGTGATCGGACCATGACCGGTCAAGCCGAATGACGCCCGAAGCCGACGCCTCGACAGAGCCGCAGATCGCCGAGTCCGCTCTGCTGGGCGGCCGGGTGCGGCTGCTGCAGCCGACGCACGGCTATCGCGCCGGCATGGACGCCGCCCTGGTGGCGGCCGTGGCGGCCGCGCGGCCCGGCGATCGCGTGTTCGAGGCCGGCTGCGGGGCCGGCGCCGTCCTGATGCAGGTCGCCGCCCGACGTCCGGGAACGCATCTGGTGGGGCTGGAGCGCGATGCGGCCGCGGCCGAACTGGCCCGCCGCAACGCCGGGCTGAACGGGGTGGAGGATCGCACCCTGATCGTGACCGGCGACGTCGCCGACGGCCTGGGCCCCCTCGCCTCTCCCCGCTTCGACTGGGCCGTCAGCAATCCGCCCTTCTTCGACGACGCCGCCGCCTTGCGCGCGCCCGCGCCCGGAAAGCGCGGCGCCTGGATCGCCGACGACGGGCTGAAGGCCTGGACCGACCTGCTGCTGGCGGCGGCGAAGGATGGTGGCCGCATCGTCCTGATTCATCGGGCCGATCGCCTGGCCGACCTGCTGGCCCTGCTGGGCGAAAAGGCCGGCTCCTTCGCCATCCTGCCGATTCAGCCCTTCGCCGACGCCCCGGCCAAGCGGGTGCTGGTCCAGGCCGTCCGGTCCGGCCGCGCGCCGCTGCGCCTTCTGCCGCCGCTGGTCCTGCACGACCGTTCGGGCGCCAAGCACACCCCTCAGGCCGAGGCCGTCCTGCGCGGCGACGCCGCCCTGGAGATTTAGGGGCTTCAGGATCGGCCGTCCTGGCGGCATCGCCTCCCGTCCCCCTGCCGTCATCCTCGGGCTTGTCCCGAGGACTCGTGGATGCGCGCGGTCGAGCGGTGGATCGGTGCGCATCTCATCGCAGAAGCTTGTGCGGCGTCCGGGATGGGCCCTCGGGACGAGCCCGAGGGTGACGGGAGTGGGTGTGGGTTTCCACCTCCACCGCTTTCGGCGGTCCGGTCGTCGGATCGCATGCGATCCTCCTCCACCAAGCGGGTGTGGATCAGCCCCCTCCACCGCCTGCGGCGGTCCCTCTTCCCCAAGAAGGGAAGGAATAGGACATGCGTCGTCGGCGAGCCGTGTCACGGACGGCGCGACGGCTGTCGCCGACGGTCCGACCGTCCCCTCATCCGCCCCTACAGGGCACCTTCTACCAACGGGGAGAAGGAAGGCAGCAACCCAATCGGGATGGCGTCAGGTGGTCGGGACGCCGGTGGCGAGGAGAGGTTCGTCGCGGCCGCCGGCGAATCTGACCAGGGCGGCGATGCGGTCCTCGATCGAGGGGTGGGTGGCGAAGATGGCGTCGATGCCGCTGGCGTCCGGCTGGTTGTCGAGGAACATGCCCTGGACCTCGTCCGGCGCGGCCAGTTTGGAGCGACCGGAGACCTTGCGCAGGGCGCGGATCATGGCGTCGGGGTTGCGGGTCAGCTCCACCGATCCGGCGTCGGCGACATATTCGCGCGTCCGCGACAGCATCAGCCGGATCACCACGGCCAGCAGGGCGCCGATCCCGGCGATGGCGATGCCGATCAGGATCAGCGGACCGGCGTTCTTGTTGTCCTTGCCCCCGCCCCGCACATGGAACAGGCCACGGAACACCAGTTCGGCGATGACGCTGATGATGCCGGCGAAGATCGAGGCGATCACCATGGTCCGCACATCCTTGTTGATGATGTGGGTCAGTTCATGCGCCAGCACGGCCTCCATCTCGTCGCGATCCAGCGTCTGGATCAGGCCGCGCGTGACGGTGACGGAATAGCGCCCGGCGTGCAGACCGGAGGCGAAGGCGTTGAGGGCCGGGCTTTCGATGATCCGCAGCGTCGGCGTCGTCATGCCGCGCGAGATGCACAAGTTCTCGAGCAGATTGTAGAGTTCGGGGGCGTCGCGCCGGTCCACCTTTCGGGCGCCGGTCATGACGTCGATCATCAGTTGGTTGCCCAGATAGGCGATCACGAACCAGACGCCGGCGACGGCCAGGGCCGCCGGGATCGTGAAGCCCAGCATCGAGCCGGCGAGGACCAGGTCGTCCTCCAGCCCCCGCCCCGTCCCCTGGATCAGGCCGAAGCCCATCAGGATCAGCTGCGCCCCGTACAGCAACAGCACCATCAGGGCCGGGAAGCCGGCCAGAAGCAGCACCGACCGGGTGTTGTTGGCCCAGATATGGGTCGAAAGGCCGACGGCCCTCATGGCGGCGCCAGGCTCAGAACGCCACCGTCGGCGGGGCCGCGTTCATGTCGGCGCGCTCGGCCGAGCCCACGTCGAAGAAGGGCTTGTCGGACGCGAAGCCCACGAGGGCGGCGAACAGGACGGTCGGGAACTGACGCCGCACCGCATTGAACTCGGCCACGGCGTTGTTGAAGAAGCGGCGGGCCGCCGCCAGCTTGTTCTCCAGGTCCGACAGGTCGCGCTGCAGCTCCAGGAAGTTGGTGTTGGCCTTGAGGTCGGGATAGGCCTCGGCGACGGCGAACAGCCGGCCCAGGGCGCCGGTCAGCATGTTTTCCGCCGCCACCTTCTGATCCACGGTCGTCGCACCGGCCGCCGCCGCGCGGGCCTGGGTCACGGCGTCCAGTGTGCCCTTTTCGTGCGCGGCGTAGCCCTTCACCGTCTCCACCAGGTTGGGGATCAGGTCCTGGCGCTGCTTCAGCTGCACGTCGATGTCGGCGAAGGCCTGATCCGCCTTCTGGTTCAGGGCCACCAACCGGTTGTAGGCGCCGACCACCAGAAAGCCGATCACGGCGATGATGACGACAATGACGATGAGGGCGGTCATGGCGTGGTCCTGTTCCGTTTCGACGAAACATCGGGCGCCGCCGACGGCTTCGCCAGTGAATTCCGCGTCAAGTCAGCTTCCGAAGGGTCAGCGGAACTTGCGCAGGCCGCGCGGCCCCATCCGGCCGGTCTGGGCGCGTTTGCCCAGCCAGTCCTTCCAGTCGGGCCAGTTGCGGCGACGGCCGCCGCCGTCGACCCACTCGGGCCCGGCCTCGCCGTCGAAGACCGCGATGTCCTGCAGGCCGCCGCCCTTGTAGGCCTGCAGCTTGACGCCCTTGCCGCGGCCCATCTCGGGCAATTCCTCGGCCTTGAAGATCAGGGTCTTCAGATTGTCGCCGATGACCGCGACATGGTCGCCGGTCACGCGCAGCAGGGCCTTCAACTCGCCGTTCAGCACCTGTTTGCCGCCGCGCTTCTGGGCCAGCATCTCGTCCTCGGAGGCGATGAAGCCGTAGCCCGCCGTCGAGGCGACCAGAAGTTTCGCGCCGGGCTGATGCGCCAGCAGGGCGATGATCTCGGCCTTCTCGTCCAGGTCGATCATCAGGCGCAGCGGCTCGCCATGGCCGCGTCCGCCCGCCAGCTTGTCGGCGCCGACGGTGAAGACACGCCCGTCCGAGGCGGCGATCAGCAGCTTGTCGGTCGTGAAGCCGGGAACCAGGAAGGCCAGGCTGTCGCCCTCCTTGAACTTCAGCTCCGACGGATCCTCGACCTTGCCCTTGGCGGCGCGGATCCAGCCGCGCTCGGACAGGATGACCGTGATCGCCTCGCGCGGGACAAAGGCCTCGGGGGCGACGAAGGCCGAGGCGTCCACCGCCTCGGCGATGGTGGTCCGGCGCGGCGAGATCAGGGCCTTGCGCACATCCAGCAGGCCGACGTTCAGCAGCTTGTTCTGGCGAGCGGGCGAGACGATCATCGCCTTCAGCCCGGCCAGTTCCTCGGACAGTTCCCTGAACTCGTTCTCGATGGCCATCTCCTCGATCCGGGCCAGCTGGCGCAGCCGGGTGTCGAGGATGTAGTCCGCCTGCATCTCCGTCAGGCCGAAGCGGGCGATCAGGACCGCCTTGGGCTGTTCCTCCTCGCGGACGATGCGGATCACCTCGTCCAGGTTGAGGAAGACGATGCGGAGGCCTTCCAGCAGGTGCAGCCGCTTTTCGACCCGCTCGATGCGCCACTGGGCGCGCCGGATCAGGACCTCGCGCCGGTGATCGAGGAAGGCCTGCAGGCAGTCCTTCAATCCCATGACGCGCGGGGTGTTGGTCGCGTCCAGAACGTTCATGTTGATGGGGAAGCGGACCTCCAGATCGGACAGCCGGAACAGGCTCTCCATCAGCACCTCGGGTTCGATGGCGCGGCTCTTGGGGTCGAGCACGAGGCGGACGTCCTCGGCGGACTCGTCGCGCACGTCGCCCAGCAGGGGCGCCTTCTTCTGTTCGATCAGGTCGGCCAGCTGTTCGATCAGCTTGGACTTCTGCACCTGGTAGGGCATCTCGGTGACGACGATGCGCCACTGGCCCCGGCCCAGGTCCTCGACCTCCCAGCGCGCGCGCAGGCGAACGCCGCCCCGGCCGGTCTCATAGGCGTCGAGCAGGGCCGCATGGCCCTCGACCGCGACGCCGCCGGTCGGGAAGTCGGGGCCGGGCACGATCTCGACCAGTTCGGCCGTCGTGGCCTCGGGTCGTTCCAGCAGCAGCAGGCAGGCGTCGATCAGCTCATGGGCGTTGTGCGGCGGGATGGAGGTCGCCATGCCCACGGCGATGCCCGACGAGCCGTTGGCCAGCAGATTGGGGAAGCCCGCCGGCAGGACGACCGGCTCCTCGTCCTGATCGTCATAGGTGGGGCGGAAGTCGACGGCGTCCTGGTCGATGCCGTCCAGCAGCAGCATGGCCGCCGGGGTGAGCTTGCACTCGGTGTAGCGCATGGCGGCGGCGTTATCGCCGTCGATATTGCCGAAGTTCCCCTGGCCGTCGACCAGCGGATAGCGCTGGGCGAAGTCCTGGGCGAGGCGGACCAGGGCGTCATAGATCGAGGCGTCGCCGTGCGGGTGATAGCCGCCCATGACCTCGCCCACCACCTTGGCGCATTTGCGCGCGGCCGCCTGCGGGTTCAGCCGCATCTGGTGCATGGCGTAGAGGATGCGCCGGTGCACCGGCTTGAAGCCGTCCCGCACATCCGGCAGGGCGCGGTTGGTGATGGTCGACAGGGCGTAGGCGAGATAGCGACGCGACAGGGCGTCGCTCATCGGCTCTTCGACGATACGTCCGCCCTCGGGCGGCGGGGTGTGAATGGTCATGCGGCTGCGAATCGGGGATCGGGACGTCTGAGTCTAGCGCCCCCGTGGGGGTTTGGCCCGTTTTCCCCGGCTTTCGGTTCCCCGGGCGATCGTCCGGTCAGTGGGTCGGCGCCGGCGCACGCGGCTGGCCCGCGGCGAAGCGGTCGCCGTAGGTGTTGCCCTCGTACCAGAGCGGGCGCTGGTCGGCGTCGGCCACCTCGCGGATGACCGCCGCATTGATCCGGGCGAAGCGGGCCGCCGCGTCCCAGTCGAAATTGGCCCCGATCTCGTCGCCGTGCTTGTGATATTTCTCGGCGAAGAAGGCGCCCCAGGCCGCCTCGCCGCCGTCCGCATAGCCCGTCGCCAGCATGACCGAGGGCACCCCGGCGCGGACAAAGGAATAGTGGTCCGAGCGGGTGAAGACGTTCTGTTCCGGCATCGGGTCAGGCGACAGCTTCACGCCCTGCGCGCGGGCGGCCGCATCGACCCGCGGTCCCATCGTCGAATGCTCGGCGCCGAAGGCCACGACATCGCTGAAGCCGTAGGTGAGGACCGGCATGTCGAGGTTCACATTGGCCGCCACGTCGTCGACGACGGGGTGACGGGCCAGATAGTCGGACCCGATCAGACCCACCTCCTCCGCCGCCAGGGCGACGACCAGCACCGAACGGCGCGGCGGGCTGGCGGCGAGCGCGCGCGCCGCCTCCAGCATGGCGGCGACGCCGCCGGCGTTGTCCAGGGCGCCGTTGTTGATGCGGTCCTCGCCCGAGCCGGTCATGCCGAGGTGATCGAGGTGGGCGGTGATCACGACATGCTCGGCCTTGAGGTCAGGGTCGGTCCCTTCGATGCGGCCGATGACGTTGCTGACAGCCAGGTCGTCGCGCCGCGTATGCACGTCGAAGATCGCTTCACCGGACAGAATGAAGCCCGACGGTCGTCCGTCCTCGGCCGCCGCAGCGCGGCGGATCTCGGCGTAGGAGCGGTCCGCGCCCTGGAACAGGGCCTCGGCGGCGGCGTCGCCGAGGAAGGCGGTGAAGGCGACGCCGGGGTTGGCGCGGCGCGTCAGGCCGTCGGCCCCGACCCAGGCCGATTCCGTGCGGCCCGCCATCCGCTTCATCAGGGCGTCGGTGAAGCGGCGGGCGCTGGCCTCGGTGTTGACCGTGATGACAGCGATCGCGCCCCTGGCCTCGGCGACGGCGGTCTTGTCCGCTTCCAGCCGGGCGGCGGCGTCAGGCGCCATGCCCCTCGGCGCGCCGGACAGGACGACGACCGCCTTTCCGGCGACGTCGAGGTCAGCGTAGTCCTCGGCCGCGCCGAAGCCGACGAAGGCCAGTTGCATCGTCGCCGTTTCATGGCCGGCGCGTCGGCCGACGCCGAGCAGCGCATTCTCTCCATTGCTCCAGACCAGGGTCTGACCGCCGGGACGCCGAAGGGTGAGCGTGGCGCCGTCGTCCGCCACGCCGATCCGGGCGACGGCGAAGGGCTGGCGCCAGGTTCCGTCCACGCCGCCGGGCTTCAGGCCGATCGCCTGCATCCGCGACTGGACGTAAAGGGCGGCGAGATCATAGCCGCGCTGGCCGTTGCCGCGCCCCTCGAGCGCATCATCGGCCAGGAAGGCGACGTCGGCCTGAATGCGCGCTTCCGCCGCCGCATCGCGCGTCTGGGCCTGGACCGGACTGCTCGCGCCCCAGGCCAACGCCAGGCCGAGGATCAGCCCCTGGGCCGTCGCCCGCACAACCCGACCGGTCATCCGAAATCTCCGCCGCCAACTCCTGACATCGCGCCTAACACAGTCAGGGCCTCAAAGGCGACCGGCCTCGCGCAGCCGATCGATCATCCAGTCCCTCGCCGTCGGCAGCGGCTTGTTCTGGCCATGGAAGACCAGCCGCTCCAGGAACCGCCCCGTCAGCTCCAGGCCCGCCCCGACGTCGCCTTCAGCCAGCCCTGCCTGGGCGCCGAGCAGAAACGGCGGCAGTCGCAGGAGCTTGTCGGCATAGGGCGCGCCGGCCTCGCGGCTGACGGCCCGGCCGGTGCGCGGGCTGACCCAGATCAGATCGTCATGCGACCCGGTGACGGCGCAGCTGGACAGGTCTAGGCCGAAACCGAGGTCGTCCAGCAGGCCGAGTTCGAACCGCACGAAAACGGCCGGCCAGACCTCCGGCAAGGCGAAGGCGGCCATCATGGCCTCGAACGCCAGAAAGGCGCCGGGATGCGGCTCTCGCTCCGGCAGGGCGCCCTGGGCGACGGCGGCGGCGGCGGCGAGGCCGGTGAGCGCCAGGGGATCGTCGAACAGGGCGCTGGGCCCCTGCCCCACCGGCTCAAGCCGCGCGGCGCCCAGATGGTCCGCCGTCCGCGCGCGATAGTCGGCGACGACGCGGGCGCCGGGTTGCAGGAACGGCCGCATCTTTCGCGAAGCGCCGCCCGCCACATAGGCGCCGCGGCGGCCGTGAGTCTCGGTCAGCAGATCGACGACGGCGCCGGTGTCGCCATGCGCCCGCGCCGACAGGACGAAGGCCTCCTCATGAAAATCCATGGGGTCAGGGGGCCTCGCCGGCCGGCGGGGCGGCGATCACGGCGACGACGGCCTTCGCCACATCGTTCGGTACGGCGAAGCTGAGGACATACTGGTCGATCTTCCAGCCGTCGGCGGTCCGGACCAGAACGCCGGAACCGCGCGTCTCGCCATAGGCGGCGTTGTCCAGCCGCTCGTCGAAGCTGGCGACGCAGCGGCAGTCGATCGGCAGGATCGAGACGACGCGCTCGCGCGGATGGTAGGTCCAGCCCTTGCCCTGGCTGAAGTAGGGCATGGCGTAGGCGCGGAACTGCGCCAGCGACCATCGCTCCGTGGCGTCGGTGCCGATGAAGCGGGCGGACGGCGTGAACAGTCCGAAATAGGCGTCGCCGTCCGGCCGGCTGGCGAACTGATGCAGTTGGTCCAGGGTCGTATTGATCGCCGCGACGTCGTCGGCCGGCGCCTGGGCCAGAACCGGGGACGCCGCCGCCATCGACACGACAAGGCAAAGGGTCGGGAATCTCATGCTCGGGGCCTCCGTGCGGCATTGTCGCCGCTTTGCCCGCCCCTGTCGAACGTCAGAGCGCCCTGGCCTTTCGACCGGGGCGTTCCTTTCCTCCATGATCAGTTGAACAGACCGGCGATGACGGCGGTGATCAGGCCGGTGGCGACGGCGGTCAGGACCACGTCATTGCCCGTCCGGACGTACTGATAGCCCCGGGGCGGCGCACGCAGGCCGTAGCCGGCGTAGTTGTTCACCACATAGGTCCGCGTCCGGTACTGGGCCGGCAGCCGCTGGCCATAGGACCATTGACGGGCCTGATAACCGCGCGGCGGCGTGTAGCGGGTGGCGGCGTAGCGGCGCTGCGCCTGCTGCCAGCGACCATAGGCGGGCGGCGTCTGGGCCCGCACCGGAGCCGGAGGCTGCGCCCGGGGCGGCTGAATCCGGGGCGGGGCCGGACGCGCCGGCGCCTGGGCGCGGGGCGGCTCGGCGCGATGCGGTCCGCGGGACTGGGCGGCGGCGGCCGAGGCCGTCCCCAGGGCGGACGCGGTGGTCAGGGCCGCCAGGGCGGAAGCGATGATCTTGCGGTTCATGGCGTGTCTCCTTTCGATCTGAGCCATGCGCAGACCATGACCCGCACGTGCTGAGCCGAACCTGAGCGGCGAACGCGCCTGCCGTTCACCCTGCGGCCGACATTCGGCCCGGCATGTTTCAGCTCGGACACGCACGACGCCGCTATTTAACCGGCAGGTTGACAACGGGCGCGCGGACCTTTATTTAACCGACCAGTTAAATCGGATGCCCGCGATGTCCCCCGATCGGCTCGACGCCGTCTTCTCCGCCCTGGCCGACCCGACCCGTCGGGCGATCCTGGCGCGGCTGACGGAGGGCGAGGCGAGCGTCAGCGATCTGGCCGAACCTTTCGAGATGAGCCTGCCGGCGGTGTCAAAACACCTGAAGGTGCTGGAAAGGGCAGGACTGATCAGCCGGGGGCGCGAGGCGCAATGGCGGCCGGCCCGGCTGGAGCCTATGGCGCTGAAGGGCGCGTCCGACTGGCTGGAACATTACCGACGCTTCTGGGACAGAAGCTTCGACCGATTGGAAGACTATCTGCGAAAAGCTCAGAGAGGACGCGACGATGGCAAACGAAACTGAGACCAACCCTTGCGACACGGACGGCGTGGCGCACAGCTTCGATCTGGTGCTGGAGCGGATCATCGACGCGCCGCCCGAGAAGGTCTATCGCGCCTATACGGACCCGGCGATCCTGAGCCAGTGGTTCGCGCCCAAGCCCTGGTCGATCACGGACGCCGTGGTCGAGCCGCGCGCGGGCGGTCGGTTCAACTTCGTCATGCACGGCCCGGACGGCGAACGCTTTCCCAACAGCGGGGTCTTCCTGGAGGTCGTTCCCAACCGGCGATTGATTTCGACCGACGCCTTCACGCCAGACTGGAAAACCTCCGGACAGCCGTTCATGGTGGCCCGGATCGAACTGGAGCCGACGGACGACGGCAAGACGCGCTACGTCGCCACGGCCAGCCACTGGAACGAGGCCGCCATGAAGCAGCACGAGGAGATGGGCTTCCACGAAGGTTGGGGACAGGTCGCAGACCAGTTGAACGACCTGGTCAAGACGCTCTGAGCCATGCTGCCGATCCCGCCCAGACCCAGTGCAGCGATGGAAGCGCCGTCCCGGCCGTCGCTCAAGCTGCGGCGGGAGTTCGACGCCCCGCGCGACCTGGTCTGGGCGGCCTGGACCCGGCCGGAAATGACGGTGCAATGGATGGGGCCGGTGGAGTGGCCCGCCGTGTCCGTGCGCCAGGATCTTCGGGTCGGCGGCGAATGGCGGATATGTCTGCGCAGTCCGGAAACCGGCGACGAGTTGTGGCAGGGTGGCGTGTATCGGGAGATCGTCGCGCCCGAACGCCTGGTGTTCACCTTCAGATGGGACGAGGGTCATGAGGACGGGCCGGCCGTGGACACCCTCGTCACCGTCGATCTGCAACCGATGACCGACGATCGCACGGTCATGGAGTTCACCCATGAAGGGCTGAAGTCGGAACAGAGCCTGGCGGGACACCGTCACGGCTGGAGTTCGACGGCCGATCGTCTGGCCGCCTGGCTCGCCGCCCATCCCGACGACTGACACATCAAAAGGAGGACGCCATGAAGATCGTCACCAGCCTGAGCTTCCAGGGCCAATGCCGGGAAGCGTTCGACTTCTACGCCCAGGTTCTGGGCGGGAAGGTCACCGCCGCCTTTCCGTTCGGCGAGGGTCCGCCGGACATGCCGGTCGATCCGAAATACAAGGACTGGCTGATGCACGCCTGGCTGGACGTCGGCGACCAGTCGATCATGGGCGCCGACCTGCCGGTCGAATACGCCCCGAACATCGACAAGCCCAAGAACGGCTTTGACGTCACCGTCCACTTCTCCGACACGGCCGAGGCCCGACGCGTGTTCGACGCCCTGTCCGAGGGCGGCACGGTCATCATGCCGTTCGGCGAGACGTTCTGGTCGCCCGGATACGGCAATCTGATCGACCGGTTCGGCATCCCCTGGATGGTCAACACCAATCCCGAAGCCTGCGACTGAGGTCCGGGGCAGGAGGCGGCGCGGTCAAGCGGCCACGCCGGTCCAACATCGACAGGAGAGACGCCATGCGGAAGCTGATTGTCGCCGCCTTCACCAGCCTGGACGGCGTGATGCAGGCGCCGGGCGGCCCCACAGAGGACACGGACGGCGGCTTCGCCTTCGGCGGCTGGGTCTTCCCGCACTGGGACGACGAGGTGGGCGCCTTCATGGACGGGATGTTTGGGCGGCCATTCGACCTGCTGCTGGGGCGGCGGACGTATGACATCTTCGCCGGGCACTGGCCGCGCATGCCCGAGGACGATCCGATCGGCGCCCTGTTCAACCGGGTGACCAAATACGTCGTCACCTCGTCGCCCGAAACGCTGACCTGGGCGAACTCGGTCGCCCTGAGCGGTGACGTGGCACGCGAGATCGCTGGGCTGAAACAGGGCGACGGGCCGGACCTGCTGACGCAGGGCAGTTCACAGCTGCTCCACGCCCTGTTCGCCCACGGGCTGGTTGACGAACTGCGGCTGCTGACCTTTCCGGTCGTGCTGGGCGCCGGCAAGCGGTGGGTCCACGATCAGGCGCGGCCGACAGGCCTGTCCCTGGTGGAGAGCCGACCGTCGCCGAGCGGCGTGGTCATGACCGTGCATCGTCCCGGCGGGGCGGTCCCCACCGGCGCCTTCACCGAGCCGGACGACGCCTGAAACGATCAGCCGGCCACGGCGGCCTTCGCCCGGGTCCCGGCGACCTCGAGCAGGGTCGCCAGGGTCTCGTCGCCGTCCCAGCGCGCCATCTGCGCCATCTCGTGGCACATGGCGCCGATATACTCCCGCACCGGATATTCGTGCTCGCGCGGCCTGGACGGCTCCGGCGCGGCGGCGGCGCGGCGCGCGCGAAAAGGTTCGATGTTCGGATTGGCGTCTTCGTGCATTTTCATTGGTCCCACACCCAATGACGGCAGAGATATTCCACCTTAACGCGTATTACAACCATGACGCGATTTCACGGCGACGGATCGCGTGTGATTGACAGGACCCCTCCGGCCAACCACGTTCGCCGCCCCTCCCTCAGACTGCGTCCGTAATGAATCTCGTCATCGTTGAGAGCCCGGCCAAGGCCAAGACCATCAACAAATACCTCGGCTCGGACTATCAGGTGCTGGCCTCGTACGGCCACATCCGCGACCTGCCGTCCAAGGACGGGTCGGTCCAGCCCGACGACGATTTCGCCATGTCGTGGGAGGTCGATCCCAAGGCGTCCAAGCGCATTTCGGAGATCGCCGAGGCGGCCAAGAAATCCGACCGCATCATCCTAGCCACCGACCCGGATCGCGAGGGCGAGGCGATCAGCTGGCACGTGCTGGACGTGCTGAACAAGAAGAAGGCGCTGAAGGACAAGGACGTCCAGCGCGTTACCTTCAACGCCATCACCAAGTCGGCCGTCCTGGACGCCATGGCCCAGCCGCGCGAGCTGGATATGGAGCTGGTCGAGGCCTATCTGGCCCGCCGCGCGCTGGACTATCTGGTGGGTTTCACCCTGTCGCCCGTGCTGTGGCGCAAGCTGCCGGGGGCGCGCTCGGCCGGAAGGGTGCAGTCGGTGGCGCTGCGGATCGTGGTCGATCGCGAACTGGAGATCGAACGCTTCCGGCCTCAGGAGTACTGGTCGATCGAGGCCGACCTGATCGCCGACAGCCCGCCGTTCACCGCCCGTCTGGTCAAGCACGCCGGCAAGCGGGTTCAGCGGCTGGACATCAAGGACGAGGCGACGGCCTCGGCGGCGCGCGCGGCGATCGACGCCGGCGCCTTCACCATCCGCTCGATCGAGAAGAAGCCGGTCAAGCGGTCGCCCGCCCCTCCCTTCACCACCTCGACCCTGCAGCAGGAGGCGGCGCGCAAGCTGGGCTTCACCGCCCAGCGCACCATGCAGGCGGCGCAGAAGCTTTATGAGGGCGTGGACGATCAGGGCGGCCTGATCACCTATATGCGGACCGACGGCGTCTATGTGACGCCCGAAGGCATCGCCCAGGCCCGCGAGGTCATCGGCGACCGCTATGGGCCCGCCTATGTCCCGGCCGAGCCACGCTACTTCAAGGCCAAGGCCAAGAACGCCCAGGAGGCGCACGAGGCCATCCGCCCGACCAACATCGCCCGCCATCCCGACAGCGTCCGGCTGGAGAGCGACCTGGGCCGCCTCTATGAGCTGATCTGGAAACGGATGGTCGCGTCGCAGATGGAGCAAGCGCGCCTGGACCGGACCACGGTCGAGATCGAGACGCCGGACGGCCAGACCGGCCTGCGCGCCACCGGCCAGGTCGTGGCCTTCGACGGCTTCCTGGCCGTCTATGAAGAGGGCCGCGACGATCGGCCCAAGGGCGCCGCCGCGCCCGAAGGCGAGGACGACGACGACGCGACCCGCCTGCCGACGCTGAAGGAAGGCGCGGCCGCAAAGGTACAGGCGATCCGGACGGACCAGCATTTCACCGAGCCCCCTGCCCGCTTCTCCGAGGCCACCCTGGTCAAGAAGCTGGAGGAGCTGGGCATCGGCCGCCCGTCGACCTACGCCTCGATCCTGACGACGCTGCGCGACCGCGGCTATGTGCGGATGGACAAGAACCGGTTCATCCCCGAGGACAACGGCCGCCTGGTCACCGCCTTCCTGACGGAGTTCTTCGCCCAGTGGGTGGAGTACGACTTCACCGCCGACCTGGAAGGCCGTCTGGACCAGGTGTCGGAGGGCGACCTGGACTGGAAGGTGCTGCTGCGCGACTTCTGGTCCCAGCTGAAGCCCGCGACGGCCACGGTCCTGGAGCGTCAGGGCGTCATCGATCAGCTGGACGACGCCATCGGCCCGTTCCTGTTCCCCGAGAAGCCCGACGGCGCCGATCCGCGCCTGTGCCCGGCATGCGGGACCGGCCGCCTGCACCTGAAGGCCAGCTTCAAGATGAAGTCGTCCTTCATCGGCTGCTCAAACTATCCGGAATGCCGCTACACGCGCGGCTTCGGCGCGGGGGCGGAGGAGCAGGAGGCGGGCGGCGATCGCGAACTGGGCCTCGATCCCCAGACCGGCCTGCCGATCGCGCTGAAGATCGGCCGGTTCGGGCCCTATGTCGAAACCGCCGCGGCGACCGAGGGCGACAAGCCGCGCCGCTCGTCCCTGCCCAAGGGATGGTCGCCGGCGACCCTGACGCTGGAACAGGCGGTGCGCCTGCTGGGCCTGCCGCGCCTGGTCGGCGCCCATCCGGAGGACGGCAAGTCGATCACGGCGGGGCTTGGGCGCTATGGTCCCTTCATCCTGCACGACGGGACCTATGCCAACGTCGCCGACATCGACGAGGTGTTCGACATCGGCCTGAACCGCGCGGTGACCCTGCTGGCCGAGAAGCGGGCCGGCAAGTTCGCCGGACGCGGCGCGGCGACGGCGCCGCTCAAGGACCTGGGCGGCCATCCCGACGACGGCCAGCCGATCCATGTCATGGCCGGCCGGTTCGGCCCCTATGTCAAATGGGGCAAGATCAACGCCACCCTGCCCAAGGGCACGGCGCCGGAGGAGCTGACGCTGGAAGCCGCCCTGCCCCTGCTCGCCGCCAAGGCCGCCGCCGCGCTCAAGGCCAAAAAGGCGCCCGCCAAAAAGGCCCCGGCCAAGACGGCCGCCAAGAAGGCGCCGGCCAGGAAGGCGACGACCAAGGCGAAAAGCACCTAGGGCATCGATCAGGAGCAAAATCTACGCCCAGACTGACTGCGTCAGTCAGGTCCGATTTTGCTCTAGCCGCGCCCCGAATTCGGTCGCCGCTTAACCCCCCGTTACGGATCGACGGCTAGGCTTTCGGCCCAGGCGTCATATCTGCGGCGCCGAGGGGGAAAGATGGCGACCGAAGTCGAAACCACGTTGCGCGGACCCGAAGCCTTCAGCCTGGCCCGCAAGGCCATGGAGGCGATGGAGGCCGCCGGCGCCTGGCCGACGCCGCTCAACTACGAGATCTGGCTGCACTACGTCGGAGATCCCGAGGGACCGCTGGGGCGCGAGATCACGCGCCTGCTGAGCGCCCAGGAGCCGTTCACCGAAGGCACGGCGGAGATGCTGGCGGCGGAGTTCCTGCCGCGCGGCCGCCTGTCGGAGGAAATCCGTGATGCAGGCGCCCTGCTGAATCGCGAACTGAGCAGCGTCGCCTCGGCGATCGCCCAGGCCCAAAAGACCCAGGCCGCCTATGGCGAAACCCTGGCCGGCGCCTCGGCCTCGATCGAACAGGTCGACAAGCCCGAAAGCCTGCGCCAGGTCGTCACCAGCCTGTCGGCGGCGACGGCCAAGGTGCGCGAAGAGAACGCGCATCTGGAATCCCGCCTGGAGGACTCCACCAAGGAGGTCGCCCGTCTGCGCGAACACCTGGAGCAGGTGCGCCGCGACGCCATGACCGACGCCCTGACCAATCTGGCCAACCGCAAGGCCTTCGACGAAGAGCTGCTGCGCGCCTGCGACGATGCCGAGCGCGCCGGGACCGAGGTGACCCTGTCGCTGATCGACATCGACCACTTCAAGCGGTTCAACGACACCTGGGGCCATCAGACCGGCGATCAGGTGCTGCGCTATGTCGCCAGCGTCATCGGCCGCGTCGCCAAGCCGCCGCGTTTCGCCGCCCGCTACGGCGGCGAGGAGTTCGCGATGATCTTCGTCGGCGAGAGCGCGGCCGAGGCCGAGAACGTCCTCAACGCCATCCGCCAGGAAATCGGGTCACGGGCCCTGCGGCGCCGGTCGACCGACGATGAACTGGGCGCCGTCACCATTTCCGCCGGCGTGGCGCAACGCCATCGCGGCGAAAGCGGAAGCCAGATTCTCGATCGGGCCGACGCCGCCCTGTACGTCTCGAAGCACAACGGGCGTGACCGGGTGACCAACGGCGAGCGGATGCGGGCCCCGGCCGCCGCCTGACGGCATCCGGCGCATGCGCAGCCTGACCTTCAACATCGCCTACTGGCTGCTGTCGATCAGCCACGGGCTGGCCGCCGCCTTCGCCGCCCTGACGCCGGGGCGGGCCGCGACGGCGCGGGTGATCCGCGCCTATGTGCGCCGCATGGTCAAGGCGATGCGGATCTTCGCCGGCATCCGGATCGAGGTTCGGGGCCGCGACCGCCTGCCCGAGGGCGCCTTCATCATCGCGTCCAAGCACCAGAGCTGGGGCGACGGCTTCGCCACCTATGACCAGTTCGATGACCTGGCCTTCGTCACCGGCGACCACCTGGAGAAGTTCCCGCTTCTGGCCGTGGTGCTGAAGAAGGTCGGCGCCATCGTGGTCAACAACTGCGGCGGCCGCGCCGCCCGCGACGCCCTGAAACACCGCGCCGCCGACGCCCATGCCGAGGGCCGCAAGATCCTGATCTATCCGGAAGGCAATCTGGCCAAGGTCGGGGAAAAGTTCCGGTATCGATCCGGCGTCTGGCACATGTACCGCGATTTCGACATGCCGGTCGTGCCCCTGGCGACCAATCTGGGCCTGTTCTGGCCCGGCGAGGCCTATGAGAAGCATCCGGGCGTGGCGACCCTGGAGTTTCTCGATCCCATCCCGACCGGACTGGAGAAGGCCGAGTTCCTGACGCGACTGGAAGCCGCCGTCGAAGGCAAGACCGCCGAACTGGTGGCCGAGGCGACCGGCCGCCCGGTGACGCCCGCCGTGCAGGTCCTGACGCCGGATGAGGCGAAGAAGGCGGCCGCCGCGGTCTAGGATTTCGCCTTGCGCGGCTTCTTCTGGGCCGCCTTGCGGAGGGCGACCTCGATTGCGCCCCGCGCCCAGTCCACGGCCTCGTCCGGATCATCGACGGCGCTGTCCGGCAGGCTCCAGTAGCCGAGCGACATGACCGCGCCGTCCTTGCCGGGATAGGTGAACGGACGCGAACCGGCGGCTTCCAGCGCAGCGATGTTCTCGTCGCCGCCCTTTAGCCAGACGACCCCGTCATCCAGCAGGGCGAAGATGACGCCGTTGCGGTACACGCCGGCCCCGCCGAACATCCGCTTGATCTCCAGCGCCCCGAGCGCGGCGAAATGCTCGCGCACCCATTCGCCGAAATCGGGATCGTAGGCCACGTCAGTCGGCCTGGACCGGGACGATGGTCACGCTCTCGCCGCAGCCGCAGGCGTCGGTCTGGTTCGGGTTGTTGAAGACGAACTTCGACGACAGCCGCGTGGTCTCAAAATCGATCTCCGTGCCGATCAGGAACAGCACGGCCTTGGGATCGATCAGAATGGTCACGCCCTTGTCCTCGACCACCTCGTCCAGCGGTTCGACCTGTTCGGCGTAGGCGAAGGTGTATTCCTGCCCGGCGCAGCCGCCGTTCTTCACCCCGACGCGCAGGCCGACATAGGGCTGGTCGCCCTTGGCCATGATCTCGCGCACCCGCTCGGCGGCGCGATCGGTCAGGGTGACGGCCTTGGGTCTGGGCCGACGGGGACGCACAGTCGTTTGCAGTTCGCTCATACGAAAACTCCCGTCGGAGCCAGAAACAGACCCGTCATCCTCGGGCTTGTCCTGAGGACCCATCGATCAGCAGACTCAAGCCGGCGATAGACCCAGGGCATCGAGGGTCACGCCACCCGAACCGTTCGTGCCGATGGAACATGGGTCCTCGGGACAAGCCCGAGGATGACGGAGAAAAAAGAGAAGCCATCAGAACATGTTGAGCGCGAGCTTGGCCTCGTCGCTCATCTTGGACGAATCCCACGGCGGATCGAACACCAGGTTGGCCCTGGCCGACTTCACGCCCTCGACCTTCTGGACCGCGTCCTCGACCCAGCCCGGCATCTCGCCAGCGACCGGACAGCCCGGCGCGGTCAGGGTCATGTCGATCACCACGTCGCGGTCGTCGTTGACGTCCACGCGGTAGATCAGGCCCAGTTCATAGATGTCGACCGGAATTTCGGGGTCATAGACGGTCTTCAGCGCCTCGATCAGGTCGTCGGTCAGCTGATCCAGCTCGGCCTGGGACAGGGCGCTCTTCTGGGGCTCGTCCCAGGTCTCGGCGAAGGTCGCCTCTCGCGGGGTATCGTCGGTCGTGGTCACAGCAGGAACTCCCGCGCCCGGATCAGCGCGTCGGCGAAGGCGTCCGCCTCCTCCAGGGTGTTATATAGGGCGAAGGAGGCGCGCGTGCTCGAGGCCACGCCCATCCGTTTCGCCAGGGGTTCGGCGCAGTGCAGACCCGCGCGCACGGCGACGCCGTAGCGATCCATGATCTGGGCCACGTCATGGGCGTGGGCGCCGTCCACGGCGAAGGTCAGAATCGCCCCCTTCCCTTCCGCCTGGCCCAGGATGCGGACGCCGTTGACGCCGTGAAGACGTTCCATGGCGCGGGCGTACAGGGCCGCCTCGTGGTCCTGTACGGCGGCCGGGTCGAAACCGGACAGCCAGTCCAGCGCCGCGCCCAGGCCGATCGCCTCCAGGACCGGCGGCGTGCCCGCCTCGAAACGGTGGGGCGGCTTGGCATAGGTCACGGCGTCGCGGCTGACCGTCTCGATCATCTCGCCGCCGCCCTGATAGGGAGGCAGGCTGTCCAGCGCGGCGGCGGTTCCGTACAGCGCGCCGATCCCGGTCGGTCCGAACAGCTTGTGGCCGGTCAGCACATACCAGTCGCAGCCGATGGCCTGAACGTCCGGCGCCGCATGCACCGCCCCCTGGCAGCCGTCGATCAGCACCCGCGCCCCGGCGGCATGGGCCAGACGCGTGATCTCGGCGACCGGATTGATGGTGCCCAGGACGTTGGACATGTGGGTGACGGCCACGATCCGGGTCCGGGGCCCCAGCAGGTCGACATAGGCCGCCATGTCCAGCGTGCCGTCGTCGAGGATCGGGATCCATTTCAGCACCGCGCCATGGCCTTCGCGCAGCATGTGCCAGGGCACGATGTTGGAGTGGTGCTCCATCTCCGAGACGAGGATCTCGTCGCCCGGCTGGATCGAAAGGCCCAGACCATTCGCCACCAGATTGATCGCCTCTGTGCCGCCCTTGGTCCAGACGATGGTGTCGGGCGACGGCGCGTTCAGGAAGCGGGCGACGGTCTCGCGTGCGGCCTCATAGGCCTCGGTCGCCTCGTTCGACAGGGTGTGCAGGCCGCGATGGACGTTGGCGTAGCCGCCCTCCATCGTCGCCACCAGGGCGTCGATCACCGCGCGCGGCTTCTGGGCCGAAGCGGCGTTGTCCAGATAAACCAGCGGGCGGCCGTTCACGGTCCGCGACAGGATCGGGAACTGGGCGCGGATGGCCGCAAGGTCGAGGGCTGTGCTCACAGTCGCGCCGTCAGCCATTCCCGCACCACCTCTTTCGCGCCCTCGTGTTCGATGCGGTCCGCCACCTCGATCAGGAAGGCCTGGGTCAGCAGGGCCCGCGCCTCGTCGGCCGGGATGCCGCGCTGCTGCATGTAGAACAGGGCGCTCTCGTCCAGATTTCCGATCGTATTGCCGTGCGCGCACTGGACGTCGTCGGCGTAGATGATCAGTTCGGGCTTGGCGTCGATCTCCGCCCGCTCAGAGGCGATCAGGGCGTGGTGGCCCATGCGGGCGTCGGTGCCGTCGGCGCCGCGTTCGACGACGATCTTGCCCTGAAAGACGCCGCGCGAGGCGTCCCGCGCCACGCCCTTGATCAGCTGGCTGGTCTGGCCGTCCGCCGCCGCGTGGGTGACCACGCTGGTCAGGTCGGCCTGGCGCGACGCGTTCAGCAGATAAAGGCCGTCGGCGCGCACCTCGGCCCCCTCGCCGCCATGACGGATGCGGGTCTCGACGCGCTGCAGCTTCGCGCCTGTCGCGACCAGCGTCTGGCGATAGACGCCGCCGGGGGCCACCTTCACCTCGGCCTCGGCGATCGACAGGGCGTCTTCGGGTTCGTCGATCAGGACGATGCGCTCGACCACCGCGCCCGAGGCGACGTCCAGTTCGAGCCGGTTGTGCGCCACATAGGCCGAGCCCCTGCCCTCGTGGGTCTCCAGCAGCAGCAGCCGGGCGCCGGGCCGGGCGACGACGCGGGCGGACGCCGTGTGGCCGGTGGCCTCGGCCTGGCTGATGTAGCGCAGGCGCAGGGTCTGTTCGCCCGAGGCGATGAAGTCGGTGACGCCCACCGGCCGGCCGTTGGCGAAGACGATCGCCTCTCCGCCCAGGGCGTAGAACGGTCCCGGCGCGCCGACGGTGGTGGTCGGCGACGGTTCAGGCGCCTCACGCAGATAGCGGCGCAGGTCGCTGTATTTCCAAGCCTCCGTCCGCCGCGACGGGAAGGTCGAGGCGTCGGTCAGATCGATCTTCGCCAAATTCTGGGGCTGAACCGTCATGCCGCCTGCGGAAGGTATTTGTCATACCCCTCCGCCTCCAGCTGCAGCGCCAGTTCGGGGCCGCCCGAGGCGACGATGCGGCCGGCGGCCAGCACATGGACCCGGTCCGGTTTGATGTAGTCGAGCAGGCGCTGATAGTGGGTGATGACCAGCATCGAGCGGTCCTTGCTGCGCAGGGCGTTCACCCCTTCCGACACGATCCGCAGGGCGTCGATGTCGAGGCCGGAATCGGTCTCGTCGAGAATCAGCAGCGACGGCTCCAAGAGGGCCATCTGCAGGATCTCCATCCGCTTCTTCTCGCCACCCGAAAAGCCGACGTTCAGCGGCCGTTTCAGCATGTCGAAGTCCATCTTCAGGGCTTTCGACGCCGCCTTGACCATCTTCAGGAACTCAGGGGCCGAGACCTCGTCCTCGCCGCGCTGGCGACGCTGAGCGTTCAGGGCCGTGCGCACGAAGGTCAGGGCCGGCACGCCGGGAATCTCGATCGGATACTGGAAGGACAGGAAGACGCCCTGGGCCGCCCGTTCGGCCGGCTCCAGACCCAGCAGGTCCTGCCCGTTCCATTCGACGGAGCCTTCGGTCGCCTCATAGCCTGGCCGACCCGACAGGGCGTAGCCCAGCGTCGACTTGCCCGCCCCGTTCGGTCCCATGACGGCGTGCACCTCGCCGGAGGGAACGTCGAGCGTCAGCCCCTTGAGGATCGGCTTGTCGCCGACGGAGACGTGGAGGTTGGAGATGGAAAGCATGGTCACTTCATATTCTTGCGGACATAGCCCGCCATGGCTTCGAGCTGGCTGGCCATGCCTTCGGCATCGACCAAACCGATATTCACTGAGCGAAATGCGAACTCGCTCACACCCTTGAGCGCGGCGAGCCTTTGCAGATCGTTCTGGCCTTCAAAGAGCGATTGAAGGCGATCTGCAGTCTCCCAAGCGAGAACGACCGGAACATCTTCCGGGCTTGCAGCGATCTGTTCCCAGGCCGCACTCACCCCACGCTCCCTTCCAGGCTGATCGCTCCACCACCCCCCGTCATCCTCGGGCTTGTCCCGAGGACCCATTTGTATGCAGGCACGAGCGTCAGGTTGTGAGAGGCAGGAGCCGAAACAAATTCCTCATCACCCTTTCGACCCGACGATGGGCCTTCGGGACAAGCCCGAGGTTGACGAAGAGATGAGGTTAGTCGTCCACCGGAGGCCGCCACACGGGATTTCGGTCCCATTGAAGCGACAGGTCGTCCCAATGCGGATTGTCCTGCTCGATCAGATTGATTTTCCAGCCACGCAGATAGCGTTTCAGCGACTTCTCGCGCCGGATGGCGGCGGTCATGCTGTCGAACGGCTGATACCAGACCAGCCGCTTCAGCCCGTACTCGGCCGTGAACCCGTCGAACGTCTCGGCTAGATGCTGGCGCACCCGCTCGTACAGATTGCTGGTCACGCCGACATAGAGCGTCCCGTAGGAGGCGTTGGTCATGATGTAGACGGCGATGAAGAGGCGTTCCCCCATGCGTCGGAGCATGCGGGCCAATGGGTCCTCGGGACAAGCCCGAGGATGACGGGAGAGGTTTAGCCAACAGACCCCTCCAGCGAGATCGCCACCAGCTTCTGCGCCTCGACCGCGAACTCCATCGGCAGCTTCTGCATCACGTCGCGGACGAAGCCGTTAACCAGCAGGGCCACGGCCTCTTCCTGCGAAAGGCCGCGCTGCTGGGCGTAGAAGAGCTGGTCGTCGGACAGACGGGTCGTCGTCGCCTCGTGCTCAAGCTGGGCCGAGCCGTTGCGGGCCTCGATATAGGGGATGGTGTGCGAACCGCAGTCCTTGCCGATCAGCAGGCTGTCGCACTGGGTGAAGTTGCGCACCCCCGTCGCCTTAGGATGCACCGAGACCAGGCCGCGATAGGTCGAGTCCGACTTTCCGGCCGAGACCGCCTTGGCGATGATCCGCGAGCGCGAGTTCTTGCCCAGGTGGATCATCTTGGTGCCGGTGTCGGCCTGCTGATGTCCGTTGGTGATGGCGATGGAATAGAACTCGCCCGAGCTCTCCTCGCCCTTCAGGATGCAGGACGGGTATTTCCAGGTCACCGCCGAGCCGGTCTCGACCTGGGTCCAGCTGACCTTCGACCGGTCGCCTCGGCAGTCGGCGCGCTTGGTGACGAAGTTGTAGATGCCGCCCTTGCCCTCGGCGTCGCCCGGATACCAGTTCTGGACGGTGGAGTATTTCACCTCGGCGTCTTCGAGGGCGACAATCTCGACCACGGCCGCGTGCAGCTGGTTCTCGTCGCGCATGGGGGCGGTGCAGCCCTCGAGGTACGAAACGTAGCTGCCCTTGTCGGCGATGATCAGGGTGCGTTCGAACTGGCCGGTCTGTGACGCATTGATGCGGAAATAGGTCGACAGCTCCATCGGGCAGCGCACGCCCGGCGGGATGTAGACGAAGGATCCGTCCGAAAAGACCGCGCTGTTCAGGGCCGCGAAATAGTTGTCCGAGACCGGCACGACCGATCCCAGATATTGCCGCACCAGATCAGGATATTCGCGTAAGGCCTCGGAAATGGGCATGAAAATCACGCCCGCCTTGGCCAGCTCCTCCTTGAAGGTGGTGACGACGCTGACCGAGTCGAACACGGCGTCCACGGCCACGCGCGGCGCGCCCTGCACCCCCGCCAGCACTTCCTGTTCCTTCAGCGGGATGCCCAGCTTGGCGTAGACTTCCAGCAGTTCCGGATCGACCTCGTCGAGCGACTTCGGCCCCTCCTTGGTCTTGGGCGCGGCGTAGTAGAACAGGTCCTGATAGTCGACGGGCTCGTACTTCACCGCCGCCCAGGTCGGCTCCTCCATCGCCAACCAGCGTTCATAGGCAGCCAGACGCCATTCCAGCATCCATTCCGGCTCGCCCTTCTTCCCGGAAATGAAGCGGATGATATCCGCGTTCAGACCCTTGGGGGCGAACTCCTGCTCAATGTCCGAGGTGAAGCCGTGCGCGTACTTCTCCAGCGCGGCGACGGCGTCGATGGTTTCCTTGACGGCGGCCATCAGGCAACCTCTCTCAAGCGCCCGGCGGCGCGCGACTTGTGTTTGTCGTATGCGGCGATCCAGGCGTCGGCGAAGCGCGCCCAGTCACCCTCGACCGTGCCCCAGCCCCCAGAAACCCGAACGCCGCCCGTGGCGAGATGATCCAGGCCCATGGCGCTGATCGTCTTTGACGGCTTCACCTTGCCCGAGGAACAGGCTGAACCCGCCGAGACCATGATCCCGGCCAGATCCATGACGATCAGCTGCTGCGGGCTGTCCCAGCCCTCGACGGCCATGAACAGGGTGTTGGGCAAGCGATCCGCCCCCGCGCCGATGACCGTGGCGCCGGCGACCTGGACGCGGGCCTGGGCCGCATCGCGCCAGGCGGCGTGAGACGCGGCCTGGGGCAGGTCGCGCGCGGCGCAGTCGGCGGCCACGCCGAAGCCGACGATGCCCGGCACGTTCTCGGTGCCCGCGCGCAGGCCTCGCTCCTGTCCTGCGCCATGCAGGATTCGCACGGCCGACACGCCTTCCCGAAGGATCAGTGCGCCCACGCCCTGTGGACCGCCCAGTTTGTGGGACGACAGGGTCAGGCTGTCAGCGTCGAGGTCGCGCATATCGACCGGGATCTTGCCCGCCAACTGGATGGCGTCGACGTGCAGCCAGCCGCCGGCGGCGCGCACGAGCCCGGCCGCCTCGGCGATCGGCTGGATCACGCCGCTCTCGTTGTTAGCGTGATGGACGGCCACCACAGCCCGACCGGGACGCGCCAGCGCAGCCTTCAACCAGGCCAGATCGATGACGCCGTTGGCGTCGACCGGCAGCACCTCCACCGGCGCGCCGGACGCGGCGGCCGCCTCGGCCACGCACGGATGTTCGGTCGCCGACACGATCAGCCGCTCGCAACCGCCGGCCAGGGCGCTGACGACGCCCTGGGCGTTGGACTCGGTGCCGCCGGACGAGAAGATCACCGCCGTCGGATCGGCGCCGACCAGATCCGCGACCTGGGCCCGCGCCGTCTCCACCCGGGCCCGCGCCCGGCGACCGGCCGCATGCACGGCGGACGGATTGCCGTTGTCCGCCAGGGCCGCCGTCATAGCGTCCAGCACCTCGGGCCGCACAAGCGCGGAGGCGTTATAGTCGAGGTAGACGCCGGTCATGCCGCCGCCTCGACCGCGATCGGGCGATCCACGACCGGCGACCGCCGCGCGCCGGTGCGGTTCATGACCACATCCTCCAGCGAGACGCGCGAAAGATAGCGATGAATTTCGTCGCCCAGATCCTCCCACAGATTGTGGGTGATGCAGCGTTCGCCGGCCAGCATGCAGCCCTTGGGCGTGCCGTGGGCCACGCAGCGGGTCGCCCGGATGGGCTCGTCAACGGCCAGGACGATCTCGGCCACCACCGTTTCATGGGCGGCCTTGGCCAGGCGATAGCCTCCCCCGGGCCCACGCACGGACTTGACCAGACCGCTCTTTCTCAGCCGTGCGAACAGCTGTTCCAGATAGGACAATGAAATCTCTTGCCGCGCGGCGATTTCGGCCAGCGACACCGCCCGACTCTGGGCGCCGCGCTCCGCGCTCTGGGCGCGCCCGTTCTTGGCCAGATCGGCCATGGCCATCACGGCGTAACGTCCCTTGGTCGACAGGCGCATGAGCAAACCTCAAAAATCTCGCGCTTTGCGGAAGGCCTGTGCTAAGACCCGCGCCCTCGACAAGGCGACCGCGCGCCGGGCGGACTTAGAAAGTCCTACCGCCATGGTCAAGTATTGTCCCGCCTAGAAACGACGTTTGAACGGATTCCAGAGCCGACATGCCTGAAGTCATCCTGCCCGGCGCCTCCGGCCGCATCGAAGGCCGCTATTCGCCCGGGAAGCGCCCGAATGCGCCCATCGCCCTGATCCTGCACCCCCACCCCAAGGCGGGCGGGCACATGAACAATCCGGTGGCGGTGACCCTGTACCAGCTGTTCGTGAAGCGCGGCTTCGCGACCCTGCGCTACAACTCTCGCGGCGTGGGCAAGTCGCAGGGCGAGTTCGACAGCGGCATCGGCGAACTGGCCGATGCGGCCACGGCGCTGGACTGGCTGCAGGCCAACAACCCCGCCGCGACCCAGACCTGGGTCGCCGGCTATCAGTTCGGCGCCTATATCGGCATGCAGCTGCTGATGCGCCGGCCGGAAACCGACGGCTTCATCTCGGTGTCGCCGCCGTCGAACATCTACGACTTCAGCTTCCTGGCCCCCTGCCCGGCCTCGGGCCTGTTCCTGCACGGCACGGCCGACAGCATCGTGCCGCCGATCGAGGTCGAGCGCGTGGTCAACAAGCTGCGCACCCAGAAGGGCATCGTCATCGACTATGAGCTGGAAGACGGGGCGACCCACTTCTGGCAGGACCATATCGAGGCCGTCGATCGTCGCGTCGGCGCCTATCTGGACAAGCGTCTGGAAGCCGAGCCGGCCTGACTCAGTCCGGCGTGGTCTTCTCGGCGCCCTCGGCGACTGAGGGGCCATGGGCCCTTACGCACCAGATCACGCTGACGATCATCAGGATGACGGCGATGATCTCCAACCCTGTTGGCCCGCGCCCTTCCCACAGGAAGCCGTAGAGGAAGGCGAACAGGGTCTCGAACACGATCATCTGGCCCAGCATCGACAGAGGCAGCAACCGGCTGGCCTGGTTCCACAGGGCGTTGCCCAGGATCGAGGCCAGGGCGGCGATTCCGACGCTGACGCCGGCCAGCCGAACCCATTGATCCGCGTCGTCGGGCAGGTCGCGCAAGGCCGCGGGGATGGTCAGAAGCAGGGCCATCCCGCCGGTGACGACGCCGGTCAGCAACGACCAGTCATGGGCGGACACCTGCGGCAGCCGCGCCATCCAGCGGCTGTTGCTGATCGCATAGATCGACCAGGAGATCAGGGCCGCGACCGCGCAGCCGAGGCCGATCAGGGTCAGCACCAGGTCTCCGCCCGGCGCATTGGCCGCGACGTCGCCGGCATGCCCGCCGCCGCGTCCCAGAAACGCCTCCCAGCCGATCAGCGCGACGGCGGCCGTCGCCAGCAGGATCGGCGGCGCGGACCGTGACAGCGGCGGCGCGTCGGGGTCCCTGAGGCCCCAGGCCGCGACGGCGACCGGCACCATGCCCACGATCAGGGCCGAGGCGGCGACGCCGGCGAAATGCACGGCGACCACAAGAAACAGGTAGTAGATCAGGTTTCCCGACAGACTCAGCCAGATCAGGCCCTTCCAGGCGGGGGCGTCCAGATGCAGCCGCACCCTGCCCCAGCGCGGCGCCAGCAGGGCCGCGGCGATCAGCCCATAGGCCAGATATCGCCCGGCGCTCATCATCATCGGCGAGGCGTCCGGCGCGACCTTGGGCGCCAGGAAGACCAGGCCCCACAACGCGCCCGCGCCGAGGCCGCTGGCGACGCCCGCCAGCCGGGATGTCGATGCGGTCACGCTCAGTACAACAGGAAGGGCCGCCGCACCTCGATCCAGGCCGCCTCGTCCGGCTGGGTCAGGGCGTCCAGATCGGCGGGCGTGGCGTCGGCGTCATCGACCCATTCGCGCAGCAGGGGCGAGCCGTTGATGACGTCGATCGGCAGTTTCCCGAAGGCGTATTCATAGGGGAAGTCGCGCCACAGGTCGTAGTCGGGATACAGCCGCCGGATCGCCTTGAAGGCCAGGGCCTGGACCCGCCAAGGCTTGAACGCCGCGTGATCATAGTGGGGGTCGTCGACGTGGATCTGGACCCCGTTGCACAGCTGACCGACGTGTTTGTGGAAGGTGGGTTGGAACCACATGTCGCGCAGGATGCAGCCCTTGATCCAGTCGGGCGCGAGAGACTTCATCTCGGCGATCACGGCCCGGGCGTCGATGTCGGGCGCGCCGAACAGCTCCAGCGGCCGGGTGGTGCCGCGTCCCTCGGACAGGGTCGCCCCTTCCAGCATGACCGTCCCCGCATAGGCGCGGGTCATGGAGACGTTGGGCGCATTGGGGCTGGGGTTGATCCAGCTGCGTTCGCTCAGCGGCCAGCCGTAACCCGGCGCGGCCTCGGGCTCCCAGCCCTGCATCTCGATGACGCGGTAGTCGACCTTCAGCTTGAAGTGGTCGATGAACCACAGGCCCATTTCGCCCAGGGTCATGCCGTGGCGCATCGGCATGGGCCCGGCGCCGACGAAGCTTTCCCAGCCGGGACGCAGGGTCAGACCCTCGACCGGTCGCCCGGCGGGATTGGGCCGGTCGAGAACCCAGACCGTCTTGCCGTGCTCCGCCGCCGCCTCCAGCACGTACAGAAGCGTGGTCACGAAGGTGTAGATGCGGCAGCCGACGTCCTGAAGATCGATCAGGATGATGTCGAAGGTCGTCATCGACTGGCCGCTGGGCCGCCGGACCTCGCCGTAAAGGCTGAAGACGGGGATGTCGTGCACCGGGTCGGTTTCGTCCGGCGTCTCCATCATATTGTCCTGCAGATCGCCCTTCATCCCGTGCTGGGGGCCGAAGGCGGCGGTCAGGCGGACGCCGGGGATGGCGGCCAGGGCATCGATGGAATGGGTGAGGTCCGCCGTCACCGACGCCGGATGGGCCAGCAGGGCCACGCGCCGTCCCTGAAGTTCAGCCTGAAGCGCGGGTTCGGAGATCAGGCGGTCGATGCCGAATTTCATGGCTGTTCCGTTCCAGAGGTCTCGGGCGCCGGCAGGACCAGCGTGAACGAGTCGGGATGATGGAAATCCGGCTTATCCGACGGATGGGCCAGGGCCCAATAGGTCTTCTCGCCGTGGATGTCCTCGATCACGGCCGAAAGCGCCAGGCGCTGCGCGGCGTCGGGTAAATCGACACGTGCCTCCAGCGCCATGTAGTCCGATCCGCCATCAAGGCCATCGACCACAGCCGCCTCATCCGCCGCCCTCATGCCTTCCCGATAGCCGGCGAAGGCATAGGACGCCCACTGGCCGGTCGGCGAGAGGTTGAATTCGAAATAGGCTTCACCCGTGCCCACGAAGGCCTCGAAACAGGTGTGCGTCCAGAGATTGTCCGCCCGCCCCGGCGGATTCTCTGCCGGCCAGCGGATCAGGTCCGGATCGCCCTTGCAAACAAAGCGAAGCCAGAGCTGATCCGCCCGCCGTTCATATTCGACCGCGATTGTCGCAGCAGGTCCGTCCGGCGAGGTCGGATGCGGGATCAGGACGGCGCGCGGCATCCGTCAGCCTCAGGGCCTGCCCAGCAGATAGAGGCCGAAGATCAGCACGATCGTCGCCGCCAGAAGCAGGCTGGGCGCCAGCAGGATGATCCAGCCCAGCCGCACATGACCGCGGCGCACCGCCATCAGGGCCGCTCCGCCCTGGAAGAGGACTGCGACCAGGGCGGGCAGGAAGACGGATCTGGCCCCCGCGCTCGTCGGCCCCAGTCCGATCAGGGTCAGGCCGCCCAGCGTCAGGACCGCGATCGCCGCCCAGCCGATCAGCAGGCGCAGGGCGGCCGGGTTTCGGACGGTGAGGGCCATGCGGATCGTCTTTCGTGCAGGGGCGGCGTTCGACCTCTATTCGACCATGTGTCGGCATGGCTTCAACCCCATTTCGGTTCCGGCCGCAGACCGGCGGACTTGACGGAGCCGTACGGCGCCGCCTATCCCGACCCCATGTTCGCCGCCCTCGCCCGCACCGGCCTGTATTACCGCCCGCTGATCTAGCGAGCGGCCCGCGAACCTGCGCCGCACTCCGGCGCGCAATCTGACAAGACGGCCGCCGGCATCCCTGCTAACGGAGCCGTCCATGACCGACACCGAATTCAAGTCCGATTTCCTGCGCACGCTGCAGTCGCGCGGCTACATCCACCAGATCACGCATCCGGCCGAACTGGACGCCGCAGCGGCGTCCGGCGTGGTGACGGGCTACATCGGCTTTGACGCCACGGCGCCCTCGCTGCATGTCGGCAGCCTGATCCAGATCATGATGCTGCGCCGGCTGCAGCAGGCCGGCGGCAAACCCGTCGTCATCATGGGCGGCGGCACGACCAAGGTCGGCGACCCGACCGGCAAGGACGCCTCGCGCCCGCACCTGACGGACGAGACGATCAAGTCGAACATCGCCACCATCAAGACGGTGTTCGAGAAGTTCCTGACCTTCGGCGAGGGCCCCACCGACGCGGTCATGATCGACAATGACGAGTGGCTGTCGAAATACGGCTACATCCAGTTCCTGCGCGATTTCGGCACCCAGTTCACGGTCAACCGGATGCTGGCGTTTGACTCGGTCAAGCTGCGGCTGGAGCGCGAGCAGCCGATGACCTTCCTGGAATTCAACTACATGCTGATGCAGTCGGTGGACTTCCTGGAGCTGAACCGCCGCCTAAACGTTACACTGCAGATGGGCGGGTCGGACCAGTGGGGCAATATCGTCTCGGGCGTCGATCTGGTGCGCCGTGTGGATCAGAAGGCCGCCTTCGGCCTGACCACGCCGCTGCTGACCACGGCCTCGGGCGGCAAGATGGGCAAGACGGCCCAGGGCGCGGTGTGGCTGAACGCCGAGCAGTTGAGCCCCTACGACTACTGGCAGTTCTGGCGCAACGCCGAGGACGCCGACGTCGGCCGCTTCATGCGCCTGTTCACCGACCTGTCGCTGGACGAGATCGCGGCCTTCGAGGCGCTGGAAGGCGCCGCGATCAACGACGCCAAGAAGGCGCTGGCTGATGCGGCGACGACCCTGCTGCACGGCGCGGAAGCGGCCGCGACGGCGCGGGCGGCGGCCGAAAGCGCCTTCGAGAAGGGCCAGATCTCGGCAGATCTTCCGACCGTGGAGTTGGCGAAGGACGAGGTTATCGGGGCGATGATCGCCGCCGTGGCGACCCGGGCGGGCCTCAGCGCCTCCAACGGCGAGGCCCGGCGCCTGGCCCAGGGCGGCGGCCTGCGTCTGAACGACGAAGCGATCGCCGACGGCGCGCGCCTGATCGCGGCGGACGACGTCAATGCGGACGGAGTGCTGAAGCTGGCGGCGGGCAAGAAGAAGATCGTCCTGGTGAGGCCGGTCTGATGGCGCTCGAGCCCGGCATGCCCGCCCCCGCCTTCGACATGGCCACGGCCTCGGGCGACCGGATTTCGTCCGAGGGCCTGAAGGGCAGGTCCTATGTGCTCTACTTCTATCCCAAGGCCGACACGCCGGGCTGCACGACGGAAGGCCAGGACTTCACCGCCCTGCTGCCGCGTTTCGAGGCGGCGGGGGTGACGGTGATCGGCGTGTCCCGCGACCCGGTGAAGAAGCTGGCGCGGTTCGCGGAAAAGCGTGAGCTGGGCGTCATCCTGGCGTCGGACGAGGACGGCGCGGTGACCGAGGCCTTCGGCGTCTGGGGCGAGAAGCAGCTGTACGGCCGCACCTATATGGGCATCGAACGGGCGACCTTTCTGATCGACGCCGGCGGAACGGTCGCCCAGGCCTGGCGCAAGGTGTCGGTCAAGGGACACGCCGAGGCGGTTCTGGCGGCGAGTGAGACCTGAAAAGGCGGGGTTCAGACTCCGCCGTCCGACCTACTGAACGTCATCCGATCGCCCGTGACGCGAATCTTCCGTCGATCCAGATTCGCGTGAGGCGTTTCGCGGCCATATTGATGGTTAACGAGACGTAAACAGTGTTGCCGCCCCCGAATCTCTGACGGATAGTGCCGCCGGTTTTGGGGGCTTCGGCCTGTGGGCAGGAAACGGACATGACCAGCGGGGGCTGGATCAGACGCTGGTTTCCCGAGCGTCAGATCTATTTGCGATCGAACGGCGAGATCCGCGGCTATGCGGTCAGCAGCCGCAAGCAGATGATCCTGGCCGGGGTCGCGGCCGTGGTCGGCGGCTGGACCCTGCTGGCTTCGGCTTCGGTCGCGATCGACGCGGTATCGACGCGTGCGGATCAGGAACGGGCGGCGCAGGATCGGGCGGCGGCCGAACGGGCCAACGCCGACCTACAGGCCCGACTGGACAGCGCCGTCATGCGGATGTCCACGACCACAGGATCGCTGGACGACATCGCCCGCACCGTCGAGCGGCGGCACGCCGCCCTGACCCAGGTCATGGGCCAGTTCCGGGGCGTCCCGGGCGCCCGCGCGGCCCTGCGTCCCGTTCGACCGGCGAGCGGCGATCTGACGCCGGGCCAGCGGATCATGGCCGTCCGACTGGATCAGGAGCGGCTGATC
Organism: Brevundimonas sp. VNH65; assembly: GCF_049445955.1. Lineage (NCBI taxonomy): Bacteria > Pseudomonadati > Pseudomonadota > Alphaproteobacteria > Caulobacterales > Caulobacteraceae > Brevundimonas > Brevundimonas sp. VNH65. The sequence goes on along the minus strand of NZ_JBMSDX010000001.1, from coordinate 623,439 downwards.
GCGCGCGCCGAGACCTTCGCACAGAGCCGGGCCGAGCGGCTGCGGCTGGCTTTTCGCTTAGCCGGACTGAACCCCGCCGCCTACGCCGCCGCGGGCGCGGCCCTGGGCGGCCCCCTGGTCGAGGCGCGCGACCCGCGGGCCCTGGCGGCCATCCTGGACGTGGACGAGGCCTTCGCCCTGCGCATTCGTCAGGCGGCCGACAGCCTGGGCGAAATGCGCGACCTGGCCGACGCGGCCGACGCCCTGCCCCTGTCCCGCCCCGCGCACGCCCGGACCACCTCCGGCTACGGCGTGCGGTTCGATCCCTTCAACGGCCGGCCGGCCCTGCACCAGGGCCAGGACTTCGCCGCGCCCCTGAACACCCCGATCCTGGCCACGGCGCCGGGCGTCGTCTCCTTCACCGGCGTGCGTTCAGGGTATGGCAACACCGTTGAGATAGACCATGGGCGAGGTTTCAAGACTCGGTTCGCCCATCTGAACGCCATCGCCGTCCAGCCCGGACAGGCGATCGCGGTCGGCCAGCGCATCGGCGCCATGGGCACGACCGGCCGATCCACCGGCGTCCACCTGCACTATGAGGTGTGGGTCGACGGACGTCCCCAGAACCCAGCCCGCTTCCTCAAGGCAGGAGATTATCTTGTTCAACAAGACCACTAAGCCGACGACCCGGCCCGCCATCGCCGATGTTCCGCCGTTGCCGGAGTCGCCGCGTCCCGCCGCCGCTGCGGCGTCGAGCCCCGCCCCGGCGCCCGTGCCTGCGGCTCCGGCCCGCAGCCTGTCCACCCTGGCTGCGGATCTGCAGTTCGAGGGCACGGTGTCGGGCAACGGCGACCTGCAGGTCGACGGCGCCGTCAAGGGCGACATCCGCGTCGGGCGCCTGATCGTCGGCGAAACCGGCTCGGTCGAAGGCAATGTCAGCGCCGAATATCTGGAAGTGCGCGGCCGGATCGTCGGCGGCGTCTCCGGCCGTCAGGTGAAGCTGGTCGCCACCGCCTATGTCGACGGGGACATCACCGCCGAACAGCTGTCGATCGACATCGGCGCCTATTTCCAGGGCCGCGTCCTGCAAAGCCGCCGCGAAGCCCCGGCCGCTCCCGCCCCGGCGGCGGTGGCTCCCGCTCCTGCCCCGGCTCCCGCTCCCGCGCCCGCTCCCGCGCCGGAGCCCGCTCCGGTGCAGCCGACCTTCTCCGCCCCCGCGTCCCCGGCGCCGACGTCTCCGGCCGGGTCGGCCCAGGCGGCGCTGGAATCGGCCCTCGACGCCGTGCCGCTGCGCCCGCTCTGACCGCGACGCATCGCTGAGATGAGAAAGGCCCCGGTGATCGCCGGGGCCTTTCGTCATTCTGTCGGCTATTCGGTGGTGGAGCCCCGGGTCTCGCCCACGCGGGCCGCGAGCGCCGCCCCCATGAAGGCGTCCAGATCGCCGTCCAGCACGCCCTGGGTGTCCGAGGTTTCGACCTCTGTCCGCAGGTCCTTCACCATCTGATAGGGCTGCAAGACATAGGAGCGGATCTGGTGCCCCCAGCCGATATCGGTCTTGGCGTCGGCCAGGGCCTGGGCCGCCGCCTCGCGCTTCTGCAGCTCAAGCTCGTAGAGGCGGGCCCGCAGCATCTTCCACGCCTGATCGCGGTTCTGGTGCTGTGACCGGCCGGCCTGGCAGGCCACGACGGTGTTGGTCGGAATGTGCGTCAGGCGCACGGCCGAATCCGTCTTGTTGACGTGCTGTCCGCCGGATCCCGAGGCGCGATAGGTGTCGGTGCGCACATCGGCCGGATTGATGTCGATCTCGATGGTGTCGTCGACGACGGGCGAAACCCCGACCGAGGCGAAGGAGGTGTGGCGCTTGGCGGCCGCGTCATACGGACTGATGCGGACCAGCCGGTGCACGCCCGATTCCGACTTCAGCCAGCCATAGGCGTTGGGGCCGGTGACCAGGATAGTCGCCGACTTGATGCCGGCCTGATCGCCGTCTTCCGACGCCTCCAACTCGACCTCGTATCCGTGCGCCTTGGCCCAGCGGGTGTACATCCGCAGCAGCATGCCGGCCCAGTCGCAGCTCTCGGTGCCGCCGGCGCCGGAGTTGACCTCCAGATAGGCGTCATTGCCGTCGGCCTCGCCGGACAGCAGGGCTTCCAGCTCGGCGCGCGCGGCGCGGTCCTTGATCGCCTTCAGATGGGCGCGCGCATCCTCGAGGGCGGCCTCGTCGCCTTCCTCGTCGGCCATTTCGGACAGCATGACGCCGTCTTCCAGCCCCTGCTCCATCTCGCGCACGGCGGAGATCTGGGATTCCAGGCGCGACCGGTCGCGGCTGACGGCCTGGGCCTGGTCGGGGTCGTCCCACAGGGTCGGATCCTCGACCCTGGCGTTCAGCTCATCGAGCTTTCTTACAGCGACGTCCCAGTCAAAGACGCCTCCTGAGCAGAGCGACGCTCTGCTCGATGTCGGCCTTCATGGCCTCGACATCCGGTCTCATCGCAAACTCCCGCGATACAAAATGCGAGCGGCGGACATATAGGTCCGCCGCTCAAAGGGAAAGCCCGAACCTGGGCCGGACGCCCTAATAGAGGCCGCTGAGGTCCTCGGCCGGCGGCCGCTGCGGCGTGGGCGGCGGCGGGGCGCTGGGCGGCGGGGCGGACGGCGGCGGGGCGGTCTCGGCCTCCAGCTCGCGCCGGATGATCTCGTTGTAGTTCTGGGGTCCGACCGGGATGGTCGGATCGACCGGCGCCTGTTCCTCCCGCTGACGCTCGGTTCCGGGACGGAAGGCTTCCTCGGTGCCATTGACCACGCGGAAGACGGCGTTGCGCGGACGCACGAACGGACGCGCCGGCCGCTCCTTCAGCGCCTGCTGCATGAACTGGGTGAAGATGGGCACCGGGGTCGTCGCCCCCGTCTCTCCGCCCCCGAGGGACCGGTTGTCGTCGAAGCCGATGAAGACCCCGACCACGATGTCGGAGGAGAAGCCGACGAACCACGCCGACCGGTAGTCGTTGGTCGTGCCCGTCTTGCCGCCGATCCAGCGGCCCAGGCCGCGGGCGCTGGCGGCGGTGCCGCGCTGGATCACGCCTTCCAGCATGGAGCTGACCTGATAGGCGGTGATCGGGTCGATCACCTGGGCGCCGCGGGCGTCGAGGCGGGGCGAGGCCTGGCCGCTGAAGGCGCGCCCGCACTCACGGCAGTTGCGACGGTCCGCGCGCCAGACGGTCTCGCCGTTCCGGTCCTGGATATAGTCGATCAGATAGGGCTGGACGCGGCGTCCGCCGTTGACGAAGGCCGAATAGGCCGCCGTCAGCTGCAACGGGGTCACCTCGCCGGCGCCGAGCGACACCGAAAGGTTCGGCGACAGGCCGGGCAGGCCCATCTTCTCGGACTGGTCGACGATACGGCGCATGCCGACCGCCTGGGCCAGACGCACGGTCATGACGTTGCGCGACAGCTCCAGCCCGCGACGCAGGGTCTGGGGTCCGTAGTATTCGCGGCTGTAGTTCTCGGGCGTCCAGCGCTGGCCGTTCGGGCCGCCGGCGAAGCTGATCGGGGCGTCCAGCACGATCGAGGCCGGGGTGTATTCCCCTTCCAGCGCCGTCGCATAGACGAAGGGCTTGAACGCCGAGCCCGGCTGGCGCTTGGCCTGGGTCGCGCGGTTGAAGCTGGACAGGGCGTAGGAGTAGCCGCCCACCATGGCGAGGACGCGTCCCGACTGGGGCTCGACAGCCACCAGGGCGCCGTTGACCGCCGGCACCTGTTTGAGGGCGAACTGGCCGTTGCGGGGCTCAACGAAGATCAGGTCGCCGCGCTTCAGCGGACGACGGGCGTTGGCCCAGGCCGCGTCGGCGGGGATCAGGCTGCCGGTGTCGCCGTCGCGGGCGGTGACGACCTGGACCGAATTGCCCGAGGCGGCGGTGACCGCCGCCGCGCGCCAGGCCCGCCGTTCGGGCGGCGTCTGACGCTTGAGCGCCGCCGCCTGCCAGCCCTCGGCGAAATCCGTCTCGCCCCAGGCGCCGCGCCAGCCGTGGCGACGATCATAGTTCTCGAGCCCCGTCATCAGGGCGTCGCGCGCGGCGGTCTGGAGGCTGGGGTCCAGCGTCGTCCGCATATAGAAGCCGCCTGCGTTCAGATGCTCGCCGATGTCCTTGGTGGCCAGGGCCTGACGTCGCGCCTCCTCGACGAAGAAGTCGGCGTCGCGGTACTGGGCGCGCTGCGGCGCGTCATTGGCCGCCAGCGGCCGCGCCTGTGAGGCGACCAGGTCGGCGTCGCTCAGCCACCCCGCCTGGTTCATCTCGCCCAGGACCCAGTCGCGCCGCCCCTTGGCCGCGCCGGGATGCCGTTTTGGATGATAGTTGTTCGGCCCCTTCGGCAGGGCGGCGAGGAAGGCGGCCTGGTCGGGCGTCAGCTGGTTCAGCGACTTGCCGAAATAGTTGTAGGCGGCCGAGGCCACGCCATAGGAGCGATAGCCGAGGAAGATCTCGTTCAGATACAGTTCGAGGATCTGTTCTTTCGTCAGCGTGGCCTCGAGGCGGCTGGAAAGGATCGCCTCCTTCAGCTTGCGGCCGATCGTGGACTCGTTGGTCAGCAGGACGTTCTTGGCCACCTGCTGGGTGATGGTCGAGCCGCCCTCCAGCCGTCGGCCGGCGACGAAGTTGAAGACGTTCTTAAACATGGCCCGGCCCAGACCGGACACGTCGATGCCGCCGTGGTCGAAGAACTTCTTGTCCTCCGCCGCCAGGAAGGCGTGGATCACCGGCTGGGGGATCTGGTCATAGGTGACGTAGATTCGCCGCTCGTCCGAGAACTCGCCGATCAGGGTGCCGTCGCCGCCATAGACGCGCGTCGCGGTCGGCGGGCGATAGTCGGTCAGCTCCGACGCGTCGGGCAGGTCGTGGAACAGCCAGGCCGCATAGACGGCGATGATGAAGCCCGCGAGCGCGACAGCGCCCAGCAGGGCCACGCCCGCCAACACGAACCAGCGTTCGGCAATCTTCACCAACGGTCTCCAGCGCCGCGTCCAGGAGGGGCCGGACACTCGAACCCTGATTTAGACCGCGCCGCCCATCGGGGCTAGACGCCAATTGGCCGAAGAAGGGCCGATCAGGGCGCGCCGGCCGCCGTGGTGTCGGCCGAGGCGAACAGGGCAGCCTCGGACCCGCCCCGGAAATAGCGGTCGATGCTGTCGGCGACGCTGCGCATCATGCGGCGGCGGCGGCGTTCGTCGGCCAGCAGGCGCTCGTCGTCCGGATTGGTGATGAAGCCCATCTCCAGCAGGACGGCGGGCACGTCCGGGGCCAGCAGGACCGCCAGACCCGCGTCGCGATGGCTGCGCCGCAGCATCGGGTGTTCGGCCGATTCGAGGCCGCTCAGGAGGGTGCGGGCGAACTGGGCGGAGCGGTTCTGGGTGGCCCGCTGGGTGAGGTCCAGCAGGATGCGGTCGACGGACGGGTCGCGTCCGGGCAGGTGCAGATCGCGGTGCCAGTCGTCCCCGCGCGTCACCTCGCGCACGGCGCGGCTCGCCCCCTGTTCCGACAGGGTGTAGACGCTGGCGCCCCGCGTGGCCGGATCGGCCCCGGCGTCGGCGTGCAGGGAGATGAACAGGTCGGCGTCCGCCCGGCGGGCGATGCGGACCCTCTGATACAGATCGACATAGGTGTCGTTGGTGCGTGTCAGCAGGACACGGTAACGCCCGGTGCGCTCCAGCTCGGCTTTCAGCGTCTGGGCGGCGGCCAGGGTCAGGGCGCTTTCCCGGTTCGACGCCCCCATGGCGCCCGGATCCCGCCCGCCGTGGCCGGCGTCGATGACGATCAATGGCTTGTCGCGTCGCGCGGACGCGCGCGGCGCCGAACGGGTCTCGGCGGCCGGCCGGACGTTGGGCACAGCGGCGGGCCGGGGCGTCGTCGGCGCGGGACCGGCCCCGGCGCGCGCCTTGAGGTCCACGACGTAGCGGTAGTTGGCGACCCCGTCGCCCGGAGGAAGCAGGAAGCGGCGCTCGATCTCGACCGCCTTGGCCAACTCGAGCTGGACCCGCGATGCGCCGGCGGCGGCCGAGATGCGATAGGCGTTGACCAGGCCGGAGCCGTCGCCCGTGACGCCCCGTCCCGGCGCCACGCCGGACAGGTTCAGAACGACCCGGCCCGCGTCGCCGGCCTCGACCACGGCGCCGCGCGCGGAAACGCCGAGATCAAGCACCACGCGCGTGCGTTCGGCGTCGCCGCCGAAGCGGACGCCCAGCACGTCACCGCTGGCTCCGCCCGCGATACCGCGCCCGCCCAGGAACAGGGCGAGGCAGATCACGACGAACGCAGCGGCGGTCATCGTCCATTCCCTGACGCCCCACAGGCCGAGCCTGGAGAGCGGAGCGTAAAAAGCCTTGCGCATCATTCTGACGGCGATCCCACCTTCGCTGGCCGTCATCCTGCACGAGCGCGGTTTGGATTGAGTTAAGCGCGGAAACCTTTTCTTTCGGCTTCAGCCTGCCTATGCTTGTGTCCGCTCGCGGAGCGTTCGTCTGCCGATCCTGATCGGCGATCGACGCGTCGCCCCGCCTGCGCTGACTTTCACCCATCCGAGATTCCGCCGGGCCTGGCCCGAGGAATCGAAGAACCGGCCCGCTTCGCCGCCGCAAACGGCGCGTTCGGGTCGAGGACCGACCAGACCCATGGGCCCTTACGCCTCGCCTTCCGCCCGGCTTGTCCGGAACAACGATCCGGCGATCGCCGCGATCCGCAGCGGAACCACGCCCGGCCAGGCCCCCTACCCCATTCGGCGAGCCGCCATGACCCCCAGCACATCGGGGTCGGCCAGAGCGCGCCAGAGAGAGATTCTACATGTCAAAGACGATGCTGATCGATGCGGCGCACGCGGAAGAAACCCGCGTCGCCATCGTGGACGGACGCCAGGTTGAGGAATTCGACTTCGAGTCGAAGACGAAGCGCCAGCTTCGCGGCAACATCTACCTCGCCAAGGTCACCCGCGTAGAACCCAGCCTGCAGGCCGCCTTCGTCGAATACGGCGGCAACCGGCACGGGTTCCTCGCCTTCAACGAAATCCACCCCGACTACTATCAGATCCCCGTCGCAGACCGCGAAGCCATCATGGCCGAGGCGGACGACGAGGCGGACGAGGACGATCTGGGCCGCGAGTCGGCGGACGACGAGGCCGATCCCGAAGCCAAGCTGGCGGACGAGGAGCGCCTGAAGCGCCGCCTGATGCGTCGCTACAAGATCCAGGACGTCATCAAGCGTCGCCAGATTCTGCTGGTCCAGGTCGTGAAGGACGAGCGGGGCGCCAAGGGCGCGGCCCTGACGACCTGGCTGTCGCTGGCCGGCCGCTACTGCGTGCTGATGCCGAACACCGGCAAGGGCGGCGGCATCTCGCGCAAGATCACCAACAGCTCGGACCGTCGCCGCCTGAAGAGCGCCGTGGCCTCGTTCGAAGTGCCCAAGGGCATGGGGCTGATCATCCGCACGGCCGGCGCCAAGCGGACCAAGGCCGAGATCCGGCGCGATTATGAGTACCTGCTGCGCCTGTGGGAGACGATCCGCGAGACCACCCTGGCCAGCCACGCGCCCTCGGTGATCTACGAAGAGGAGAACCTGGTCCGCCGCGCCGTGCGCGACATGTTCGACAAGGATTTCGACGGCATCCAGGTTCAGGGGATCGAGGGCTTCAAACAGGCGCGCGACTTCATGCGCGTGCTGATGCCGTCCCAGTCCAAGAAGGTGCATCTGTACCAGGGCGCCAGGCCCCTGTTCGCCGCCAACGGCATCGAGGACGTGCTGACCGGGATTCACCAGCCGGTGGTGACGCTGAAGTCGGGCGGCTATCTGGTCATCAACCAGACCGAGGCCCTGGTCGCCATCGACGTCAACTCGGGCAAGGCGACCAAGGAACGCAACGTCGAGCAGACGGCGTTCAAGACCAACTGCGAGGCCGCCGTCGAGGCCGCCCGCCAGCTGCGTCTGCGCGACCTGGCCGGACTGATCGTCATCGACTTCATCGACATGGACGAGCCGAAGAACAATCGGACCGTCGAGCGCATCCTGAAGGACGCGCTGAGCGAGGATCGCGCCCGCATCCAGATGGGCAAGATATCGGCCTTCGGCCTGATGGAGATCAGCCGCCAGCGCCGCCGCTTGGGCGTGCTGGAAGGCGCCACCGAAATCTGTCCGCACTGCCAGGGCGCCGGACGCATCCGCTCGGCGGAATCCGCCGCCCTGACGGTTCTGCGGGCGCTGGACGCCGAGGCCGGAAAGAACGGCGCGGGATCGGTCATCCTGCGCGTGTCGACCGCCGTGGCCCTGTATATCCTGAACCACAAGCGCGCCTATCTGCAGTCCCTGCTGGTCCAGCGCGGCCTGAACGTCGTCGTCCAGATCGACGACAGCCTGGCCCAGAGCGAAAGCACGATCGAACGCACCGAGTCGTATGACGACTTCGTCGCGCCCGAGCCCGAGGTCTCGCTGGCCGATCTGCAGGACGATTTCGACGACGCCGCCTGGAGCGACGAGGACGAAGACGAGGACGACGAGGAAGACGACGAGGACGAAGCCGACATCGAGCGCGAGGACACCGACGACGACGCGGCCGGCGGCCGGATCGAGGTCGGCGGGGGCGGTCGGCGTCGCCGGCGCCGTCGCGGCGGACGGCGCGATGAGGAATCCGGCGTCGAGGCGACGGCGGACGACGAAGAGGACGATGGCGAAGGCGGCCGTCGCCGTCGGCGTGGCCGTCGTGGCGGACGTCGGGCGCGTGAGGATGACGGCGCCGTGGCCGGTGGTCACTTCTTCTGGGTGCGCGGCCGCACGCCGTCGCTGGAGGATCCCTACGTCTGGTTCGACCCGATCAACCCTCAGAAATCCGAGCCGGCCGTCGCCGCACGGACCGAGGACGCCGAGACGCCCGAGACCCTGGGCGACACCTCGGGCGAGGCCGGCGGACGTCGTCGCCGTCGTCGCGGACGGGGTCGCGGCGGCGCCGGTGAAATGACCCACGAGGTCAAGGTCGAGGCCCGCGCCACCAACGAGGGCATGCCGCCGGACGGTTCGCCCGACACGCCGATGGCCGTCGTAGCCGCGGACGGCGGCGAGGATGCGCCGGCGCTCGCTCCCGAACCCCGCCGTCGCCGCGTGCGTCGTCGCCCGGCCAGCGCCTCTGCGGCCACAACCGAGGTCGATCTGGACACCGGGGTCGAGCCGAACGAGGCGGAGCCGGAGGGCGAGCCCGTCGTTCTGGACATCGCCCTCGAGGCGGCCGCCGAAATCGCGCCCGTCGTCGAAGCAGCCCCCGAGCCCGAGCCGACCCCGGCCGAGCCCGAAGTCGCCGAGGTCGTCGAGCCGACCGCCGCGCCGGTCCCAGAGATCGACGTCTCGGCCATCATCGCCGCCGATCCCAATCAGGTCACCACGCCGCCCGAAAAGCCCAAGCGCGGATGGTGGCGCCGCTGAATGGCCGCGATTAGATAGTCGTCTGTAGGTCGGGCGGGGGCCTGTCGCTGGTAGGGAGTTCATCTTGAACCGCCTTGTTCGCCACGGTTCCCGCCGGCTCGCCGCCGTCGCCGCCGGCCTGACCGTCGGTCTCGCCCTGCTGACGCCGTCGGCGGCCTCGGCCCAGAGCCTGATCCGGGACACCGAGATCGAGGCCTTCATTCACGACTGGTCGGCGCCGACCCTGACGGCCATGGGGTTGAACCCCGAAGAAGTCGAGATCCTGCTGGTCAACGACCCGACGCTGAACGCCTTCGCCACGCGCGGGCGCATCATGGGGCTGAACACCGGCCTGATTCTGCAGACCGAGACGCCCAATGAGCTGCTGGGCGTGATCGCCCACGAAGGCGGTCACATCAAGAACCGCCATCTGCTGCGCGACGGCGCCCAGAACGCGGGGATGCAGCCCTTTCTGATGACCATGGCCCTGGGCGCCCTGGCCGCCATCGCCGGCGAGCCGGGCGCCGGCGCCATGCTGATGGCCAACAGCCAGTACTTCGGCACCCTGAGCGCGCTGCGTTACATGCAGAGCCAGGAGGGCGAAGCCGACATCACGGGCGCCCGGGCCCTTGAGGCGGCCGGGGAATCCGGGCGCGGCCTGGTGTCCTTCTTCGAGAACTTCCGCTCGCAGGAAGTCTTCTCGGACGCGCGGCGCTATCCTTACTTCCGCAGCCACCCGTTGTCCGGGCAACGCATCGAGGCCCTGCGTCGACCGGTCGAGGCCGCATCCAACTACGACCGTCGCGACAGCGACCAGAGGATCGCCGAGCACGCGATCATGCTGGCCAAGATCCATGCCTTCATGGATCCGCCGAACACCACGCTCCGGACCTATCGCGAAAGCGACACCAGCTATCCGGCCCGTTACGCCCGCGCCATCGCCTATTACCGCGACGGCCAGACAGAGCGGGCCATCGCGGCCGTCGACGCCCTGTTGAGCGAGCAGCCGGACAATCCCTACCTGTGGGAGCTGCGCGGTCAGATCCTGTTCGAGGAAGGCCGTCCCGCCGACGCCATCGAGTCCCACCAGAAAGCCGTGACCCTGAAGCCGGACGCGCCCCTGCTGCGGATCAACCTGGCGCACGCCCTGATCGAGACCCAGGATCGGGAGCGGCTGGATCGGGCGATCGACGAACTGAAACGCGCGTCGGCCCGCGAACCGGAAAACACCATGGCCTGGCGTCTGTTGTCCCAGGCCTATTCGACCCAGGGCAAGGAGGGCGAGGCCCGGCTGGCCATGGCGGAGGCCTATTTCGCGGGCGGCGACGTCGAGCAGGCCACCCAGTTCGCCCTGCGGGCCCGGCCGATGCTGGAACGGAACACCATCGAATGGCGCCGCGCCATGGACATCGTCCTGGCGTCGGGCGCGACGATGGACGACATCGCGGACCTGGATCGCCGCGACGCACGCCGTCGCCCGGCCGTGCTGCCGCCGTCGTCCTGAGATGCGCTTGGACGCCGACGCGAATCCGCACTAACCGAGGCGACATGACCGACCTTCCTCCGCCCTCCCCGGACGGCTCGCCCAATACGTCATCTCGCCCGGCCATGGCTCGTGGCGGGTGGCTGAGAAGCCGCAGCGCCCTGGCCCTGGGCGTCGCCGTGATCGCCCTGGGGTTCGCGGCCGCGCCCTGGATCGCGCCGGACCTGTTCGGCGGACGGGTCGTCCGGTCGTATCTGCTGGCCCATCCCGAGGTGCTGGACGAGGTCGTCGCGGCCCGCCAGACCCGCGAGGAGGCCGGGCGCGTCGAGGCCGTCAACGCCGCCGTCGCCGCCAACCCGGCGCTGCTGGCCGCAGACCCCCGCGACCCGGCCTATGGCCCGGCGAACGCCCAGGTCACCGTGATCCAGTTCTTCGACTTCCGCTGTCCCGGCTGCAAGGCGGTGGCGCCCGACTTCCTGCGGCTGATGCAGGCGCACCCGGAGGTCAGGTTCGTGTTCAAGGACTGGCCGATCCTTGATCGCGGCGAGGACGCCATGTCCCACTACGCCGCCCGCGCCGCCCTCGCCGCCCACGCCCAGGGCAGGTACCTGCCCGTCCATCAGGCCCTGATGGTCGAGGGATCGCTGACCGAGGAGACGGTCGATCGCATACTGGTCGCCCAGGGCGTGGACCTGGCGCGCGCCAAGGCGGTCATGGCCGGGCCGGAAATCGCGGTCCATCTGGCCGACATCCAGACCACCGCCATGATGTTCCGCCTGACCGGCACCCCGACCTTCCTCATCAACGGCAAGACCACCCACGGCATCGCGCCCGACGAGGTCAACCGCGCCATAGAGGCGGCGAAGTCCTGAGGATCGGGGCAACCTTGACGAGGTCGGGCGCCGGCTATCCGGCGGCGACGCTCTGAACACGAGGCGGGATGACGCGCAGGCCGCCTTCGTCGTGTGGAAACACCGGCGCATTGTGTCGGCCGGGAAAACGCTGCGCGAATCCCTCGATCAGGTTCCGCGCCAGGCGCCCCAGTTCAGCCTCCGGGACGCCAGCGTCGAGTGACAGGAAAGACCGCGGCGTCCGCGCGTCCGCCTCCGATATGGGCATGTCGAGCAGCGCCGTGACCGCTTCGGAATGGTTCAGGCCCGGCATATTGCTGTTGGCCTGCATCCAGAGAGTCGATCCGCTGGATTGCAGCGGCAGGTCCAGAAGCCCGGCGATAGAGGCGGCTTCGGGCATGTCTGCGGGCCTGTCCCGGTCCCAGCCGAACCAGTAGCCGGCCTCAAGCGCCGCCAACCCTTCGGCGACGGCCCTGAGATAGAGATCCTGGGTGAGCAGGAATCGATAGATTTCGACCGACAGGGCAGGATCCCGGTGTTCGAGCCCCGGATTGACCCGGCCGAAAACGTGAGTGGCGGGCGCGGAGTGGCGATAGGGGGGCAGATGGAATATCTGCTCCGGGTTCAACACGGCGTGCTCGATCTCCCACCAGATATCGAAGGACACCAGGCGTCTGAGATCGCCCGCCAGACCCATGAAGGCCATATCGTTGAAGAAGAACGGCTGAAGCGGCAACGCCGCCTGCAACATCAGGCGTTTGCCGAAGGGGGCGGCGGCGCCCGGCGGCGGGGCGTCGTGGAAGCGACGCGTCAGGCCGTCGATCGCATAGATCGGCGCCGTCTTGTCCGTCCGGCAGCGCAGGACGATTTCGTCGTCGGCAAACGCCTGCAGTCCAAAATGGAAGTTCTTGATCTGATGGAAGATGTGGCCGGGCCCCCTGATGACCGGCTGATGCGACAGCACCACCTCGACGCCGTTCCGGACCATGAGATCGATGTTGCCGTCCGCCCGGTCCGACAGCCATCCGCTGAACACCAGCCGGTCGATCAGACCTTCGGATCGCCAGCGGAAGTAGGTCTGCAACTCACCGGCCAGGGCGCCCCCATCGCGAATGGAGCCGCAGATCAGGACCGAAGGCGGTTTGGACATCTGGCAGTCTTCCCTCAGCGGTGACGAGCGGCCATCCAGCATGGGTGGCTCGCCATCGCGAACAGGCGACACGGGGTGTCGCCGCGCGGTGAATAGCCCACCGCCATGCCCGGCGGAAGCGTTCCGCCGCCGGGGCGCGACTCGCCTCAGGCCAGCTTCAGGTCCATGCGGCCGCCGATCCATTCGACCCGCGCCTTGTCGCGGGCGGCCTGGGCGGCGGCGCGATCGCCGAGCGCCGTTTCGGCCTCGGCGAGGACGAAATAGCTGTAGGGATCGTTCGGCCAGTCCTTCAGCAGTTCCTCGATCTTGGCCTTGGCGCCGGCGGCGTCGCCCTTGGCCAGGAGGGCGGCGGCGAGACTGCGGCGGGTCGGATACCAGATGATGGGCGGATCGCCGCCCTCCCCGTCTCCCATCGCCTGGATGGCGGCCGCGGCCGAGAAGGCGGCCACGGCGGCGTCAGGATCGCCCTCGATCATCGCCGCGCGGCCCTCCAGCACGTGCTGGGCCAGTTGGACGAAGCCCTTCTGATTGTCCTGCATCGGACCGGCGAAGGTCGTGGCCGCGATGATCGCCTTGATCGCCGCCGCCTCGGCGCGGACCGCCCCGGCGTCGCCCGCCCGCGCCGCCGCCTCGCCGCGCATGTACCGCCAGGAAATCCGCAGCAGATATCTGGCCTCGTCAGGCTCCGCCACGGCGGCGATCTTCGCGGGGTCCGCGAACCGGCCGTAGATGGCGTAGGCGTTGTGCGCCTGGATGGCGCGCCAGACCGCCGTCGGCCCCATGTCGCCATAGGTCGACAGGAACCAGTCCGCCAGTTCGACACCCCGTTCGGCGCCGCCCGCCATCAGGGCGCCGCCCATGCCGAAATGGATGTTGTGGGAATGCAGCGGCATGCCCTTCACCCCGCCCTCGGGCCGGGCCAGGCGGTCATAGCGTTTGTCCAGCGCCACGGCCTCGACGTTGGAGTTCATCGCATCCTTGTAGCGGCCCACCCGATAGAAGGTATGCGAGGGCATGTGCACCAGATGGCTGGCGCCCGGGGCGAGCCGCGCCAGTCGCTCGCCATAGGGGATGGCGCGATGCGGATCGTCCGACCATTCGGTCAGGTGGATATAGAGGTGGATGGCGCCCGGATCGTCGGGATCGACCCGCAGGGAATGCTCCAGCAGGCCCATGGCGCGGCTGACCCCGGCCGCCTTGGGCGTCCCGTCCTTGTTCCACCAGTCATAGTCGGTCAGGAGCCAGGCATCGGCGGTCGCCGCCGAGATCAACAGGTCGTCGGGATTGCGCGTCGCGATTCCGTCCATGGCGCGGGCGAACCGCCGGGCGCGTGTGTCCTTGCGGCCGGAGTATCGTTGAACCAGGGCGTCGATCATGCGTCGCTGGGCGGGCGTGGCGTCCCGCGCCAGGCGACGGGCCTCGCGCGCGGCCTTCAGCGCGGCGGCCTGAGAGGCGTCGTCATTGCCGCCGCCGTTCAGATTGGGACCCAGGGCCCAGGCCTCGCCCCAGGCGCACATGCCGCAGGTCGGATCCAGCAGCCGCGCCTTGCGGAAGGCCCTGACCGATTCCGTGTGTTCGAACGCCCAGCGCAGCCGCACCCCGTGATCGAACCAGGCCTGGGCCTCGGGCATGGCGTCGACCGGCCAGGTCGCCTTGCCGAAGCCATCGACCATGACCATGCCGGCCACCGGGTCGGTGTTGAGCGCCGATCCGCCCTCGCCGCAGACCTGGGGGCTGTCCAGCGCCTCAAGGATCGCGGCGTCGCGGGTCGCATCGGCCACGGCCGGCGCCGCGAGACACACCGCCAGGGCCGTAAAGGCCAGTAGGTACCGTTTCATGTCCCGCCCTCCCGCTGTCCGGTCACTGTGGACCGGAACGGGCGCGGCGCCAATCGGCCGGGCGTCGCCTCAGATCAGTCCGGCCAGCGGCGACGAGGGATCGGCGTACATGCGCCGGGGCATGCGTCCGGCCAGATAGGCCTGACGTCCGGCGATCACCGCATGCTTCATGGCCGAGCCCATCAGTATGGGGTCCTTCGCTCCCGCGATGGCGGTGTTGGCGATGACGGCGTCGCAGCCCAGCTCCATGGCGATGGTTGCGTCCGAGGCCGTGCCGACGCCCGCGTCGACCAGAACCGGCACGGTCGCCTGTTCGACGATCAGGCGGATGTTGACGCGGTTCTGGATGCCCAGGCCCGAGCCGATCGGGCTGGCGGCGGGCATGACGGCGGCGGCGCCCGCCTCCTCCAGCCGTTTCGCCATGACGACGTCGTCGGTGCAGTAGACCATGACGTCGAACCCGTCCTTGACCAGCATGTCCAGCGCCCGCAGCGTCTCGACCATGTCGGGATACAGGTGGGCCGAGTTGGACAGGACCTCCAGCTTGACCAGGGACCATCCCCCCGCCTCGCGCGCCAGCCGCAGCGTCCGCACCGCATCCTCGCCGGTGAAGCAGCCGGCCGTATTGGGCAGGAAGGTGAACCGGTCCGGCTTCACATGGTCGACCAGCATCGGCTGGTTCGGGTCCGACAGGTTCACGCGACGCAGGGCCACGGTGACGATCTCGGCCCCCGCCGCCTCGGCTGCCGCCGCGTTCTGGGCGTAGTCGACGTATTTGCCGGTGCCCACGATCAGGCGCGAGGTGAACGTCCGTCCGGCGACGGTCCAGGTGTCGGAAACAGCTTCGGTCATGCCGGTGACCTAGACCTTCGGCACGCCTCGCGAAACCGCCTGTCGCGCGATTTGATCGCGATCAACCGCCGCCGACAAACTGCACCAGTTCAATCCGGTCGCCGTCAGCCAGGACCGTGGCGGCGTGCAGGGACCGGGGCACGATCTCCAGATTGCGCTCCACCGCCACCTTTCGGGGATCGAAGCCGACCTCCAGCACAAGCGCCGCGATGGTCGTGGCCGAGACGTCGCGAGGTTCACCGTTCAGCTGAATCTGCATGGGCGACGACATAGCAGAAGTGACGTCAGGACGCACAGGCGCGACCTTCGATCTCATTTGTAATATTATTTGGCCTCGCTACAGTCCCCCTTTCGGCGCCTGGGGAGGACAAGGATGAGCTTCGGTCGAGCAACCAGTCGTCGCGGCCTTCTGGCGGGGGGCGCGGCCTTGGCCCTGACGGCGGCCGCCGGACCGATCCGCGCCCAGGCCGTCGCGACGGCACGCCCGGCGGCGGCCGACCCGAATGCGCTGAAGCTGTGGTACCGCGCGCCGGCCGAGGCCTGGACCGAGGCCCTGCCGATCGGCAACGGCCGGCTGGGCGCCATGGTGTTCGGCGGCGTGGCGCGCGAGCGGCTTCAACTGAACGAGGACACCCTGTGGGGCGGTGGTCCCTATGATCCCTCGTCGCCCGAGGCGCTGGAGGCCCTGCCCGAGGTGCGGCGGCTGATTTTCGCGGGCGAGTATCTCGCGGCCCAGGCCCTGGCCCATGAAAAGATGATGGCCCGGCCCATCCGCCAGATGTCCTATCAGACGGTCGGCGACCTGATGCTGACCTTCGGCGCCTCGTCCCAGGCGTCGGACTACCGCCGGGACCTGGATCTCGAGACGGGGATCGCCGCCGTCACCTATGCGCGCGACGGGGTGCGCTATCGGCGGGAGATCTTCGCCTCGCACCCGGCCGACGCCGTGATCGTTCGACTGACGGCGGACACGCCGGGCCGGATCACCTTCGACGCCGAGTTCGAGACGCCCCAGCCGGGCGACGCCGTCGCAGAGGGCGATCGGCTGTTCCTGAAGGGCCGCAACACCGGCCAGCACGGGATCGCCTCGGCGCTGACGTTCGAAGCCTGCGTCCAGGTTGAGGCCGAAGGCGGACGGGTCACGACCCGTGGCGGGCGCCTGACGGTCGACGGCGCCGACGCCGCGACGATCCGGATCGTCATGGCCACCAGTCATGTCGGCCCCAAACAGGCCGACGCCGACCCGGCCGTCCGCAACCGCCAGGCCCTCGCCCGATCGGCGGGGCAGACGGCGGCGGCCCTGCGCGACGCCCATGTGGCGGATCATTCGGCCCTGTTCGGGCGCGTCTCCATCGACCTGGGGCCAACGTTCGATCCGGCCCAGAGCACGGATGTCCGGATCGCCCGTTCCCTGACCCAGGAGGATCCGGGTCTGGCGGCGCTGTACATGCAGTATGGGCGCTATCTGCTGATCGCCTGTTCGCGGCCGGGCACGCAGGCGGCGAACCTTCAGGGGCTGTGGAACGACCGCCTGAACCCGCCCTGGGGCTGCAAATACACGATCAACATCAACACCGAGATGAACTACT
The DNA here is from genome assembly GCF_049445955.1 of Brevundimonas sp. VNH65. Lineage (NCBI taxonomy): Bacteria > Pseudomonadati > Pseudomonadota > Alphaproteobacteria > Caulobacterales > Caulobacteraceae > Brevundimonas > Brevundimonas sp. VNH65. The sequence goes on along the minus strand of NZ_JBMSDX010000001.1, from coordinate 606,269 downwards.
GGCCGGCCGAGCCCGGCAATCTGGCGGAGTGCGTGGAACCGCTGGTCCGGCTGGTGCGGGAGGCGGCGGAGACCGGGGCGACGACGGCCCGCGTCAACTATGGCGCGCGAGGCTGGGTGGCGCATCACAATCTCGACCTGTGGCGGGCCACCGCGCCGATCGACCAGGCGCGTTACGGCATGTGGCCCACGGGCGGCGCCTGGCTGTGCAAACACCTCTGGGACCACTGGGACTATTGCGGCGACCGCGCCTATCTGGCCGAGGTCTATCCGCTGATGAAGGGCGCCAGCCGGTTCTTCCTCGACGTTCTGGTCGAGGATCCGAAGGGGCGCGGACTGGTCACCTGTCCGTCCATGTCGCCGGAGAACCTGCACCCGTTCGGCGCCTCGATCTGCGCCGGGCCGGCGATGGACAGCCAGATCCTGCGGGACCTGTTCGACAACACCGTCGCCGCGGCCGAGACCCTGGGTCTGGATCGGGACTTCCGCGCCGAGGTCCGGGCGGCGCGAGCGCGGCTGCCTGCCGATCAGATCGGCAAGGACGGTCAGTTGCAGGAATGGCTGGACGACTGGGACATGGAGGCGCCGGAGCAGGACCATCGCCATGTCTCGCATCTGTACGGCCTGTATCCGTCCGACCAGATCAGCGTCGGCAAGACTCCCGAACTGGCCGCCGCCGCGCGCCGGTCGCTAGAAATTCGCGGCGACCTGTCGACCGGCTGGGCCATCGGCTGGCGGATCAATCTGTGGACGCGGCTGCTGGACGGCGACAGGGCGCACACGGTGCTGAAACTTCTGCTGGGGCCGGAGCGCACCTATCCCAACATGTTCGACGCCCATCCGCCGTTCCAGATCGACGGCAATTTTGGGGGCGCCGCCGGGATCATGGGCATGCTGTTCCACTCGGCGGACGGCGAGATCGATCTGCTGCCGGCCCTGCCGTCGGCCTGGCCCAGGGGCTCCGTCAGCGGCGTGCGTGCGCGCGGCGGGCTGGAGATGGACCTCAGCTGGAGCGCCGCGCGCCCGGATCAGGTCACCCTGCGCGGCGCGCCCGACACCCCCTTCGTCGTGCGCTTCGGCGATGTGCGGACGACGGGGCGGCTGGATCGCAACGGCCGCCGCCGTCTGCGCCTGTCGGAAGGCGGCTGGACCCAGGCATAGACACGGGTTCGTGCTACGGGTTTGATCCTTGGCGCGGCTCCGCTAAAAGGCCGCCTGATTCCGCCCGATCCAGAACCTGACGTCGCGTCAGGCGCCGCCACCCGGAGCCCATGGCCCAACCCGTCATCCACGTGCTGAACGGCCCCAACCTGAACCTCCTCGGAGTTCGGGAGCCGCACATCTACGGCCGCGAGACCCTGGCCGACGTTCAGGCGATCTGCGAGCGTGCGGCCGAGGGCGCCGCGGTCGTGTTTCGCCAGACCAACCACGAGGGGCAGTTGATCGACTGGGTGCAGGAGGCCCGCAGCCAGGCGGACGCCCTGGTGATCAATCCGGCCGGATACGGCCACACCTCGATCGCCCTGCTGGATGCGCTGAAGTCCCTGTCGATCCCGGTGATCGAATGCCATCTGTCCAACCCCGCCGCGCGCGAGGAATTCCGGCGTCACACCTATGTGTCCCTGGCCGCGTCCGGCGTCGTCTCGGGCTTCGGCCCCCAGTCCTATCACCTGGCCGTTCAGGCCGCCCTCGGGCTGATCCGGGAACGCGGCGACGCCGCCGCCCGTTCGCCCCAAACCTAAGAAGGTCCAAGCCAATGGCCGATGACAAGAAACACCACGACATCGACGCCGCCCTGGTGCGGTCGCTCGCAGACATCCTCAACGAGACCGAGCTGACCGAAATCGAGGTCGAGCGCGGCGACCTGAAGATCAAGGTCAAGCGCGAGATCACCGTCGCCGCCGCGCCCATGGCCTACGCCGCCGCGCCGGCCCCCATCGCCGCGGCGCCGGCCGCCGCTCCGGTCCCGGCCTCCATGCCCAGCGATCCGGCCACGATCGTCGCCCGCGCGGGCGAAGAGGTGAAGTCGCCGATGGTCGGCACCGTCTATCTGCAGGCGTCGCCGGAGGCTCCGCCGTTCGTCAAGCCGGGCGACAACGTCAAGAAGGGCCAGACCCTGCTGATCGTCGAGGCCATGAAGACCATGAACCCGATCCAGGCCCCGCGTGACGGCGTCGTGGCCGAGGTGCTGGTCGGCGACGCCCAGCCGGTGGAGTTCGGCGAACCGCTCATCCTGCTCGAAGCGTAAGGCCGGACCGATGTTCACCAAGGTCCTGATCGCCAACCGGGGCGAAATCGCCCTGCGGGTCCATCGCGCCTGCAAGGAGATGGGCATTTCCACCGTCGCCGTGCATTCGGAGGCCGATCGCGGCGCCATGTGGGTGCGGCTGGCCGACGAGAGCGTCTGCATCGGCCCGGCTCCGGCGGCCAAATCCTATCTGAACATCCCGTCGATCATCGCTGCGGCCGAGATCACGGGCGCCCAGGCGATCCATCCCGGCTATGGCTTCCTGTCCGAGAACGCCCGCTTCGCCGAGATCGTCGAAGCCCACGGCATGACCTTCATCGGACCCAAGCCGGAGCACATCCGCGTCATGGGCGACAAGATCAGCGCCAAACAGACGGTCAAGGACGCCGGCATCCCGGTCGTTCCCGGTTCCGACGGCGAGGTCGAGACGGTCGAGGCCGCGATCGAAGCCTCGAAATCCATCGGCTTTCCCCTGATCGTCAAGGCGGCGGCGGGCGGCGGCGGGCGCGGCATGAAGGTCGCGCTGACGCCCGACGATCTGGTCGAGGCCGTCCAGACCGCCCAGTCCGAGGCCAAGGCCGCGTTCGGCAACGGCGCCGTCTATATGGAGCGGTACCTCCAGAAGCCCCGCCACATCGAGATCCAGGTCATCGCCGACGCGCACGGCAACGTCGTCCATCTGGGCGAGCGCGACTGCTCGCTGCAACGGCGCCACCAGAAGGTGCTGGAAGAGGCCCCCTCGCCCGCCCTGTCGGCCGAAGGGCGCAGGAAGATCGGCGAGACGGTCAACAAGGCCATCGCCGCCATCGGCTATCTGGGCGTCGGCACCATCGAGTTCCTGTGGGAGGACGGCGAGTTCTTCTTCATCGAGATGAACACCCGTCTTCAGGTCGAACACCCGGTCACCGAGATGATCACGGGCGTCGATCTGGTCCGCGAACAGATCCGGGTGGCCGCCGGCCTGCCGCTGTCGTTCGCCCAGGACGACATCGTCTTCGAGGGCCATGCGATCGAGGTTCGGGTCAACGCCGAGAACCCCGACACCTTCACTCCCTCGCCCGGCAAGATCACCGACTTCCACGCCCCCGGCGGCCTGGGCGTGCGGCTGGATAGCGCCATCTACGCCGGCTATTCGATCCCGCCCTACTACGACAGTCTGATCGGCAAGCTGATCGTGCACGGTCGGGACCGTACGGAATGCGTCGCCCGCCTGAAACGCAGCCTGGGCGAGATGATCGTCGGCGGTGTCGACACCACCATCCCCCTGTTCCAGAAGCTGTTGAACGAGCCCGACATCCTGTCCGGCGACTACGACATCCACTGGCTGGAGAAATGGGCGGCGAACCGGAAGGCCGAAGGCTGAGCGAGCCGGACTTTTCGGCCCAACCCTTTCCGCACGGCTTCGGGCCGGACGAACTGCTGAGCTGTTACGCGCGCGGCGTCTTCCCGATGGGAGAGGCGCGCGACGACCCGCGCGTCTTCCTGGTCGAGCCGGAGCAGCGAGGCGTTCTCCCGCTCGACGGATTCCACGTCCCGGCGCGGCTCAGGCGCACGGTCAGGAGCGCGGCGTTCGACGTTCGTGTCGATACGGCCTTCGCCGAGGTGCTGGACGGATGCGCGGCGCCGGCCGACGGTCGCGAGGACACCTGGATCAACGCGCCGATCCGCGACCTCTACCTGGCCCTGCACCAGCGCGGCCGGGCCCACAGCGTGGAATGCTGGCGGGACGACGTCCTCGTCGGGGGTCTGTATGGCGTGACCCTGGGCGGAGCCTTTTTCGGAGAGAGCATGTTCAGCAGGGCGACCGACGCCTCAAAGGTCGCTTTGGTGCATCTGGTCGCAAGGATGAGACGCGGCGGCTGGACCCTGCTGGACGCCCAGTTCATGACCACGCACCTCAGCCGCTTCGGCGCGATCGAGACGCCGCAGGCGGCCTACCTGAGGCGATTGAAGGCGGCGCTGGCGGTTCAGCCGGACGTGGCGTCCCTGACCCTGCCGATGTCCGGCTCCGAGGCGGTCGATCTCGCGACGGCCCGATAGAATCAGGTCTTACAGCCGACGATCCAGGCGTCGTAGAGCGGGTGCTGCAGGCCGCTGACCGCCGGGCTGGAGGCGAACATCCATCCCCGGAAGATCTGGCGCGCCTCCGTCCCCGCCAGGGCGCCCCTGGGTTGCAGGCTGACGTCCATATAGGCCACCGCGTCCTCGATCGGCTCATTGGGCCCCGACAGTTCGCAAGCCCGGGCAGAGAACACCAGACTGTTGTTGAAGCGCACGGGACGGCCGCCGACCACGACCTCGAACCGCATCTTCTCGGCCGTGATCTTGTCGATGGCCTCGACCACCACGACGCGCAGGCGTTTGCGGGGGGCGGGCGTCTCGGGTTCGGTGACGATCTGGGCGGGAGGCGCCTTTTCCACGACCTCGGTCTCGACCGGTTCGATGGGCGGCGGCGTCAGGTCGCCGGGCGCGATCGGCGGCGTGACCGGCGTGGGCGCCTTGGGAGCGGGGCCGCCGGCGGGCGGGCTCTCGACCGGCGGCTGGGCGCGCAGGAGGTCGCCGATCGGGTCGGCCGAGGACGGCGTCGCCGGCTGGGGCGTCGCCTGTTGCCAGCCGCCCGCCACGACGGCGCCGCCGCTCACGGCCAGGACCAGGCCGGCGCCGCCGATCAGGAGCGGCCGCAGGCGCTTCATTCGGGTTTCCAGGACTCGTAGTCGCCGACGGCCGGCGGGCGGACGCCCTCGGCGGCCAGCGATCCCTGCGGGCGCCACGCCATCGGCGTGCCCGTCAGGTTCGGCTGATGATCCTTCTCCCAGCGCCGACGCGGCAGAGGCTCCTGGGTCGGCGGCTCGTCGAAGGTGTAGTGCAGCCAGCCATGCCAGTCCGGCGACACCTTGGACGCCTCCGCATAGCCGTTATAGACCACCCACCGGCGCTTGCGGCCGTCGTAGCTCTTGCGGTCGCGCGCTTCGTAGTAGCGGTTGCCCAGCTCGTCGGTGCCGATCAGGTCGGCGCGCTTGGCGATGGTGAACAGGGTGCCGATCGTGGCCCCGTTCCACCAGGTGAAGATCTTGTCGAGCACGTGGGAGGTCCGAGAATGTCGTCCGGGCCGGGCAGTCCGGCGCGTCAAGCGATCATAGAAACCGGGCCGCCCGCCGTCCAGCATGCGCCGCACGAAACCGGCCTCAATATCTTGGGGGTAACACCCGTCGCGACCCCAAGATTTATTGCCGACAGCGCGAAAGGCCCCTAGGCTGGCCGTAAAGCCGAGGCTCCCATGCGTTTCAAGCCCCGTTTCGCGCTCCAGACCGGCCGCCTCGCCCTGGCCCGGCGGGAGATCGAACGCGCCGATTCCCTGACCGCCGTGCTGGCCCCTGACGGCTGGAGCGACGTCCAGATCGAAGCCTGGCTCGACTGGGCGGCCACCGTGCCGCCGGTGGAGCCGCGTGTCGACGACCTCGACGCCATGCTGGCCGGGGCGCCGGCCGACTGGGCCGAGCGGCTGGCGGCGCGCGGGCTGGACGCCGGACTTTTCGCCGACGCCGCCGAGGCCGAAACCTTCGCGACGGAGCTGGCGGCCTCGATGGCCCTGGGGCTGGCCGCGCCCGCCGCCGGCGGGGGGCGACCGCTTCCGACCATCCATGACCTGATGTCCGACGCCGACCGCGCCCTCCTGGCGGCGGCGGTGTCCGCCCAGCGCGCGCGCGAGCTGCAGGGGACGGCGGTCCAGGCCGCCGTGCGCGCCCTCGACGCCGTCGCCGACGCCGTGGCGCGGTGTGAAGGTCCCGCCCGGGACTGCCGCGATCCCGCCGCCAATCCGGCCCTGGCGCGGGCGGCGGCGGCGGCGCGCCGCGCCGGATGCCGGGACGCCGACATCCGCCGCGCCCTGAGCGGCGAACGCTGGACGGCGCCTGTCCAGCCGCCGGAGACAGAGACGCCCTGGCTGGTTCACGCCCCGGCCGGCCGCCTGGAGGCGTCGCCCGGCGCCGCCATCCTGACCGAGGCCGCCGAGGCCGCCCTGACCGAACGCGGCGTCGTCCTGGCCCTCGATATCGCCGAAGCCCAGGCCCTGGCCGATGCGACCGTCGCCCCGGGCTGCGCCCTGAATCTGACGGCGATCGGCGACGACCTGGCGACGCTGGAGGCTCTGGTGCGGCTGTGGACCACGGCCCTGGACCTCGCTTCGGATCTGGACACGTCCGGCGGACGGCCGCTCACCCTCGGCCTGGCGGGCGGCGCCGACTGGCTGTTCAGCCAGGGCCGGACGCCCGATGAGACCGGGCTGGCGGCCCTCGCGGATATGGCTGCGGCGGTCGCGAGGGCGGCCTCTGCGGCGTCGCGCGAACTGGGCGTGCGGCTCGGGACGCCGGGGGTGAGGCGCAACCGCACGCTGAACCTGCTCAATGACGATCCGGAGGCCGCCCTGCGCCTCGGCCTGTCCGAATTCAGCCATGTCGAGGCGTATCAGACCGCCGACGGCGAGGTGATCCGTCGACTGCGCCCCAGCCTGGCCCGGGCCCTGGCGGCGAACGGCGGACCCGAAGTCGTCCTGGCGGCCGAGCGCCGTCTGTTCGGTCGGCGAACCCTGCACCAGGGACCGGGCGTCGACCACGAGATGTTGCGCGGCCTCGGCTTCACCGACGCCGAACTGCAGGCCCTTGAGTCCGCCCTGGCCGAGGCCGGGACCCTGGATCAGGCCTTCGCCGCCCTGGACCCCGGCTTCGTGCAGGACGTGCTGGGCCTGGACCCCGCCGATTCGACATCCCTGCCCCGCCGCCTCGGCCTGGCGGAGGACGCCATAGACGCCGCAGAGGCCCACGCTCTCGGGCATCCCAGCCTGGCGGACTGGGTCGCCGCGCCGGACGCCCTGCGCATGGCCCTGGACCTGGCCCCCGACGGGATTGAACGCCGTGTCCGGGCCGCCGTCGCCACGCGGGCGGACGTCGCGGATGCGCGGCCCATCGCCCTGGCCTGGGACGCGGGTCCGGAAGAGGCGCTTCAGGCGCTGCGCGAAGGGGTTCAGGCGCGGCGTCGCCTGATCGCCCTGCGTCGCGCCGCGCCGCCGTCCGAGCCGTTCCTCGATTTCGTTGAGCCGGAACCGGTCGCAGCCCGCCGCGCCGACCCCGAGCCGACGCCCGATCCTGCGGTCACGGAACGGATCGTGGAGCGGGTGATCGAGCGCGACCGCGCGCGCCGAAAACTCCCCGACCGGCGCAAGGGCTATATCCAGAAGGCGGCGGTGGGCGGCCACAAGGTCTATCTGCACACCGGCGAATATGACGACGGCGAGTTGGGCGAGATCTTCATCGACATGCACAAGGAAGGCGCCGCCTTCCGCAGCCTGATGAACAATTTCGCCATCGCGATCTCGATCGGCCTGCAATACGGCGTGCCTCTTGACGAGTTCGTCGACGCCTTCGTCTTCACCCGGTTCGAGCCGGCGGGGCGGGTCACGGGCAACGACTCGATCGGCTCGGCGACCTCCATTCTCGACTACATCTTCCGCGAGCTGGGGGTCAGCTATCTGGGCCGAGAAGAACTGGCCAACGCCGACGCCGAGACTCTGGACGCCGACGGCCTGGGTCAGGGCAAGGCCGATGAGCTGGTGCCGGCCGCCCGCTTCATCTCCAAGGGTTTCGCGCGGGGCCAGACGCCGGACAATCTGGTCGTCCTGCCGTTCGGACGCGATCGCGAGGCCCAGACCCCGACGCCCTCCGTCATCGACGCGGACGCCTGTCCGGCCTGCGGCGATTTCGCCCTGCAGAACAAGGGCGGCGAATGGATCTGCGACAGTTGCGGCGCGGCGGGGCGGCCCGGCCTGCCCAATCCCTCGGCCAGTCCCTCGGCGAGGGGCTGATCCGGCTCAGGCGATCCGCGCCCAGTCCCAGTCGCCGCGGCGTTCGACCATCATCTCCCGCCCGAACACCTCGGTCAGGACCTCGCCGTTGAGCAGGGCGTCGCGCCTGCCGTCCCGCAGCACATGCCCGTCGCGCAGCAGGACCAGGCGCGTGATCTCCGGCAGGATTTCCTCGACGTGATGCGTCACCAGGATCAGGGTCACGCCCGCCCGCGCGACCGCGCGCAGATCCTCCAGAAAGTCCCGCCGGGCCACGGGGTCCAGCCCGCCGCAGGGCTCGTCCAGCAGCAGGGCCTCCGGGCGATGGACCAGGGCGCGGGCGATCAGGACGCGCCGCGCCTCGCCGGTCGACAGGGTGGCGAGGGACCGACCCGCCAGGTGATCGGCGCCCATCCGGGCCAGGGCCGCCTCGGCGTCTCGCCGCATCGTCAGGGTCGCCTCACGACGCCAGAGGCCGCGAGAGGCGAAGAAGCCCGACACCACCGCGTCGAACGCCTCCAGCGGCTCCTCGCCCGCCAGATCGCTTTGGAGGGCCGGGGACACGATGCCGAGCCGACGCCGCAGATCGAAGACGTCCCACAGCGCCTCGCCGAAGATGCGCACCTGACCGGTCCGCCCCCGGACGTCCGGCGTGGGATAGAGCTGGCGGGCGATCAGCCGGACAAGCGTCGATTTGCCCGATCCGTTCGCGCCGAGGATCGCGGTGTGTTCCCCGCGACCGATCGTCAGGCTGACGTCGTCGAGCAGCGCGCGCCCGCCCCGCACGACGCTGACGCCGGCCATTTCCAGCAACGGTGAGGGCTGAGACGTGACCATGGCGTCGGTTCAGCAGATCGTAAGCACCTTGGCGATAGGCTGGGGATCGATTTTCCGCCTGTCCGGTCCGGAACCCGCCGATGAAACCTGTGCTCCTCGTCCTCTTCAGCGCCGCCGTCGCGGCGGCGACGCCCGTTCTGGCCCAGAACGCCGGACAGATCGCCAGCGTGCGCCGTGGAGCCAGTTGTCCCGGCTGCAACCTGTTCCAGGGCGACTTTTCGGGGCTGGAGCGGCGGGGGCTGAACCTGACCGGCGCCCGGCTGCGGCAGTCTGACCTCAGCCTCACGGTCATGAACCGGGCGCGTTTCACCCGCGCGGACCTGCGTGACGTGGAGGCCTATGGCGGAGTGTTCTCCGGGGCCAGCTTCTCGCGAGCCAACCTGACCAACGCCAGCTTCGTCGGGGCCTATCTGGAAGGCGCCAACTTCTCCGGCGCCAATCTGTCGGGCACGAACTTCTCGGGCGCCCAGCTGGGGCGGGCGACCGGCCTGACCCAGGCGCAACTGAACCGCGCCTGTGGCGACGCCTCGACCACCCTGCCCGGCCGGCTGCATATCCCCGCCTGCTGACCCACCGACCGATGGTCACAGGATCGCAACGATAACGGCGCCATCCTTACCTCGATTTAAGTAGGGCTTTTCGGCGTTAGGCGGCATGGAGGGGGTGTGAAACAGATCGCTCGCCCTTTCCGTCGTCTTGCCGTCGTCGCCGTCGCGACGGCCGCCGGCCTGGCCGCCGTGCCCGCCGCCGCCGGGGTGCGGGTGTCGGTTCAGGACCGCGACGTGGCCCGCCTGGTCAGCCTGGGCGGATCCTGCAACCGCTGCGAACTGTCCGGCCGCAACCTGTCCGGCGCTACCTTCACCGGCGCCACCTTCATGAGCGCCACCCTGGTGGGGGCGAATCTGCGCGGAGCCGAACTGACCGGCTCCAACTTCTCCTCCAGCGACTTTTCGCGCGGCGATCTGCGCGGGGCCGAGATGAGCGGATCGAACTTCAGCAGCGCCATCTTTTCCGACACCAACCTGACCGGCGTCTCGGCCAGCGGCGCGGTCTTCTCCCGCTCCAACCTGATCCGCGCCAATCTGTCGTCTTCCGAACTCAGCGGCGCCAATATGAACGGCGCGATCCTGTCCAGCGCCAACTTCACCTCGGCCGAGATGTTCGGCGTGACCCTGGCCAATGTGAACGCCCGCGCCGCCTCGTTCCGCAACGCCGAGGTGGCGGCGTCCAACCTGGGCGCAGGCGACTTCAGCAGCGCGGATTTCCGCAATGCGACCCTGGACGGTTCGCGCCTCAGCCGCGGCCAGTTCAGTCGGGCCAATTTCAACGGCGCCTCGCTGCGGCGGACCGACATTCGCGGGGCTGACCTGTCGGGCGCCCTGGGCCTGACCCAGTCGCAGGTGTCGGAGGCGTGCGGCGACGACACCACCCGCCTGCCTCGCGGCCTGACGGCCTCGGCCTGCCGGTCGCGTATGACCGTTCGCGTGGCCCCGCCGCGTCCGCCGTCACCGCCGGTTCCGCCGGTCCAGCGCCAGCTGCTGCTCGCCCAGGACTGATGGCTCAGGACTGCGCTGGCCGCCGCCGGACAGCGGCGACCGGGTAACGACGCCCAGCCTTATTTGAGCGGCAAGGCCGTCCGGATGTGGACGTCCTTCAGCTGACGCTCCTGCGCCTCGGTCGGCGCGTTCATCAGAAGATCCTCGCCCTGCTGGTTCAGCGGGAAGGCGATGACCTCGCGGATGGCCGTCTCATTGGCCAGCAGCATGACGATACGGTCGATGCCGGGCGCGAGACCACCGTGCGGCGGCGCGCCGTAGCGGAAGGCGTTCAACATGCCGCCGAACTGATCCTCGACCACGCTGGCGTCATAGCCGGCGATGCCGAAGGCCTTCAGCATGATCTCGGCCTTGTGGTTCCGGATCGCGCCCGAGCACAGTTCATAGCCGTTGCAGACGATGTCGTACTGATAGGCGCGGATGGTCAGGGGATCCTGGGTCTCCAGCGCCTCCAGACCGCCCTGCGGCATGGAGAAGGGGTTGTGGCTGAAGTCGACCTTCTTCTCGTCTTCCGACCACTCGAACATCGGGAAGTCGACGATCCAGCAGAACTTGAACTGGTTCTCGTCGACCAGCTTCAGCTCCGTGCCCACGCGGGTGCGGGCCAGTCCGGCGAACTTGGCGAACACGGCCGGGTTGCCCGCCGTGAAGAAGGCGGCGTCGCCCTGCCCCAGGCCCAGCGATCCCATCAGCGCCTCGGTCGGCTCCTGGCCCAGGTTCTTGGCGATCGGCCCGCCCCAGGCGCCCTGATCATCCGACCAGAAGATATAGCCGAGGCCCGGCTGGCCCTCGCCCTGCGCCCAGGAGTTCATGCGGTCGCAGAAGGCGCGCGAACCGCCCGTCGGCGCCGGAATGGCCCAGACGGCGTTCTTGTCGTCGGCGCCCAGGATCTTGGCGAACAGGCCGAAGCCGCCGTCGCGGAAGTGGTCGGAAACCACCTGCATCTTGATCGGGTTGCGGGTGTCCGGCTTGTCGGTGCCGTACCAGGCCATCGACTGGGCGTAGGTCAGGCGTTCGAAACCGGCGTGTTCGAACGTGTCGCCGAAATCGTTGGTGAAGACGTGCTTGCCGTCGATCGGCGACACCGGCTTGCCGTCGGCGAACTCCTCGAACACGCCGTGCATCACCGGCTCGATCGCCGCGAAAACGTCCTCCTGCGTGACGAAGCTCATCTCGACGTCGAGCTGATAGAACTCCAGCGAACGGTCGGCGCGCAGGTCTTCGTCGCGGAAGCAGGGCGCGATCTGGAAATAGCGGTCGAAGCCCGAGACCATCAGCAGTTGCTTGAACTGCTGCGGGGCCTGCGGCAGGGCGTAGAACTTGCCGGGGTGCAGACGCGACGGCACCAGGAAGTCGCGCGCGCCTTCCGGCGACGAGGCCGTCAGGATGGGGGTCTGGTATTCCAGGAAGCCCTGATCGACCATGCGACGGCGGATCGAGGAGATCACCTTCGAGCGCAGGACGATGTTCTTGTGCAACCGCTCGCGACGCAGGTCGAGGAAGCGGTTCGAGAGACGGATGTCCTCGGGGTATTCCTGATCGCCGAAGACGGGCATCGGCAGTTCGGCGGCCTCGGACAGCACCTCGACGCCGGCCACGCGCACCTCGACCTCGCCCGTCGGCAGGTTTGGGTTCACCACCGAGGCGTCGCGGGCGATGACCTCGCCGTCCACCTTGATGACGCTCTCGGCGCGCAGACGCTCGACCAGATCAAAGCCCGGCGTCTCCGGATGGAAGACCAGCTGGGTCAGCCCGTAGTGGTCGCGCAGGTCGATGAACAGCAGGCCGCCGTGGTCGCGCTTGCGGTGAACCCAGCCCGAGAGGCGCACATTGGCGCCCGCGTCCGAGGAACGGAGGGCGCCGCAGGTGTGGGAGCGATAGGCGTGCATATGGGGAATCGTCTGGGTTCGGCCGCGCGGGCGGCGGGAAACGGAAGGGGCGGAAGGGCCACCATCGCCCCCGAAAGTCAAGGTCGGAGGCGTCCGGGCCCGGTTGTGACGGCCTCCGCGAATCCACATATCACGGCGATACGGACCCCGAGAGAGCCCTATGTTCATCGTCACCCTGACCTATACGGCCGCCACCGAGATCGTGGACGCGGTGCGGCCCGCGCATCGGGCCTGGCTGGACCCGCATGTGGCGTCCGGCCTGTTCCTGGTCACCGGGCCGCTGAAATCGCGGACGGGCGGCGTGCTGATCGTGTCGGACCGCGTCTCCCATGACGACCTGGCCGAGCTGCTGACCCAGGACCCGTTCCACATCGAGGGAGCGGCCACCTTCGCCATCGTCGAGATGGAGGCGAACAAGATCACCCCGGCCCTGCAGGGTCGGCTCTGAGGGACGGTCCATGGCGGCGGCGATCCACAGGCGCGACGCCTTGTCCCCGATCTCCCCGGCCGCATTAACCGTCCGCGCCGCCGCTGGTGCTAGGTTCCAGCCATGTCGGCGCGACACGCCATGACCGATCAGCTGCGCCTGCCGCTGCACAACGACGCGCCCGACCTGGGTGCGGATTTCGTGCGCTCGGACTGCAACATCGAGGCGTTCGACGTCCTGTCGCGCTGGCCCGACGGCGCGGGACGGGTGATGGCCCTGTGCGGGCCGGCCGGCAGCGGCAAGAGCCGGCTGGCGGCCATCTGGGCCGAACGACTGGGCGCCGTGGGGTTGAACGGGGCCGAGGCCGCCCTGGTCGATCCGCTGGAGCTGGAGGGGCGGCCCGTCCTGCTGGACATCGCCCAGGACGCCGACGAGGAGGCGCTGTTCCACCTCATCAACCTGGCCCAGGCGGACGGCGGCGCCCTGCTGCTGGTGTCCCGGCCCTCCCCGCGCCTCTGGAAGGCCGCCCTGCCCGACCTGCGTTCGCGACTGGACGCCATGCGGGTGGTGGCGATCGAGGCCCCGGACGACGTGGTCCTGGCCGCCATTCTGCGCGCCCGTTTCGCCGAGCGCGCCATGACGCCCGGCGAAGACGTGGTCGACTATCTGGTCCGCCGCATCGACCGCTCGGCGGACGCGGCGGCCGACATCGTGGCGCGCATGGACGCCCTGCACCGCCCGGTCACCCGCGCCCTGGCCCGTCAGGCGCTGGAAGGCGTGGCCGGGGACGACTGATCCGTCCGCGACGAACCGCCGCGTGGTTGCGAGTGTCGCAATCGCCGACCAAGATCACCGCATGACCGACGACGTCCTCTCACCTGCTTCCGCTTCCCGCGCCGCCGCCCAGGACGCGCCGATCAAGGAGACGCCCGCCGGCGAGACCGTGCCCTCCTCCCGCGCGCCCCAGTTCGTGCTGGACGAGGCGCTGATGACCTCGCCGGCCCGCTTCTTCAATCGCGAGATCAGCTGGCTGAAGTTCAACGCCCGCGTCCTGGAAGAGGCCGCCAACCCCGCGCATCCCCTGCTGGAGCGGCTTCGGTTCCTGTCGATCTCGGCCAACAATCTGGACGAATTCTTCATGACCCGGGTGGCGGGTCTGAAGGGCCAGGTGCGCGAGCGGGTGCGGGTCCTGTCGGCCGACGGCCTGACCCCGGCCGAACAGTTGGAGCGCATCAACGTACAGGCCGGGGAGTTGATGGCCGAGCAGCAGGGCCGCTGGGCGCAGTTGCGCGTCGAGCTGGCCGGGGCCGGGATCGAGGTCATCTCCTCGTCCAAGATCACCCAGACCGAGAAAGAGCGGCTGGAGCCCGAGTTCCTGAACCAGCTGTTCGCCGTCCTGACGCCCCTGGCCATCGACCCGGCGCACCCCTTCCCCTTCCTGCCCAATCTCGGCTTCTCCCTGGCGCTGAAGCTGAAGCGCAACAGCGACAACCGCACCCTGTATGCCCTGGTGCCGGTGCCGACCCAGGTGAGGCGTTTCTGGGAGCTGCCGACCGACGGCCGCTCGGCCAAGGGGCGGCGGCGCTACCTCACCCTGGAATCGATGCTGCTGCTGTTCATCGATCACCTGTTCCCGGGCTGCGAGGTGCTGGAAAAGGGCCTGCTGCGCCTGATCCGCGACAGCGACATCGAGGTGGAGGAAGAGGCCGAGGATCTGGTCCTCGAATATGAGGAGGCCCTTAAGCAGCGGCGTCTGGGCGAGGTGGTGCGGGTCAAGATCGAGGCGGCCATGCCCGACGACCTGCGCGAGTTCATCGTCGGCGAGCTTGAGGCCGCGCCGCAGGACGTGGTGCTGGTCGACGGCATGCTGGGCCTGGCCCAGCTGTCCGAGCTGATCCCGGCCGGCCATCCCGAGCTGAAGTTCCCCGGCTATGAGCCGCGCTATCCGGAACGGGTGCGCGACCAGGGCGGCGACGTCTTCGCCGCCGTGCGCGAGAAGGACATCCTGATCCACCACCCGTTCGAGAGCTTCGACGTGGTGGTCCAGTTCCTGCGCCAGGCCGCCCGCGACCCGAACGTCATCGCCATCAAGCAGACGCTCTACCGCACCTCCAAGGACAGCCCGATCGTCGCGGCCCTGATCGAGGCGGCCGAGAACGGCAAGAACGTCACCGCCCTGGTCGAGATCAAGGCGCGGTTCGACGAAGAAGCCAATCTGCGCTGGGCCCGGGCCATGGAGCGTGCGGGCGTCCACGTCGTCTTCGGCTTCGTCGAGTACAAAACCCACGCCAAACTGAGCGTGGTGGTCCGTCGCGAGGGCGAGGGGCTGAAGACCTACTGCCATTTCGGCACCGGCAACTATCACCCCGTGACGGCCAAGGTTTACACCGACCTGAGCCTGTTCAGCTCCGACCCCGCCCTGGCCCGCGACGCCAGCCGGGTGTTCAACTACATCACCGGCTACGCCACGCCCGAGGCGCTGGAAGCGCTGGTCGTGTCGCCGCTGAATATGAAATCGACCCTGCTGGAGCTGATCGGCAAGGAGATGTCGGCCGCCGCCATGGGCAAGCCCGCCGCCATCTGGGTCAAGTTGAACTCCCTGGTCGATCCGGAGATCATCGACGCCCTGTATCGCGCCAGCAAGTGGGGGGTGCGGATCGATCTGGTGGTGCGCGGCATCTGCTGTCTGCGGCCGGGCGTGCCGGGCCTGTCGGAGAACATCCGGGTCAAGTCGATCGTCGGCCGCTTCCTCGAGCACAGCCGCATCATCTGTTTCGCCAACGGACGCGACCTGCCGCACGACAAGGCCAAGGTGTTCGTGTCCTCGGCCGACTGGATGACCCGCAATCTGGAACGACGCGTCGAGGTCATGGCCCCGATCCGCAACGCCACCGTCCACGACCAGGTGCTGGACCAGATCATGGTCGCCAACCTGAAGGACGACGTGCAGAGCTGGATCCTGAAGCCCGACGGCGACTATGAGCGGCTGACGCCGTCCGATCCCGCCCGGCCGTTCTCCGCGCATCAGTATTTCATGACCAACCCCAGCCTGTCCGGACGCGGTCGAAAGGTGAAGACGAAGCCCGAGGCCCTGCGCTATGTGAGGCCCGGCAAATAGGCCGGGCGTGGGGAAGACCTGAGGCGTGAAGGACCTGCTGACGACGCCGGCCACAGAGGCGGCGGTCATCGACATCGGCTCGAACTCCGTGCGCCTGGTCCTGTACCGGCTGGACGGCCGCGCCATCTGGACCGTGTTCAACGAGAAGGTGCTGGCCGGGCTGGGCCGCGACCTGCCGGCGACCGGGCGGCTTTCCAAGGACGGGGTCGAGACAGCCCTGACGGCGCTGCGCCGCTTCGCCGCCGTGTTGGAAGGGGTGCGGCCGGCCTACAGCTTCGTCGCCGCCACCGCCGCTGTGCGCGAAGCCACGGACGGGCCCGACTTCTGTGATCGGGTCGCCGCCGAGACCGGACTGAAGGTCCGAGTCCTTTCCGGCGAGGAGGAAGCGAAATACGCGGCCCTCGGCGTCATGGCCGGCGATCCCGGCGCACGAGGCGTGGCCGCCGACATGGGCGGGTCCAGCCTGGAGCTGATCCGCATCGGCGAGGGCGGACAGAGGCCGGGGGTGACCCTGCCCCTCGGGCCGTTCAGCCTGGCCGACCCAAAGGGGTTCGACGCCGGTCGCCTGAAGACCCGCATCGGACAGGTGCTGAAGCCGGCGTCCGACAGGTTCTCGGCCGACGTGCTGCACGCCGTGGGCGGCGGCTGGCGGGCCCTGGCGCAGGTGCATATGGCGCGGACCGACTATCCGCTGCGCATCGTGCATCAATACGCCATGCCGGCGGCCGAGGCGCGCGACCTGGCGCGGTTGATGGCGCAACAGTCGAAGGCCAGCCTTGAACGTCTGCCGGGCGTGTCAAAGAAGCGCGCCGAGACCCTGCCCTACTCCGCCCTGGTTCTGGAGGGGCTGATCGAGCGCCTGAACTTGAAGACCATCCAGTTCTCGGCCTGGGGCCTGCGCGAAGGCCTGCTGTTCGAGGCGCTGGACGCGGCGGGTCCGCTTGAGGATCCGCTGCTGGCGGGCGCCATGGCCCTGGGTGTCAGACAGGGGGTGTCGCCGCATCTGCCCGAGGCGTTGCACGCCTGGCTCGGACAGGTGATCGCCGCCCTTCCCCCGGCGTTCGGACCGACGCGGGACGAGGTGCTGGCGCGGGCCGCCTGCCGCCTGGCCGACCTGGGGGCGCGGCTACACCCCGATCACCGGGTCGAGCTGGTCGTCGATCAGGTGTTGCGCGCCCCGGTCGCCGGACAGACCCACCCTGAGCGCGCCTTCCTGGCCGCCGTGCTGAACGCCCGCTACGCCGGGCCGCCCTCGACGCCCCAGCCGGAGGCCGTGGACCGCCTGCTGGACGATACGGCCCGCGCCCGCGCCCGGGCCCTGGGGCTGGCCATGCGTCTGGGCTGCGACTTGTCGGGACGTTCGCCGCAGCTTCTCGCCAATGCGGCCGTGCGGGTGCAGGGCGACACGCTGAAGTTGACGGCCTCGGACGGCTATGCAGACGTGCTGCTGGGCGAACAGACCCGGCGTCGGGCGAAGGCTCTGGCCGAGGCCATGGGACTGAAGCTGGATATCTGATCGCCGGTCAGTATCGGCCGAGCGAGTCCGGCTCCGCCGCCGGATCGCGCCGACGGAAGTAGCCCAGGTGCACCCAGTCCTTGTCGTGGGTCACGCTGACCAGTTGCATGTGGTCCTCACGAACCAAGCGGTGGAAATCCCGCTCGAAGGCGGTGCGGCTGACGCGTCGGCGCTCGCCATCCTGTTCGAGCCACGGAAAGAGCCTTGAGTTCCCCACGCGGTAAGAGGGAACCCGCAGCAGACGCCCGACATCGGCCACGGTGCGTCGACGATCCTGGGGGCGGGCCGAGACCCAACAAAACGTCGCTTGATGCCCATCCGTACGGGCGTCCGATCCAACGGGGCGAGAACCGCCAATCGCCGTCATGAGGCGATACTCAACACCGTCAACGGTCCGCGTCATGCCGCGCAGATCACGAGCGAAACCCCAAAGGCTGAAGGTCGTTACGGCCGAGGGATCCATGTCTTCAAATCCGCTCGCCCGGGCCCAGGACCAGGTCCAGACGTGATCGCCCTTGGCGCGAAGGCACAGCCTCTCGAGCTCTTCGAGGAGAGGCGGCGGCGCGGCGCGCTCATCCTGAAGGGCATGGGCGGACGTCGGCCCGGTGGCCAAGGCCACGACGGCCAATACCAGCGCGAAAACCCGATGCAGGCTCATGGAGCCCCCTTTCCACCCGGACGGTCCCACGATCCCCGCCGGCCAACAAGCTACACGGCTGCGTGTCGGCTGGCCCCGGGCGTGTTACAAGGCGGGTCTAGGTAGCGGTGAAGGTGACGCATGGCGGTTACGGGAATCGGCGGCTTCTTCTTTCGATCGAAGGATCCGGAGGCCCTGGCCGCCTGGTACCTGGAGCACCTGGGCGTCGGCGCGCCGCCGGGCGTCTATGTCTGGCCCCAGCAGGCGGGGCTGACGGTGTTCTCGCCTTTCAAGCAGGACAGCGACTATTTCGCCGCCGACAAGGCCTTCATGCTGAACTTCCGCGTCGACGACCTCGACGGACTGAAAGCCTCGCTGACCGCCGCCGGAATCGAGGTGATCACGAAGCCGGAATGGGACGCCATGCCAGAGGTCGGCCGTTTCGCCCGCATCCACGACCCCGAAGGCAATGCGATTGAGCTGTGGGAGCCGGCGGCGCAGCCGTAGCCCTCACCCCATCGTCATCCTCGGACGAGGCGCAGCCGAGACCCGAGGACCCAGCCTCACAAACCCACGATACGCAAACGGCGCTGGCTGGTATTCAGACCGATACGGCTGGGTCCTCGGGTTCGCTACGCACCCCGAGGATGACGACAGGGGGGGTGAGAAGTGAGAGAAACACACCGGGTCTTCATCGCGACCTACATCGTCGCCAGCGGCCGCAACGGCACCCTGTACACAGGCATGTCCAGCAACCTGTACGAACGCGTTTGGCAACACAAGATCGGGCATTTTGAAGGGTTCACGGCGGACTACCGATGCCGCACCCTGGTCTGGTATCAGCCGTTCGAATCCGTTGTCGCGGCCATCAAGCGCGAGAAACAGATCAAGCACTGGCTTCGCACCTGGAAGCTGAAACTGATCGAGACAGAGAATCCGGAATGGCGGGACCTGTCCGAGGGTTGGTTCGATTGAATCAATCCCTCCCTCCATCGTCATCCTCGCGGCGCGCCAGCGAACCCGAGGACCCAGCTTCACTGATCTCGATGACCCGGGGCGGCGACACCCGACGGCGACCTTAGCCAGCGAAACGTCCGGCGAGCGAGCGATCGACGGATTTATCCCTCGATCTCGACCACCTCGACGCGCGGGCCGTTGAGGACCAGGGCGATCTCGCCCCTTTTCAGCTTGATCGCGTCCTCGCCGAACAGCTGGCGGCGCCAGCCCTTCATGGCGTCGATGTCGGCGTCGTCGCTGAGCGCGATTTTTTCCAGATCGGCGACGGTGGCGATCAGCTTGGAGGCCACGCCGGCGTTGTCGCTCTTGGCCTTCAGCAGCACCTTCAGCAGTTCGACCACCGACGGCGGCGCCGGCTGGTTGTGGGCCGGGCGCTGCAGCTTGGGCGCATGGGCCTCCGGATCGGCCAGGGCGACCTTCAGCGCCTCGATCAGCTCCAGCCCCAGGCGCGACCCGCCGAAGCCCTTGGGCACGGAACGCATGCGGTTGAAGGCCTCGACGTCGGTCGGGCCCTGGGTGGCGATCTCGTCGATGGCCTCGTCCTTCAGGATGCGGCCGCGCGGCTGATCGCGCTCCTGCGCCGCCCGTTCGCGCCAGACGGCGGCGGTCTTGAACGCCGCCAGGTACCTGGCCGAATATTTCTTGGGCTTCAGCCGCTTCCAGGCGTTTTCCGGATCGGTGTCGTACAGCGCCGGATCGACGAAATCCTCCATCTCCGACATCACCCAGTCGAGACGGTTCTCGCGCGCCAGCCGGTCGCGCAACTTGGGATAGAGGGCCGCCAGGTGCGTCACGTCGCCGATGGCGTAGTGCAGTTGGGCGTCCGACAGCGGCCGGCGCGACCAGTCGGTGAAGCGGCTGCCCTTGTCCAGATCGACCTTCAGCATCTGGCGGACGATGGAATCATAGCTGACCTGATCGCCGAACCCGGCGGCCATGGCGGCGGCCTGGGTGTCGAACAGGGGCCGGGGCATGGCGCCCAGCCGCACGAAGATCTCCACGTCCTGGCGACAGGCGTGGAACACCTTGACGATGTTCGGATCGCGCAGCAGGTCAAGGAAGGGGGCGAGGTCCAGCCCCTCGGCCAGCGGATCGATGATCCCCTCATGCTCGGACGACGCCGCCTGGATCAGGCACAGCTTCGGCCAATAGGTCGTTTCCCGCATGAACTCGGTGTCGACCGCGATAAAGGGGGCCGTGGACAGGCGGGCGCAAAACTCGGCCAGCGCCTCATTGGTGGTGATCGGCGTCATTCGGATGCTATAGCCCCCGGCGACCGCCTTGTGGCAAGAGCCGCAACGCAATTCCGCCGCGATTCCCGCCCTCCTCGTCCTATTCCAGCCCAGGTCCGTGACCCATGAGCGACAACACCGACAAGCTCCACAACGGCCTGACCTACGCTGACGCCGGCGTGGACATCGACGCGGGCGAACTGCTGGTGGACGCGATCAAGCCTCTGGCCAAGTCCACGGCGCGGCCCGGATCGGAGCCGTCGCTGGGCGGTTTCGGCGCCCTGTTCGACCTGAAGGCGGCCGGGTTCAACGACCCCCTGATCGTCACCACCACCGACGGGGTCGGCACCAAGCTGAAGATCGCCATCGAAACCGGCCGTCATGACGGCGTCGGCGTCGATCTGGTGGCCATGTGCGTCAACGACCTACTGGCCCAGGGCGCCGAGCCCCTGCTGTTCCTGGACTACTATGCGACGGGCAAGCTGAGCGTGGACGACGCGCGCCGCGTGGTCGCCGGTATCGCCGAGGGCTGCCGTCAGGCCGGCTGCGCCCTGGTGGGCGGCGAAACGGCCGAGATGCCGGGCATGTATTCGGACGGCGACTATGACCTGGCCGGCTTTTCGCTCGGCGCCGTCGAACGCGGCCACGCCCTGCCCTATCTGGATCGCCAGCATCCGGGCGACCTGATCATCGGCGTCGGCTCGTCCGGCCCCCACTCCAACGGCTATTCCCTGATCCGCAAGGTGGTCGAGAAGTCCGGCCTGTCGTGGGGCGACGACGCGCCGTTCGCCCGT
Source organism: Brevundimonas sp. VNH65 (assembly GCF_049445955.1). NCBI lineage: Bacteria > Pseudomonadati > Pseudomonadota > Alphaproteobacteria > Caulobacterales > Caulobacteraceae > Brevundimonas > Brevundimonas sp. VNH65. Next base: position 585,163 of record NZ_JBMSDX010000001.1, on the reverse strand, counting down.
GACCGGTCGCTGGCCCAGGCCCTGATGGAGCCGACCCGCATCTATGTGAAGTCGGTCCTGCCCCTGATGAAGGCCGGTCTGGTCAAGGCGGGCGCCCACATCACCGGCGGCGGCCTGATCGAGAACCCGCCCCGCTGCATCGCCGAGGGTCTGGAGGCGGCGTTCGACTGGGACGCCTGGCCGATGCCGCACGTCTTCCAGTGGCTGGCCGAGACCGGAGGCATCAGCGACCACGAGATGCGCCGCACCTTCAACTGCGGCGTCGGCTTCATCCTGATCGTGAGCCCGGAAAACGCCGAGGAGGTGCTGGCGGGACTGCTGGAAGCCGGCGAGACGGCCTTCGTCTGCGGGCAGTTGGTGGCTTCGTGAACATCGGCTCCTCTCCCGGCGGGAGAGGGCTGGCGCATTGCATGCCCAACCACCTGCTGGTGAACCGCTTTAACTAGGCGTTTCCCCAAAGCCTCGAACGGGTGCCCCCCTTACGCGTCACGGCCTGTCAGCGCAGAAACGCAACGTTCCCAAGCCTCACCATGCTCGGGAGTAAAGTCGACAGCGAAAATCATCGGCACCGTCCCATTTTCGAGTGTGTAAGCAACATCGAGCCGGTTCTGGAAGCTGATCCCCCAGAGCGCCTCCACCGTTTGGTGGCCACCCGCATCAAAAACAAAGAGGCGGAACCTCGGACTCTCTGCGGGTGACTGTGCTTGTTGTTCGCCAAGGTTCGTATGGAACCCATTCACCACGTAGGCGTCAGACGGCGCAGTATAGTTTTCTCCGTCTCGAGAAACGCCGAGTTTCATGCCAACGAAAACTCGACTGCCGTCAGGCCAGTTGTAGAGCGAAAAACTTCCCGCAACGGCTACGGCGTCACCCTGATAATAGGCCGTGTCTTCGACTACCACGTCGAATGACGCCTCACAGGCCATGTGGACGCCATTCATAAATTTCGGGGCGACCTCCACTCTTACCGTCTCAGCCCCCAAAACCAATGTCGCCAAGAGCATTGTCAGCATCGTTGCATCCCCCTTTGCCTACAACTGCCACTCTATTGGCTGAGCCGAACTCCGAACGCCCCTAACGCGCCCCGCCGTTGACCGTCTCGGCGTAGAACCCCTTCAGGTCGGCGTGGAGCTCCTCCAGCGCCTCGCGGCTCGTGTACATCATGTGGCCGCCGTCATAGTAGGTGAAGGCGACGTTCCCCCGGACCTCGGGCTCCAGCATCATCTGGGCCATGTCGAACTCGGTCGAGAAGAAGGGCGTGGCGGCGTCGTAGTAGCCGTTCAGCGCCAGCACCTTCAGATAGGGATTGCGCCGCATCGCCGTGGCCAGATCGACGGCCGTGTTCGGCGTCGTCTGCGGCCCGCCCACCGGCGGACGGTGGCTCCAGTTCCAGTTGAAGCCCGGCAGGCCGCGCGCCGACATGCGGTACTCGACATTGGTCTTGTAGTTCAAGGTGTTGGCCACATAGTCCCGGAACACGCTGAAATAGGCGCCGGTGATCGCGCTCGACGAGGGATCCTCCTCCGGGTCCCCGCCCGCCGCATCCGCATCCATGCCGAGATAGCGCATGTCCAGGCGGCCGATGGTGCGGCGGCGGTCGCGCAGCAGCTCCTTGCGGAATCCGCCCAGTTCGACCCGCAGATTGGCCTGGTCGATATATTCGGGCGAAAGGCCGATCAGTTCGCTCATCTGGCGGGCGATCGAGGCCCGCTCGGCGTCGGAGATCATCGATCCCTTAGCCAGCGCAGACGCATAGGGGCCGAGGGCGAACTCACGCGCGCGCTGGACATGGGTCTCCACGTCAGCCGGGCGGTTGGGCACCTTGTTGTGATACCAGGCCGTGGCCGCAAACGTCGGGAACAGGCCGATGTAGTTGGACGAAAATCCCGGCTGGCGTACGCCGTAGTTCATGATCGACGACAGCAGCACCACGCCGTTCAGGGGCATGCCCTGGTTCTCGAGGTTGTAGGCGACGGCCCCGGCGCGCAGCGTGCCGTAGCTCTCGCCGATGATGTATTTCGGGCTGGTCCAGCGGCTGTATTTGGTCGTGTAGCGCATGATGGCGCGGGTGAAGGCGTCGGCGTCCTGATCCACGCCCCAGAAGGCCGAACCCGGCGTCTCGCCCAGCGGCCGCGAGTATCCGGCGCCGACCATGTCGATGAACACCAGATCGGTCTGGTCCAGCAGGGTCATGTCGTTGGGACCGAAGCGGAAAGGCGCCGGCCGCTCGACCACCGGCTCGTCCGTCAGGATCCGCACCGGGCCGAACGAGCCCATGTGCAGCCAGATCGTCGGCGAGCCCGGGCCGCCGTTATAGAGATAGGTCACCGGCCTGCGCCCTGCAGGCTGGCCGTCCAGCGTATAGGCGGTGAAGAACAGGCTGGCCGTCGGCATGCCCGCGTCGTCGCGGATGGTCAGGGTGCCCGCCGTGGCGGAGTAGCGTAGCGTCTGGCCATGGGCGGTCACCGACCCCTTCGTCACCACCTCCTGCTCGGCCACCGGGGCGCGGGCCCAGTCGGCCTCTACGGCCTGGGCGTTGGCGTTGCGGAACCGGTCGGGCGCGGACTGCATGGCGCCCGGCGACTGGGCCAGAACCGGCATGCTCACGGCGGCCAGCGCCAGGGCGGCGCAGGCGAAAGACAGAAGGCGCGTCATGGATACATCCCCCGGGACAACAGGCCCTTGAACAGGATCGGGACGCTACGTCCGGGCCCGGCCGCTTCGCAAGCCCGCGCGCGCATTTTCGTATACGGCCGTCAGGCGGGCCGCGATCTTCTGCCGCTGAGGCGACGCCACAGGGCCTCGGCGGGTCCCTGCCGAAACCGCTTCAGCCAGATCGCGCTGAAGACGCACAGCGCCACGAAGATCGCCAGACCGATGGCGGCCATCCCCGCGACATTGATGTCGCCCATCAGGCCCAGCCCCCAGCCGTACCAGATGAAGCCCCCGATCAGGTTGGACGCCAGATAGCCGGTCAGGGCCATGCGCCCCATCGGGGTCAGGCCTCTCTGCAGCCATTTCCCCTTGCCGGACAGCCAGAGGGTGAACAGGGCGGCGTAGCCCATGGCCATGACCGGCAGGCCGACATAGGCGGCGGTGACGGCGGCGCGCAGCAACGGGCCCGCCTCGATCCCCATCCGGCCGGAGCCATGCACGGCGCTGAGCACAAAGCCGATCGGCAGGCAGATCCAGGCGATGCGGCGCAGGCGCGGCCGCCACGCCGCGATGTCGGCGAACACGCCTTTCCGCGCCGTCCAGAGGCCCAGAAGAAACAGGCCCAGTACGCCGAGATCATAGGTCAGGACATAGGCCGTGTCGTGCAGGTTATGATCGACGTAGTAGCGCAGGTTGGCGGCCACGACCTGGAGGTAGGAGCCCTCGGCATAGATCGGCGCGCGGGCCTCGATCAGCCGCCATCCCTCCGCCGAGGTCAGGCCCGACAGACCGCGGATCGGCGCGCCTGTGACCGCTTCTATCGCCCCGGCGATCAGCGGGGGCGCCAGGATGAGGATCAGCCCCAGGGTCAGGATCGACCGATCGCTCCACCGCCGGAACAGCATCAGCACCATGCCCAGCAGGGCGTAGAGGATCAGGATGTCGCCCCAGAACAGGAAGGCCAGGTTGAACAGGCCGATCGCCAGCAGCACCGCCATGCGCCGCAGATAAAAGCCGATGAAGCCCGGCCCGGTGCGTGACATCAGCAGTCCGAAGCCCACGCCGAACAGGAAGGCGAACACCGACCGCGCCTTGCCCTGAACCAGGATCAGGTCGAAAGCGGCGACCGCGAAGTCTGCGGGCCCCGCCCTTTCGATCACCGCCGCCGCGTCCAGCGCCATGACCATGGACAGGATGTTCATGGCGATGACGCCCCACAGCGCCAGCGCCCGCAGGCTGTCGATCACTGGCAGGCGCGCCGGGCCGGGCGTCTCGATCGTGCTCATCTCAAACTCCCCCGCAGCGACTGTTCCAGAAAGGCGGGCGGGCGTCGCCTTGCCAAGCGCGCCGGGAGCGGCCATCCAGCCGCCGCCATGACCGCCGCCCCCGCCCCCGTCCATCGCCGCCGCGTCGCCGTCCTGATTTCGGGCGGCGGATCGAACATGGCGGCGCTGATCGCGGCGGGACAGCCGATGGATGCGGCCTATGAGGTGGTGCTGGTGCTTTCGAACCGTCCGGACGCGGGCGGACTGGCGCGCGCACGGGCGGCCGGGGTCGAGGCCATCGCTGTGGATCACCGGCCGTTCGGCAAGGATCGCGAGGGGCATGAGCGGGCGATCCAGGCCGAGCTGGAACACAGAGGCGTCGAGGTCGTGGCCCTGGCCGGCTATATGCGGCTGCTGACGCCGTGGCTGGTCCGAAAATGGCAGGGACGGATGCTGAACATCCACCCCAGCCTGCTGCCCCTCTATCCGGGCCTCGACACCCACGCCCGCGCCCTGGCCGCCGGCGACACCGAGGCGGGCTGCACGGTGCATCTGGTGACCGAGGGCGTGGACGAGGGCCCGATCCTGGGCCAGGCGCGCGTCCCGGTGCAGGCCGAAGATACCGTCGAGACCCTGGCGGCGCGGGTTCTCGGTGCGGAGCACGACCTCTACCCCGCCGTTCTGTCGGACTTCTGCCGAACCCTCAGCTAGAGCGCGTGCGGGCGTGCCGTCGCCTCCCCCCTCCGTGCATCCCGGCGAAGGCCGGAATCCAGATCGAACTCCGGGTCGTCGAGGCGGGGCGATGGATCGAACCACCCAAAAGACGAAGTTCGCCATCTGGATCCCGGCCTTCGCCGGGATGCTCGGTGAGGCGGGACGTCGGCACTCACAAGAACAGGCCCAAACCAAAAAAGCCCCGGATCGCTCCGGGGCTTCTTCGATGTCTGGCGCGAAGCGCCTTAGCCGACGATCTGGTCTTCGGTGAAGAACTGGGCGATCTCGATGCCGGCGTTCTCCAAGCTGTCCGAACCGTGGACCGAGTTTTCACCGATCGACAGGGCGAACTGCTTGCGGATGGTGCCTTCGGCGGCCTGTTCCGGGTTGGTGGCGCCCATGACTTCGCGATAGGCGGCGACGGCGTTCGGGCCTTCCAGCACCTGAACGACGACCGGCTCGGCGGTCATCTGCTCGACCAGCTCGCCGTAGAACGGGCGCTCGGCGTGGACTTCGTAGAACTTCTTGGCCTGTTCGGTCGTCAGCTTGACGCGGCGCTGGGCGACGATGCGCAGGCCGGCGGCCTCGATCACGGCGTTGACGGCGCCGGTCAGGTTGCGGCGCGTGGCGTCGGGCTTGATGATCGAGAAGGTGCGTTCGGTCATGGGAGTGACTTCTTGTTGGGAGATTGAGGGTCGCGGGCTTATAGCGGCGGTCTCCCCGGTTTCCAACCGCTGCTTATTTTCGCCTCAATGCGCGGCCGGCGACCGCTCGCGCCCGATCTTTCCGACGACTGACGACCTCATGCTCCAGATCAAGAACCTGACACTCAACGCCTGGGGCCGCCAGTTTCTGGACGACGCCTCGGTCAGCCTGCCGCCGGGAGCCAAGGTCGGGCTGGTCGGCCGCAACGGCATCGGCAAGTCGACCCTGTTCAAGGTCATCCTGGGCGAACTGACCGCCAACGGCGACGAGGTCAGTCTGCCCAAGACCGCCCGCATCGGCTCGGTCGATCAGGAACATCCGGCCACCCCGGTCAGCGTGCTGGACACCATCCTGGAAGCCGACGTCGAGCGACATGACCTGCTGACCCGGCTGGAGACGGCCGAGCCCGAGGAGATGGGCGAAATCTGGGGCCGGCTGATCGAGATCGACGCCGACGCCGCCCCGGCCCGCGCATCCGAAATCCTGGTCGGCCTCGGGTTCAGCCAGGAGGACATCCTGCGCCCCATGTCGCATTTCTCGGGCGGCTGGCGCATGCGGGTCGCGCTGGCGGCGGCCCTGTTCGCCGAACCGGACATGCTGCTGCTCGACGAACCGACCAACTACCTCGATCTGGAAGGCGCCCTGTGGCTGGAGGCCCGGCTCAAGCGCTATCCGGCGACGGCACTGATCATCTCTCACGACCGGGAGATGCTGAACGAGGTCTGCACCCACATCCTGCATCTCTCGAACCGCAAGCTGGATCTCTACACCGGCAACTACGACACCTTCGAAAAGACGCGGGCCGAGAAGCTGCGTCTGATGGAGGCGACCAAGTCCAAGCAGGAGGCCGAAAGGGCGCACCTGCAGAAGTTCATCGACCGGTTCAAGGCCAAGGCGTCCAAGGCGACCCAGGCCCAATCGCGCGTCAAGAAGCTGGAGAAGATGGAGCGGATCGAACTGCCGCCCGAGGAGCGCGTCGCCCCCTTCGTCCTGCCGTCGCCCGAACGCCCCCTGCCCCCGCCCCTGATCCGTCTCGAACGCGCCAATGTCGGCTATGAGCCGGGCAAGCCGATCCTCCGGAACCTCAATCTGCGGATGGACCTGGACGACCGCATCGGCCTGCTGGGCGTCAACGGGGCGGGCAAGTCGACCTTCGCCAAGTTGATCGCCAAGGCCCTGAGCATCGAGACCGGCGAGTTCCATCGCGACGGCAAGATGCGGGTCGGCTGGTTCCACCAGCACCAGATCGAGGCGATGGACCCGACCGACACCCCGCTGGAGATCATCCGCCGCGCCATGCCGGACGCCTCGGAGAGCAGCCGCCGCAGCCGCCTGGCCCAGTTCGGCCTGCCGTTCGAGAAACAGGAGACCAAGGTCGACGCCCTGTCCGGCGGCGAACGCGCTCGCCTGCTGCTGAATCTAGTGGCGATGGATGCGCCCCACATCCTGATTCTGGACGAACCGACCAACCACCTGGACATTGACAGCCGCCGGGCCCTGCTGGACGCGCTGAACGAGTATACGGGCGCGGTCATCCTGATCACCCACGATCGGTCCCTGATGGAACTGGTGGCCGACCGGCTGTGGCTGGCGGCGGACGGAAAGGTCGTCCCGTTCGAGGGCGACATGGACGACTATGCGAAGTTCGTCCTCGACCGCGCCAAACAGGCCGGCATGAAGCCGTCGCAGGTAAAGAATGAACCGGCGGCGGAAACCGCCGCAGAACACCCTCAGGCAGAGAGCCCCCGCGGGGCCAACGATAGGACCAGCAAAAGATCCGGCCCCTCTCCCTCGACCCTGCGCCACGCGGTCAAGAAGGCCGAAGCCGAGATGTCGCGCTTGGCGGCCGAGGTCGCCCGCATCGACGACGACCTGGCCAACGCCGCCGTCAGCGATCCGAAGAAGCTGGAGGGCCTGACCCGCGCGCGGGCCCGGACCCAGGCCGATCTCGACGCTGCCGAGGCCGCCTGGATCGCCGCCGAAGAAGCCCTGGCGGAGGTCGCATGAAGCCGATCCGGTTCAGCCGCGAGGAGATCGCCGACATCAAGGCGCGGCTACGCCCCTATTTCCGCGACGAGCTGGAAATGGAGCTGCGGGATCTGCCGGCGGAGATGCTGATCGACTTCCTCGCCCGCGAGATCGGCCCCTACTTCTACAATCGCGGCCTCTACGACGCCCAGGCGATCGTCAGCCAGATGTCGGAGCAGGTCTCCGAAGCCATCGCCGGCCTGGAACGCTCCTAGAGTGAAATCGGTCTCTTCAGCGGGCGGCGCCGCGATCCCGTCTTCGCCGCCGACTACATCTCCTCTCCGCCGGACCGCTTGTCGGCCGGGCCGAGTCACCGGACGGTGCCTGCACAAGCAAGGAGCCTGACCATGCGACTGTCGCGTTTCGTCCCCCTGGCGCCCGCCCTGGCGGCCCTCGCCCTGTTCACTCCGGCGTCCGCGCAGGACGCCGCCGCGACGCCGAACCGCTACGCCATCGAGGTGTCGGTCATGCGCGCGGGCACCGAGGTCGCCTCTGGCCGGACCGCCATTCGCGAGGGCGGGCAGGCCGAGATCGTGCTGACCGGGGCTGACGGCCAGTATCTCTTCACCGCCGACCTTCAGCCTGAACAAGGCGACGGCGACGAAAGCCGTCTGATCCTGGAGGCCTACCTGAACCACGACGGCGCTGACCTGGCGAACCCGCGAATGGTCGTCGCCCGTTCCGGGCGCGCCCTGATGCAGATGGGATCGAAGACCGGCGACGCCGCCACTCTGGACGACGGCGTCGAGATCAGCCTGACGCCCCTGCCATAGTCCGACGGCCCAGGCTGCGACCACGCCGCGATCCCTGACGCCTTGACGCGGCGGGCCGACGACACGACGGTGCGCGCCCGTCTCTGGTTCCGCCGCAAGAGTGTCGTCATGTTGCTTGCTCGCCTGCCCGCCGCCCTGATCGTCACCCTGATGGCCGGCGCCGCCCTGCCGGCCCTGGCCCAGACGGCGGTCGTGACCGAGGCGAGCCAGGCGCCCCTGGCCCTGCCCCGCGCCCAGCCGGTCATCCCGACCCCGTCCCAGGCCGCCTATCCGGGGGTGATCCGGTATGAGGCCGACATCACGGACACCGAGCGCCGCATCATCCGGGTGAAACAGACCGTCCCCGTCGCGGCGGCCGGCCCCCTGACCCTGCTCTATCCGAAATACCTGCCCGGCAACCACGCGGCCACCGGCCCGATCCAGCTGCTGTCGGGACTGACCGTCACCGCCAACGGTCAGAGGCTGGAGTGGCTGCGCGACACGGTCGAGCCCTACGCCTTCCATCTGGACGTCCCGGCGAACGTGACGGAGATCGACGTCGCGTTCGAATGGCTGACCCAGCCGGACGGCAGCCAGTGGCGGGTGGTCATGGGCCCCGACGTCGTCAACCTCCAGTGGGAGAAGGCCATCCTCTATCCCGCCGGCTACGACGCGACCGGGATCACGGTGGCGCCGACCGTCCGGATGAAGCCGGGCTGGGGCTATGGCGTGGCCCTGGACACCGAAAGCTTCGAGGGCGGCGCGGCGGTGTTCAAGCCGGTCGACCTCTACACCCTGGTCGACAGCCCCATGTTCGCCGGCGCCCACCATCGCCGGGTGAACATCGACCGCGCCGACGGCGACGTCTTCCTCAACATCGTCTCGGACGAGGCGAAGAACTTGGCCGCGACCGAGGCCCAGCTCGATTTCTACCGAAATCTGGTCGACCAGACCGACCGTCTGTTCGGCGCGCGGCACTACGACCGCTATGAGTTCCTGTTCGGCCTGACCAACCAGATCGGCGGCATCGGCCTGGAGCATCACCGCAGTTCGGAAAACACCGGGGCGACCGACTTCTTCACCGCCTGGGACAAGCACAACGGCGCGCGCGATCTGCTGCCGCACGAGTTCGTCCACTCCTGGAACGGCAAGCACATGCGGCCAGCCGACGAGCTGACCGCCAACTACAACGTTCCGACCCAAAACACCCTGCTGTGGGTCTATGAGGGCCAGACCGAATACTGGGGCGAGGTCCTGTCGGCCCGCTCGGGCCTGCACACCAAGGAGGAGTCCCTCATCACCCTGGCCGGGATCGCGGGCTTCTATGACAATCAGCCGGGGCGCGGCTGGCGCTCGTTACAGGACACCAACAACCACAATCTGCTCGGCTATCGCGTGCCGGGCCAGTGGTCCTCCTGGATGCGAGGCACCGGCGACTACTACCGCGAAGCCCTGCTGGTCTGGCTGGACGCCGACACCCTGATCCGCGAGGCGACCAACGGCCGTCGCTCGCTGGACGACTTCGCCAAGAGCTTCTTCGGCCGCAACGACGGGGTCGTCGCACCCGAGGGCTACCGGTTCGAGGACGTGGTGCGCCATCTGAACGCCGTCCACCCCCGTGACTGGGCGACCTTCCTGCGCACCCGTCTGGACGCGGCCGGACCGGACGCCAGGGCGCCGCTCGACGGCCTGGCGCGCGGCGGCTACCGCCTGACCTATGTCGACAGCCTGACCGCCGCCGAGAAGCGGATCATGTCCGGCTGGGCCAACGACTTCCAGTATTCCCTGGGCTTCACCCTGTCCGGGCCGAACAACCGCCTGTCGAACATCCGCTGGGGCAGCCCGGCGTTCCAGGCCGACATCGGCGTCGGCTGGGACCTGCTGGCCATCAATGACCGCGCCGCCAGCGCCGAACGCCTGCGCGAGGCCGTCACCGCGGCCAAGGGAACGGACCGGCCGATCGTCCTGCTGCTGAAATCCGGCGACCGCTTCCGCACGGTCAACCTGACCTACGCCGACGGCCTGCGCTATCCGCGGCTGGAACGGATCGAGGGCGCGCCGGACCGCCTGGGCGAAATCCTGACGCCCCGCACGCGCTGAGGCCCGGAGGGCGGCCTGCGCCGTCCCGTCAGAGGTGGTCAGAATCGGCCGGAAGCCGCTCGAAATCCCGAACCCGCGCGGACGCAGCCCCGCAGGGCGTGGAAGGCGACGGAGGCGCGGGAGAACCGATGGCTGGGGAACTAGGACTCGAACCTAGAATGACGGTACCAAAAACCGGAGTGTTACCATTACACCATTCCCCAGCAGGATCGGCGTAACCGGCGGATCGCCGGAAGGCGGTCGAGATACGCCAAGGCCGCGGGGGATGCAACACCCGAAACGCGGCGAAATCGATCGAACGAAAAAGCCGCCGCCCGGCGCGTCACAAGGCGCTTGCGGCGGCGAAACCCCCTCGCTATAAGCCCGCCTCCAAGTCGGAGTGTGGCTCAGTCTGGTAGAGCACTGCGTTCGGGACGCAGGGGTCGCAGGTTCGAATCCTGCCACTCCGACCATTTGGATCTCCGCCCTTCCCGAGGGCGCCTCGCCCTCAGATCTCGGACGCCTCCGCCGCGACCGCATTCAGGTGCGCGCCGACGGTTTCCAGCGTGCGCTGGCCCAGCGCCCGCCGGCGGGCCAGCAGATCCGGCGATCCCGCGTCATAGTCGGCCATCAGCCGCTTCACGAACGTCCCGTCGCGCACATCGGCCAGCACCCCGTCCATCGCCGCCCGCGACGCCTCGCCGATGACGCGCGGCCCGGTCAGATAGGCGCCGTATTCGGCCGTGTTCGAAATCTTGCCGAACGCCCCCGCCATGCCCCGCTCATACATCAGGTCCGTGACCAGCTTGACCTCATAGAAACACTCGAACCAGGCCACCTCGGGCGGATAACCGGCTCTGACCAGCTTCATGAAGGCCGCATCGATCAGTTCGCCGATTCCGCCGCACAGAACCACCTGCTCGCCGAACAGGTCGCTCTCGCATTCGGCCGCGAACGTCGTCTCCAGAATGCCCTTTCGCCCACACCCCAGGGCGGCCGCATAGGACAGCCCCAGGGCATGCGCCCCGCCCGTGGCGTCCTGATGCACCCCGAACAGGCAGAACACCCCCTCCCCGGCCTCGTACAGGTCGCGGATGCGCGGGCCGATGCCCTTGGGCGAATCCAGGATCACGTCCAGGTCCGGGCGCGGCGTGACCAGGCCGAACCGCACCGACAGGCCGTGAGCGAAGATCAGGGCCGCGCCGGGCGCCAGATTGGGCTCCAATTCGTCGCGATACAGGTCGCGGTGCGCCTCGTCCGACACCATGACGGCGATCACGTCGGCGCCGGCCGCCGCCTCGCCCGCCGTCCTGACGACGAAGCCGTCGGCGACGGCCTTGGCCCGGGTGGCCGAGCCGGGCTTCAGCCCGATCACGATGTCGGCCACGCCGGAATCGCGCAGGTTCAGGGCATGGGTCCGTCCCTGGCTGCCGTAGCCGATCACCGCCACCCGCCGACCGCGAATGATCGACAGATCGCAGTCGCGGTCGTGGAACACGGGCAGCGGGTCGGCTAGGGTCACGGGGTCGTTCGGAGTCTGCGTCATGACCGTTCTCATAACCGCTTCCTCGGTCGTCGCCTTCTGGAAAGCGGCGGGCGCGGCCAAATGGTACGCCAAGGACGACGCCTTCGATCGCCAGTTCCGCGACGCCGCCCACGACCTGCACTGGGCGGCGGCGCGCCGGGAGCTGGACGACTGGATCGAGACGGCCGAAGGCGCGCTGGCCCTGATGATCCTGCTGGATCAATACCCGCGCAACAGCTTCCGGGGCACGGCGCATCAATTCGCCACCGACGCCCTGGGGCTGATGTTCGCCGGCCAGGCCTGGGATCGCGGCTTCCCTCAGACGTTCGACGCCGACCTGCGCCAGTTCTTCGTCACCCCCTTCGAACATTCCGAGGCCCTGGCCGATCAGGACGCGGCCGTCGCCCTCAGCGCCGACATGCCCGAGGTTCTGAAATACGCCCACATCCACCGCGACATCATCGTCCGCTTCGGCCGCTTCCCCCACCGCAACCGCTGCCTCGGCCGCGACACGACGCCCGAGGAACAGGCCTTCCTCGACGAAGGCGGCTTCGCCGGCTGACACGCCCGTGGCGACAGCCGCCGTCCCAACTCCTTCTCCCGGTTGGGAGAGGGTCGCATCAAACATCCCTTCTCCCTGTTGGGAGAAGGTGGCTCGCGTAGCGAGACGGATGAGGGGACGGTCCAGCCTTCGGCGACAGCCGTCGCACCGCCCGTGACACGGCTCACGCCGACCCCACCATCCGTCCCCTCACCCTTGAGCGCCAGGACGACGGCTGCGCCGCCGTGCGCTCAATCCCTCTCCCAACCGGGAGAGGGAGGCGTCTGGCAGAGGGCGGTCATCCATCACACTTCAACACCCGGATTCGCTGATTTCCCTCACCTTTCCCTGAAACTTGCAGCCCTCTTCCGGGCGCAGGTGAAACCTCATCCATAATGCTCCCACTCCGCCGCACGGGAGGGCCGTCGGCCGGCGACCTGCGGGCGGTGGAGGCGAGACAGCGGGGGCGGGGTCTGTTCACACGGGCCCCGCCGCCTCGACCGCGGAGGGGAACCTTTTCGGAGCCGAGGCTGGGTCGGGGTTGAAATCCCGACCGTTCCGGGGATCGGCCACGCCGGCCGACCCGCCCGCCGGGGGGCTATTCGACGCCGGCGCCAATCAGCGCCCCCCGTCGCTCCTCCCGTCCAGGCCTCGCGCGGAGCGACATCAGGCCTTCGTCGAAAACGGTACTTCTATCCTACAGACCGGGCGAGGCCCGGCGCTCCGCCCCTCCCGCACCCTTCAGGCCCCCGCCGTGAAGCCGATGGCGCACGCCTTCTCCTCCGCCTTCTGGGGGTGGAGAAGGATCGCATGCGATCCGACGACCGGACCGCGAAGCGGTGGAGGGGGCGACGCCCCCGGCTTGGTGGAAGATCACACGCGATCCGACGACCGGACCGCGAAGCGGTGGAGGGGGAAAATCCCCCAATCCAAAAAATCCCGTCACCCTCGGGCTTGTCCCGAGGGCCCATCCCGACCGCCGCACGAACTACTGCGATGACATGCGCCCCGATCCACCGCTCGCCCGCACGGATGAATGGGTCCTCGGGACAAGCCCGAGGATGAGGCAGGTTGAAACAGGGCAACGCCGCGCCGACCGGCGACCGCCGACGCGCAATTCCTGTGGACGCGAACGCGTTTCGGCGTTCCGAATCACCTCATCTGGCTTCAAGGTTGATCCCATGAACGCCCAGGTCGCCCTCGCTGATCTTCAGTCCCTGCCCGTGGCTCCGGCCGACCATCCGGAGCGGCAGTATCTGAACCTGCTGCGCGACATCCTGGACACCGGCGCGCGTCGCGATGATCGCACCGGCACCGGCACCCTGGGGGTGTTCGGCCGCCAGATGCGGTTTGACCTGTCGAAGGGCTTCCCCCTGCTGACGACGAAGAAGCTGCACCTGCGCTCGATCATCGTCGAACTGCTGTGGTTCCTGCGCGGCGAAACCAACATCGGCTATCTGAAGGATCACAACGTCCGCATCTGGGACGAATGGGCCGACGCCGAGGGCGAGCTGGGTCCCGTCTACGGCAAGCAGTGGCGGTCCTGGACCGCCCCCGACGGTCGTGTCATCGACCAGATCGCCCGGGTGGTCGACAGTCTGAAGACCAATCCCAACAGCCGCCGCCACATCGTCACCGCCTGGAACCCGGCCGACGTCGACGACATGGCCCTGCCGCCCTGCCACTGCCTGTTCCAGTTCTTCGTCGCCGACGGCAAGCTGTCGTGCCAGCTGTATCAGCGCAGCGCCGACGTCTTCCTCGGCGTGCCGTTCAACATCGCCTCCTACGCCCTGCTGACCCTGATGATGGCCCAGGTGACGGGGCTGAAGCCGGGCGAGTTCGTCCACACCTTCGGCGACGCCCACCTGTATTCCAACCATCTGGCACAGGCCGAGCTGCAACTGACGCGAGAGCCCCTGCCCCTGCCGACCATGACGATCGCCGCCAGGGACGACCTGTTCGCCTACGACCTGTCGGACTTCACCCTCAGCGACTACCAGCCCTGGCCGCACATCAAGGCCGACGTCGCGATCTGATGAATATCAAGGACTTGCAGGACAGCGTCCTGCGCATCTCCGACATCTATGCACGCGAGCACGCCATCGACCGCGACCGGGACTGGGCCCTGCTGAAGCTGCAGGAGGAGCTGGGCGAGCTGACCGCCGAACATCTGCGCCTGTCCGGCCGGGCGCGCGGCGCGGCCGACCCCCAGGCCCTGGCGGACGAGGCGGCGGACGTGCTGGGCATGCTGCTGATCTACTGCGACCGCGCCGGCGTCGATCTGGAAACCGCCATGCAGCGGAAGTGGTTGAAGTGGCTGGAGCGCGAGAGCTAAGTCTCGATCTGCGCCGCAGACGGAGATCCCCATGCACCTGCCCCAGATCGCTCTTGTCGTGGCGCGCGGCCGGAACGGCGTGATCGGCCGCGACGGCGCCCTGCCCTGGCGGCTGCGCAGCGACCTGCAACGCTTCAAGGCCGTGACCATGGGCAAGCCCTGCGTCATGGGCCGCGCCACCTGGGAGAGCCTGCCGCTGAAGCCCCTGCCCGGCCGACTGAACATCGTCCTGACCCGCGACCTCTCCTATGACCAACAGGGCATGGCCAAGGGGGCCGTGGTCTGCACCAATCTGGACGAGGCGATCGAGATGGCGCGCGAGGCGGCCATGGACGACGGCGTTCACGAGGTCTGCGTGATCGGCGGGACGGCCCTGTTTGAGGCGATGCTGCCGCGCGCCAGACGGCTCTACGTCACTGACGTCGAGGCGGCGCCCGAGGGCGACGCCCGGTTCCCCGCCTTCGACGAGAGCCAATGGGAAGAAACCGAGGCGGTCGCCCAGGCCGCCGCCGAAAAGGACGACCACGACATGGTCTTCCGCATCCTGGAGCGGAAGTCGGCATGAGCCCGCGGGCCGAGCCGGAGCAGCCTCCGACCTGGCCCGAAGGATCAGACCAGCGTCATCAGCGAGGCGCGGTCGTATCCGCCCACCGTCTCACCGTCACGGATCTTGTTGGGCCAGTTCGGATCGGTGATCAGGGCGCGGCCCACGGCGACCAGATCGAACTCCTCCCGCTCCAGCCGCTCGACCAGATTGTCCAGCGACGCCGCCTCGGAGCTTTCGCCCCGGAAGGCGCCGAAGAACTCGCTGTTCAGACCGACCGACCCGACGGTGATGGTCGGCTTGCCCGTGACCTTTTTGGTCCAGCCGGCGAAGTTCAGGTCCGAACCCTCGAACTCCGGCTCCCAGAAGCGACGCTGCGAGCAGTGAAACACATCGACGCCGGCCTCGGACAACGGCGTCAGCCAGGCCTCCAGCTCCGCCGGATCATGCGCGTTCTTGACCGTGTAATCCTGAGACTTCCACTGCGACAGACGCAGGATCAGCGGGATGTCCTCGCCGATTCCCTCGCGAACCGCCCTGACCACCTCGGCGCCGAACCGGGCGCGATCGCTGATCGTCGCGCCGCCCCAGCGATCTTCCCGGGCGTTGGTGCCGCTCCAGAAGAACTGGTCGATCAGATAGCCATGGGCGCCGTGGATCTCGACCGCGTCGAAGCCCAGCTCGCGCGCCGCCCGCGCCGACCGGCCGAAGGCGGCGATCGTGTCGGCGATGTCCTCGTCGGTCATGGCCTCGTATTTCAGCTTCTCGGGCGCCACCAGGCCGGAGGGGCTGTCGACCTTGCCCAGGGGCTGCCAGTCGGCGCCCTGACCACGGGCGGCGCCGACGTGCCAGATCTGCGGCGCGATCAGCCCGCCGACCGCATGGACCTCGTCGACGACCGTCTTCCATTGCGGCAGGGCCTCGCCGTGAAACACCGGCACGGCGGCGTCGTTGCGGGCGGCCGGCCGCTCGACCACCGTCCCCTCGGTCACGATCAGCCCCACCCCGCCTTCGGCTCGACGGCGGTAATAGGCGGCCACGTCGGACGTCGGCACCCCGCCCGGCGAAAAGGACCGCGTCATCGGCGCCATAACGATGCGGTTCGGCAGGGTCAGGTTCTTGATCGTGAACGGGCGGAAAAGGGCGTCGACGGACATGCGGATCTCTGGGGAGGAGGACAAGAACCGACAAGGTGGCGATCAGGGTTGCGTTTGAAAACCCTTATCCAGCGTTTTTCTGTCGCCTGCGCCGCATCACGATGCGAATGCCGTTGGCCGAGTTGAGCGTGAGCTTGGCGTAGGGGATCGGATCGGCCCCTTCGGCGGGCGCCAGATCGAAGCGGCGTACCGCCATGGCCAACATCATCACGCCTTCCTGAAGGGCGAAGGCCGCGCCAGGGCAGACGCGCTCGCCCATGCTGAACGGCATGAAGGCGGATTTCATCGCCGCGCGGCCTTCAGGCGTGGCGAAACGGCAGGGACGAAACTCGTCCGCGCCTTCCCACAGCAGGCTGTTCCGATGCATCAGCCAGGGTGCGATGAAGATGACGCTCGCCGGATCGACCTTGCGATTGCCGAGGTGTTCACACTGGACCGTATCCCTGGCCACGAAAGCCACCGGCGGATACAGCCGCATCGCCTCGCGGAAAACGTCACGCGTGAAGTCCAGGCGGCGCAGGCTCTGGAACTCCAGCGGGTCGTCGCCTGCGGCCTGGGCCACCTCCTCCCGGACACGCTCAAGATCATCCGGGCTGTTGGCGAGCAGATAGAAGGCCCAGGCGATGGCGCTGGCCGACGTCTCGTGGCCCGCCAGAAACAGCATGCAGACCTGATCGAGCAGCTCGCGCGGCGAGAAGCCTCCGCAGCCGCTTTCCGCCCCGCCCCGGAGCAGCGCGCCCAGAATGTCGTCCCCGGCCGGCCCGCCTGCGCGATAGGCGTCCAGCCGCCGCTTCAGCGGCTTCCACATCACCCGCCGGATGCGCCAGGCAGCGAAGATGGCCGGCAGGGATCCAGGAAACACGAACGTCGGCAGGCCGCTGAGCCGCACCATTCCATGGGCGTAGGCCAGATTCTGGAAGGTTTCGAAGGCGGCGAAGGCCTGGCGACCGGATCTCGGGTCGATCGGTTCCGAAAACAGGGTCCGGAAGATCACGTCCGCCGTGAAATGGGTCATGGCGTCGTCGATGAACACCACCCCGTCGCGCGCGGCGCGCCGGTCCAGATCGACCAGGGCCGCGTCCGCCGCCTCCCTCATACGAGAGAAGCTTTCCTTGATCCGCGCCTGTTCCAACGCCGGGTCGATCAGGTCGCGCTGGCGTCGCCAGACGTCGCCGTTGGTCGTGAAAATACTCTCGCCGGTCAGGCTTCTGAGCATCGACCCCATCATGACGCTCTTGGGGAAATCCTTGGGGCGGCTGACCAGCATTTCGCGCACATGGGCGGGATCGCGCACCGTGTAGAGCCAGCGACGCTCCAGCCGGGGCGCCGTGGGAATGGAAAACCGGCTGACGCCCAGGCCGCCGTAGCTGCCGGCCTGGAACAGGGCCAGGCTGGAACTCAGGCTGGCGCGTATGCGATCGATCAGGCGCGGCCTTTCAGACAGGGCGTGCGGTTTCGGCGGAATGAAGCCGGTCATGACATGCGATCCGGCCCGAACGCGATGCGGCGCCAGTCATAGACCTCCGGATGGTCGGAGCTGCGCATATATTGGAAGTGATAGGCCATGGGATCGCGCTTCAGCGTTCGGAACCGCTCCGGCGAGAGCGCGCGATGGAAGTGCGGCGACAGCCGCCGGACACGACCGATGTCATGTTGATGCGGCGTGTGCAGCAGGGGGTGCCAGACACCGGCCGCCCCCGGATCCGCAGGCGCGCTGATGTCCGTCCAGCCGATATCATCCGCCGCGACGAGCGCATCGAGCGCCCGCGACCAGCTCGGCGCAGGTCCGAGCTTTGCGTAAGGCGCAATACAATGGCCGATCGTTATCAGCCGTATGGGCGTCCCGGAGTGTCCCAACCCTTCGTGCCGCATCAGCGCCCGCCCCACGACGTCGACGGCATGTATCGAGCCCGAACTGTGGCCGACCACGATGATGTCTTCCCACCGTCCCGAGGCCGCCTCGACGATCAGGCGATCGGAAAAGGCCTGCAGGCGTTCGTCCAGTTCCGGAATACGGCCCTGGCTGAGATCGACCATGTGAAGATGGCCACGCCCCAGCCAGCAAAGATTGGCCCAACGGTCGAAGCGTCGCCAAAGGCTGGGAGCCAGGGCGAGCACCGCCAGTCCTCCCAGTCCGGCAGCCGTCGGCAGGCCCACGCGGGCCGCAGCCAGCGCCAGCGCCCACGAGGCGAAAGCCGCCGCCAGGCCCGCTGCGACGCAGAACGCAAGCACCGCCGCCGGAAGCGCCAGAACCGCAAGGCGCGTCGTCCTTGAAGCCGAAATCAACGCGCCGAAAGTCCCCGTCCGCCAGTAGGCCGCCAGCCACCTCGCAAGGCCGCCGGCTTGCGCCCGAAGAGAGCGACCCCAGCGGGCCCGCACCAGATCATCCCAGCGAAAGGCGACGAACTCGGTGCTGACGACTCCTTCGGGCCAGTCGGCGTCAATGCGCCAGACGCTGGAATGGGGTTCACGACGACGACGGCCGACGCGAAACGCGCCGCCGAAGTCGGTTGAACCGACCGCATCTTGCCGCTGGAGGTCATGCAGGACGCCGGGGCCACGGGGATCGAACCCATGGACGTAAAGCAGCAGCTTTCGACGTCCGGAGGACGCTTCGTCCTCGTCGTCAGTCACGTGTGCTTCTGAACGTCACCGGGAGCCCCCTTCCCCACGGCCACAATATCGACAATGCCGACGGCGGCAAGACGGGCGTCGATCCTCAGAGCGCCAGAGTTTCGGACAGCCTCGCAGCGATCCCCGCGAACCTTTCCGTGATCGCCGAGCCGCCTTCGCCCAGAACCACGGGACGTCCCGCATCTCCCGCCCGGCGTATGCCGGCCTCCAGCGCGATGTCGCCCAGATACGGCGCACCGAGCCGGGCCGCCTCCGCCTCCGCTCCCCCTCGTCCGAAAACGTCCCCGCTCATGTTCTCGATCAGCCCCAGCGTAGCCACGCCGACTTTCTGGAACAGGGCGTGGGCGCGACGGGCGTCGGCGAGGGCGACCTCCTGCGGCGTCGAGACGATCACCGCACCGTCCAGCGGCGTCTTCTGAATCAGCGTCAGTTGCACGTCGCCGGTGCCGGGCGGCAGATCGACCACCAGCACGTCCAGCGGCGCCGTCTGCGTGCCCCATCGCGTCTGGGTCAGCATCTGGGTCAGGGCTTGCGAGGCCATGGGTCCCCGCCAGACCATGGCGTCGCCGGCTCCGGTCAGCAGGCCGACCGACATGGCCTTCAGTCCATGGGCGAGATGCGGCTCCATCATGCCGTCGCGGTATTCGGGCTTTCCCGACAGGCCGAGCATGGTCGGCAGGGACGGACCATAGACATCGGCGTCCAGCACCCCGACCGACAGGCCGCGCTGCATCAAGGCCGCGGCGAGGTTGACCGCGACCGTCGACTTGCCGACCCCGCCCTTGCCGCTGGCGATGGCCAGCACCCGGCGGACATGGGCCGGTCGATCGGTTGGGATCGGCGCCTTCGCGCGGGTCTGATCGACCGCTTGTGGCGACAGCGACGCCGTGCGCCGCGGCGACACGACCGGCGAGGCCTCCGACGTCAGGATGACCGAGACCCGCGCCATTCCGGGCAGAGCCTTCAACGCCACCTCGGCCGAGTCCCGGACCGTCGCATAGAGCGCCGCGTCCACAGCGGCGACCTCCAGGGCAAAACCGGCGCGATCCTCGGCCACGGTCAGGCCGCGCACGAGGCCGGACGCGTTCAGCCCCCGCCCGCTTTTCGGGTCGATGACAGCGTCCAGGGCGGCGATGACGGCGTCACGATCGATCACGGGAAATCTCGGCAAGGCTTGCGGCAGGTCGCGGCGCCGTTCTATCGCCGGGATCACCTCGTTGCGAGCGCCCTTGACCGATCACCCTCACATCACCCTGCTGGCCGGTCCGACCGCGTCCGGCAAGTCCGCCCTGGCGCTGGACATCGCCGGCCGCACGGGCGCCGTCATCGTCAACGCCGACAGCCAGCAACTCTACGCCGATCTGCGCATCCTCAGCGCCCGCCCGTCCGAAGAAGACGAGGCCCTGGCCGAACATCGGTTGTACGGTGTGGCCGACGCCGCCGACGCCTGGTCGGTGGGGCGCTGGACGCGCGCGGTGACGCCCCTGCTGGATCAGTTGTGCGCCGAGGGGCGATCGGTCGTGATCGTGGGTGGAACCGGGCTCTACTTTACCGCGCTCACACGCGGCATCGCCGACATTCCAGAGGTGCCGGTCAGAGCGCGCGAGATGGCGGATGAACAGATCGACTTCCTTGGCGAGGAGGAATACCGTCGTCGGCTGGCCGAGATGGATCCCAAGGCCGAGGCCGCCATCGCGCCCGGCGACCGTCAACGCCTGACCCGCGCCTGGGCCGTGGCCGAAACGACCGGCCGCGCCCTTTCGGACTGGCAGGCCGAAACACGTCCGATCCTGAAGCCCGGAACCTATGATCGGCTTGTGACCGAACCCGATCGGGAACGGCTCTATACCAACTGTGACCGGCGGGTGACCCTGATGGTCGAAAGCGGCGCCCTGGATGAGGTCCGAGCCTTGGCCGCACGTCGCCTGAAGCCCGACCTCCCGGCCATGAAGGCCGTGGGCGTCCGCGATTTCGCCGCCCATCTGGCCGGCAAGGTTTCACTGAAGGACGCCATGGACGCGGTGCGCCAGGCCACCCGCAACTACGCCAAGCGCCAACTGACCTGGTTCCGCAACCAGACGCCGGACTGGGATCGCGTTCGGCCCTGACAGGCTGTCGAACCTCGCGGCTTCAGCGCGCCCCTTTGCGAAATGACGCGGTGCGCCTATATTGGTTCTGTCCGGGTTCGCCCGGACTATGGCGATAAATGCGCTTGTAATAAGCGGACCGGACCCGGGTGCGATTCCCGGCGGCTCCACCATTTCTCCCCGCGTTATCGGCGGAGCGAGCATGGGGCCGACTAGCATCGACGGACGTGTAAAGAAGATTGCTTTCGCTCGTCCTGGCCCACCGTATCGGGCCATTTTCTAACTGCGAACGATAACTTCGCTGGAGAAGTCCGCCTCGCCGCGTAATGCGGTTCGGTTGATTTCGAACTTTAAGTCCTGAGGGTTCAGATCCTCAGGCGGGGCCTGTCGGGAGCCTGGCAACAGAATCCCGGCGCTTCCCACCTCAGATATTCACCTTCATTTCCGCGTCAGGCGCCTTTCGCGTCGGGCGAGGCGTCGCTATCAACGTGGCAAGTGATGAGGATGCGATGGCCGACGAACCCGCCGACCTGATGGATTATGGCGCCCTTGAGCAGGAAGCCCTGCGCAGCGTCGTGCGCCTGGCGCTGGAACGGGCGGCCCTGCCGGACGGGCTGCCGGGTGATCACCACTTCTACATCACCTTCAAGACGCGGGCGCCGGGCGTGACGATACCGCCGGACCTGCTGGCCCGGTTCCGGGACGACATGACCATCGTCCTCCAGAACCAGTACTGGGACCTTGCCGTGGAGCCGGGTCTTTTCACGGTGATGCTGAAGTTCGGCGGCGTGCCCAAGGTGCTGACCATTCCTTATTCGGCGATCACCCGGTTCCATGATCGCGGCGTCGATTACGTGCTCGACTTCGATCCACCGGAAATCGCGCCCGAACCGGTGTTGTCACTGGCTCCCGAGCCCGCCAAGGCAGCGCCGTCCGTGGAAGACGGCGGCGACGACGACGTGCCCAAGGTCGTCTCTCTGGACCAGTTCCGGAAGAAATAGGACCGGCGCGTCACGCCTCCCCGAGCCTTCTTTCGTGAAATCCCAGGCGGATTGCCAACGATGGCTGCATTCGATATAGAACATAAAGGGAACAACGTCTCGGGAGACGGTGATGCTGACGGGCGGCTGCCATTGCGGCGACATTCGGTATGAGACCGCTGACCAGGCGATCCATCATACCCTGTGCCATTGCGAGGACTGTCGGAAATGCGCCGGTGCGCCGGCTGTCGCCTGGGCCCTCGCGCCGGCCGATCAGGTCCGGATCACCGGTCAGCCCGTCTGGTACGCCTCTTCGGCGGATGGACGGCGCGGTTTCTGCGGTCGCTGTGGAACTGGGCTCTTCTACACGAACGAGGTCATCTTCCCCGGCCAGATCGACGTGCAAAGCGCGACGCTGGACACCCCCGACGCCCTGCCGCTTCAGGCCCAGATCCAGACGGCGGACCGGATCGGCTGGATGGCGGATCTGCATCACCTCCCCGCCTTCGATCGCTATCCAGGTCCGCCGGCCGACGCCTGACGCCTGAAGCAGCGGATGACGATCCGTTCGCGCTCCCCCTCGAACCGTTCCACCAGCAGTCGCGCCACCTGGGCGTCGTCGTGGAACAGATAGCCCTTGATCGCATCGAGCAGCGCCTTGGCCAGATTGTCGAGATCGAGCGTCGGAGGTTCGCCGACATGCTCCATGCGGATTTCCACCACATGGTCGCCCCACGACGGGCGAGACGCCCACTCCTTGCGCATGAACTCATAGACCAGCGGCTTGTAGTACTTCGCCTGGGTGGTCAGGCCCTCAATGGCGATTTCGACAGCGCCGCCGATCTCTCGCGCCCGGACCTTGCCGGTTCCGATCCAGCCGCCGCCGGTCATTTCGGATATCCGTCAAGAATGGCGCGCGCCTTGCCCTGCATGGCTCCCGTGCTACACCGCCGCGCATTCCTCCGCCACGCCTGAGAGAGCCGCCGCGTCATGAGCACCGTTCGCACCGAAACCGACACCTTCGGCCCCATCGAGGTCGCCTCGGATCGCTATTGGGGCGCACAGGCGCAACGCTCGCTCGGCAACTTCAAGATCGGTTGGGAGAAGCAGCCGCTGCCGATCGTGCGCGCCCTGGGCATCGTCAAGCGCGCGGCCGCCGAAACCAACCTGGCGCTTGGCAAGCTGGACCCTGCCCTCGCCGAAGCCATCGTCAAGGCCGCCGACGAGGTCATCGAGGGCAAGCTGGACGATCACTTTCCGCTCGTCGTCTGGCAGACCGGCTCCGGCACCCAGTCGAACATGAACGCCAATGAGGTGATCTCGAACCGCGCCATCGAGATCCTGGGCGGCGAGATGGGGTCCAAGAAGCCCGTCCACCCCAACGACCACGTCAACATGAGCCAGTCGTCCAACGACACCTATCCCACGGCCATGCACGTCGCCTGCGCGGAGGAGATCGTCCACCGCCTGCTCCCGGCGCTCCAGACGCTGCATAACGCCCTGAACGACAAGGCCCAGGCCTGGAAGCACATCATCAAGATCGGTCGCACCCACACCCAGGACGCCACCCCCCTGACGCTCGGCCAGGAGTTCGGCGGCTACGCCCAGCAGATCGAGAACGGCATTGAACGCATCAACCAGACCCTGCCGAAGCTGATGGAACTGGCCCAGGGCGGCACCGCCGTCGGCACCGGCCTGAACGCCCCCATCGGCTTCGCCGAAGGCGTCGCAGACAAGATCGCCCAGATCACCGGCCTGAAGTTCACCACCGCGCCGAACAAGTTCGAGGCCCTGGCCGCCCACGACGCCATGGTCTTCTCGCACGGCGCCATCAACACGGTGGCCGCGTCCCTGTTCAAGATCGCCAACGACATCCGCTTCCTGGGCTCTGGCCCCCGTTCGGGCCTGGGAGAACTTGCCCTGCCGGAGAATGAACCGGGGTCGTCGATCATGCCCGGCAAGGTCAATCCGACCCAGTGCGAGGCCCTCACCCAGGTCTGCGTGCAGGTGTTCGGCAACCACGCCGCCGTCACCTTCGCCGGCTCGCAGGGGCATTTCGAACTGAACGTCTTCAACCCGGTGATGGCCTACAACTTCCTGCAGTCGGTGCGCCTGATGGCCGACGCCGCGATCAGCTTCACCGAAAACTGCGTCGTCGGCATCGAGCCCCGCGTAGACAACATCGAGCGCGGCCTCAACAACTCGCTGATGCTGGTCACGGCCCTGAACGGCAAGCTGGGCTATGACGCCTGCGCCAGGATCGCCAAGACGGCCCACAAGAACGGCACCACCCTGCGCCAGGAAGCCGTCGGCGGCGGGTATCTAACCGACGCCGAGTTCGACGAGGCGGTACGGCCCGAGAAGATGATCTCGCCTGGTTGATCTGGTCCGCAGGCCGGTTCCGGGTTAGGCTTCGGCCCATGGGCAAGATCGAGTTGAAGATCGAGATCGACCAAGCCTTGCTGGACGAGGCGCGGGCGCTCGACATCGACGTGAGCGCCGTGACGACCGACGGTCTGCGCGAGGCGCTGGATCGACGGCGCGCCGCGCACCTCAGCTATGCGGACAAGGCGCGTCAGTGGGGCGACGAGAACGCCGAGGCCATCGCCCTGCACCGCGAGCGGATCGACCGCTTCGGTGTGTTCGGCGAGGACTTGCGGCGCTGGTGATCCGCCAGTTCGACGTTCTCGACAATCCTTCGTCGCAGTCGCGCGCCATCGCTCCGTTCGTGGCGGTGATCCAATCGCACCTCTATGATGAGGGGCCGACGGTGCTGGTCGCGCCGCTGTTGCGGATGCCGATTACGGCCCTGCTGACCAAGGTGACGATTCCGGTCGTTCACCAGGGCGAGTCCTTCGTGCTGATGCTGTCGGAAATGGCCGCACTGGATCGGCGCGTCCTGAGCGTCGCCCGAGGCTCTCTCGCCGATCGCGAGGACGACATCCGCCGGGCGCTGGACCGGCTGTTCACGGGCTTCTGAGATGGCTGCCCTGGCGCGCCCCTATTGGATCAAAGCCCTGTTCGAGCGCCGGGAGGGGTGGGATGAGGCCGCCTATCCATTCGACCTGCCGGCTGTGCGGTCGCTGCACAGCCTTGAGTTTCACCCGAACGTGACTTTCCTGGTCGGTGAAAACGGGTCGGGCAAATCGACCCTGATCGAGGCTCTGGCCGTGGCCTGGGGGTTCAATCCGGAGGGCGGCGGTCGCGAGCATCGTTTCGGCACGCGCGACAGCCACTCGCCCCTGCACCGGTTCGTCCGACCAATCAGGTCGCCGCAGCGCGTTCAGGACGGCTTCTTCCTCAGGGCCGAGAGCTTCTTCACAGTAGCTAGCTATTTGGAGGACCCTGAGATTCGGGCCAGCCGTTTCGGCGCGCGGCGTCTGCACGAGCAGTCCCACGGCGAAAGTTTCTTCGCCCTTTTCGACAATCGCTTCATCGGAGACGGCGTCTACATCCTCGACGAACCCGAGGCCGCTCTATCGCCGACGCGTCAACTGTCTTTCCTCGCGCGGATGCACGAGCTTGTGCTGGCGCGTTCGCAACTGATCATCGCCACCCATTCCCCGATCCTGCTCGGCTACCCCAACGCCTGGATCTACCAGGTCTCGGAGCATGGCGTGGACCGGATCGCGTACGAAGATACTGATCACTATCAGGTCACTCGCAACTTCCTGACCCGGCGCAAGATGATGCTCGAGGTCCTCCTGGGGGCCGAGGAAGAACCGCGGTCACCGCGAGAATAGGGACCGGCCTCGCGAGAGACCGGCCCCCGCACATTCAGTCCACCGCCTCGACGTTGTCGTTGGAATCCCGGTCGATCCACTTGTTGTACGGATCGACGCCGGCGAAGGCGGGCTTCTCGTCGGTCACGAACCGTAGCACCTGGGTGCCGGAGCGGATCGGGCGGCGGTCGAAGGCCATGATGCTCTTTTCGTCAAAGGCGCGCTTGCCGGGTTCGGCGCTGAACAGGCCGACGTCGAACACCTCGTTCAGCGGCGCGTCCGTCTCCTTGCCCTTCCCGTCGGCGTAGAACTTGCGGGCCTTAACGGTGACGGCCACGTCCCACTTGCCGTTCGGCAGTCTGCGCGCCGTCGTGTCGGTGACCCGCACGTCATACAGGGTGATCCGCTCGAACAGGTCGGTGATCAGCGCCTGTTTGTCGGGCGGAGCGTTGGCCCGCAGCGCGTTCACCAGATCGATCGAGCGCGGATAGGGCGCGGACTTGAATGCGTAGGTCTCGACCAGCGACCGTAGGGCCGCATTGACCGCCGCCTCTCCCAGTTGGTCGCGCAGCAGGTACATGACCAGACCGCCCTTCTGGTAGTGAATGTAGCCCTGGTTCTCGACGCGATAGAGGGGCATTTCCTCCAGCCGCTCGGTCGCCCGGCCCATCAGATAGCGATCCAGCTCGTACTTCAGGAAGCGACGAATGTTGTCGCGCCCATAGGTCTTCTCCATCACCATCAGGGCCGAATACTGCGCCAGGGTTTCCAACAGGCTGGTGCCGCCCTGCATGTCGGCGCCGATGACCTGGTGCGCCCACCACTGGTGGCCGAGTTCGTGCGCCGTGACATAGGTGACGTAGTCGATCTTCTCCGGATTGCGGAAGTCGGCGATGAAGCCGATCGATTCCGAGTACGGCATGGTATTGGCGAAGGCTTGGGCGAAGCTGGCGTAGGCCGGAAACTCCACGATCCGAGCCTGACGGAACTGGTAGGGTCCGAAGGCCGACTGGAAATAGTCGAGCCCGGCCTTCAGCGAAGAGATCATCCGCCCGACGTTCATGTCGTGCGCCGGGTGATGATAGATCGCCAGATTGACGCCCTTATAGACCTCCTGCCGCACCGCATACCTAGCCGACTGGACCGAGAAGAAATGCAGGATCGGCGCCTCGGTGACGAAGCGAGCGACGCGGCGGCCGTTCTCGGTGACGTCTGAAACCTTGTAGCCGGGGGCGACCGGCGTCTGGTCGGCCACAGTGCGCACGGTGATGTCCGCATTGACCCAGTCGGCGCCGATATAGTTCTTCGCCTGGGCCGAGGTGTCCTCGAGCTTGGCCATCCGGAGCTCGGGTTCGAGGCCGTATTTGCGACGCTTGGTGCGGTCGCTGAGCAGGCCCTGGCGGCTCATGCCGATGGCCGGAGCAAAGGCCGAGTTGTTGATGAAGGTGCCGTTGTCGACGATCGACGTCAGCGGCCCCGAGTTCGGAAAGCCTTTCTGGGTCACCACCGTTTCAAAGCTGACCGTGCGACGCTCGCCCGGCGCCATAGGCGTGGCGAAGCGATAGATCCTGTAGTCGAAGTCGGACCACTCGCGGGCGACTGTTGCGCCCTCGACGTCCAGACGGGTCATTTCCAGGTCGTCGCTGAGCCAGCGCAGGTGCATCTCCGACAGCGGCGCGCCCGTGCGGTTCTCGATCACATAGCTGCCTTTGGTCGTCAGGCGCGGCTCATGCGGATACAAATCCAGATCCAGCGTCACGCTGACGACAGAAGGCTGCGGCGTGTTCTCGTAGCGCAGCAGGGCCTTTTCATAGGCGACCTGAAGCTTCTCGCCGGCGTCGCGACTACGGTACTCATTCCAGACGTTGGTGTTGACGAAGATGAAGGCGCCGAGGGCCACGAACGCGACCAGAGCCATGCCCCCGATCAGTCCGGCCCCGCCCTTCAGTCGCGAAGGGAGCCGGCGCAGACGCGGCAGGAAGCGGGCCTCCGTTCCACGACGCCACAGGCCGTAGGTGATGACCATCAGGATGACGGCGAACGCGAGCCAGTAGGCCGTGACCCAGTTGGCGGCGAAGATGAAGGATCCCTGCCCGTTCATGTCCGACAGAGGCACGCCCGGCGTGGAGCCGTAGCGATACAGGCGATGGTCGAAGCCCAGATTGCCCAGGACGATCGTCGAGATCAGATAGACCACCATGATGGCCCAGCCGACGAACTTGTTGGGCGACAAGGCCTGGATAAATATCGCCAGCACGGCCAGCAAGGCGTAGCTGATCGTCTCCGGCAGCACATACCAGAGCAGGTATTTGTCGACTTCAAAGGGAACGCCGCCCTTGTAGGCCTGGACGGCCATGCCCGAGAGCGCACCGACCAGCAGCGTGGCTGCGAGGACGAGCGTCAGGCCCAGAATCTTGGGCAGCAGGAAAGTCCAATCCGGCGCCGCCGTCGAATCGACGATCTCATGCGTGCGCCGGTCGCGGTCACGCCAGATGAGCTCCCCCGAATAGTAGATGGCGATGATGATCGAGACGAGGCCGAAGGCGCCCGTCAGAAGCTGGATCACCGTGCGCGTCACCAGCAGGGTCGGCGCGCCGTACAGTTCGCCGGCGAACAGCAGCGCGCCGATCGAATTGAAGGCGCCGAGCACGATCAGGACCAGGAAGGCCGGGCTCTTGAAGATGAAGGCCATCTCGAAGGCCGTCCGCTTGCGCAGTTGAGCCCAGGCAGACGCCGGCCCGTAGCTGGGCCGGGGCAGCGGACCGGAAGCGACGACCAGCGTTTCCTTTGCGGCTAGGGCACGCAACTTGTCCTGCTTGCCCGCCTTGGCGCCGCGCGCGGCCGGTCGATACAGGGCGTAGGCAGCGGCCAGGAATGCGACGCCGACCAGGGTCCAGATCACGCGGTTGCCCAGCAGCACTCCCGTCAACTCCGGCAGGCGGGTGTTGCGCTCCGCCGGCGTCCAGTAGCGGGTCACCTCACTGATCGCCGACAGACCGAACGGCTCCAGCCAGGCCAGGACTTCCCGGAATTCCGGCCGGTCCAGCGACGACGTCAGGGTCAGATAGACGATGAAGAAGGCGACCACCCCGACATAGGTGGCCATCATCGATCGGGTCACCGTCGCCAGGGCGAAGAAGATGGCCGAGGTCAGGAAGACGGCCGGCAGGCCCATGACGAAATAGGCGTAGGCGTAGGCGTCTGGCCGGAAGGCCCCGAGCGTCTCCCTGTCGACCCAGGGCGCGAAGGTGCCGATGATCGTGCCGACGGACACGCTGAGGTAACACAGGGCCACTGCGATGAAGGCCCCGAGGAAGCGCCCTTACAGATAGTCGAACTTCGACAGGCGGCTGGACTGAATCATGGGCCCAAAGCCGGTCGTCGCATCCCGCGCCACGACATTGGCGACGATGGCCGTGGTCGCCAGCATGAAGAAGACGGCCAGCACCATGTGCGTCAGGATCAGCGAAAACGGCGAGTTGAGGTGCGTATTGCCCCCTCCTCCGATCGAGATGTTGTCCCCTGCGGCGATGAGGCCGAAACCCATCAGACCGAACAGGATGGAGATGACCCAGAAGGCTGGCTGGCGTAGCTGGTAGCGGAGCTCAAAGGCGGCGACCTTGGCGAACATGCGTCGGGTCTCCGGATCAGGCGGCGGCGCGGCGCGAGGCGCTCAGCGTCGAGAAATAGACGTCCTCAAGCCCGCTGGAGGCCGGTTCGAAACCTTCGCCCGGCTGCTGGTCCGACAGGACGTGGATCACGGTGCGGCCCGCGAACAGGCGGGTGGAGATGACCTCGTACCCGGCGCGGTGATCTTCCAGGGCCTCCTTGTCGATGGTCTTCTTCCAGACGCGACCCGCCAGTCGCCCCATGAGTTCCGCAGGCGCCCCTTCCAGCTGGATCTTGCCGCCCGCCAGCACCGCCATGCGCGGGCACAGGTCCGCTACGTCCTCGACGATGTGGGTCGACAGGATGATCACCACCTGTTCGCCGATCTCGGCCAGCAGGTTCAGGAAACGGTTGCGCTCCTCCGGATCCAGACCCGCCGTGGGTTCGTCCACGATGATCAGGCGGGGATTGCCGATCAGGGCCTGAGCTATGCCGAACCTCTGGCGCATGCCGCCCGAGAAGCCGGCCAGGGCCTTCTTGCGCACCGGCCAGAGATTCACCTGGTTCAGCAGGCCCTCGACCGTCTCCTTGCGTTCCTTTCCGCCGGCGATCCCTTTCAGCACCGCCATGTGGTCGAGCATGTCGTAGGCGGATACACGCGGATAGACGCCGAAATCCTGCGGCAGGTAGCCGAGCGTCCGGCGCAGCAGTTCCGGCGACTTGATGACGTCGATGCCGTCGAAGTCGATCGAGCCTGACGTCGGGGTCTGCAGCGTGGCGATGGAGCGCATCAGGGTGGACTTGCCCGCTCCGTTCGGTCCCAGCAGGCCGAACATGCCGCGCGGCACCTCCAGACTGACGTCATCCAGCGCGCGAGTCCCATTGCCGTAGACGTGGACGAGATTCTTGATCGACAGCATGGCGGTTCCCTGCCCCAGGTTCGAGATCGGCGCACTGACGCGCCCGCGGTCCGGCCCCATCCGACCCCGCGTAGTCAAGGAACCTTGTCAATCTAGCGTCGCGCTCGCAAGTTACCGATCTGTTAGGTTTGGCCTGCGGTGCAGAGCAAGACAGTCGATGCGCCCGGTGCTATGGAGCGCTCATGCAGGCCTTGCGGGACATTCTTCGCCGGATGGGCTTCGTCAGCGCCCTTCTGCTGACGCTGGTCTTCTCGCTGCCCGCGTTCGAAAGCCACGCCTGCACTGATGAGACGCCACAGAGCGTGGCCGTTGTGCTCGCCGACGATGGGACCGGCGACGCCTGTTCCGACTGTGGCCCGGCCTGCGCCAACGGTTGCTGCCACGCGCCACACGCCGCCACGCCCGCCGCCCTGACGGGCGAGGCCTCCAGGCCGGCCTTCGCCCTGCCCCGTCCGGCGAAGCATACGCCCGGCGCGCCTCTGGACCGCCCAGACGGGCCGGACCGTCCTCCCCGAACCTGATCCTGTCCAGGCCGAGATCGGCCTGTTCCCACGCGCCATCGGAAATTCGCACCGATGCGTCTCCTGGCCCGGCCTGCGCCGGGTCTTGAACATGGGTTCGGCCACGCGCCGGATGAGGATCGATATGAGATTGCAGAAACATTGGCTGATGACCGGCGCGGCCGTCGTCGTCGCCCTGGGGTTGGGCTTCGGCGCCGCCCGCCTGATGACCACGCCAAGCGACGCCGAACAGGCCGCAGGTGAGACAGAAGAGGCGCACGCGGAGGAGCCGGCGCCTGAAGGATGGGTCGCCCTGCGCCCGGACAGCGCCGCCGCCGCCGGCGTCACCCTCATCACTCCCGAACGCGGGGGTGGGACAGAACTGAAGCTGCCCGGTCGCGTCGGCTTCAGTCCCGGCGCCGAGGCGATCGTCGACGCACCCCTGGCCGGAACCGTCCAAAGGGTTCACGTGGGTCTGGGCGATCCTGTGAAGGTCGGGGCTGCACTGATCACCCTGAGAAGCCCCGACGGCGCCGCATCCCGCGCCGATGTCGATGCGGCCCAGGCGACCGTCGAAGCCGCCCGCGCCGCTGAACGCCGCGACCGGACCTTGCTGGAACAGGGGTGGGTGTCCCAGGCCCGACTGGACGTCAGCGCCGCCGAAGCCAGAAGGGCCGAAGCCCAGTTGCGCGCCGCCCGCGCCCGCGTGAGCGCCTTCGGCGCGCCGGGATCGGACGGGCTCACGGTCGTGCGCAGCCCGATCGCCGGGATTGTCACGCGGATCAGCGCCGCCCCTGGCCAAACCCTCCACGAAGAGGCCCTGCAAGTCGCAGCGGTCGCAGATTCGCGCCGGCTGGAACTGGTCTTCGAGGCGCCGCCCGCAGCGGCCGGTCTGGTGCGGATCGGGGACACGCTTGAGAGCACGGTCGCCGGCGCCCAGGCCGTGACGGGGACCGTGATCGCCGTCGCGCCAGCCAACGCGGCCGGAGTGGTCGTGGTCCGCGCCCGGCCGACAGGTCAGACACCGCCCGCCGGCTCGGTGGTGTCCGCGCGAATTTCCGCCGGCGGCGGCGATGGCGCTGTCGTCGTCCCCATGGACGCCGTTCAGACGGTCGAGGGCGTCGCCTCCGTATTCGTCGTGGAGACGGGCGGCTTTCGCGCCCGCGCGGTGACGACCGGCAGGACTTCGGATGGACGGATCGAGATCCTGTCGGGCCTAAGCGGCGACGAACGGATCGCCGGATCCGGCGCCTTCCTGCTCAAGGCCGAATTGGCCAAGGGCGCGGCGGAGCACGGACATTGATCATGCTGAATCGCATCATCGACGCCTCGGTTCGCCATCGCTGGCTTGTCGTCGGACTGGCTATGGTTCTGGCATTGCTCGGCGGCCGCGAACTGCTGCGTCTTCCCATCGACGCCGTGCCTGACATTACCAACCGACAGGTCCAGGTGACCACCGTCGCTCCCGCACTGGGTCCGGAAGAGGTCGAGCGGCAGGTCACTTTTCCGCTGGAGACCGCCCTTGCGGGCATGCCCGGCCTGATCGAAACCCGCTCACTGTCACGCCACGGTTTCTCACAGATCACGGCGGTCTTCACCGACCGAACCGACATCTACTTCGCCCGCAACCTGGTCAACGAACGGCTTCAGGCCGCGCGAGAGGATCTGCCGGAGGGTCTGACGCCCTCGATGGGTCCGGTCGTGACCGGGCTGGGCGAGGTCTACATCTGGTCGCTGGAACTGGCCGGCCCAGCCGCCGGGCCCGGCGTTCCCTACGTCACGCCTGAGGGAGAACGCCTGACGACCGATCGGGAAAAGGCCACCTACCTGCGGACGGTCCAGGACTGGATCGTGGCGCCTCAGTTGAAGACCGTGGCCGGCGTCGCCGGGGTCGATGTGCTCGGCGGCTATGTGAAGGAGTACGCGGTTCATCCCGACCCGGGGCGTCTCGCGGCCTACGGCGTCGGCCTGGTCCAGCTCGTGGAGGCGCTGGAGCACGCCAACCGCATCGCCGGCGCCGGCTATGTCAATCGCGCCGGGGAAGCCTATATCGTCCGCGCGGACGCCCGGCTGAAAAGCCTGGAAGACCTGGCCCAGACGCCGATCCTGAATCGCGGCGGTCAGGTGATCCGCGTCTCCGACGTGGCCAAGGTCGAGATCGGCCGCGCTCCTCGCCTTGGCTCTGCCAGCGCCGATGGCCGCGAGACCGTCCTCGGCACCGCCCTGATGCTTCAGGGCGAGAACTCGCGTGAAGTCGCCAGGCGTGTCGGTGAAAAGCTGGCCGGCATCGCTCCCAGTCTGCCGCCAGGCGTGGTCCTCAGGCCTGAACTGGACCGCACCGAACTGGTCGAGGCCACCATCCGGACGGTCGAGCACAACCTGGCCTTGGGCGCGCTGCTGGTCATCACCGTGCTGTTCTTCGCCCTTGGAAACGTCCGGGCGGCCGTCATCACCGCCCTCGTCATTCCGCTCAGCTTCCTGTTCGCGGCCTCGGCGATGAACAGGCTGGGGGTCAGCGCCAATCTGCTGAGCCTCGGGGCGTTGGACTTCGGCCTGATCGTCGACGGCGCCGTGGTGGTGATCGAAAACACCCTGCGCCGTCTCGGCTTGCGGCGCGCGGCGGTCGGCCGCGACCTGACGGTCCAGGAACGGCTGGAAGTCGCGGCGGCGGCGGCGCGGGAAATGGCGCGACCGGCGGCGTTCGGCCAGGCGATCATTCTGCTGGTCTACGCGCCCCTGCTGATGTTCGAGGGCGTCGAAGGCAAGATGTTCGGCCCGATGGCCGCGACCGTCATGCTGGCGCTCGCGGCGGCCTTCGTCCTGAGCTTCACCTTCGTTCCGGCGATGACCGCGCTGATCGTGAAGGCGCCGAAGGCTGACCACGAAGAGACGCGGCTCACCCGCGCGGCCAAATCGCGATATGCGCCAATGCTGGATCGCGCCCTGGCCCATCCGCGCCAGGTGGTCATCGCGGCCGGCCTGGCCTTCGCCGTGGGGCTGATCGCCTTTTTGAGCCTGGGCCGGGAGTTCGCACCACAGCTCGATGAGGGCGACGTCCTGGTTCAGGCGCTGCGCGCGCCCTCGACCTCGCTGGAGCAGAGCCAGGAGATGCAGTTCCGCGTCGAACGAACCCTGGCGGCCCTGCCCGAGGTGGCGCGGGTCTTCACCCGAACTGGCACCGCCGAGGTGGCGTCCGACCCGATGCCGCCGTCGATCTCCGACACCTTCATCATGCTGAAGGATCGCCGGGACTGGCCGGACCCAGGCCTGCCGAAGGCCGAACTGGTCTCCCGAATGGAAGGGGAGCTCGCGCCTCTGCTGGGCAACGCCTATGAGTTCACACAGCCGATCGAAATGCGGTTCAACGAGCTGATCGCCGGGGTCAGGTCCGACGTCGCGGTGATGATCCATGGCGACGACTTCGCGGCCATGGAACGGACCGCCAATGAGGTCGCGGCGGTGCTGAAGGCGATCGACGGCGCCGCCGATGTCCGGGTCGAGCAGGTCTCGGGCCAGCCGACCATCACGGCGACCGTCGATCGGACCGCTGCGGCGGCGCAGGGCGTGCATGCGTCCGATGCCGCGGACGCCCTGGCCATCGCCCTGGCCGGACGCGCCGCCGGACAGGTCAACGAAGGCGACCGGAGGTTCGATGTCGTGGTTCGCCTCGGCGAGCCGTTCCGCGACGACCCGGCGATCATGGAGCAGTTGCCGGTCATGCCGGAGAACGCCGAGGCAGGCGCCCCTACCCTGCCCCTGTCGTCTGTGGCGCGGTTCGACGTCGCGGAGGGGCCGAACCAGATCAGCCGCGCCGACGGCAAGCGGCGCATCATGGTCCAGGCCAACGTTCGGGGCCGTGACCTGGGCGGCTTCGTCGCGGAGGCCCAGGCGGCGGTGGCCGAGCGCGTGAAGCCGCCGCCCTCGGGCTGGATCTCCTGGGGCGGTCAGTTCGAGAACCTGCGTCGCGCCTCCCTGCGGCTGGCGCTGATCGTGCCGGTGGTTTTCCTGATCATCGGCGGCCTGCTCGCCCTGGCCCTGAAGTCCTGGCGAGACGCGGCGCTGGTGTTCGCCGGCGTGCCCCTGGCCCTGGTCGGCGGCGCCCTGGCGCTGGCGGCGCGGGGGATGCCGCTGTCGATCTCGGCGGCCGTGGGCTTCATCGCCGTATCAGGCGTGGCGACCCTGAACGGCCTTGTGCTGATGCAAGCCATCCGTCAGCGGGAGGCCGAGGGGACGCCGCCCCGTCAGGCGGCGCTGGAAGGCGCCGTGGGCCGGCTGCGCGCCGTCCTGACCACGGCCCTGGTCGCCGTGCTGGGCTTCGTGCCCATGGCCTTCGCCTACGGGCCCGGAGCCGAGGTGCAGAAGCCCCTGGCCACGGTGGTGATCGGCGGCCTGACCACCGCGACCCTGCTGACCCTGATCGTCCTGCCGACCCTGGCCGCCGCCTGGCGGCCCAGAGCCAGGCTGAACGACTGAGTTAGGACAAGGCGTCCAGGCGGCCGCGCAGCATCTGCAACATTGCGGAGAAGTCGCGGCCGCCATGGCCCAGCCCGTCGAACAGGGCGTACAGGGCTTCGGCCTGGGCGCCCATCGGCGTGGTCGCTCCGGCCTTGGCCGCCGCCTCCTGGGCCAGCTTCAAGTCCTTCAGCATCATGGCCGTCGCGAACCCGCCCTGATAGTCGCGGTTGGACGGCGCGGTCGGCACCGGGCCGGGCCAGGGATAGTAGCTGCTGACGCTCCAGCTCTGGCCGGACGACTTCGACGCGATGTCGAAGAACTTCACCGGGTCCAGACCCAGCTTCTCGGCCAGGGCCACGGCCTCGCAGGTGCCGATCATGGTGATGCCCAGGATCATGTTGTTGCAGATCTTGGCCGCCTGACCCGCGCCGTGATCCCCGGCGCGCATGGTGGCGCGGCTCATCGGCTCCAGAGCCGCCTCGATACGGGCGAAATCTCCCTCGTCACAGCCGACCATGAAGGCCAGGGTTCCCGCGTCCGCCGCCACCGTGCCGCCCGAAACCGGCGCATCGGCGAAGGCGTAGCCCGCGTCCCTGGCCAGGGTCGCCACCCTGCGCGCGGTTTCGACATCGATGGTCGAACAGTCCAGCAGCAGGGCGCTGGACGGCGCCGCGCCGATGATCTGCTCGGAATAGACCTTCAGCACATGCGGCCCGGCGGGCAGCATGGTGATGACGATATCGGCGTCCCTGACCGCCTCTGTGACCGAAGCGGTCGGGACGCAACCTGCGGCCTCCGCCCGCTCCAGCGCCGCCTGGGACAGGTCGAAGGCGGCGACCCGATGCCCGGCCTTCGCCTGATTGGCGGCCATGCCGCCGCCCATGTTGCCGAGGCCGATGAAGGCGATGCGGGTCATGTCACGTTCCTCCGCCCTCTGCGGGGCTCTGAAAAAGGGTTGAGATAGTCCGTAGAGTCCAGATCACCGGGGGAAGGCGTGTCAGGGGCCATAGGCGCCATCATACACCCATTCCAGACCTCGGCCGGATGGACGCCGCGCAATCGTCACAGATAAACGCGATGCAGCTCGGATGGTCTCTGCATATTCGCGTTTCCTGGGCCCGTCCGGCGATCCGGAAAGTGAGCTGAATCCCGGCCTTCGCCGGGAGGCTCGGTGAAATTTTTCAAAGCGGCGTCCAGGCTTCTGGGGGCGGCAGGGGCGCGAACAATTCGTCTAGCAGGGCGTCACTGACCCCTTCCAGCGTGTCCGGCGACCACTTCGGCGCATTGTCCTTGTCAACGATCACGGCGCGAACGCCTTCCTGGAAATCGTGGGTGCGGACGACCCGGCCGCCCAGCGCATACTCCATCGCCATGTCGTCGGCGAAGGTCGCCAGGGTCGCCCCGGTGCGGATCTGGCGCAGCGAAACTTTCAACGACTGGGGCGACTTGGTCTTCAGGATTTCGAGCTGCTTCGACGCCCATTCGGACCCGTCGGCCTCCAGCGCCGCGAAGATCGCCTCGACCGTGTCAGGGGCGAACAGCCGGTCGATTGCCTCCCGGTGAGGGGCCAGCGGCGACGAGCCGGGATCACCCGACACGCGGTCCGCCACCGCCTTCGGATCGGCGGGAGCGGCCAGAAGTTCCTGCGTCAGCGCCGTCGTGGCGTCCGAGGCGACATAGTGGGTGTGGATGCCCAGGGCGACCGTGTCCGCCGCCTTCAGCCGCGCGCCGGTAAGGGCCAGCCAGACGCCGGTCTGGCCCGGCAGGCGCGGCAGGAACCAGCCGCCGCCCACGTCGGGGAACAGGCCGATGCCGGTCTCGGGCATGGCGTAGGTGGTGCGTTCGGTGGCGATGCGGACGTCGGCCGGTTCCGAAATCCCGACACCGCCGCCCATGACGATCCCGTCCACAATGGCGGTGATCGGCTTGGGGTATTCGAACATCAGGTGGTTCAACCGGTATTCGGCCTGGAAGAAGGCTTTCGCCTCCGACGCATCCCCCGCCCCGCTCTCGGCGATCATGCGGATGTCGCCCCCGGCGCAGAAGCCGCGCTCGCCCGCGTGGTCGATCAGGACCGAGGCCACGGCCGGATCGTCGCGCCAGGCGAGCAGCGCCGAGATCATCGTCTCGCACATGGCCCGGTTCAGCGCGTGGATCGCCCTGGGCCGGTTCAGGGTGATGCGGCCGACCGCGCCGTCGATGCGGGTCAGGACTTCGGGTTGGTCGGTCATGGGATCAGTCCCGCAGGTCAATGATTTCAACGCCGACGACTAGGGCCGCCTGAAGCAGGGCCGCATCGCGACTGGCCAGAGCCGCCGATCGATCAAGGCAGAGTTGGAGGTAGGCGTTATCGAACAGACTGAGCCGACGCGACAAGGCCGCCTCCACAGACGTCAAGACCGCCTCGGACGCCGGCGGCGCATCAATCTCGACATTCAGGGCCCTGAGGTCGTCGAGCATGGCCGCGGGCGACACTCCTGCCTTGCGGGATCGATTGAGAATCTGGTTGCCGAGCTCCCACGGCAAGATGGCCGGCGCGATCAGGCGGTGCGCGTCCGATGCGGCGAGAAAGGCGTCGCCTGCGTGCGTCGCCTGTGTCGGGAATATCCAACTGGCCGCCGCCGACGCATCAATCGTGACGATCTTCACCGCGCCCGATCCGCTTCAGTTCATCCCAACTCAGGTCATCAAAGCCCGGCACGACAGGCTGGGCGTCACGACGGGCCAGTATGCCCTCGACAGTGTTTCGCCATGTCGCAGGGTCGCGTTGCGGCGCCGGATCGACCGGCACGATCCTGGCCGCCGCGCGGCCATGCCGGGTGAGGATGATCTCCTGCCCCGTCCGTTCGACTTCAGCCACGAGGCTGGACAGACCTGTCTTGGCTTCCAGAATGCCCACTTCACGCACAGCCAACCTCCTGACCATTATGGTCAGAATAGCAGATTGCGGGTGTGCTGACCATCATCCCCGCGCCAGCTCCCGCGCGGTGATCACCCGCATGATCTCGTTCGTGCCTTCCAGAATCCGGTGCACCCGCAGGTCGCGCAGGATCCGCTCCAGCGGATAGTCCTTCAGATAGCCATAGCCGCCGTGCAGTTGCAGGGCGGCGTCCGCGATCTGGAAACAGCTGTCGGTCGCCAGCCGCTTGGCCATGGCGCACCATTTGGTCTTTTCCGGATGGCCGGTGTCGATCGCCCAGGCGCCGCGCTGGACCATCAGCCGGGCGGCGTCCAGGTCCGTCGCCATGTCGGCCAGCTTGAACTGGGTGTTCTGGAAGTCGCCGATGGGTTTGCCGAACTGCTTGCGCGAGGCGACGTAGTCCTGAGCCGTCTCCAGGGCCAGCCGCGCTCCGCCGATGGAGCAGGCGGCGATGTTCAGCCGGCCGCCGTCCAGCCCGGCCATGGCGTATCTGAAGCCGTCGCCCTCGACACCCAGCAGGTTGGCGGCCGGCACGCGGCAGTCGTCGAAACTGACCACGGCGGTCGGCTGGGCGTTCCAGCCCATCTTCTTCTCATTGGCGCCGAACGACAGGCCGGGCGTCCCCTTGTCGACGACGAAGGCTGAAATCCCCTTCGCCCCGTCCCCGCCCGTGCGGACCATGACGACATAGACGTCCGACACGCCCGCGCCGGAAATGAAGGCCTTGGAGCCGTTCAGGACCCAGTCGTCGCCGTCGCGCACCGCCGTCGTCCGCATGGCCGCCGCATCCGATCCCGAACCGGGCTCGGTCAAGCAATACGACGCGATGCAGCTTTGTGGCCCTATCGCTTCGCTACTTGAGGGCCGTTCCATCGCCACAAGCGACGGCACATAGCGCGCCCGCAAGTCGTCCGACCCGAACTTGTCGATCATCCAGGTCGACATATTGTGGATCGAGATGAAGGCGGCGGTCGCCACATCGCCGCGCGCCAGCTCCTCGAAGATCACCGCCGCCTCGACCCGGCCGAGCGCCATGCCGCCATGTTCCTCCCCGGCGTAGATGCCGCAGAAGCCCATCTCGGCGGCGGCCTTCATGGTCTCGACGGGGAAGATCTTCTCCTCGTCCCAATGGGCCGAATGGGGCGCCAGCTCCGCCTCGGCGAAGGCGCGAGCCGCGTCCTGAATGGCGCGCTGGTCGTCGGTGAGGGCGAAGTGCATCGGTACCCCTTAAATCGTCATCCTCGGGCTTGTCCCGAGGACCCATTGTTCAGCACGCGCGACGGGTTGGCGTTGAGCAACGCCGCCCCGGACCGCCATCCGCGCTTCCTCCGCCATGGGTCCTCGGGACAAGCCCGAGGATGACGGAGGTGGAGCGGCGGAGCAGGCTTAACCCATCGTCGGAATGACGAACGAGCTGTCCGCGTGTTCCAGTTCGCTGTCCGGCCACCGCGCCGTGACGGTCTTGACCTTGGTCCAGAACTTCACCCCCTCCATGCCGTGCTGGTTGGTGTCGCCGAAGGCCGAG
Organism: Brevundimonas sp. VNH65; assembly: GCF_049445955.1. Lineage (NCBI taxonomy): Bacteria > Pseudomonadati > Pseudomonadota > Alphaproteobacteria > Caulobacterales > Caulobacteraceae > Brevundimonas > Brevundimonas sp. VNH65. Next base: position 545,511 of record NZ_JBMSDX010000001.1, on the reverse strand, counting down.
CGCTTCCAGCCGCCGAAGGTGTGATAGGCGACCGGCACCGGGATGGGGACGTTGATGCCGACCATGCCGACGTTCACCCGGGCGGCGAAGTCGCGGGCCGCGCGACCGTTCTGGGTGAAGATGGCTACACCATTGCCGTACTGGTGCTTGGACGGCAGGGCCAGGGCCTCCTCGAAGCTGTTAGCGCGGACGATCTGCAGAACGGGTCCGAAGATCTCCTCCTTGTAGGACTCCATCGTCGGGGTGACATGGTCGAACAGGGACGGGCCGACGTAGAAGCCGTTCTCGTGGCCCTGCAGGCTGAAGCCGCGACCATCGACCACCAGTTCGGCGCCGTCCTTGACGCCCTGATCGATCCAGCCCTCGACACGCGCCTTGTGGGCGGCGGTGACGACGGGGCCGTAATGGGCGCCCGCGTCGGTCGAGACGCCGACGCGCAGGGATTCGATCTCGGCGACCATCCGTTCGCGCAGGGTGTCGGCGGTCTTCTGGCCCACAGGCACCACGACCGGCAGGGCCATGCAGCGCTCGCCGGCGGAACCGAAGGCCGCGCCCGACAGGTCCTTGATGACCTGATCCATGTCGGCGTCGGGCAGGACGATGCCGTGGTTCTTGGCCCCGCCCATGGCCTGGACGCGTTTCCCGTGCTGGGCGCCGACCTGATAGACATAGTTGGCGATGTCGGACGAGCCGACGAAGCTGACCGCGTGGACCTGCGGATGGGTCAGGATGGCGTCCACCGCCGTCTTGTCGCCGTGGACCACGTTCAGCACGCCCTCGGGCGCCCCGGCCTCCAGCATCAGTTCGGCCAGACGCACCGGCACCGACGGATCGCGCTCCGACGGCTTCAGGATGAAGGTGTTGCCGACGGCGATGGCCACGCCGAACATCCACATCGGGATCATGCCGGGGAAGTTGAACGGGGTGATGCCCGCCACGACTCCCAGCGGCTGGCGCATCGAATAGACGTCGATGCCGGGGCCCGCGCCCCAGGTGTATTCGCCCTTCACCGCATGGGGGATGCCGCAGGCGAACTCGATCACCTCAAGCCCGCGCTGGATGTCGCCCTTGGAGTCGGCGATGACCTTGCCGTGCTCGGACGACAGCAGTTCGGCCAGGTCCTGCATATTGGCCTCGACCAGCCGCTTGAACTCGAACATCACCCGCGCGCGGCGCTGGGGGTTGGTCGAGGACCAGCCGTCGAAGGCCGCCTGGGCGTTCTGAACCGCGCGATCCAGTTCCTCGGGCGTCGCGAGTTGAACGCGGGCCTGAACTTCCCCCGTCGAAGGGTTGAAAACGTCCGAGAAACGGCCGGACCCGCCGACGAAGCTCGCCCCGCCGATGAAGTGGTTGATGTCGCGCATGATGGGTTCCTGGACGCTAAGAAGCGGTTCGACCGCCGCTGTTTGCGCGTCCTATAGACGGAATTCGCGCGCCGTCGAAGGGCGTGTCAGTCCGCGGGCGGGGCGGTGAGCTGATTGATCCGCTCGGCGACAGAACGCAGGCCGTCAAGCAGCACGGCGCTGGACCGGCTGGTGCGACAGTCGCCGGCCAGGATCAGGCGCAGGGCGCGCAGATGCACGTCGACCGAGGGCCAGTGCCACATCTGGGCGCCGATCATCCGGTCGGCCACATCGCACAGGCTGTAGACCGCCTCGTGCAGCGGACCGGTGTCGAAGTAGCCGCCGATGTCGATGATCCGCGACGCCGTGGCGTAGACGCGCGGACCGGCGTCGGGCGAGGCCTCGGCGCTGATGGCCTCCAGTTCGTCCACGGCGGCGGCGATGGCGGCCATCACCGGGGCGCGGTGAACCTCGAGCTCTCGATTGGCGCGCATCTCGGCGTCGCGCACAGTGCGGCCGCCGGGCTCGTGGACCTGGCGCGCCAGGGGCGACTTGATCTTCAGCAGGCGCGCTTCGCTCATATCGACACCTTCATCGGCTTGAACATCTGGTCGATGTCAGACTGGTCCATATTGGCCTCGGTCGCGACGCCGACCTCTGCGGACAGATCACCCGACCGGCGGCCCGCCTGTCCGGGCGGCGGCCCAAAGTTGCGGACGCGACGATCCGGCCCGACGTAGGTGTCGCATTCGACGAACTGGCGCTCGTCCGCCGCCAGCCAGAGCACCCGTTGCAGCAGGACGCTGGGCGTCAGGGGTTTGGCGACGATGAAGCTGGCGCCGCAGTCGCGGCTCTTCTGCACCTTCGACTGGGCCGCGTGGCCGGTCAGCATGATCACCGGCGTGTAGCGCAGCGGCGGAGCCGTCTCGCGGCGCAGCCATTTGATAAAGTCATAGCCGTCCATGCCGGGCATGGAGCAGTCGATGAGGATCAGATCGAAGTCCCGGCTCTGCACCAGCTTGGCGGCCTCCGCCGAGTCCTCGCACTTGACCTGCTCGCGCACGCCGAAGCCGTGGAAAATCGAGCTCAGCATGTCCAGCGACTGACGATTGTGATCGACCAGCAGCACGGCGGACTGGGCGAGGTTCACACGATCAGAGGGGGACGCCTTGGCCATCGTCGTCAGAACAGATGAACTTCGCCGCCGTCGGAGGCCGGGTCATGGGCGGCCGCGGCGCCGCCGAGGCGCGCAGACAGGTCGGACAGGCTGAGGGCGTGAAGCGACAGGTCGACCGGCGCGCCGGCTCCCAGCGCCGCCAGCAGGCCGCTGAGTTCGTCCAGACGCTGGAGCAGCAGGTCATAGGCCTGGGCCCGGACCATGGCGGTCTCACGCGCCGCATCCGGGACGTCCGCCATCAGCTCGGAGGTCAGGGCGGCGAGATCGTCCAGGTCGATCCGCATGTCGCCCAGTTCGTCGCCCACGGCCGACAGGAGGCTGTGCAGTGGATCCTGGGGCATCAGAACAGCTCCAGCATGCCGCCGCCCGAGGGCGGGGCCGGCGACGCGACCGGCGCGGGCACATGGTTGTCGGTCACGGCTCGTTGAAGCGCCCGCCCGGAGACCGGCCAGTAGTGAAGCCGACGCCCGCCTTGACCGCGCAGGCTGCCGCCGACCAGCGGAATGCCTTCGTCCTGCAGGAAACGCTCCGCGAAATCGGCGTTGGCCCGACCGACATCGCGGAGAGAGTCGAACATCCGGCCGCCGCCGAACAGCTTGGCCTCGAGCCGGTCGCGACGTCCGCCCGCCTTGAGCAGGTCGTTGATCAGCAACTCCATCGCATAGGCGCCGTAACGGCGGCCGGCGTCGGTGCCGGCTCCCGCGCCTTCGGGCAGCAGGAAGTGGTTCATGCCCCCGACGCCGGCGACCGGGTCCCGCAGGCACAGGGCGACGCAGCTGCCGAGAATCGTGGTCAGCAGCACGTCGGGATCGGAGGTCACATGGTGCTCACCCTGACCAACGTGGATCCTCCGCTCGGTCGCCAGGGCGGCGGCGGACATCATGTCAGGGGTCCGAACACGGCCTCCAGCTTCTCCTTGAGCTGGGCGACGGTGAAGGGTTTGACGAGATAGTTGTTCACGCCGAACTGGACGGCGCGCTGCACCAGTTCGCGGTCGGCGCGGCCGGTCAGCATGATGAAGGCCGAGCCCCGCGTGGGCTCATGGGCGCGAACGGCGCGCAGCAGACCCAGTCCGTCCAGCTTGGGCATGTTGAAGTCGGAGATGATCAGGTGAGCGGGACGGCTGATCATTTCGCGCAGGCCCGCCTCCCCGTCCGAAGCCTCGCGGATTTCCTGAATCCCGATCTGCTGCAGACTGTTGCGGATCAGGCCGCGCATCGACATCTGGTCATCGACGATCAGGGTATGAATGGCGCTGGCGGCAGGCATCGGATCCTCAGGCGGCGGGTCGGGCGTCGGCGGAGGCGACGCACAGATCCAGAATGGTGTTGGCGAGACGGGAAAGCGGCAACTGGCGCTCGACGGCGCCGAGCTCGAAGGCGGCGCGCGGCATGCCGTAGACGACGGAACTGGCTTCGTCCTGTCCGAGGGTGTGGGCGCCGGCCTGGCGCATCTCCAGCAGGCCCTGAGCGCCGTCGCGGCCCATCCCGGTCAGGATGACGCCGGTCATAGGCCGACGCAGGCGGCTGACCGATCGAAACAGGACATCGACGGACGGGCGATGCCCGTTGACCGGGTCGCTGGCCACCAGCCGGCAGCGGGGCGCCGCGCCGACCACTTCGAGATGGGCCGCGCCGCCGGGCGCGAGATAGATATGGCCCGGCTTCAGCATGTCGCCGTCGCGCGCTTCGGTGACCACGGCCGCCGAGGCCTTGTCGAGACGCGCCGCGAAGCTGCCGGTGAAGGTGCCGGGCATGTGCTGGGTGATGACGGTCGCCGGGCAGTTCGCCGGAAAGGCCGAGACGATGGTCAGCAGGGCCTCGACCCCGCCGGTGGAGGCGCCGATGGCCAGGACGTGATCGGCCTGGGGGCGATAGTCCTCGCGCCGGCTGGGCACGAAGGGCTCTGCGCGCTGACGCACACGCGACCGGGCGGCGGACTTCACCTTCAGCGCCAGTTCGGCGAATGCCTCGGCGGCGCTGGCGCCCGCGCCCGGCTTTCCGACCGCGTCCACGGCGCCCATTTCGAGGGCGGCCAGGGTGATCTCAGCTCCGGCCTGGGTCAGGGTCGAGACCATGACGACCGGCATCGGCCGAAGCCGCATGATCTTCTCGAGGAATTCCAGCCCGTTCATATTGGGCATTTCGACGTCCAGGGTGATGACGTCGGGATTCAACTCCTTGATCAGGGCGCGCGCTTCCAGCGGGTCTGCGGCCGCCCCGATGACCTCGATGTCCGGATCGCGACGCAGGGCGGCCGAGATCAGGCCGCGCATGGTCGGCGAGTCATCGACGATCAGGACCCGGACCGGCGCCGTCATGACGCCCTCCGATAGGTGGTCAGGCCGCTGGTCCGCAGTTGCGTCGCCGCCGGGCCGCTGACCCGCTCGGAATGCCCGATGTAGAGCACGCCGTCCGCCGTCATCGTCGGAAGGAAGCGGCTCCAGACCTTTTCCTGGGTCTCATCATCGAAATAGATGACGACGTTGCGGCAGAAGATCACGTCGAACTTGCCGCGCATCGGCCAGTCGCCGATCAGGTTGAGCTCCCGGAACGTCACCAACTCGCGCAGCTCGGGTCCGGCCGACAGCATCGGCCGACCGTGCACGCCGGGCCCGGCCTTCTCGAAATGGCGATGGCGCAGCAGCGGCGGCGCGGCCTCCAGCGCCTCTTCCGGGTAGAGGCCGGCGGCGCCTTCGGCGACCATGTTGGGATCGATGTCGGTCGCCAGGATGCGCACGTCCAGGTCCAAAGCCTCGGGCAGGACCGACAGCACCGTCATGGCCATGGAATAGGGTTCCTGACCATTCGAACAGGCGGCCGACCACAGACGCAGGCGCTCGCCGCGACGGGCGCGCTCGGCCAGGACGGGCATGACGACATCGCGCAGGTGATCGAAATGATGGGGTTCGCGGAAGAAGCGGGTGACGTTCGTGGTCAGGGCCGCCGTCATCGCCTGACGCTCGTCCACCCCCTCCACGCCGTCGATCAGCGAGCAGTAATCCCGGAAGCTGCGCAGCCCAAGCGCCCGCAACCGCTTGGCCAGGCGCGAATAGACCAGCGCGGCCTTGCCCTCGTTCAGGGCGATGCCGGCGTGGCTGTGCAGGATGTGGGCGATGCGCCGGAAATCCTCTGCGGTGAAGACGAACTCGCCCTCGACAAGGGATTCCCGACTGGCGGGACGGGTCATGCGGCCTCGGCTTCGCTTTCCGGCAGGATGTGATCGAGATCGATGAGGCTGACCATGCGACCGTCGATGGCGAAGATGCCCTTGACGAACAGACGCACCTGATCGCTGGCCACGTCCGGCGTCGGCTGCACGGCCTCGTCGGTCAGCTGGATGATGTCGGACACGGCGTCCACCAGCAGGCCGACCAGTCGGCCGGCGATATGGGCCACCATGATGACGTGGCGGGCCGAGGGTTCCCCCGTCCTCAGGCCAAAGCGGGCCCCCAGATCGACGATCGGCAACACGGCCCCACGAAGATTGATCACGCCCTTCATGAAGGCGGGCGATCGCGGCAGAGGCGTCGCCGGGGTCCAGCCGCGGATTTCCCGCACGGCCATGATGTCGACGCAGAACTCCTGGTCGCCGATGCGGAAGGCGATCAGTTCGCGGACGGCGCCGGCTTGAAGCGGATCGGTCATGTTCAGCTCGCGAGTTTGAGGTCGTTACGGGGGGTGTCGGGCCGGGAACGGCGGCGCGAGGCGCCGACGAGGGCGTCCACGTCCAGGATCAGGGCCACACGGCCGTCGCCCAGAATGGTGGCGGCGGCCACGCCGTCGACCTGCTGGTAGTTGGTCTCGAGGCTCTTGATCACCACCTGGCGCTGTCCCTGGATGGCGTCGAACAGCAGGGCGGCGGCCGTGCCGGCCTCGGTTTCGACCACCACCGCGACGCCGGTCTCCGGGGCGATCGGTTCGTCGCTGAAGCCCATCGCGTGGGCGACGTCGATCAACGGCACAAAGGCGTCGCGGAAGCGGATCACCGGGTCGCGGCCGCCGATCCGGTGCACGTCGCCTGAACGCGGCGTCAGGCTTTCGACGATGGCGTTCAGTGGCGCGACCAGCGTCTGGGCGGCGGCGGTGACCACCATGCCGTCCAGAACGGCCAGCGTCAGCGGCAGGCTGAGGGTAAAGGTCGAACCCCGGCCCGGGGTGGAGGTGATGGAGATGCGGCCGCCGAGCGACTGGATCGACCGCTTGACCACGTCCATCCCGACGCCTCGGCCGGAGATGTCGGAAATCGACTCCGCCGTCGAGAAGCCGGCCATGAAGATCAGATTGTCGATCTCCTCGTCGGTCAGGGCCGCGTCGGCCGCGATCAGGCCGCGCTCGACGGCGATGCCGCGCACGCGGTCGCGATTGATGCCCGCGCCGTCGTCGCTGATTTCGATGACGATGCGGCCCGAGCGATGCAGGGCGGCCAGACGGACGGTGCCCTCCTGGGGCTTGCCGGCCGCCAGGCGCACGTCCGGCGTCTCCAGCCCGTGGTCGATGGCGTTGCGCAGCATGTGGGTGATCGGTTCGGCGAGCCGCTCGACCACCGTCTTGTCGACCTCGGTGTCCTCGCCGGCGGTGACCAGGCGCACGCGCTTGCCGGTCATGTCCCCGACCTCGCGCACAAGGCGGGTCATGCGCTGGAACACCGACTTCACCGGCTGGGCCCGGATGGCCATGACGCTGTCCTGGATCTCGCGCGTCAGCAGCTCCAGATCCTCGAGGCCCCCGAGCACGCCGGAGGCGCGGGTCAGGCCGCTTTCGGTGACGCGCTGGGCCAGCATGGCCTGCTGGATGACCAGTTCGCCGACGACGTTGATCAGCCGATCCACGCGATCCAGATCGACGCGAATGGTGGCCGGCGCCGGCGCCGCCGGCCCGGAGGCGGCAGGCGCAGAGGCGGCAGGAGCGGTAGGAGCAGGGGCGGCCACGGGCGCCGCGACCGGCGCCGAAGCCGCGGCGACGGGCACGTCGGCGACGGTAACGTCGGCGGGAGGCGCGACCGGCGGCATGGCGGGCGGCGCGACAGCTGTCGAAGGGTCCATGACCGGCGAAGACTGGGCGCGCATCAGCAGGGCGGCGATGTCGAGGTCGTCGTTCGGAGGGCTGGCCGGGGCTGCGGCCTCGACCAGTTCAGCGCCTGCCGTCAGCGGCTCGACGCTGAGATCACAGTCGGCCTCGACGAAGTCGAAGACGTCGCGCACGTCGGCTTCAGTGCAGGCGGCTTGCAGATCGACGGTCCAGGACAGATAGCCCTCGTCGGGCTGGAGCGTTTCCAGGTCCGGCAGGGCGCTGTCATCGAGCGTCACCTGCATCTCGCCCAATCGACCCAGCTCGCGCAGCAGAAGTCCCGTTTCGTTGGCGCTGGCGTACATCCGGCCATGCGGCCGGAAACGGATGCGCCAGCCGCGCTGCGCGGCGGTCTCGACGTTTTCCGGCGCCGGATCGGCGGAGCCGAGCGCGGCGAAGTCGAAGGCGACGGGCTGAAAGCCGAACTCGTCCGGTTCGGGACCGGTCGAACCCTCCGCGCCCGGCAGAACGGCGGCCATCGGGGTGAAGTCGGGCAGATCGAACGGCTCGGCCGCGTCGCCAGGCGCCGAGGACGAGATGACGGCCCCGTCGCCGAACGTCAGGGCCTCAAGCTCGCCCACCATCATCGCCGAACGGGCCTCATCGACCGGCGCGCACTGGCCGCGCGCGGCGGAAACGTGGTCGGCCAGGACATCGGCCGCGCGCAGCAGGGTGCGGACGGTGACGTCGTCACAGGGTTTGCGACCGGCGCGGATCTCGTCCAGCAGCGTCTCGAAGACGTGGGCGAAACGCACAAGGGCGTCGAGACCGAAGGCCCCTGCCCCGCCCTTGACCGAGTGCACGGCGCGGAAAACGGCGTTGACCGTCTCGTCATCGCCCGTGTCGGCCTCGAGCGCCAGCAGGCCCGCCTCCAGATCGCCCAGGAGTTCGTCGCACTCCTGGTAGAAGACGATCTTGACCGCCTCGAACGGATCGACCGCGTCAGTCATCTCAGGCCGCCACCCGACGCACGGCGTCAACCAGCTTGGCCGGGTCGAAGGGCTTCACGATCCAGCCCGTGGCGCCGGCCTCGCGCGCGCGCTGCTTCTTGGCCGCGTCGCTCTCGGTGGTCAGGACCAGCACCGGCGTGGTGCGGTGGTTCGGATCCGCGCGCATCCCCTCGATGAAGCCGAAGCCGTCGAGGCGGGGCATGTTGATGTCGGTGATGACCACATCGGCGCCCTGGGCGCTGAGGGTCTCGAGCCCGTCCACGCCGTCGACCGCCTGGATCACCTTGTAGCCGGCGTCGGCCAGGGCGATCAGCAGCATGTCGCGCATCGTGCGGGAATCATCGACGGTGAGAACGGTCTTGGTCACGCGGCGTCTCCCTGAACGGCGCTCGGGTCGGCGCCGAAGGCGGTCCACTGATTGAGAAAGGCTTCCGAGGCGGAGGCGATGGCCAGGGCGTGGCCGTCGCCGTCCCAGGTGCGACGGGCGGCCAGCAGGACCTGAAGGCACAGACCACCCAGACGATCGACGGCGGAAGCGTCCAGGGTCAGGGCCGACCCCCGCCGCGCCAGGAGCTCGCTCCTGAGCACGGGGGCCTGGCCGAGGTCCAGCACGGCCGGCAGGCTGTAGCAGGCCGCCGTCATCAGAACTCCTCCCAGCCGTCTTCGGCGGCGGCGGGCTCATAGCGGGGCGCGGCGCCGCCGCGACCGGTGGTGCGCAGGGCCGCGACCGGACGGGCCGCCGGGCGGGGCTCGGCGGGACGGGCCGGGGCCTGGCGGGCGGCCGGAGCCGCACGTTCGGCGCCGATGCGGAAGCGCGACACCGACTGGGCCAGAACCTGGGCTTCCTGCGACAGGGAGTGGCTGGCGGCCGTCGACTGCTCGACCATGGCGGCGTTCTGCTGGGTCACCTGATCCATCTGGTTGACGGCGGTGTTGACCTGCTGAAGGCCGGTGGCCTGCTCCTGGGCGGAGGCGGCGATTTCGGACACCAGGCCGTCGATCTCGGCGACACGGCCGACGATGCGTTGCAACGCCTCGCCCGTCTGGCCGACCAGGGTGACGCCCGAGTTCACCTGGGTGCTGGAGTGGGAGATCAGCGACTTGATCTCCTTGGCGGCCTCGGCCGAGCGTTGGGCCAGGGCGCGGACTTCCGAGGCCACGACGGCGAAGCCGCGACCGGCGTCGCCCGCACGGGCGGCCTCGACCCCGGCGTTCAGGGCCAGAAGATTGGTCTGGAAGGCGATCTCGTCGATCACGCCGATGATCTGGCTGATCTCCTGGGCCGACTTCTCGATGTCGCCCATGGCGCTGACGGCGTCGCGGACGACCACGCCGGAGGCTTCGGCGTCGCTCTTGGCGGCCTGGACGGTGTCCGAGGCCTGGCGCGCGCCCGAGGCGGTGCGATTGACCGTGGCGGTGATCTCGTCGAGGGCCGCGGCGGTTTCCTCCAGCGACGCCGCCTGCTGTTCGGTGCGGCGCGACAGGTCGTCAGCGGCCTGGCTGATCTCGCCGGAGCCGGAGCGGATGGCGGCGACGTTCTGAACCACCACGCCCATGGCTTCCTGAAGCTGGGACACGGCGCGGTTGAAGTCGTCCTTCAGCTGCTGGGCGCGCGGCGCGACATCGGCGGTGAAGCGATGCGTCAGGTCGCCGTCGGCGATGGCCGACAACCCCTTGCCCAGGGCCTCGACCGTCACGGCGTCCTCGGCGGCGATGCGCGCCTTCTCGGCCTCGTTGGCGGCCCGCTCGGCATCCGTCATGTTGCGGTCGGCGGCCGCCTGGGCCTCGACGCGCAGCTTCTCGACAGCGGAGTCGCGGAAGGCGATGACCGCCAGCCCCATCTGACCGATTTCGTCCTTGCGGGCGGCCTCGGGGATCTGGATGGCGTTGTCGCCGGCCATCAGCTTGCGCATGTAGCCCGTCATGGTGAGCACCGGGCGGGCGATGCCGCGCTGCAGCACCCAGCTGGCGCCGAAGGCGATCAGCAGGGCGAAGGCCAGACCGATCCACAGACCCCATTGGGCGGCTGCCGTGGCTCCGCGCTGCAGTTCACGGGCCGCGTCCAGCTTGGCCGCGGTCTTTTCCTTCAGGCTGTCGATCGAGCCTTCGACCGTGCCCATCAGGGCGTCGGCGGCGCCGTCCTGGCCGACCAGGGCGACAGCCTGGGCCCGGGTCGCAGGATCGCGATAGAGCGCCTGCCCCGCGACCACCACGCCGTCGAACCAGACGTCGCCCGCCTTTTCGGCGGCGTCGATATCGGCCAGCGCCGATCCGTCGTCCGTTTGACGAAGCTCGGCGAGCATCGCCTTGAAGGTGGCGCGGTGGGTGTTGGCCCGCTCGATATAGTAGTCGTCGCCCGAGATCAGATAGCCGCGGAAGCTGTTCTCCTGGCGGGCCATGGCGAACTCGGCGGCCGAGGTGTCGCGAACGATCTCGTTCGCGACGGTGCGGGCGGCGTCGGAACGCTTCAGCGACTGGAAGTTGAACGCCAGGGTCGCGCCCATGACGCCGATCGCCAGAAGCACGGCGCCGAAAGCCAGGATCAGCTTCTTGCCGATCGGAACATTACTCAGATGCATTGCAGATCCTCAGCCGGTCCGGATTGCGATCAGGAAGTTGTCAGAGAGAGAAGGTCAGGCCGGCCACGAGGCGGCCCTCGTAGCTGGCGCCGTAGCGATGTCCATCGGTGTCATACCAGCGCACATCCAGGGCGAACCGGTCGCCGAGCTTGCGCTTCACGCCGACATTCCAGGCGGTGTATTCGGCGCCGCCGTCGGCGCTGCGATCCGCGATCGCCGCAGTCGCGCGCGTGGACTTGTCGAGGGCGATCCCGCCCTGCAGTTCGACCCACCAGGCCTCCTGCGTCGCCGAGAACCCGTCGGCGGTGTAGTTGACGCGGAACCGCGTCGAGACCGGACCGAACTTGCGCGACGCGTCGGCCTGATACTCGGTGTAGTTGGCGTCCACGCCCTTGCGGGTGCCGGGCAGGTCGCGATTGATGATCGCCACGTCGAAGTCGGTCCCGGCGGCCTCGAAGCGATAGCCGACGGTGGTCAGGATTTCGGAATCCGAGCCCTGCGACAGTTTGGCGGTCGAGGCGAACAGGCTGGCGTAGGCGCCGCCGCGGCTGTACTCGATCGACCCCGACACCGCAGGCTTCTCGTCGCTCTTGCCGAGGCCCTTGCCCACATATTCGCTGGCCACGCCCAGCTGCACCGAAACTCCATCTTCGGCCGAAGCCGCACCGGCCGAAACGGCCAGAATGCCGGCGGACAACACGCCGCACAGGCGAACACAGTCGTAAGTCATAGTCCCATCCACAACGGGACCGTTCTGGCCCCCACGCTGTTAAGGTTGACGGGAGGACTGAATATTCTTCGTGAATCCCGACCTACGTAGGATTACCTAACCCCGATTTTCACGCGGCGGCGTCCTGCGTGAAAAGAGCGGAAATCCCCGCAATTCCGCTGCAGGAGCCGGCCGTTCGGCCATCGTCCCGACGTGGCCGCCGTCCGGTTTACGGTCCTCGCGCGGGCTGATAGGTTAGCGTGACAGTTTGGTCGCGAGTATTGTGGGATGGATCGCGCCGCCGTCTTCCCTCTTCGCACAGCGCCTGGGGCGAGAGTGCGAACATGAGACCCTCCGTTTTCGTCATTGATCAGGAGGCGACGGCCCGTGACGCGGTGATCGGTCACTTGCGCGCGGCAGGGTTGAGGGCGCGAGGGTTTTCCAGCGGTCGCCTGTTCCTTGATCATCTACCCTCGGACAGCCTGGCCTGCGTTGTGACAGAGATGCCGGCGTCTTCCGCCGAAGACGTGGATGTCGCGCGGCAGGTCCTGGACCTACATGGCGAAGCCTGGCCGGTGATTGTCCTGACCGCCCGGGCCGATGTCGCGTCTGCTGTGGAGTTGATGAAGGCCGGCGTCCGCGACCTGATCGAGAAGCCCTTTGAACCGCAGCGCCTGGTGTCTTCGGTCCTAAACTGCGTCGAAGGGCTGATGCAGGACCGCCCCCGGATCGAGGCGCGCGCCCGCAACGCCCTCAACCTGGCCCAGTTGACGGCGCGCGAACGTCAGGTGTTCGACGCCCTCGCGGCCGGCCGGGCCAACAAGGAGATCGCGGCCGAACTGGACATCAGTCCGCGCACCGTCGAGATTTTCCGCGCCAAGGTCATGGCCAAGATGGAAGCCGCCAACCTGTCCGCCCTGGTCAGGATGAGCGTGGACCTGGCCTGAGCTTTCTCAGCGCCCCACCATCCGTCCCGCGAAATACCCTGCCGTGGCCGCAGCGCAGGTGACGAACGTCCCCCAGGCGATGTCGGCCAGGGTGATGGTGGTGCTCCAGGTGCGAAGGGTCGCCTGATTGGTCAGATCATAGGTGGCGTAGGCGACAAGCCCCAGAACGGCGCCGTTCAGGGCCGCGCGTGTCCACTGTCCCTGATCGAGCGCGGGCCAGACGGCGAAGAAGCCGATCCCTCCCAGATAGATCAGGTAGAAGGCGACGGCCGCAGGCCAGTTCACGCTCGGCGCCAGCAGATCGCCCAGGATCGGCCGGTACAGCCGCCCGCCGACCACGGTCAGCCAGATCGCATCCAGGATCAGAAAGACGACGCCCGTGGCGCCGATCGCCGCAATCGCCCGCATCATGCCTCGCGCCTTTTCAATCGATAATGGCTGACGCCCCAGACCTTGCCGTCGCTGTCGCCGAAGAGGCCTGCCGTCGCCATGAAGAACCGACGCCAGCGCCGCATCCACAGGGCCGCGTCCGCGCCATAGACCTCGTTCATCAAAGTCCGGATCTCCGTCCGGTTCTGATCGAAGTTCCGCAGCCAAAGATCTGCGGTGCGTTGGTAGTGGGTCCCATCCCAGCGCCAGTCGGCCTCGACCTGCATCAGGTCGGCGTACTGGTGCATCAGATCATGGCTGGGCATCACCCCGCCGGTGAAGAAATGCTGGGCGATAAAGTCGCTGTCGTCCGACACCTCGAAGCGGTAGGGCCGATCCAGGTGGCTGAAGACATGGACGAACATCCGCCCGTCGGGTTTCAGCCAGCCGCGGCACCGGCCCAGCAGCTCGCGCCAGTTGGCCATGTGTTCGAACATCTCGACCGAGACGATGCGGTCGAACGTCCGGTCGGTCGAAAAGACGTTCATGTCGGCGGTGACGACGGTCAGATTGCCCAGACCTCGTCGCCGGGCCAGAGCGTCGATCTCGGCCTTCTGACTGCGTGAATTCGAGACAGCCGTGATCCGCGACGCCGGATAGCGTTCGGCCATCCACAGCGACAGCGAACCCCAACCGCACCCAAGCTCCAGAACCTCCTGACCGTCATGCAGGTCGGCATGTTCGCAGGTCAGGCCCAGGGCGGCGGCTTCCGCAGTCCCCAGATCCGCGTCGGGCGTGGGGAACCAGCAGGACGAATATTTGCGGTGCGGCCCGAGGCACAGCTCAAAGAAGCGGGCGGGCAATTCGTAATGCTGGGCGTTGGCGGCGTCGGTGTGTTCAGCCACCGGGCGCGCCGCCATTTCCCGCGCAAATCCGCTCGCGTCAGCCGGATCCTGGGCCAGGCGACGCCGGGCGTTGGCGACCAGCAGGCCGATGGCCGGCCGCGTCAGGAAGTCGGGAAACGGCGCATCCTGCAGGCGATTGACGCTGTCGGCGATGAAGGTCATGCGAGGGTCATCTCCACTGAAATGGCGGCGTCAGCCGCCCGACGGTTCGAGCTGGCGCGTCGGCAGGCCGAGTTGGGCCATGCGCGCCACAAGACGGGTGCGCTCAGCCTCCGGCATCGAGGGATTGCGGGACAGGAGCGCCGGAAAGTCGCCGTCAGCCGTCGTGGCGATCATCCAGCTGTAATCTGGCGCCACGTCGATGACCCAGTAGCGCTGGCGGATCAGCCCGCCGAAGAAACTGGCCTCGAACTTGGCGTTGGTGCGGGTGTCCAACAGCCGCGCGGCGGTGTTGATGGTGCGCACCGGCCCGGTTCGCGATCCCCGATGGCAGGTCTGGCGGATCGAGAAACGTCCGTCGCCGGCCCGGCTCCAGACCTGGCTGGCGGCCCAGCAGTCGCGCTGGTGATTGTTGGGCGTCCGCAGAATCTCGTGCCAGCGCCCCATGAAGCGATCCAGGTCCAGCACCCGACGCGGCTCCGGCGCCTCGGCCCAGGCCGGCGTCGCCAGCGAAACGGCGGCGGCCATTGTCGCCAGAACCGACCGACTGGTGACCTTCGAAACACCCATGTCGCACCTCGTCGCCAATCCCCAGCGGGGCCTTCACGAGCACTACGCACGAGGGCCGCGATCGGATGCCCGACCGGCGGATCAGATGATGGTGCGAGCGGCGGGGGTCGAACCCGCATGACCGAAGTCGACGGATTTTAAGTCCGTTGCGTCTACCAATTTCGCCACGCTCGCGGCGCGCGGGTCAGCGTCCTGCCGGGGCGGCGGGGCGCATGGCGCGGAAATCGACGTCGCTGTCGGCCGCCAGCCAGATCAGGGCGGTCCAGGCGGCGACGTTCTGGCTCATCTGGGCCGGATCGATCTTGTCCAGGGTGTCATCGGCCGTGTGGTGCAGGTCGAAATAGCGCGTGCCGTCCTGGTTCAGACGGAAGACGGGCACACCGGCCTGAACGATCGGACCGATGTCGGCGCCGCCGCTGGTTTCCGGATCCGCCGACGGCAGGACGCCGATCGGGTACAGAACCCGGGCCGCGGCGCGGGCGAAATCCGACCTCTGCGCGCCGACCGGCAGACCCAGGGCGTAGACCCGATCGGCGCCGAAGTCGCTTTCGCCGGTGAAGACATGGTTGGCCAGTTCCTCGGCGCTGAGGCTGCGCAGATAGGCGCCGCCGCCATTGCCGGTGTTGTTCGGCTGATCCACCTCTTCGGCCCCGAACAGGATGACGCGGATCGTGCGGGCCGGCGCGCCGTGCTGCATGATCGCCTTGGCCGCCGCGATGGTGATGGCGCCGCCGGCCGCGTCGTCGATGGCGCCCGTGCCGAGATCCCAGCTGTCGAGGTGAGAGCCCAGGACGATGACCTCTTGCGGGCGGGTGCGCCCCGGAAGGTCCGCGATGACGTTCTGGGACCGGGTCTCGTAGATGCGGGCGGTCGAGGTCAGCCGCAGCCGCGGCGCGGGGCCGCCTTCCCGCTCGGAGATGTCCATCAGGCGACTGAGCTGCGAGGCGTCGGGACCGGACAGGGCGAACCCCGGCAGGGGCACCTTGCCATCGACATAACGGGTGGTGCCGGTGTGCGGCATGCGGTGCATGTCGGAGCCCACCGAACGCATCACGAAGGCCAGTGCGCCCTTCCTGGCGGCCTCGGCCGGACCCGCGCCGCGGATGCGGGTCAGGGGGCCGTAGCCCGAGCCGTCCTGCATGGGGATCAGCTGGCCCGCGTCGACATAGGCGATCTTGCCCCGGAGCGATCCGTCAGGCGCAGCCTGCAGGGCCTCCAGGGTTGTAAAGCGGACGACCTCGCCCTCGACGCCGCCTGCGGGCGTGGGAATGGAGTGGCCGAGGGCCGCGACGACCAGGGACTGGGGATTGTGGCCCAGCAGGGCGGCGCTGTCCTCTCCCCGCTCCCAGCCCACCAGCGGGAATTCCTGGATGCGGACGTTCTGGAAACCGATCGACTTCAGATACTCGGCCGACCAGGCGGCGGCGGCCTGTTCCGCCGGCGACCCCGCCGGCCGGGCGCCGAACCGGGTCGTGACCTGGGTGACGTAGTCGAGGGCGACATTGTCCCTGAGGGCGGCGTCGCGCAGGACCTCCGCCGTGCGGACGGTCTCGGCCGACTGGGCCGAAGCCGCCGTCGCGACAGCCAGGGCGCAGGCACCGGCCAACAGGGCGGACGCGAGAGGATGGGAACGGCGCACGGGCGACCTCGACAGACTCAAATTGAGGCCACCGTCTTAGGCGTGTTCCCGTCCCCGGGCCAGACGCGAGGTCACAGTCAGGCTTCGCCCTTCAGATAGGGCTCGACCGGACCTTGAAGCTTGACGGTCAGCTGCTTGCCGCGGCGGTCGACGCGGTTGCCGACGGCGAGGCGCACCCAGCCTTCGGAGACGCAGTATTCCTCGACATTGGTCTTTTCCTCGCCCTTGAAGCGGATGCCGATGCCGCGCGCCAGAAGGTCGGCGTCGTGGAAGGGGCTG
This sequence comes from Brevundimonas sp. VNH65, assembly GCF_049445955.1. Taxonomy (NCBI): domain Bacteria; kingdom Pseudomonadati; phylum Pseudomonadota; class Alphaproteobacteria; order Caulobacterales; family Caulobacteraceae; genus Brevundimonas; species Brevundimonas sp. VNH65. The sequence goes on along the minus strand of NZ_JBMSDX010000001.1, from coordinate 528,816 downwards.
TCGGGATCGACGGAGAGGCGGTCGGGAAGGACGTCGGACATGGGCGGCTCTGGTCTCGTGCGAGGGCGCTCCATAGCCGGGCCGGGCGATGAAGCCAACCGCGCCGCGACATCCCGTCCCCTTGCGGACACGCGGGCGGCTTCGCACATCTGGGCGGCGATGCGGGCCCCTCTGGCGCGGTCGTCCCCTCCTCAGGGCGACTTCGCGATGTCGGATCGTGACGGACGCGCCGGCGTCCGGGGCCCCTCTCCTCCCTCTGCGGCCTCTGACGTCGGCGCAAACTGACCTCTGAGCAAGCGAGCCCTCGATGCCCCTTCTGATGTGCCCCAATGACAACGCCGCCATGCAGACGCTGGAACGCGGCGGGGTCCAGTTCGACATGTGCCCGACCTGTCGTGGCGTGTGGCTGGACCGGGGAGAACTGGAAAAACTGATGGAGGCGGCGACGGCCGACGGCGCCGCCGCAGTCGCGCCGCCGCCCCAGGCCTCCCAGCCCATGAGCCAGCCCTGGGGACAGTCCAGGCCGGACGGCTACCGTCAGGAAAACTATCGCCCTGACGACTATCGCAAGGACAAGTACCGGCGCGATGACGACGACTTCTATCGCCGTCGCAAGAAGCGCGATTCGATCTTCGACATCTTTGACTGACCTCGGGTCAGCCGACTCGCCGGCGTCAGGCCGTCACTGGACCGACTGGCGCGGGGCCTGCGCCGCCGGCTGGGCGGCGGGGGTCTGCGCTGACGCCTGATACGGCTGAGGACCTGCGGCGGACGGGGTCGGCGCGGGCGTTCGGGCGGCCGGACGGGCCGGAGGTCTGGCCGCCGGACGACGCGCAGGCTGGGCGGCCGGTTTGGCGGTTTCGGCCGCAGGCGCTGCGGCGGTCTGGGCTTGCGGCTGCGTCTGACCCGGCCCCGGGGCGGCAGGCTGCGGCGCCGGTTCGGCGGCGGCGGCCACGGCGGCCTTGGCGGCCATCTGCTGCGCCTGATACCGGCGCGCGAGCTTTTCCGTCAGCTCCCGCGCTGCGGCGGGCGGCATCTGGGCCATGACCGCCGCCAGGCTGCGCGGACGCATGGCGGCCGCGACCGGCAGTCGGACCGAGTCGTCGAGGCTCACGAACACCGCCGCCGCCTCGCGCGGACGCATGGCGGAATAGACGGCGACCAGGCGATCGGTCTCGGCCTTCTCCTTGGCGTCCACCTGTCCCAGCAGACCCTGGATCTCCCCCTTCAAAGCGTTCAGCGCCTGAACCTTGGCGTCCAGCTTCTGCTCGGCGGCGGCCATCAGCGGCAGGGTTGTGGCGAAGTCGGTGTCGCGCGCGTCCAGCTCGGTGCGGCGCTTCATCAGGGACTGGATGATGTTGAGTTCGGCGGGAGACACCCCGACCTGCTGGGCCAGTTGCTCGGGCGTCAGAGCGCAGGCGGCGGTCGGGGCGGGCTTGGCCGGCGCCGGGGCCACCGCTCCGGCGGCCTCCTCGGCCCAGGCGCGCGCGCCGTTGAACAGGTCCGGGCCGGCGCCGACGGCGCGGACGGCGACCACGCCGCCGATGGCCACGGCGATCAGCGGCAGGAGACGGGGAATACGGGCCATGTCAGGGTCTTTCGGACGGCGGGCGGAACGGCGCGGCGGGCTCAGGCGGCGAAGAGGTCTTCGTCCAGGGTACGACGCGCGCGGTTGATGCGGTCTTGAACGGCGTGGTTACCGGCGGCGGCGGTCGGAGCGGCGGACCGGCCGGCGTTGAGCGCGCCCAGGATGGCGCTGACGTTCGCCTGTCCCGGCGCGGCGCCGGCGCCGAGGCCCTGGATGCGGTCGGCCAGGGCCTGCATGCGACGGGCGCGATCGTCGGCCGCGTCGTCCGAGACCTCGACCTCGCGAGCCGGCGTCTGGCGCGACGGCTCCAGCGGCGCCGGGCGCGTCGCAGGACGTCGGGTCTCGGCGAGGGCGTCGCTGCGGGCGCCGATCTGGCCCTCGGCGCGCTCCATGCGCGACATCAGGGTTTCGAGCTCGGTCTTCAGGGTGCGGGCCTTGATGATCCGGTCGTGCAGCAGATCGGCGTCCTCGCCGGCGGCGCGCAGATCGGCCAGGGCCGACTGGGCGCGGCCGGCCGCGGCGTTGAGCTCGCCCACCGCCCCGGCGAAGGCCAGCTGGCCCTCGCGCAGAGCCGTCAGCTTGCGCTCGAGCCGCAGCCCGTAGGCCAGGGCGGCCACAAGCAACAGCATCAGGACGGCATCCAGAACCACGCCGATCATCAGCGAACTCCCTTGGACAGAGCGGCGGCGGCGTCGATATTGATCGGCGCCTCGACGCGAACGGCGATGTGCTGGCCCTTGCGGCCCATGCGGCCGGTGGTGACCGGAATGGCTCCGCAGCGGATCGACACATCTGAATCGGGTGTCGCGTTCAGCATGAAGGTGTCGCCGACCTTCAGATCCAGAACGGTCGACAGCGGCGCCTGCTGCTCATCGAGAACCACGCGCACTTCGGTATCCGTGGTCCAGAGCTCGGTGGCCAGGTGGCCTTCCCAGATGTTGTCGCGGCCGAACTTCTCGCCCATGAACTGCTGCAGCAGCATCTTCCGGATGGGCTCCAGCGTGGCGTAGGGCAGCAGCAACTCGACGCGCCCTCCGCGATCCTCCATGTCGATGCGCAGCTTGACCAGGATGGCGGCGTTGGCCGGGCGCGCGATGGCGGCGAAACGGGGATTGGTCTCCAGACGATCCAGATTGAAGTGGACGGGCGTCAGGGGCTCGAACGCCGACTGGGCATCAGCCAGGATCACCTCGACCATGCGCTGGACCAGCATCCGCTCAATAGTGGTGTAGGGTCGTCCCTCGATACGCAACGCGGCCGTGCCGCGACGTCCGCCCAGCAGCACGTCGACGATCGAATAGATCAGGTTGGAATCGACCGTCAGCAGGCCATAGTTGTCCAGTTCCTCGGCGCGGAAAACGGACAGGATCGCCGGCAGGGGAATGGAGTTCAGATAGTCGCCGAACCGGATCGACGAGATGTTGTCGAGGCTGACCTCGACGTTGTCCGAGGTGAAGTTGCGCAGCGACGTCGTCATCAACCGCACCAGGCGGTCAAAGACGATCTCCAGCATCGGCAGACGCTCGTAGGAGACGAGGGCCGAGTTGATGATGGCGCGAATGCCGCTGCGTTCCGAGCCGTCGTCGTCCCCCAGATCGAAGCCGAGCAGGCTGTCGATCTCATCCTGGTTCAGGACGCGCTCGTTGACGGCGCGAAACTCTTCCCCCGTATCGGCGAAGGCGGCGTCGGTCATTGGCCCGCGACCAGCATTTCTTCGATCAGGACCGCGTCGACCTTGCCCGGCGCGGCGATCAGATTGACCCGCCGCAGGATCTCGGTCCGCAGTTGGTAGGTGCCCGCCGAGCCCGACAGATCCTCCGTCCTCAGCTCCGGCAGGAAGGTCTGGAACATATCGCGGACCCGGGGATAGTTTTCCTGCAGGATCGTGGCCGCCTCGGCGTCGTGCATCTCCAGCGTCAGCTTCAGCTTGAGGTAGGTCGGACGTCCGTCCGGCGATTGGATGTTCGCCGTCAGGTCGGGCAGGCTGTAGAAGGTGACGCCGTCAGCGCCCTCGGAGATGGTTCCGACATTGGCCGCAGCCTCGTCGCCGCCCTTTTCGCCGTGCCCCCCACCCTTCTTCTCGGCCTTCTTGCCGTGACCGTCGTCCTTCGCCTTTTCTTCGCCGTGCTCGCCCTCCGCGGCGGCCGACTTGGGCTGCAGCATGAAGAAGGCGGCCGCGCCGCCACCGCCCAGCACCAGGACGGCGACCGGGATGATGATCAACAGAAGGGGCAGCTTCTTCTTGGCCGGAGCCTCGCCCTCGGCAGCGCCCTCCCCGCCGGCGACGGCCGGCGGTTGGGCGTCCCCGCCCTTCTTCTTGCCCAGCTTCAACATACCGTTGCGGCCCCCGGATGATTCCGCCTTCCAGATGCGGCCGGTTTGGTTAACGGCGCGCTAACAATCGGCAAATCCTGCCGGGCCCGGCGGCTCGAAACGGTCCCAGAATCCCCACTGGACGGGCGTTAACCACGTTGGCACGACGGTTGCAGGGAGGGTGGGCGAAGGAGCCCGCCTTGGAAAACGCCGCCTACATCGGACTGTCCCGCCAGATGACGCTGCGCCGCGAACTGGACGTCGTGGCGAACAACATCGCCAATGCGGACACCACCGGGTTCAAGGTCGAGCAACTGCTGACCTCGGCGGAGCTTGGGCGGCGGGCCCGCAACGACCAGGTCCGCCCGTCCGCCAGCTTCGTGCTGGACAACGGCGTCGGCCGGGACTTCGCCCAGGGCGCCGTACAGCAGACCGGACGCGTTCTGGACTTCGCCATCGAGGGCGAAGGCGCCTTCTTCGCCGTGAACGACGGGGCCGGAACGGCCTATACGCGCGACGGCGCCTTCACCACCGACCCCGAGGGCCGACTGGTCACCCAGGGGGGCCTGGCGGTTCAGGGCGACGCCGGCGACATCATCCTGAACCCGGAACTGGGCGCGGTGGCGGTCGGTCAGGACGGAACCATCAGCCAGAACGGACAGTTGGTCGGCCGCATGACCCTGGTGCGGTTCGACACCCTGGGCGCGCTGTCGAAGGACGGCGACGGCCTGTACCGCAACCGCTCCAACGCCCAGACCATCGAGGCCACGGGCGCCAAGATCCGCCAGGGGGCGCTGGAAGGCTCCAACGTCAACCCTCTGATCGAAATCACCAATCTGATCGAAATCCAGCGCGCCTATGAGAGCGTCAGCCGGATGATCGACAACACCAACGACCTGTCCCGCCGCGCCGTCGAGCGGCTGGGCCGCGTCAGCTAGGGAGAGCCATCATGCGCGCACTCAGAACCGCCGCCTCGGGCATGGCCGCCCAGCAGCTGAACGTGGAGGTCATCTCCAACAACATCGCCAACATGAACACCATCGGCTACAAGCGTCAGCGCGCCGAGTTCCAGGACCTGATGTATCAGAACGTCGAGCGGATGGGCGCGCAGTCGTCCAGCGCCGGCACCGTCGTTCCCACCGGCATCCAGGTCGGTCTCGGCGTCAAGGCGGGCAGCGTCTACCGCATCACCGAGAACGGCACCCCGACCCGAACCGACAACCGCTACGACATCGCCATCGACGGCAAGGGCTATTTCCAGATCACCCTGCCGTCCGGCGAGACGGCCTACACCCGCGCGGGCAACTTCTCGGTCAATCCTGAGGGTCAGCTGGTGACCGAGGACGGCTATGCCGTCGAACCGGCCATCACCATTCCGCAGAACGTGGTGGATGTGACCGTGTCCAAGACCGGCCTGGTCCAGGTCACGCTGGACGGACAGGCGGAACCCCAGACCGTCGGCCAACTGGAACTCGCCAACTTCTTCAACGAGGCCGGGCTGGAGGCGGTGGGCGACAATTTGCTGCTGGAGACCGCGGCGTCGGGTCCGGCGACCGTGGCGGCGCCGGGCGAGCCGGGCTTCGGGCAACTTCTGCAGGGCTTCACCGAGGCCTCGAACGTCGACGCCGTGGCCGAGATCAGCGCCCTGATCATCGCCCAGCGCGCCTATGAGATGAACTCCAAGGTCATCTCGACGGCCGACGACATGATGGCCGTCACGGCCCAGATCAAGAACTAGGGGCGCGCTGAACCATGAAGACCTCGCCCCTCCTGCTGGCCCTGATCGTGACGGCGGCGGCGGCGCCCGCCCTCGCCGGGCCCGTGACCCTGAAGGCCAACCCCGTCGACGACGACGGCCGCGTCACCCTGGGCGACATCTTCGACGGCGCGACCGGCGCGGCCGCAGGAACGGTGATCGGAACCCGCGCCGGCCCGTCCGTCATCTTCGAGGCCGGCGCGCTCCAGGCCCAGGCCCTGCGGGCGGGGCTGCGCTGGGACAACGCCGCCGGCCTGAGCCGGGTCGTGGTGCGCGCCGCCTCGGCCGCCCCGGCGGGAGGCGAGCCCGTGACCATGACCCCTGTCGTCACGCCGACACGCGCCCCCGCCGCCCGCACCACGGCGGCGACCCGCGCCATCAGCCGCAACGACATGGTCAGGGTCGAGTTCATCTCCGGCGGCGTCAAACTGACCATCACCGGCCGCGCCCTGCGGAACGCCGCCGTCGGCGAGCCCGTGCCGATCCTGAACCTTCAGTCCGGACGTACGATCGACGCCGTCGCCATGGGCCCCGGACGTGCGGTGACCGGCCCCGCCGCCCAGACCTTCCGGGACGCCGCCGACCGCGCAGACGCCCCCCTCGCCGCCCAGCATATCCGTTGAGATCCCGCATGACCCGCAAGACCCCCTCGATCCAGATCCTGGCGTCCGGCGCCCTGGCCCTGACCCTGTCCCTGGGCGCCTGCTCGACCGCCGTCGAAGCGGTGCGCGGGCCTGAACTTGCGCCGATCGGCTATCCGGCCGCCCTGGTGCCCACCAGCCAGACCTACCTGCCCAGCGCCGAGGAGCAGGCGGCCCAGCGCGCCGCCAGCGCCAACAGCCTGTGGCGCACGGGCGCCCGCACCTTCTTCGGCGACCAGCGCGCCCGCCGCATCGGCGACATCGTCACCGTCGCCATTTCAATCGACGATCGGGCCCAGACCTCCAACTCGACCCAGCGCGCCCGCACCAATGACGCCTCTGGCGGCGTGACCAACTTCTTCGGCCTGGAGAACAGCCTGGGCCGCGCCTTCCCCGGCGGTTTCGACCCGGCCAACATGGTCGGCGTCCAGGGCGAGGCCAACGCCTCCGGCTCCGGTTCGGTCAGCCGGTCCGAGCGGGTCAACCTGACCATCGCCGCCGTGGTCACCGACGTGATGGCCAACGGCAATCTGATCATTCAGGGTCGGCAGGAAGTGCGCACCAACCGCGAGGTGCGCGAACTGACCGTCGCCGGCATCGTGCGGCCCGAGGACATCTCCAGCGCCAACACCATCAACCACACCCAGATCGCCGAGGCGCGCATCAGCTACGGCGGGCGCGGCGACATCAGCCGCATGCAGGCCACACCCGCGGCCCAGTCCCTGGTCGAGCGGTTCAGCCCCTTCTGACGACCGGCGCGGGAACACGCTTGTCAAACGGCGAGGGCTGACCGAACCTCCGCCGTTTCCTCGCGTTGGAGAGGTCGATGACCGCCGTTTCCACCCGCCTCGCGCCCCTCGCCGCCCTCGCTGCGGCCTCGGTCCTGGCCGCCGCCTGCTCCACCACGACGCCCGCGCCCACGCCGCCCGCCGCCTCCGGCGCCCCCATGCCGGTCGCCGGCCTGGATTGGCACCTGACCGTCGACGAGCCGGAAGCCAAGCTGGCCTACGGCATCGCCGAGAGCGACGAACTGAAGCTGGGCCTGACCTGCGAAAAGGGCTCCGGCCGGCTGGAGATCAACGCCATGCGGCCCGCCGGAGCGCGCGACCTGTATCTGGAATCCGGCGGCGAGACGGAGCGGTTCTCGGCGCGCGCCGAACCGTCGGAACTGCATGAGGGCGTGTTCCTGTCGGCCCAGTCCCGCACCAGCCATCCCGTGTTCCAGCGGTTCCGCAAGGTCGGCTGGCTGGCCGACCTTCAGGGCGATCGGCGCGAGACCTATGCGCCCCACGCCGCCTCCGCCCCCGACATCGAACGCTTCTTCGCCTTCTGCGGCTGATCAGGCCTCGACGCCGACGCCGATCGGACAGGTCACGCCCGTACCGCCGATGCCGCAATAGCCGGCGGGGTTCTTGGCCAGATAGCCCTGGTGGTAGTCCTCAGCGAAATAGAACGTCGGCGCCGGCGCGATCTCGGTCGTGATCGTCCCCTGACCGGCGCGGGTCAGGGCCGCCTGATAGGCGTCTCGCGACGCCTCGGCCGCGTCCCTCTGACCCTCGTCCAGATAATAGATGGCCGAGCGGTAGGTCGTGCCGATGTCGTTGCCCTGGCGCATGCCCTGGGTGGGATCATGATTCTCCCAGAACAGCTTCAGCAGCGCTTCATAGCTGACCACCGCCGGATCGAAGACCACCTTCACCACCTCGGCGTGGCCGGTCAGGCCGGTGCAGGTCTCCTCATAGGTCGGGTTCGGCGTCAGTCCGCCCGCGTATCCCGCCGCCGTCACCCACACGCCCGGCGTCTGCCAGAACACCCGCTCCACGCCCCAGAAACAGCCCATGCCGAAGATCGCGGTCTGGAAGCCTTCGGGATACGGCCCCTTCAGCGGATGGCCCAGAACGAAGTGGCTCTCGTCGGTCCGCACGGGCTGATCGCGCCCGGGCAAGGCCGTCGTCGCGGTCGGCAGGGTGGTTTTCTGGGTCAGCATGATGATCTCCGTCGAGGGGGAGGGATTTACACCCATATGGGGCGTCATCCACGACTTGCCGAGGGGCACGGCTTGTTCTATCAGCCTGCCTCCCGTCGGATCGACCGTCCGACGGCTCTACGCTGGTCGTGGAACGGACAGGTGGCGGAGTGGTCGATCGCGCACGCTTGGAAAGCGTGTGTAGGTGAAAGCCTACCGAGGGTTCGAATCCCTCTCTGTCCGCCACGCACCCCCGAAACAGTTCTCTGATCTGATCCCGGCCCGATAAGAGCCCGGAACGTCGAGACAATTCGCCACCAAACTCGCCTACCGCCCGCTGTTTAGCCGCCTTCGGAGCGGCCTATCGGCTGCGGTTGGCCGGCCAGTCTCTGCGCGAACCGCATCTGGTGGAGTTTCCCTGTTATGGGCCCGAACAGGGAAATCAGTTGTTTCCTGGACGCGCGATTGTGCGGCCAGGAAACCGCCTCGCCTCGCAAACCCATTCAGCGCGGGCGGTCGGCCCGAATGGCCTGGCGGTCGGGCCCGAATTTAACAGGGAACGATATCTCGCCGGAACAGGGACCATTTGAACGGAACAGGGACCGACATTTCGCGGAACAGCGAATGTCCCTGAGCGGAACAGGGATCATTTTCCGTCGAAGCGCAGTGAGCGCCGCTGCTCGGCCCAGCAGGTAGGAAGCTGCATCTTGAGCAGCTGGTCGAGGGTGAGCCCTGGCAGCTGGCGACCTTCCAGGATCGCCTGCTGTATGTCGGGGGCCAAGAACACCAGCCGCCAGAGGCGCCGGTCATATTCGTTCTTAGGCACCCCGCTTCCTGAGAATGACCCGTCTGCCGCCCTCCAGCCGAGATCCGCCGCGACGCGATGCGCCTTGCGCACGCCCCTGATTAGAACTGGATCGCGGCGGGCCTTCCGGACCGCCGATCCGCAGGCTGGGGTCATCACCCATGTCCGGCCGCCGCGCGCCTGGCATCGGACCGGCGCGATCAGAACCCTGAGGTCCGCGTGGGTGTCGCAAGGGAGGAGCCGCTCGCGTACGTCCCGCGGCAGCGCCTGGGCTTCGAAGGCGATGCGCAGGTCCTGCGGCAGCACTTCCACCCGCCGTACCGGCTTCAGCATCTCCGCTAGCGGCCGTTCAGCGGCGCCTGCCATCACCGTCGCCAGGTGCGTCCGCACCGCCTCCTCCAGCACCTCGGCTGCGACCCGGCGCAGCACGCCTTCCCGCACCTCCACCTGGCGACCTTGCTGCAGCGGCGCCGACACATAGTAGCGGTAAACCTTGCCGCCCCGGCCGTAGCCGAACGATGGACTCATGGGATGCCCGTCGGCGTCGAAGACCAACCCCTTCAGGGGCAGTTGGGCCGAGCGCAAGGGCCTGTCCTTTCGGGTGCGGGTGTTGGCGGCGATCTGCGCCTGCACCCTGGCGAACACTTCCGGCTCGATGATCGGCGGGTGACAGCCGGGGACGCTGCTCGCACCGTGCACGATCTCGCCGAGATAGATGCGGTTGCGCAGCATGTGGAACAGGGCGCCTCGGCTGAGCGGGACCCCGCCTGACCGCGTTCCCCTCGCACTCACCCAGACCTTGGACCGCGTTCCCTGCTGAGCGAGCTTCGCCTCCAGCGCCGAGACCGAACCCAACTCCAGATAAAGGTCGAAGATCGCCCGCACCTGCTCCGCCTCGGCGTCGTTTCGCACGAGGGTGCGGGTCGCCCGATCGATCGGCGGGTCGTAACCCATGGGCGGAAGCCCACCCATCCACATGCCCTTGGCCTTGGACGCGGCGATCTTGTCGCGGATACGCTCCCCGGTCACCTCCCGCTCAAACTGAGCGAACGACAGCAGCACGTTCAGGGTCAGCCTGCCCATGGAGGTGGTGGTGTTGAATGACTGCGTCACCGACACGAACGACGCCTGCGCCTTGTCCAGCCGGTCGACGATGCGCGCAAAGTCAGCCAGCGAACGTGTCAGGCGGTCGATCTTGTAGACCACGATGGTGTCAATCCGCCCGGCGTCCACATCCGCCAGAAGCCGCTTCAGCCCGGGGCGTTCGATATTGCCGCCGGAAAAGCCTCCGTCATCGTAGGCGTCAGGCAGCGCCTTCCAGCCCTCGCTGGCCTGACTGCGGACATAGGCCTCGCATGCCTCCCTTTGCGCATGCAGGCTATTGAAGGCCTGGTCCAGACCCTCCTCGGTGCTCTTGCGGGTGTAGATCGCGCAGCGAACCATCGGGCGAGGGACGGTCATGGCGCGCCCTCGCCTTCCCTCAGGCCGAAGAACCGCGGTCCGTTCCAACGTGAGCCGGTGATCTTGCGGGCCACTTGCGACAAACTGCGGTGTAGCTCTTCCTGGTGCCGGAATCGCCCATCCGGCTCCACCACCACCTCATGCCGAACACCCTGCCATTCCCTGACGAGCCGGGTCCCCGGCGTCAGGGCCGTTGGCGACGGCGCCGAGGACGCGCGGCGCAGAGCACGTCGCAACTCCCCGTCGAGACCACCGTCACGGGCTGCCTGCAGGCGCCAGGCCAGCATCAGGGCGAGAATCTCTGGCGAGCGGATCGACGGCGGTGCTCCGAAGCGATCGCGCCAGATCGCTCGAAGCGGCTCCAGACCCAGGTCGCCGAGGGTCGCGCAGTCGATGTCTCTTGAAGCCGTGGTTTTCATGGCAGGCCCTGTCTTCAAGGGCTCTGCTCGCCCCCACCGGAGCAAGCCCGGTATGGACCGGGCGCGCAGACACTAACGCTCCACCCAGGCCGACAGTCCAGTCGCCGCCACTCAGTTCGACGCTTATGTGGACAATGGCCGCATCAAGGACTAGGCGAATCAATGTTCGTGCTACGTTCACCCCATGAACACCGTCGCACGCCCACGGCGTGACCTGGAGCGGAACAGTGGTGGCGCGCCTGGCCGAGCGGGGCGCCCCCATCGTCTTCTGTGGGACCAATCATTCCCCCATAGCCGTCACCCTGCCGCTGGAAGGGCATCACGCCCAGGGCGGGCGGATTCAGGATCAGCTGAACGCCTCCCGACCTCTGTCCAAACAACTGTGGCGACGGATCGTCTCGGCCAAGATCGCCATGCAGGGCTCCCTGCTCGCAGCGCGGGGCATAGAGGGCGCCCAAGCCTTTCCCTTCATGGCCGCGCGGGTAACGTCAGGCGACAAGGAGAATCTGGAAGCCCAGGCGGCGCGGCGCTACTGGCCCTTGCTGATGGGCGTCGGGTTCCGCCGCGACAGGGACGCCGTGGGGGTTAACGCCCTGCTGAACTACGGTTATGCGGTGATGCGGGCGACCTGCGCCCGGGCCGTAGCGGCCGCCGGCCTTCACCCCAGCCTCGGCATACAGCATTCCAATCGAGGCAACGCCTTCGCTCTGGCCGACGACCTGGTCGAGCCGTTCCGTCCCTTGGTTGACGCCTTGGTCGATCAGATGCTGCGATCCGGAACCACGACGCTGGATCCCGTGGTGAAGCTGCGGTTCGCGCGCTTGATCGCCTTCGATCTGAGGATCGCAGGCGAGGTCTCGCCGGTGTCGATGGCGGCCCATAGGCTGGCCCGGTCTCTATCCCGATCATTCGAGATCGGCCGACCGGAGTTGGCTCTGTTCGATCCGCCCACCCCCGTGGAATGGGCGGTCGTCGGCGCACCTGATCTGGACCGCCTCGCCACCGGATCTCCCTCATCCGCCGCCGAGGATGCATGAGCCGGCGGGAGGCTCTTCATCTGAGCGGATATCGTCTGATGTGGATTTTCGTCATGTTTGATCTGCCCGTCGGTACCAAGAAGCAGATGCGCGAAGCGACCAAGTTTCGCGAGTTCCTATTGGACGAGGGATTCGAGATGAGCCAGTTCTCGGTGTATGCTCGCTTCTGCAACGGACTGGACGCCTATGAGGCGCGGCTTAAGCGAATCGAGTCGAATCTTCCGGAGAAGGGCGACGTCCATGTGCTTAGTTTCACGGACCGCCAGTACGAAGGGATCGTCCGATTCTCGAGCCAGAAGCGAAAACGCCGCCGGGAAAACCCCGACCAACTGGCGCTGTTCTAGTTTTGTCCGGAGAATTGAACCGGCTGGATATCCTGTTTTTTCGTTCCCGTTCAGAACGTTGACAAGACATCCAGCCTAGCAGTTCAGAAATCGAAGGCCAGCGGCAGCCCCAGGCCCGCAATGGTCGTGCCGATCGTGAGCCTAGCAGTTCAGAAATCGAAGGCCAGCGGCAGCGGCACCATGCGGGCGCCATTCTGCGCCAGGAGCCTAGCAGTTCAGAAATCGAAGGCTAGGGCAGACAGGTCTTCACAGCCTGTACGTGTCGCCTTAGACCGGACTTCACCAACCGCCGCTTTGAGCCCATTCCGGAAGCCGCTGCCCTTCCCTTTTGCGCCTAAGGGGCGTTGTCGGAAATCAGACCTGCAGTTCGAATGCCGTGCGCTCCGGTCACCGGTCGCGAGCCTTCCGCAGCTCTGTCATCGCCTTGTCTCGTCGCACGCCGAAATCAATCTCGGCGGCCGCCCAGCGCTGTCGAAGGGCGGCTATCTGTTCGTCCAACGCCTTCAAGGCCTGATCTCGCTCCCGGTCGATCTGCTCGACGTCCTGCTGCAAGGCCTCGATTTTCCGCTTCTGCACCGCCGATGGTCCCTTGGCCGCCTTACGTTTGAATGCCTTTTCGATCTTGCCGATATCGACGCTCTCGGCTCGACGAATTACCTTTCCCGGTGCCGCTATCGCGGCGTCGAAGTCCGGTCCGTCCTTGATCTCCGACGCCAGGCCCGTAGCGAAAAGGTCCTGATCGCTGCCCCAGGCGTCCAGAGCCTTGGGTCGAGAACTCACGGCCACGGAATAGGCGTGGAAGCCGTCCGACCAACGAAAGACCTTCAATCGAGGAGCCATCCGCTCCTAGCGGGCGTGGGGTTTCAGGGTTCCCTCGAAACCTGGTCCCGAAAGCTTCCAGCCCAGTCGAATGGGACCAGGAAGTCGGACCGGTTTCTGTCTGGTCCCCGACATAGAAACCGGTACGGCCGATGGCGGTTCTTCCTGCAACCCAGGAGGACAATATGCTCAGGACATCGGCCATCATCGCCACAGCGGCTGTACTCGTCGCCTGCAATCCCGCGGAAACCGGCGGCGCCCCCGATCAGCAGAACCAGGCCGCCAACACGGTGCAGGATCACACCGCCGGCGTGGTCGGAACGGCGGCGGGACCTGCCGGCGCGCTTACCGACGGCGGATTCGTCACCAATGCGATCGTCGGGGGCCTTTACGAGGTCGAGGCCGGACGCATCGCGGCTCAACGCTCCACCAACCCCGCCATCAAGTCGTTGGGCGAGAAAATGGTCACCGATCACACCCGGGCGGGTGATGAACTGAAACCGATCGCCGCCCGGCTGAACCTCGCCGTCCCGGCGGCGCTCGATCAGCGCCACCAGGGCCTGATCGACAACCTGCGCGGCGCCACGGATCAGGATTTCGACCGGGTCTATCTCCAACAGCAGGAGGCGGCCCATAACGAAACCGCATCTCTCCTATCGACCTACGAGCGAATGGGCGGCCAAGCGGATCTCAAGGCCTGGGCGACCAAGACCGTCGCGGTCGTCCACGGTCATCAGCAACTGATCGACCGCCTGGACGAAGCCAACGCCGACGCGGCGAAATGACCGCGCCAGTCGACAGAGACGGTCGCCGCGGAAACGGCGCGACGCCGGACGGCGGCCCGTCCCCAGACATCCCCGACCGCGACGTCCTCAAGACTGGACGCCTGTCCCGGGAACGCGCGGGTCCGGATGGTCCCGAGGCGTCCATCATCGGCGAAACCTTCAAGCGCAAGCCCGCTGAGACTTCGAAAACCCCTAAATCAAAGGAGACCTGACCATGGCCGAGAAGACCCTCGACAACCTGTTCTACGACACGCTGAAGGACATCTACTACGCCGAGCGGAAGATCGTGAAAGCGCTGCCGAAAATGGCGCGCGGCGCCCAGTCGCCCGAACTGAAGGCCGCCTTCGAGAAGCACCGGGAGGAGACCGAGGGCCAGATCGAACGCCTCCAGCAGGTCTTCGAGATCATCGGCAAGCGCGCCCAGGGCAAGACCTGCGACGCGATCGAAGGCATCCTGGCTGAAGGCGACGAGATCCTCGAGGAATACAAGGACACCGACGCCCTGGACGCCGGACTGATCGCGGCGGCCCAGGCCGTCGAACACTATGAGATCACCCGCTACGGAACGCTCAAACGCTGGGCCGGCCTGCTTGGCTTCCAGGACGCCGTGGCCCTGCTCGACCAGACCCTTCAGGAGGAATCCGCGACCGATGAAAGCCTGACCGCCCTCGCGGACGCCAAGGCCAACGACAAGGCCCAGGGCGCAGAAGCCGCCTGACCGCCCATGGGCGCAGGGCTCAAATCCAAACTCCCCTTGTCGGCGGTGCATCTTTGCATCGACATGCAGCGGATGTTCACGGAGGACACGGCTTGGCGCACTCCATGGGCCGGTCGTGTCCTCCCAGTCATCGAGGAGGTCTGCGCCCGCAAGGCGGATCGAACCATCTTCACACGTTTCATTCCCGCCACGCGTCCGGGCGAAGGCGAAGGGATGTGGCGGGCCTATTGGGAGCGCTGGGCCTCAATGACCTTGGAGGCGATGGGCCCGGAGATGGTCGATCTGGCCTTGTCCCTTCAGCGCTTCGTCCCGCCCGCGCGGATCCTGAATAAAGCCAGCTATTCACCGTGGCGAGACGGACGACTTCACGCCGCGTTGCGGGAAGGCGGGGCGGGCACACTCGTGGTCACCGGCGCGGAGACGGATGTCTGCGTTCTGGCGACCGTCCTGGGCGCCGTGGACCTGGGCTACCGGACCGTGGTGGTGACCGACGCCCTGTGCAGCTCGGCGGACGACACGCATGACAAGCTCATCGATCTCTACAACGCCCGTTACGACCAGCAGGTCGAAACGACCGACAGCCGGGAGCTCTTCGATGCCTGGCGGTGACGGTCCGCCCCGGCGCACCGGCGGCCTGTCCTGGGGCCTCCGGTTCGAGGGTCCGCATGACCCCGAGACCCTGATCGCCGTCGACCTCGCCGAAGCGCTGGCGAAGGCCCACGAACGCGCCCTCGCCTGCCAGTGCAGCGCGTCCCTCTGGCGAAACGGCCGACGTCTGGCGGAAATCCCTTCCCGCTCGCTCGCCTCAAATGCGGCGCCTTCCCGTGAGCTGCTGGAGCAACTCGCCGCGGCCGGATGGTATGTGGTGGGTGGTCCAGAAGAGACAGACTTTAACGACTTCCACGCCTCGTCTGTCGCCAGTCAGGCGGACAGGATCGAATCCCGCTGATTCCGGACCGACTTGAACCCGCGATCCTGAGGCAGGTCGTCGTCGGAAGCAGGCGCTGTAGACCTGCGTTTGCCGACGGGCGGCGCCGACGGATGCGCGTCCCGTCCCTTCAGCTCCCGAACCTCCGGCGAAGGCTTCATGAGAAAGGCGGCTGGCCGGCGTCGCTCGCCGCCGCCCCCTCGGTCTCGCCAGCGAACTCGGCGGCTTGGGAAAGGGGCGGCCCGGCCTGAACTGCGCCCGGGTCGCCGTCCACGCGCGCGATGCCGACAATGGCCTCGTCTTCAGCCATCAGGGAGGCGGCCGCGTCGCCCGCCTGAACATCGATCTCGGCGGCGACACGGACAAGGCGGTCGCCTAAGGGGCCGCGAAGCGTAACGTCGTAGGTCTTGAGGGTCATGGCGTTCTCCAAAGGTGATCAGCTCACGGGGGCGGGCATATCGATACGAGCGTAAGGGGGCTCTTTGTGCAGATCGGAATGACCGCTGCGTCGCTCATGGTCGCGGTCGATGGCCTCGACCAGAGCCAGACCCTTCTCACGCCCCACCAGTTCAAGAAGGGCGTCGATCTTGGCCTCGACGCGGTCATCGTTTTCCTTGGAGGACGGCGAACCGACGTAGAGAAAATAGGCCAGGCCCACGACCTGCCACAGCAGTTGCAGGAACTCCGACTGCCAGTTCTCGAAGGTGTCCCGCCCCATTTCGACGAGCCAGGCCCCCAGTTGGGCGGGCTGGCCGTGGGTGCGCGCCTCTTCGACGAAAGCGAACCAGCCGAACAGCCAGTGTAGGCCGAAGGACACGACGAAGAAGGCGAGGGTGATCCAGGCGTAGGCGTAGCGTTTCAGCATGGGAGGGCCTCCCGGGCCTAAGGGCTTAGTGGGGGCTGAGCACCACCTTGGTCCATTCGTTCTGGTTTTCCTTGAAGTTCCTGTAGCCCTCGGGCGCCTGCTCGAGCGGCAGGCGGTGGCTGATGAGGTCCGTGGTGTCGATCCGGCCTTCCAGGATCATCTGCAGCAGATCAGGCAGATAGCGTTGCACATGGGTCTGGCCGGTCTTCAGGGTCAGTCCCTTCTCCATGAAGGCGCCGACCGGCCATTTGTCGGCGAAGCCGCCATAGACGCCGGGCACCGAGACCGTGCCGCCCTTGCGCACGGCCATGATGGTTTCGCGCAGCACATGGGCGCGATCGGTGCCGAGCCTGGTCGTGGTCTTGATCGCATCGACGATGTTGTCGGGCGAGAAGCCGTGGCTCTCCATGCCTACCGCATCGATGCAGCTGTCCGGACCCAGACCCGCCGTCATTTCCAGCAGAGCCTCTCGGACCTTCACCTCATGATAGTTCAGCACCTCCGCTCCATTGGCCCTGGCGAGCGCCAGCCTGTTGGGGTGGTGGTCGATGGCGATTACCCGGCCAGCGCCCTGGAGCACCGCGCTCTTGATAGCGAACAGACCGACGGGACCGCAGCCCCAGATCGCCACCGTATCGCCCGGTTGAATCTGGCAGTTCTCTGCCGCCATCCATCCCGTGGGGAAGATGTCAGACAGGAACAGGACCTTCTCGTCCTCGATCCCGTCGGGGATCTTGATCGGACCGTAGTCGGAATAGGGCACGCGCGCGTACTGCGCCTGCCCGCCGGCGTAGCCTCCCGTCAGATGGGAGTAGCCGAAGGCGCCGGTCATCGATTGGCCGTAGAGGATTTCCGACGCGTCCGCCTTTTCGGCCGGATTGGAGTTGTCGCAGGCCGCCGGCATCGACTTCTCGCAGAAGAAGCATTGGCCGCAGGCGATGACGAAGGGCACGACCACCCGGTCGCCCTTTTTCAAACTGGTGGCGCCCCGGCCGACCTCGACCACCTCGCCCATGAACTCGTGGCCGAGGATGTCGCCGTTGGACATGCCCGGAATATAGGAGTCGTAGAGGTGCAGGTCCGACCCGCAGATCGCCGTCGCCGTGATCTTGATAATGGCGTCGCGAGGGTTGACGATTTCGGGGTCAGGAACGGTATCCACCTGAACATTGTGTTTGCCGTGCCAGGTCAGGGCGCGCATCGGCGTCTCCTCGTTGAAGGGGTGATCAGAAGTGCCGCGACGCGCGGGGCGCGGCGTCGGGCGCGCGGGAGGTGGAAACCTCGCCCGTCTCCATCAGCTGTTTGAACCGGCGCAGCTCGCGACGGGCCTGGATACGCGGCTCGCGCTGCATCACCTTGGCGACGACCTTGCCGATGACGCCGCCCGGCGGATCGTAGCTGATGAACACCCGGACTTCCGTCCCCCGCCCGAAGGCGTTATCCCGGAACTCGATCCAGCCCTCGTGATCGATGTTGGACCCCTCGCTGGAGCGCCAGGCGATCCGGTCGCCCGGCTGCTCCTCGACGATCTCGCTGACCAGCTCGACATCCTTGCCACCTGGTCCCTCCACCAGCCAGCGTGACCGCCGGGCGTCGAGCACCTCGACCGCCTTCACGGTCTCCGAAAAGGTCGGAAGCTTCGAGACGTCCCGCCAATAGGCGTAAAGCGCCTCACGCGGCCGATTGATCAGGACCGCGCGGAGGCTTGAGGCCGCGAACTCACCCTCCTGCAGGTCCTTGTCGAGGAAGGCGGTGGAGCCGACATCGGCGTCGGTGGAAACCTCGTGGGCGGGCATGGGAAACTCCGGCGGGGGAGCCTGAAGAACCGGTCGCTCTGCGGCTTGGTTGCGTCGGGTACCCGACGGAACAGGCGTTTCCACGAGGGGTTGATCTGGCGTCCCATTCCCGGAGAACCGCCATGACCGACGCCGAATTTCGTCCGCTCGCTATCGTCACCGGAGCCTCCTCCGGCATCGGCTATGAGCTCGCCAAACTGTTCGCTGAGGACGGATACGATCTGGTCATCGCCGCCGACACCTCGCTGGCCGAAGCCTCGCAGGCCCTGACCGCCATGGGAGCCCACGTCACGGCCGTCCACGCGGACCTAGCGCACGAGGAGGGCGTCCAGAGCGTCTACGCGGCGGCAGCCGGCCGTTCGATCGACGCCCTCGCGGCCAATGCCGGCCATGGGCTCGGCAAGGGCTTCCTGGATCAGGACTTCGAGGAGATCGTCGGGGTCATCAACACCAACATCACCGGAACACTTCGACTGGCCTATCTGGTCGGACGGGAGATGCGCGAGCGCGACCGGGGCATGATCCTGTTCACGGGATCCATCGCCGGCCTGATGCCAGGCAGCTTCCAGGCGGTCTACAACGCCTCGAAAGCCTTCGTGGACAGCTTCTCCTTCGCCCTTCGCAACGAACTGAAGGACACGGGCGTGACCGTGACCGTGTTGATGCCGGGCGTTACGGATACCCAGTTCTTTGAACGCGCCGATCTGATGGACACCAAGGTGGGTCAGGACGACAACAAGGCCGACCCCGCCGATGTCGCCAAAGTCGGATATGAGGCCATGAAGCGGGGAGACGGCGATGTCGTCGCCGGTTTTGGCAACAAGGTCCAGGCGGCGATGGCCGCCGTCACGCCTCAGACCGTTCTCGCGGAACAGCACCGCAAGATGGCCGAACCGGGCTCAGCCTGACGGGGCAAACCCAGGTGGCGTCATCCAATCCGCGACGTGAGGCGTATGGGACCGTAAGGAGAGCGCCATGGTTTCGCTCACGGCCACTTACGACAGCCCGCCTGAAATCCTCGTGGTGGACGACGAGATCATCCTGCGCACCCCACGAGGCGACACCGTCTACAGTCGATGGGCGGCTCAGGAGTTGGCTGCGGCCCTGAACGCCGCCCTCGCCCGTTTGCCGTCACCCGACAACGAGTGATTTCGGCAGGACGCCCAGTTCAACAGCCTGCTGCTTCAGCGCGCCGTAACAACTGCACGACTGACGCGTCAGGCTCCCGCGATCCAGGATCAGGATCTTGCCCCGAAGATGGCGGATGGAGCCGGCTGACTTGAGAGAGCCGAAGGCTTCCACGACCGAGGTTCGCTGCACAGCCAGCAGTGACGCCATTTCCTCCTGCGTGAACCGGATCTCCCGCGCGCCCGCGAGATCCGCCGCCGTCAGAACCCAGCGCGCCACGCGGGCGGAGATGGGATGCGTCGCCGCGCAGGCGCCGTTGTAGACGCCTTGAACCTGGTAGTAGTAGCCCAGCGAAATCAGCGCATGGCGCAGGGTTGCGCTCTGATCGGCAAGCAGGCGCAACGTACTGGCCGAGATCATCCAGGCGTCTCCCGGCAATCTCACCACGGTTCTCCAGGCTGACGCCGCATGGGCGATGAAGGGCAACAGCCCCGTCACGCCTTCAGCGCCGACCACGGAAACCTCGATAGCGGACCCGTCGCCCTGGGTGAGAATATTGGTGATCTGGGCGTCGATCGGGAAATGCACAGTCTCCACGTCGAAACCCTGTTCGACAAGCAGCGAACCCGCCGCCAAGAACACCCGCCGCAGATACGGCGCCAAACGCTCCGTATCTTCCGGGGACAGCATGTCCAGAAATCCATTACCGGTCATCTTACGCTCCGACTCGAGCGCAAATCGGCTTCGGTCTGAAGGGGACGTAACAGGCCGCCGCTATACCAACCGTCGGCTAGCCGACATGGAGCAAACGGATCATCCGCGGTTCAGTTGCTTGACAGGTCATGAGCCCTGCCCCCTGCCTGATCTCGCCCCGGCGGCCGTTACGTCAGGCGTCCGACAGACAGGTCGTCGATATAGTTGCACCTTCGCCAAGGCTGGGGGCCAACGGATGTCAAAAGACTATCAGATGCATTTCGAGCGCCCCGACGGGGCGATCGGTTTGACGCTGTTCTTCACGGCCGATGACGACGAGGCGGCGATCGCCACCGCCACGCGCGAACTGAACGAACATTCGAGCTTCGCGCTGGTGGAGGTCTGTCAGGGTCCACACACCGTGTCTAGGATTTCTCGCTAGCTCAGCTTTCAGTCTGGCTGTTCGTCACCGCCGCCCGTGTCGAAAGGCCTGGCCTGCGAGAGCCACCTCTTCGGGCAGACTTGGAATGGATCCGCGAACCACGGCTTACGCCACGCCCGTCACGTGACGACGACGTCGTGCCGCCCCTCGGCGATTTCTTCGATGAGTTTGGCGCAGAAGGCCGGAAGGTCGTCCGGCTTGCGCGAAGTGATCAGCCCCTGATCGACGACAACCTCTTCATCCACCCATTGAGCGCCTGCATTCGTCAGGTCCGCTTTCAACGAGGGCCACGAGGTCACACGGCGACCGTCGAGGGCGTCGGCGTCGATCAGGGTCCAGGGTCCGTGACAGATCGCGCCGATCGGCTTTCCGGCTTTGTAGATCTCGGAGATGAAGGTGATTGCCTCGGGCTCGAGGCGCAGGGCATCCGGATTGATCACCCCGCCCGGCAGGACGAGGGCGTCGTAGTCAGCCGACGTCGCCTCGGACAGGGGGCGATCGACGGCGACGGTCTCGCCCTTGTCATGATGTTTGAAGCCTTGGATCCTTCCGCCCTCCGGCGCCACCACCTCTACCGTCGCGCCCTCGGACTTCAGCGCCCTGGTGGGATCGATCAGCTCCACCTCTTCGAAACCGTCCGTCGCGAGCACCGCAACGCGCTTACCCGAGAGTCGTCCAGCCATGATCCTGTCCCTTCCATGTTTGTGAGGCTCTGAGTGAGCAGTTCGCCGCCATCCAGCGCGTCACGCGGGTTGGCGATTGCCGCCCGTCGCCGCGAAAATCTGGCCTGTCGAATAGCTGAGGGCCGGGTCGGCGGCCGCGACATAGAGGCCGGCGATCTCGGCCGGCTGGCCGGGGCGGCCGAAGGGACTGGTGGATCCGAAATTCTCCAGCTTCTCCGGCGTCGCTCCGCCGCTGGCCTGAAGCGGTGTCCAGAACGGTCCGGGCGCGACGGCGTTCACACGAATGCCGCGCGGCGCGAGCTGGGTCGCCAGGCTCTTGGTGAAGTTCAGGACCGCCGCCCGGGTCATGGCGTAGTCCATGATGTCCTCGGAGGGATCGCCGGCCTGCTCGGAAGCCGTGTTTATGATCACCGCCCCCTCGCCCAACACCTCCAGTGCCGATCTGGTCAGCCAGAAGGGCGCATAGACATTGGTCTTGAAGGTGGCGTCGAAATCTTCGCTGGTGATGTCGGTGATCGACGGCCGAGTCTGTTGGCGTGCGGCGTTATTGACGAGGATGTCGAGGCCGCCGAGCGCCTTGACGGCCTCTTCGATCAGTCGTCGGCAAAACGCTTCCTCCCGAAGATCACCGGCGATGGAGATTCCTTTTCGCCCCTCGGCCTCGATCAAGGCGATCACCTCATCCGCGTCCGACTGCTCCTCGGGCAGGTGATTGATCACGACGTCCGCGCCCTCACGGGCGAAGGCGATCGCGGCGGCCCGCCCGATGCCGCTGTCTCCCCCGGTGATCAGGGCGCGCTTGCCGGTCAGTTTTCCGGACCCCTCATAGGTGGTCTCGCCGTGGTCGGGGCGCGGCTCCATCCTTGACGCCAACCCGGGCCAAGGCTGCCTTTGCGTCTTGAAGGGCGGGGTCGGATAGTCAGGCGTGGGGGACGAGGCGTCGGCCATTGGAGCGCTCCGGAGTGTCTCGGATCAACCGAAAGGCCGCCGAGCAGGTTCCAAAGCAAAATGAATACCTTCGCCGACCGACGGAGGAACCTTGCCGGCGCGGGACGCCTTTCTGGACATTCCCCGCAGAGAAGAGTTTTCCATGTCCATCCTCGACAAGGTCCTCGGCCGCGACGACCAGCCGCGATCCACGCCGAACAAACCCGACATGCCGATGCAGCACGTGCTGGATCATTTGGCGCGTCTCAACGGCAAGCCCATCGAGACCCTGACGCCGCAGGAAGCGCGTCTGCAGCCGACGCCGACCGACGCGGTCAAGGCGATCCTAGAAGAGACGATCAAGGATCAGGACCCGACGCTCGGCATCCAGACGCGCGACATCACCATCGACGGCGCGGCCGGCCCGCTTCAGGCCCGGGTCTACTCGCCAAACCTCGACAGCGACGACCTGAAGCCCGTGGTCGTCTATTTCCACGGGGGCGGCTTCGTCATCGCCGATCTGGACGTCTACGACGGAGGCCCGCGGGGCGTCGCGCGGTTTGCTGACGTCGTGGTCCTGTCGGTCCATTATCGCCAGGCGCCCGAAAACAAGTTTCCGGCCGCTCATGACGATGCGATCGCCGCCTGGAAATGGGCGCTGGCGAACGCCCAGACGATCGGGGGCGATCCGCAAAGGATCGCGGTCATGGGCGAAAGCGCCGGCGGCAATCTGGCGATCAATGTCTCGATCGTGGCGCGCGATCAGGGCCTGACCGCGCCGAAGCACCAGGTGCTGGTCTATCCGCTCGTCGGCAACAACCTGAACACCGAGAGCTATGTCGAGAACGCGACCGCCAAACCGCTGAACAAACCCATGATCGAGTGGTTCGTGAAGCATACTTTCGACGATCCGTCCCAGACCGCCGATCCACGCGTGAATGTCGTGGGCGCCGCCGATCTGCACGGCCTGCCCTCATCGACCGTCATCCTGGCCGAGATCGACCCGCTCCGCACCGAAGGCGAGCAACTGACCGAGAAGCTGGAGGCCGCCGGCGTCGACGTGCGTTCCAAGACCTTCCACGGCTCCACCCACGAATTCTTCGGCATGGGTCTGGTGGTGCCCGACGCGGCGGTCGCCCAAACCTTCGCGGCACATGAACTGAAGCGCGCGTTCGGGACAGCCATTCTGCCGTTCTGAGCGTTCAGTCGTCTGAGGCTCGTGGTGACGAACAGCATACCCCGGCCCACGGGCCCAATAGCCGGGGTTCATCAGGGAGAAACACGATGCAGAACCGATATGATCGAGAACGGAACTACGGCGATGACGGGCATCGCCGCGATGACGATATGACCTGGGAAGGCCGCGACCGCAGCCGTGACGAAGGTCGAAGCTGGTCAGGCGGCGCCGAGCGGGACTTCCGCCGCACGGAAGGCTATGGCCAGTATTCGCGCGGCGATCGGTACGGCGACGACCGCGAGCGCTCATCCGCGGAACAATATGGATATGGCGCCCAGCGAGGCTATCGCGGCCGATCGGACCGTGACGGCGGCGACCGCCTCGGCCAAGCCTCACGGTCCGGCGAGTTCGGCCAGGACTACGGCTATACTCGCGCCTATGGACGCGATGTCGGCTTGAACCGCGATCGCGGCGATAGCTCACGAGCCTATCCTGATCATGGCTATGCGCCAGGCGCCCAGATCTGGGAAGGCCAGAGTCGTGCGTTCGGTCAGCGAGATTACGAGCCCGACTATCTGCACTGGCGTGAGCAGCAGATGTCGAAGTTCGACCGCGACTACGACGACTGGCGCTCCGAGCGACGTCAGAAATTCTCGTCCGACTTCGACACCTGGCGCAGCACGCGCGGCAATGCGATCGTCGAGAACGTTTCGGACGGCGGCACCGGAAGCCAGAAGGACGTCAAGAACAGCTGAGCCCTTCGGGTTCGCTAAACGAAAGGGCCCCGGTTCGCCGGGGCCCTTTTCACATGCGGCTCTGGGGGTAACCTCAGTCCGACCTGAACCGCCACTTCATGATCACAACGGCGCTGGCCATCACCAGGGCGCAGGCGTTGGCCAGCGCCACCGGCCAGACCCCGGCCGCGACGCCGTAGGTGGTCCAGAGCACGAAGCAGGTCACCGTCAGGGCGTAGGTCTTGAGGCTGACCGAGGAGGCGTCTCGCTCCCGCCAGATTTTAATGATCTGGGGCGCGAAGCTGGCGATCGAGCAAAGGGCTGCAGCGCCGCCGATCAGATCGACAGTCGACGGCGTCAACGGCGGGCGCTCCCCATCACGGTCTGGTCTGCGCCGGGGCGATGCGCCAGATGGTGTTGGACAGGTCGTCGGCGACCAGAAGGATGCGCCGCGTCGGATCGAAGAGCACCCCGACCGGCCGTCCGCGCGCGCCGGCTTCGGTCAGGAAACCAGTGGCGAAATCCACCGGCGGACCCGACGGGCGACCGCCTGAGAAGGGAACCCAGGTCAATTTGTATCCAGAAGGATCCTGGCGATTCCAGCTTCCATGCTCGCCGATGAAGGCGCCCTCGCTGAAGGCTCCGCCGAAGCCGCCCTGGGTCGCGAACGACAGGCCAAGAGCCGCGACATGGGCGCCCAAGGCGTAGTCCGGCGCGATGGCGGTCGCGACCAACTCCGGCTTCTGCGGCCGGACGCGCGGGTCGATGTTCTTGCCCCAGTAGCTGTAGGGCCAGCCGTAGAAGGCCCCTTCCCGGACCGAGGTCAGATAGTCGGGCACCAGTTGCGGCCCCAGTTCGTCGCGCTCGTTGACCACCGCCCAGACCGCCCCGGTCCTCGGTTCGATGGCCAGGGCGGTCGGATTGCGGATGCCGGTCGCCATGGTGCGACGGGCCCCAGTCGCACGGTCTATAGCCCAGACCACCGCCCGCTCCTCCTCCACCGCCATGCCGCGCTCGCCGACGTTCGAGTTGGAACCGATACCGACGTAGAGGGTCTGACCGTCGGCGCTGACGGTCAGCGACTTGGTCCAGTGGTGGTTGATCCGGGACGGGAGTTTGGTGACCTCCTCCGGCGCGGCGGTGGCGCGGGTCTGCCCCGGCGTCCAGGGGATACGCACCAGGGCGTCCTGATTGGCGACGTAGATGAAGCCGTCGACG
This sequence comes from Brevundimonas sp. VNH65, assembly GCF_049445955.1. Taxonomy (NCBI): domain Bacteria; kingdom Pseudomonadati; phylum Pseudomonadota; class Alphaproteobacteria; order Caulobacterales; family Caulobacteraceae; genus Brevundimonas; species Brevundimonas sp. VNH65. The sequence continues at coordinate 503,573 of NZ_JBMSDX010000001.1, read as the reverse complement.
AAGGCGAGGCCGTAGGGGGCGTCGAGATTGTCGGCAAAGACGGTCCGGACCTCGGGCCTCCCGTCGTTGTCCGCGTCGCGCAGCAGGGTCAGGCGGTCGCCGCTCTCGACCTGGGTGTTGCCCTTTTTCTTGATCGGACCGGCGAGGACGTCCTTGGGTCGCAGGGGCGGCGCATTTCCCCCGCGCCCTTCGGCGATCAGAATGTCCCCATTGGGCAAGACCAGCATCTGGCGCGGGATCTGCAGATCGGTCGCCATGGCCGTGATGGTGAATCCGGCGGGCACGGTCGGCGTCTGGCCGTCCCAACCGGTCGGGCCGGTCACCCGCATGGGTGGGATCAGGGTCTCGCGGATGTCCGGCAGATCGGGCTGGGCGCCCGTCTCGTTGAGGTTGGGATCGCTGCGACCGCAGGCAGCCAGGACGAGGGTGGCGAGGCAGACGCCGAGGGTGGTGCGGATCATCGGGCGATCTCCTCATCGGACGCGCCGGAGATAGCGATGAAGCCGGCGATCAGTGCCAGCAGACTGCACAGGATGGACAGGGTGAGGCCGAAGGCGCCGACCGAACTCCAGCCGTCCTGGCTGTGCTTGAAGGCGTTGATCAGGCCCAGAACGAACATCAGGACCAGAGCCCCAAACTCCACCACCCGCCACAGCCGGATCGAGGTCCGCAGCGACAGGACGATGGCGACAAGGGACCAAGCCGCCGCGATCCCGCCAAACACCAGAGCTCCGGTGATCAGCCATTGGGAAAAATTGGTCCACTGAATCTCGGCCGTCTTCAGATAGGCGATGTCGGTCAGGACGCCGATGGTGAAGAGCGCCGCCGGAAAGGCGAGGATCAGCCCATAGAGCCCTCTCAGGCTTTGTCTTATGCCCAATGTCGTCGTCCGCATTCCCGCCTCCAGCCAGCCTCGAGACAAAGGCAATCCCTTGGGGCCGGTATGGTTTCATCGGGGAGGCTGTGCCGATTGCCTCGGGCACGAGGACTTTCCCGGGCGGCAATCCCAGCCATCGCTCGATCGTGGTGCCCGTTGCCCATCGGGTTATGAGCGCCAAGCCTTGCCGAACGCGCGGCTCAGACGACAAGTCTCGACTAGGGCGCCGACCATCCACGAACGTGAACGATGGCCGTTCGGGGATCGGCATGAAACTGGAGATGCGCATCGGCGTGGCCCTGACCGGGCACATAGTCGATGGTGACCCGCGAAACCTCCTGGCCGATCACCCCCTCCACCTCCACGGCGGACGCAGTCTCATCGCCGTAGTTGAACACACGGATTTCAGCGACATAGCCGTTCGACGTCGGCGAGGTCTGTTGGATCCTGGCCGTCAGGTTCGACGGCCTGGTCGGCTGCACGGCTTCCCACACGACGATGCCGATTGCTGCCAGTGTCACTACCAGCCCCACGGCCGCTGCACACCACTGCAGTACGGGAGCTCCAGACGATGGCCGTGATGCCTTAGAAGCCATGGCCGTCAAACCAGAAGCCGTGCCGCAGCAGCCCCGATCGACGCGGGGAAACCAAGAACCACGGTCGTCTGAATTACGCCGGCCAGAGAATCGCCGGCCGTTCGCCCGAACACGAAAAGCACAAACAAGCTGACGCCCAGCGCGATCGCATAGCCCGGCAGCGTAAAGTGAAAGAAGGCGACGACGGGGTGACCGGCCTCCTCCTGACCTGCGAAGCCAGCGTTAAACACGATCATATGCAGCAAAAGCAGGGAGATGCCGATCAGGGCGAGGGCGTGAGCCGCCGTCGCCTTGTAAGAGATCAGGATCATCTCCTCTGTCGGTGCGACATTCAGGGCGAAGAACAATGCGCCAGCGGCCATCAAGAACAGTTCTCCCCCGTATGACGCCTCGTCCTCGTCCGTTTCACCTCCGCCTTCTCCGCTTAACTGGCGGCGAGCAAGGAGCGCTCCCATCGCGCCGGGCACCGCCTGCAAGGCAATGAGCCCGACGATCTCACGAGCGGTCGCATCCCAGCGAATGACGCCGAAGGCGGTCAGCAGAACCGCAACCACCACAGCGCCGACGCCCAAGGCGACCGCCGTGTCGAGAAGATCCGCTCCCAGCCCCCGCGCCTTTGAGAAGCCCGCGTAATAGGCCAGGCCGAACAGCAACGGCAGGCTCGCCAGCATGAAGGCCAACAGCCGCCAGCGATCCATGGCTACGCCCTGGAGCCACATCTCCATCGTCATCAGGAGCGGGATGTTGAACACCAGGGCCCCGGCGAATGCTCGACCGAGCGCTGCGGCGTAGGCGCGCTCTCGCTTGACGTCGATCACGGGAAGTCGCGCAGTCGCGGTCATGGTCCGGCAACGCTTTCGAGCAGACTTTGCTCCCCAACCTGGCCCCATTCATCCCGATGACAGAGACCCTTGATCGTGCCTTGGTCAGTATCCGATCACCGTGGGCAGCGCCTGCCAGCAGATCGCGACGAAGCTGACGCCTGCGCCTAAGGCCGCCAGTTGGTTCTGAAAGCGCAAGCGTTCGGTCTCTGACCGCCGGAGCCGGCGCACGGCGAGCCACAACAACCCCGCCGTCGTGAGAGCGCACCCAAGGCTGAAGGCCAAGGTCGCAGCACGCCAGACCGGATCGTCGGTCGTGGCGACCACGTCGGCCAGGCTGGCCAGGCTGTAGACGCCTAGGAAGTGCGCCGCCCAGACCAGTAGGCCGCTTGTCATCCATACCCAGGCCCGCATCTCAGCCTCCTGGAAACAGGCGAACGAGAAGGGTCATGAAGCCCCCCTGCCCCGCCGTGTAGGCGAGGAACAGGCCGATCAGTTCGAAGGTCGACGGGCGCCTGGCCTCGACATGGCCGGCGATCCAGCGAAGCCCGGCGTAGAGGGCCATCAGGGCGACGATGGCGACGAAGAAGCCCTGCCAGGACAGGAGAAAGAAGACGGTCGCCCCCTGCCCTGTCGCGGACGCCTTGAGCCCGGCGGCGATCCAGCTTTGCAGATCCACCCACCAACCGCCGCTGATCAGCGCAGCGGCGAGGATCATCAGCAGGGTGGCGATGACGGAGCTGCGCGGGCGATCGAACGCCAAGGCCCGACAGGAAGCCCAGGCCAACCCACCGCCGGCGACATAGCCGCCGACCGTCACCAACAGCGACGTCAGGTCAGGCGGCGCCATCCAGTCGTCCGGGTTTCGACTCCACAAAAAAATGTAGCTGAAAGCCGCCATGGCCAGCACCATTCCCGCCACGATCAGGGTGATCACCATGGCCCACCAGCCGTGACTGGACGGACCGCTGGCGTAGGTCGGGACGCGGATGCCCGCTCCGATATCGACCGTCTCCGCGACCTGAGGCCTGTCCAGCATCCAGCACCAGCGCATGACACACCACACCGCCAGCACCCCGCTGACGGCCGAGGCGACGTAGGCTTGTATGGTCAACAGCAGGAAGAGGCCCGCCGTGAACGCCGCCGCCCAGACATGCCAGCCCGAGGGCGTGGGCATCCGCTGAAGATATTGGGGCTCCGCGTTCAGGGTAGAGGTGACCAGGGTCTCGCGCCCTCCGGTCGGGGCGTTCGGCAGGAAATAGCGTCCCGCCTCAACGTCGCGGGCCAGATTCTTCTGCTCCCACAGGGGATAGAGGCTGGTGACCACAGGAATTGAGCGCACCGAGTAGAGGCCGTTCGGCAACCACTCCAGTCCCGCGCCTCCGTGCGGATTTCCCGCGTCCCGTTCTCCGAACGGGCGGAAGTTACGGATCATGTCGATGATCCACAAAAGGACGCCGATGGCGGTGATCGCCGTACCGATGCTGGAGATCAGGTTGGGCAATTCCCACCCGCGCCCGGGCAGATATGTGAACACCCGGCGCGGCATCGCCATCAGCCCGCTGAGGTGCATCGGCAGGAAGGTCACGTGCATGCCCGTGAACATCAGCCAGAAAGCCCATTTGCCCATCCGCTCACTGAGCGGACGGCTGGAAGACATCGGCAGCCAGTAGTAGATGGCCGCGAAGAAGGGGAAGACCATGCCGCCGATCAGCACATAGTGCAGGTGGGCCACGATGAAGTAGCTGTCGTGAGCCTGCCAATCGAACGGCACCATGGCCACCATGACCCCGGTCAGCCCGCCCATGACGAAGGTGATGATGGCCCCGAGGACGAACAGGCCGGGCACGGTGAACCGCATCCGACCCGCCGCGATGGTGGCGATCCAGGCGAAGACCTGAACGCCCGCCGGCACCGACACCGCCATCGACGCAGCCGAGAAATAGCTGGTCGAGATGGTCGGCATACCGGTTGTGAACATGTGATGGGCCCACACGCCGAAGCTGATGAAGCCGGTGGCCAGCATGGCCAGAACCACCGCCGTGTGTCCGACCAGAGGCGTACGGGCAATGGCTGGGATCATGGTCGACATCGCCCCGGCCGCCGGCAGGAAAATGATGTAGACTTCCGGGTGGCCGAAGAACCAGAAGAGGTGCTGCCACAGCATTGGATCGCCGCCCTTCAGGGGATCGAAGAAGGGCCAGGAGAAGACCCGTTCCAGCTCCATAAGGGTCGTCGCCAGAATTACTGACGGGAAGGCGATGATGATCATTCCGGCGAAGATCAGCATGGCCCAGGCGAAGATCGGCATCTTCGCCAGTGTCATGCCGGGCGCCCGATTGCGCAGGACGCCGACGATGATCTCGATGGCACCGGCGATGGCCGAAATCTCGATGAAGCCGATGCCCAACAGCCAGAAGTCGGCATTGATCCCCGGTGAGAAGGCGGTCGAACTCAGCGGCGGATACATGAACCAGCCGCCGTTCGGTGCCAGGCCGAAGAACAGCGAGCAGAAGAAGGCCAGTCCGCCGATCAGATAGGCCCAGAAGGCGTAGGCTGACAGACGCGGAAACGGCAGGTCGCGCGCCCCCAGCATCTGGGGCAGGAGCAGCACCGCCAGGGCCTCGACGGCGGGCACCGCGAACAGGAACATCATCATCGTGCCGTGCACGGTGAAGATTTGGTTGTAGGTTGCGGCCGGCAATATCCCGCTCATCGGCACGGCCAGCTGGGTGCGGATGAGAACCGCCAGGATTCCCGCCAACACGAAGAACAGCATGGCCGCGCCGACGTAATAGACGCCGACGAAGTTGTTGTTGATGGCGGTGATCCACTGCCAGCCCTTCGGCCGGCACCAGATCTCCTCCAGCTGTTCCAGCTCGCCGTCCGGCCGCGCCCCCGTTGTAGGGAAGCGTTTGTATTGGTCGGTGTCGAACCCGGTCTCGCTGCTCACTTCAGGCTCTCAAGCCAGGCGGAGACGTCTCGCAATTCCTGACCGGTCAGCACCGGATAGGCGGGCATGCGGTTGCCCGGCTTGATGGACTGGCTGTCGGAGATCCAGCCCGCCATCACGCCCTGATTGTTGGGCAGGATGCCTGCCCCCAGAGTTCGTCGCGAACCGACGTGGCTCAGATCAGGCCCCGCCTGACCGTTGAAGGCCGTTCCCGCCACCGTGTGACAGGCGCCGCATCCGGCCCGTCCGAAGACCTCTGCGCCGGGCCCCGGGAGGGCGGCGGTCTCGACCGGCGTCGACTGCTTCCGCAGCCAGGCCGCGTACTGAACGGGTTCATGAGCGACGACGACCAGCCCCATCAGGGCGTGCGGCCCACCGCAGTATTCGGCGCACTGGCCGCCATAGGCGCCGGGTGCATCAGCCTGGATTCGCATCAGGTTGCGCCGGCCAGGGATCATATCGACCTTTCCTGACAGGCGCGGGACCCAGAAGCTGTGGATCACATCGGCGGCTTCCAACTCCAGAACCACGGGGCGCCCGACCGGGATATGGACTTCGTTGGCGTCCTGGAAGGTCTCGCGCCCCTGATCGTCCAGATAGGCGACCCGCCACCACCACATCTCGCCAGTAACCCGGATGCGCGTCTCGCCCGGTTGGGGCTCCTGCGTCAGATGACTGGTCAGGCTGAGACCGTAGATCAGCAGGGCGCTCAGCACCACGACAGGGAACGCCAGGCCGCCGGCCCACACCAGCCGGGCCCCGCCGAGGCGCGCTCGCCAGCGCCGCGGGCCGAACAGGGCAAACCCAAGCGCGATCAGCACGACCAGCAGAACCGCGCCTCCCATGCCGAACAGCACCCAGGACAGCGTGCTCACCGGCCCGGCGAACGGCCCCGCTGGATCTAGCGCGGCCGGCGGCCAGGCGGCGGTTCCATCAATCGAACCGCTACTCATCGAGCGTATAGAGGTAGGCGGCGATATCCCGCGCCTCCGCCTGTGTCAGCGGCATCGCCGGCATGGCGGTCTCGGACGACATCGCGGGCGCGTCGATCAGCCAGTCGACAAGTACATCCGGCCGATTTGGGAAACGGCCGCCAATCATCGGACTGTCGGAGAAGCCCCTCAGAGAGGGTCCAGTCAGACCCGCGGGCCAGCGGACCCCGGGAATGACGTGGCAGGCCGCGCAACCGACCCGTTGCATCGCAGCCAGCCCCCGCTCGGCGTCGGCCCCCATGATGGTTCGCGGCGGCTCCGTCTTGTCCACGCAGGCGCACAGCAGCAAGGCGACACTGAGCACGCCCCACCTCACGCTGTCTCCCGATGGATTGCGGCTTCGCTCATCACGCCCCCTTGGTCTGAGGGATGAACCCCGCCCCCATGGCCAAGGTTCCCTCGACTCGAGTTCCGGCCTAGCCGCCGCAAGCGGAACCGTGGGCGTCAAATCGTGTTCGATCCGGATGCGTCCGCGCCTTCTCCTTTGCCTTCTGGGCCTGACCGCCTGCTCGCCCGGCTCAAACGAGACCGGTGAGGCCTTCACCTGCACCGGGCAGGTCATTGCAATGGGCGGCGGTGAGGGCGGACCAGGCAACGCCTGTTTCACCTGCCACGGTCTGGACGGCGCCGGGGACGGCGTCAGCGTCCCTAGGCTCGCAGGTCTGGACGCCGGCTATCTGCAGAAACAGATGGAAGACTACGCCGGCGGCATGCGTCAGGACACCGTCATGTCCCAGGTCGCCCGTTGGCTGGATGACGGCGACCGACGCGCCGTTGCCGCCTGGTACGCCGCCATGCCTGCGCCGCCGGCGCTCGGAGCGCCAGGACCAGCCCCCGAGGTCTATTTGACCCGCTGCGCCGCCTGCCACGGTGCGGACGGTCGCGGCGTCGGCTCGGGCAATCCCGCCTTGGCGGCGCAGCCTGCGGCCTACACCATCGACCAACTCAATCGATGGCGAGCGGCGAAGCGGCGGAATGATCCGCGCAATGTTATGGCCGAAGCGATCGCCGGTCTCAGCGCCGCCGAGATATCCCGAATAGCCGTCTGGCTTGAGACCGCACCCGCTGCTCCACCGCCCGATAACGACGCTGCCAGCGCGTCCGTCGCGGCTTCGGCTGCGGCACGACCGGCAGCATTCCATGGAGAACGTCGTCCCGATCGATGATCTGGTGTTTGATCGCCGCCCCGACATGTAGGGGGATCATCAGCAACAGTGTCGCGATCATCGCCCAATGGAGCCACTCATTGACCGCCTCGATCTGCCAGCGCCGCACGAACGTCAGATCCTGCATGGGCAACAGGGGCCAACGAAGCAGACCCAGCAGGGTCAGATCCTGATCGCGAGCTGTGGCCGAGATCATCATCCAGCCCGTCAGCGGCAGGCCGAACAAACAGGTGTAGAAGACATAGTGGGTGATGCTGGCGGCGGTGCTTTCCCAACCTGGCTTGTCGGCGTCGTTGATCGGGCCGGGCGCCAGCAGTCTCCATGCGCCGCGTCCCAAGGCCAGGACCAGAATGAAAACACCGATGAGGTAGTGCAGATCGTGCGCCGCCACCTTGGCGCCGCCGACGGGCAGCTGGCCCATCCACCAACCCCAGAAAAGCTGGAAGACGACAAGAACGGCCATGGTCCAGTGGAAGACGATGGCGACGGGCGAATAGCGGCCCTCGTCATGATGGCCCGCCGCCCATTCCAGGATGTTGACGACTAGCCGATCGATCACGTCGCTTGATCCACGCGAACCACGGGGCGGTCAGGCCCGATCCAGCGCCCAAGGACCAACAGCGCCGCCGCCAGATAGATCGCCGCCGCCGGGGCCCACATGATCAGCCCGGCCGCCTGCTGGTCGGCCAGCGGCGTGAACCCCCAGGCCTGTGTCGTCAACAGGTGCGGCGCATAGAGCGGCTGTTCGGCGAAGGTCAACAAGGCGCCCAGCAGCCCCATGGCCACCATGGCGATCAGCAGATGTGCGACGGCCGCCGGCGCCGGCGCCCGCCGCACCTCCATCCAGAACCAGACCGAGGACGCCAGAAGACTGGCCTGCATAATCCAGTAGACGAGATCGTTCGACAGGGCCGCGGTGTAGGCGGACGGCGCGTGCCAGGCCCAGAAGACCGCCGCCTGAACAGCCGTCGCCACCGCCAGCGATCCGACGCGCGGGAATGGCAGGACCCAGGCGATCAGTGGCGCAGCCACGGCGACGAGCAGAACGTGGTGCACCGTCCGTGCAGCGAACAGGGCCGAGCTTAGAGCACAGAGAGGCGAAACGAATCCGATAGCCAGCACCACCAGCGCGAGCAGTCCGATCCCCCGCTCACGGCCTCTCTTCCGCCAGATCATCCAGCCTGCGGCGAGGACGAACAGGCCAAGCAGCACCGGATCGAAGTTCCAGCGCCACTCCCCCGGGTCCGGGGCCGGGCCGCAATAAGGCGACCAGAACGGCGCGCCTGTATTCATCTGCGCTCCGGCAGGGCGTAGGCGATCACATAGTCGCCGTTGGGCGTCTCCATGAAGTGGTGCCCCCCGGCCATGATGACCAGATACTGGCGACCGTTCTGCTCATAGATGATCGGGTTGGCCTGCCCGCCAGCGGGCAGGACGTCCTGCCACACGGTCTTTCCGGTCTCGATGTCCACGGCGCGGATCAGGTCGTCGGTCGCCGCAGCGATGAAGATCAGACCGCCAGCCGTCACCGCCGCCCCGCCGTTGTTGGGCGTGCCAATGTCGATCGGCAGCATGGAAGGAATGCCGAAGGGTCCGTTCTTTCGCGCTGTGCCGAAAGGACGATCCCAGACGGTGCGGCCGGTGCGGATGTCGATGGCGCGGAGGCCGCCGTACGGGGGCTGTTTGCACAGCATGCCCGTCGATCCCATCCGCCAGCCGGCGTTGACGTCGATGGCGTAAGGCACGCCCTGCTGCGGATCGCCAGCCCCCTCGGCCGCAGGGCCCTTCTTTTCGCGCGGATCGCCGCGCGGGAACCAGCCCGCCTTGTCGGCCACGGCGCGCGGCACCAAGCGGTTGAAGTTGGGCATATCGTTGTAGTTGGCGATGATCCAGCCACGGCGCGGATCGACCGCGACCCCGCCCCAGTCCGAGCCTCCGTTATAGCCCGGATACTGGATCCAGCGGCGATCGGCCGTCGGCGGGGTATAAGGCCCGTCATAGGCGGCCTGGCGGAATCCGATGCGGCAGACCATCTGGTCGATCGGCGACATGCCCCACATGTCCCGCTCGGTCAGCCGTTTCTTGGCCAAGGTGTGGAAAAGGGAGAAGGGCTGGGTCTTCGACCGCTGGGCCGCTTCAACCCCGCCCTGGGGCACGGGTCGCTCCTGAACGCCGGTCAGCGGCCGCCCGGTGCGACGATCAAGAATATAGAGGTCGCCCTGTTTGCTGGGCAGCAAGATGGCCGGGGTCACGCCGCCTGCCGATGGATAGTCGATAAGGGTCGCTTGAGAGCCCAGGTCATAATCCCAGACGTCCATGTGCACGGTCTGGAATGACCAGGCGGGGCGGCCAGTATTGATATCCAGCGCGACCAGGGAGGTGGCGTATTGGTTCTCAAGCGCAGAACGCTGGCTGCTGTAATAGTCGGCGGCCGAGTTGCCCATCGGCAGGTAAACCAGACCCAGTTGGTCATCGCCGGTCGCCGTCGTCCACATGTTCGGTGTGCCGCGCGTATAGGTCTGCCCTTCGGGCGGCAGGCCGGCGATGTCGGGCCGCGCCATGTCCCAGGCCCAGCGCAATTCGCCCGTCCGCGCGTCAAAGCCCTTGATCACACCCGACGGGGCCTGCCGATACTGACCATCCAGAACCTGGTGACCGGTCACGATCACGTCGCGAACGATGGTCGGCGCCGAGGTTATGGAGACCATCCCAGGAATGACATCTCCCATGCCGGTCTTGATGTCGACCGCGCCATCAACGCCGAAGTCTGCGCAGGGACGACCGTTCCTGGCGTCCACGGCGATCAACCGTCCATCCAGCGTGCCCTCAATGATCCGGGCGGCGCAGGCGGCCACGGGAGCGGGGGTTGCAGGTGTGCGGGCCGGCGTCGATGTCGGCACACCCCCAGCGGCCGGCTGGGCGGTCGCGGCCGAGGCGGTTTCGTAATAGGCCACGCCCCGGCAGGCGGCGGTATAGGGAATCCAGTCATCGGACACCTGCGGATCATATCGCCAGCGTTGCTGTCCCGTGCCGGCGTCCAGGGCGATCAGGACATTGCGGGCGCTACACAGATAAAGGGTGTCGCCGACTTTCAGAGGCGTGGTCTCAGCGCCCCATTTTTCCTCGGGAAGATCGCCGGTGCGGAAGGTCCAGGCGCGCTCTAGCTGGCCCACGTTGTCGCGGTTGATCTGGGTCAGGGCCGAAAATCTCTGCGCCCCGTGGGTCCCGCCGTAGGCCGGCCAGTCCGCGCCCGCCGTCTCGCCGGCTGCATTGGCCAAGGCCGCGCCCTGGACGGCGTCTGGCGCCGACGCCCTGTTGGCCTGTCCGACGATCAGGCTGAACACCGCGGTCAGAACGACGAAGCCGCCCCCGCCGATCAGGGCCAGCCGTCTGCCTCGCTCGGGCGTCAAAACTGGAAGGGAGAGAATGACCCCGACCAGAAGCACGGCCGGCGCCACGAGGCGAGGCACCAGGGCCCACCCGTTCAGCCCGACTTCCCACAAGGCCCAAAGGAAGGTGGCGGCGAAGACGCCGATGTAAACCCAGGCCCCGGACGCTTTAAGTCGCGCCAGCATAGCCCCGGAAATAACGAGACCGAGACCTGCCAGCACATAGTATGGCGAGCCGCCTAAGGCGATCAGCCAGCCTCCGCCGATGATAAGGGGCAATCCCAGCAGAATCAGCAGGATCCCAAACCCCCGAACCAGAACAGCACCCAGCCCGTGTGCCTTCGATCTCGCCATCGACGTCTGCTCCATCAGCTTGACAGGAGAAGCATCCAGATAGCCATGGGTTCCCTGCCGGACGATCAGCGCTCTCGCCTGTCTCCGGGGGCCAACAGCGTGACAGTTGCTGACAACCGAGCCAGCCTGACCACAGAACCGCCCTCCCCTTGGAACTGACAACTTAAGTCTGCCCGACCGCAGACGGCCCTCCCCTTCCCCAACTTCAGGCCGCTTGGGTAGCAGCCGCCCACGCGGCCTCGGCATGGCCTCGCAGGATGCGAAGGCCAGGTCGGGAGATCAGATGGGGTTGGAGGTTGAAGGCGTTGTAGATTGGGCCGTGGGCTGAGAGGAATCTCTGGGCAGAACCCTGCGACTTGAACCGTTGCTGCTTCCGTTCTCGCCGTCGAATGACAAGGTGCGAGTTCTCCGCCCGATTGTTCTCCCGCGTTCCACCAGGTCGGTGACGGCCTTGAAGATGCAGGATTTTCATCGCCGCTCGATACGATGCCAACTTATCGGTGACGATGACTTCGGGGTGGATCCCGGTGTTACGAAGCAGACGGCGCAACAGCTTCAGCGCCGCGTGTTTGTTCCGCCGCTTCTGAACCAGGACGTCCAGAATCTCGCCCTCGTCGTCGACCGCCCGCCACAGATACATTCTCCGCCCACCGATCTTCACGACGGCTTCGTCCAGATGCCAGCGGCCCGTCGGCCGCGCTCGTCGCCGTCGCAAATTGGCGGCGATCAGCGGCCCGAACTTGATCACCCAGCACCGGATCGCCTCACGGCTGACCTCGATTCCGCGCTCCGCCATCAGCTCCTCGACGTCACGGATGCTGAGCGTGAACCGGAAATACCAGCGAACCGCCTGACAAATGATCGACCCAGGGAACCGGTGACGCTTGAACGATATCGGCTTCATCTCGCCTCCGGCCTAACCACCTGACTGGAGACATTTTATCGTTAGACTGTCAGCACCCTGACAGCACCGTCGGCTCCGATGGCGTGGCCCGACCGGCGTCACCAGTCGAGGCGGAGGCCGATCAGGGCTGTGGCGGGAGCGGCCCAACCCTTGACGCCGGTCGCCGTGGCGGAGACCTCGACCTCGGCGTCCAGCAGGTTGGCGACACCGGCATAGGCGACGACGCCCCGGCTGACGCGCCAATCGATCCGGGCGTCGACCACGGCGGCGGCGTCCAGCACGCGGCTGTTGAGGTCGTCGTCGAAGCGGCGGCTCTCGTAGCGGACGTCCAGTGCAATGGAAGCCCGTCGGCTCGCGCGCCAGTCAAGGCCGCCCGTCACGCTCCAGACCGGGGCCTGGGCCGGGCGCAGGCCGGTCAGTTGCGGCGCTGCGGCGCCGCCGTCGACCTCAGCGTCGGTCGCCGAGGCCGCCAGCCGGAGGTCCAGCCGATCCGTCGTCCATGAAACAGACGCCTCGACGCCCGTCGCCTCGATACGCCCGGCGTTCTGGCGCTGGCGCAGCACCCCGCCCGCCGGCACGAACCCGGCCTGCGGCAGGGCGGGGATGATGCCCGGACCTTCGCCCAGGGTGACGTTCACGATGACATCTTCGACCCTGTTCCGGAACAGGGTCAGCACGGCGTCGGTCCGCCCGCCGGCCAGCCGCCCGGACCAGGCCGCGCCCGCTTCCAGACCCGACAGACGTTCCGGCGCCAGGCCGGCGTTGGCTTCGGTCAGGTCGTTGCCGACGCGGAAGGGGCGATGCAGTTCGTTCAGGGTGGCCGGCCGGAAGCCGGTATAGGCCGCCGCCCTCAGGGCGTATCCGCCCGACAGGCTGCGTCGGACCGCGAGCCGCCCACTGGCCACCTGATCGCGGCGATCGGCATAGGTTTCGTCCAGTGTCGCCAGACCCGTGGCGAGGTCCGTCTCCAGGCGATGGCTGTCCGTATTCTCCCACTGGTCGAGACGCACGCCGCCGGCCACCAGCCAGACGGCGTCGCGCCATGAGCTCTCCAGATAGGCGCCGACGACCGAGGCCTCTCCGCCCGCCTTGCGGTCGCGGGTGAAGACGCCGTTCATGTAGCGGAACTGCTCCTGCGTCTCGCCGGTGCTGAGGCGGGCGTCGGCGCCCGCCTCCCATTCCCAGACGCCGGCGGCGACGTCGTTCTCGCCGCGCACCGCCAGATTGCCGCCCCAGCCCTCGGCCGGCGTGGCGTATTGGCGCGACGCCGGAGTGGTGAAGGCGCGGCCGGCGTCGACGGCGGCCGAGCTGTTGGCGAAATCGCTCTCCCTTCTCCAGACCTGGGCGCGCCAGCCGGGGGCGCCCGGGCGTGGCGAGCGCGACGCCACGGCCGACAGCACATGTCCGGACGCTGCGGATCGCGTCGCCGCCAGGCCGGATCCGCGATCCTCGTCGTAGGCGCCCGCACGCAACGACAGGCGGGTATCTGCGTCGGCGGCGACGTCGAGCCGGACGGCGGCGCCGCGGGCGACGAAATCAAGCCGGGTGTCAGCGGTCCCGGCCGCCGCGCTCCGCACCGGCGCATAGCCCGCCGACTGATCGGACAGGGCGGACGTCGTCAGGGAGAACCGGCCGGACGTCAGGGTTCCGGCGGCCGACAGACGGTAGCCTTCGTCGTCCCGCGTGGAGAAGTCGAGCCGCCCCCCTCCGCCATCCCGCTCTCGCAGGGCCACGACCCCGGTCAGGGCTCCCGCGCCATAGGGGCCGGCGCCGGCGCCGCGCACGACGTCGGCGGAGCTGACGGCCTCGGGCGCCAGTTGGGACCAGAGCACCCAGCCGCCGAAAGGGTCGTTCATCGGAACCCCGTCCAGCAAAACCAACGCTCGCCCGGCGCCTGACGGCGCAACGGCGCGCAGCGACAGGCCCTGGGTCGTCGGATTGGCGGACAGACTGGACGTGCGCCGGAACAGGGAGACGGCCGGAACCCGGCCCAGGACCTCGTCCAGCCGCTCGGCCCCCTCCAGGTCCTCGGCCCCGAGGCGGACCACGGCGAAGGCCGCATCCCCCGCCGCCGGAGGCAGCCTCGCCGCCGTCACCACCACCTCCGGCAGGACGGCGGAGGGCGCTGGGGGCGGAACGTCCTGAATCATGCGGCGGCTTCACATCCATAGGCGACAGGGGCTGCGCCGGCCTGCCTCGCGAGAGAACCCGCTGCCGGGCGATCGCAAACCGAACGCGAGGGGTCATAGCAGCCGCAGGCCCGCGCCTGAACTGCATCGCGGTCAAGAACACGAAGCCACAGACGCGACGTCTCAACCAGCCCCTCGTCCTCAAGAGACCTGAGATGGCTGCGGACCAGACGCTCCTGCACGCCCAGGGCGTCCGCCACCGCATGGGCCGTCACGGTGATCGGCCCACCGCCCCCGCGGTCGTCGTTTCGAACCAGCCATTTCGCCAGGCGAGGCCCGGCGCGGTGGCGCAGGTTGCAAGCCGAATTCTGCGCCAGTTCACGCGCCAACCGCGCACCGTAGTCCGCCAGTGCGTCGGCGACGCCGCGTCGCCGTCCGGCCAGCGCCTGGAGGCTCGCCGGATCCACGGCCAGGCCCTGCACGTCCGAACGCGCCATGAGTCGGAAGTCGCTCAGCGGCTGGCCCGACCAGCCTCCCGTGACGCCTTCGCTTCCGATCACAAAGACCTCGACGGTTTCGCCCTCGTCGATCGGCACCGTCGCCGCAATCGTGCCCGAGGTCACAAACAGCACGGATCGCACCGGCGCCCGACCGGCGACCAGCATCTGTCCCTTGCGGTAATGGCGTGACTGGGCGATCGCGCAGAGTTCATCCCGGTCGGAGGCGCTCATGGTGGCGAGCAGCGCGTTGGATGTAGACAGACTGGACATGGCTCCCTTCCTGAAGACTGGGTCTCGACAGCTCAATCGACGTCAACCTGCGGATCCACGCCGAAGGTCCAGGACGTCGTCGAGCGAAACTCCTGGCCGGGCCGAAGCTCGGTGGACGCGAAATGCGGTTGATTGGGGCTGTCGGGCAGATGCTGGGTTTCCAGGGCGACGGACGCCCCCGGCGGAAAAGGACGGCCGACATCACTGAGCAGGCCAGGGCGTGAACTGTTGGAGACGAAGACCTGGATGGACGGCTCCGAAGTTCTCACCTCCAGGACCCGACCACTGCCGGCCTCGGTCAGTCGGGCGGCGACCGCCTGCGGATCACGCGGGAAGGTGTCGAGAACATAGGCATGATCGAAGGTCGGCAGTTGGCCCTCGGCCAAGGTGGGAGCGTTGACGCGCGGCGCCGCGAAGCGAGGATCAAGAGCCGCCTGCGCCAGACTGCGCAGCGACTTCGGTTGATTGAGATCGAGAGGGGTGTCCTGCGTCGCCACCAGAAGACCATCAGGAGTGTTGGTCTCGTCCTTGTGAGCGATACGGTCGGCCGACATCGTCAGTTGGTGATCGTAGACCGGAACGGCGCTGTCGCCGCTCAGATTGAAGTAGATGTGGTTGGTGAGATTGAGGACCGTGGGCGCATCCGTGGCGGCCGTGAAATCCAGGCGCAGTTCGTTCGCATCGGTGAGGGTGTAGGTCGCCGTGACCCGCAAGGCGCCGGGAAAGCCCTGATCTCCCGCAGGGCTGTCAAGTTCGAAGGATACGGATGCGGCCTCGCCCTGCACGACGGAAGCGGACCACACGCGCGTGGAATAGGTTGGAGGGCCGCCGTGCAGCGTCACTCCGGCGGCGTTCTGCGTCAGGGGATAGTGGACGCCGTCCAGCGTGAATCCACCCTTCAGCCTGTTGGCGTAGCGACCAATGACCGCGTTTGCATGACCGAGCGTTTCCCAGGCCGAAAGATCGGAAAAACTCATCACCACATTGCCGAACTCGCCCTTGCGGTCCGGCACGTTGATGGCGGCGACGGTGGCGCCGTAGTCGAGAATGATCGCGCTTGCGCCATGCCCGTTGCTCAGGGTGAAGGCCCTGACCTGACGGCCGTCTTTGGTGACGCCGTAATCAGCGACCGAAACGTCTCCCGCCTGCGCCGAAACGCCCGCCGCCATTGCGATCAGGGTGCATATGACGGCGCGTGCGGCCAGGCGTGCGGGACGAGACTCGCCCGCGCCTGCACGACCTGTTTTCCGCTCGGCTTCCTGCATGTTGGGACTCCCGATTCCCTGTCGTTCTCTCGTTGGCGTCGGCAAAGACAGCCGCCGCATGCACACGTTGACAAAACTTTTTGACGCTGGCTACAATCGTTTGCATAAACATGACGGAAACGCGGATCAATACGCTTTACTGGCGCAATCGTCGGTCGAGCAGTATCCGACCCACGCAGATCCGAACCATAACAGTGCATCGCGCCCGAATTCCGGGAGCGGATGAAAAGGGAGACTACCTTGCTCAAGACGTTCAACGATTTTGAACGGCGACCCGATCTGCTCGCCCGCTTCGACGCCCTTCTCCCTTCCTATTCGATCTCCTGCATCTTCGCCGACGTCATGTATCGACAGAATGTGATGACTTCGGCCATCAAGCCCCCGTTCAAGGCGAAAGCGACGGGCCAGGCCATCACTGTGCAGCTGTCCGGCGGCGACCTCGTGGACCCGCTTCGCGCTCTGGAAATGGGCCACCCTGGAGACGTTATCGTCGTCAACGCCGGCGGCGATCCCGAGACGTCCGTCTGCGGCGGCCTGATGGGCGGCCTCGCCAAGAACCGCGGCATTCGCGCCATGATCGTCGACGGCGCCGGTCGCGACATTGATGAGCTGGAAGATATCGACTGGCCTATCTGGACCCGAGCGATCACTCCTCGCGGCACCCACACGATGTTCTCCCAGCGCAAGGAAGAGCTGTCGATCAACGTGCCGATCGCCTGCGGCGGCGTGGTGGTGAATCCGGGCGACTTCATCGTGGCCGACACCATCGGCGTCGTGGTCGTGCCGCTCGACAAGGCCGAGGAGATGCTGGAGCTGGCCGCCGAACAGGCCGAACGCGAACAGCGGACCCGCGAATGGGTCGCCAAGGGCAAGACGATCGAGGACCTGCTGGCGGAGTTCGGCAGGATCTGACCCGCCCCTTCCCATCACCCAGCGACAAGCGCCGAGAGGCCGGTCATCCCAAGGGGGATCGCGTGAAATCCGCAAAAATCAGACGTATTCAGACGATGGCGCTCACCCTTCTGGTGATCGCCGGCCTGATCAACTACCTCGACCGCAGCACCCTATCGATCGCCAACAAGTCGATCAGCGAGGAGATGAACCTGACGGCGGCCCAGATGGGCCTCCTCCTGTCGGCCTTCTCCCTCCCCTACGCCTTCGCCCAGCTGCCCATGGGCGTCATGCTGGACCGTTTAGGCAACCGGGTCATGCTGGGCGCCGGAATGCTGCTGTGGTCCGTGGCGCAACTGGCGGGCGGGCTTGTTCAGTCCCTCAATCAGTTCTTCGCCGCGCGTTTCGTTCTCGGTGTCGGCGAGGCGCCCCAGTTCCCGGCAGGAGCCAAGGTGTTCGGCGACTGGTTCGCTCTCCATGAACGCGGCCGCCCGACCGGAATCTTCGTCGCTTCGACCACCATCGCACCGGCCCTGGCGCCGCCCATCCTCACACTGCTGATGCTCCACTTCGGCTGGCGCGGCATGTTCATCATCATGGGCGTCATCGGCATTCTGGCCTCGATTGGCTGGTACGCCCTCTACCGCGATCGCCGCGACGTGAAGCTGGAGCCCGAGGAGATCGACTATCTGTCGGGGGTCGAGCGGTCAGCCAGCGACGAGAACCGGATGACCTTCGCCGAGTGGGGCGGGCTGTTCCGGGAGCGGACCACCTGGGGCATGCTGTTCGGCTTCATGGGCGTCATCTACATGGTCTTCCTGTATGTGACGTGGCTGCCGGCCTACCTGCAGCAGGAGCGCGGGCTCAGCATCGCAGAGTCCGGGTGGGTGCTGATGATCCCGTTCATCGGCGGCACCTTCGGACAGCTGTGCAGCGGCGTCGTGGCCGACAAGCTGCTGGCTCGCGGGATGAGCCCCATAGTCAGCCGGAAATGGCCGATCTGCATCGGACTGGTCTTCGCGGCCGTCTTCACCGTGCCGGCGGCGTTCACGCCGAACCTGGTGCTGGCGATCACCTACCTCACCCTGGCGATGTTCTTCGTCAATCTGGCCAGCGGCGGGTCGTGGGCTCTGGTCAGCGTGGCGGCGCCGCGTCGTCTGGTGGCCTCGCTGGGCAGCATCAAGAACTTCGGCGGCTACTTCGGCGGCTCTGCGGCGCCGCTGGTCACCGGCATTGTGGTGGATCAGACGGGCTCGTTCGTCATCGCCCTGCTAATCAGCGCGGTCGTCTCCGTCATCGGCGCGCTCGCCTATCTCTTCGTGGTCAAGAGTCCGATCGCAGATCCGGCCGACCAGACGGCCTCGGCCTGACCCCTACGTCATGCGTGAACCCAAAAGCCCAGGAGCGGCCATGACCGACCTTTCACGACGCAAGCTCTTCGCCGCCGGCGCCGCCGCCGGTCTGGGAGCCGCGGCAGGCGCCGCATCTCCGGCTGCGGCCTTCGCCCGCTCGCCCGCGTCCGCATCTGCAGCCGCTGTCCAGTCGACCGGCGCCGGAGGCAGGGCCCAACTCCCGGACGTGTGGGGTCAGGATTTCCTATGCCAGTGGAGCCCTCCCGCCGACCTGAAGCGTGACCTGACGCCCGGCTCGTCGAAGATCCGCCTTTCGTCGCAGGTCAATCCGCGCCTGACCAACGCCGAGGGCGTCGACTACGAGACCTATTTCAGAAACCTCAGCGCCGACGGCTGGACCGCCGTGGAGGCCGCGTCGAACGCCTGGCTCAGCCGCAAGATGTCCGAAAGCGAAATCCGCGAGCTCAAGACCCAGGCCCAGGCGCACGACGTCGTCTTCTATGGCCTGCATTGCGCCGGCAACATCATTGCGCCGGATCCCGACGCCGATCGCTGGCAGCGGCATATCATCGATTCCGTTCATGCCGCGGAAGAGATGGGCTGCGAGCTGGTGCTGACCCACGCCGGCAGCATGTACGCCAACCGCAACTGGGCGCATCCGCAGAACTGGAGCCGCGAGGCCTGGGAGCGGACCGTCAACGCCCTGAAACGCATCTGCCGCGACACGGCCGGCAGCAAGGTCTCCATCGCCATTGAGGCCGTGAACACCGAGAGCGTCAACAATCCCTGGGCGCACGCCCGCCTGCGTCAGGACGTCGGCGATGAGCGGATCACGGTCGGCCTCGACATCACCAACATGGTGCACCCGGGCGTGGCCTTCCGCATGACCGAACTGATCGAGACGACCTTCGACCTGCTCGAGGATCAGATCTCCTACGTCCACGCCAAGGACTTCGCCTGGAACGCCATGCTCCCGGGCATGAACTGGGCCATGAACGGTACGGGGAATATGGACTATGAGATGTTCCTGGTTCGCCTCAGCCGCCTGAAGCGCAATCCCTACATGCTGGTCGAATTCCTGACCGAGAATGCGGAATACGCAGAGGCGCAACGCAATATCCGCTCGATCGCCGCCAAGGTCGGCGTCGGCATTCACGGCACGCAACCGGCCTAAGGAGACTGAACATGCTGCGCATCATCGCAACCGCCCTCAGCCTCGCCCTGCTGCCCGCCATGGCTTCGGCGGCGGACCTGACCGGCGCGTGGGTTCGCGACAACTCCCAAAGCGACACCGTACCCAGCTCCATGTACTGGCTGACGCGTGGCGTCGACGCCGGCGGGACCCGCGGCCCTTCCGGCCAGGCCGTCGTCATCGAGCTGGAACAGACCGCCGCCGGCCTCAAGGTCCGCGACCCGGCCCGTCCGGAACGCAACTATGTGCTGGACGGGGTCGCCCGCACGGTTCCGGCTGACACGGGTGTGACCGAGGCCTCGGTGACCGCGACCAAGGTCGGCGATGCGGTCGTCGTCCGCACGCGACAGCCGTATGCGGGACTGCCCGGCAACATCGAGGTGACGGTCGAGGAGACATGGACCCCGTCGGCCGACGGCCAGAGCGTCACCCTGACCACGATCCGCGAAACCCCGGCCCGGCGGGACGCCTATACTGAAACGTTCAAGCGGCAGTAGAACGATCGAGAAAGGCGGACAGCGCGCATGACGACCGGCTTCGACGAGGTTCGCCGCCTGGCCGAAGCCGGGCGGCTGGCTGAAAGCCTGTCGCTCATGCACCGGCTGGCCGAGCAGGATCGCGATCCCGACGCCCTGATCACCCTGGCCGACTTCTACTGGCGCGGCGGACCGGTCGAGCAGAACCCGAAGAAGGCGCGAGACATGTTCCGCCTCGCCGCCGAGGCGGGCCATCCCCATGGCCGGATGTTCCATACCAACCTTCTCGCCAACGGCGTCTTCGGTGAGCGGAACTGGCGTGAAGCACGCGAAAGGCTGGTCGGGGAAGCCTCGCTCTCTCCAGACCGGAACCGGGCCGTCAGATTGCTGGATGCCATGGATCTGGACGATGAGGGCGATCCTCAGGGCCTCCCCGAGGGCGACCGCATGTCCTCAGATCTCGACGTGCGTCTGTTCCGTGCGCTTCTGACACCGGACGAGTGCGCCCATCTGCTGGCCACGGCGGAGCCGAGATATATGCGATCGACGATCCATGACTCGCGGGGACGGGAAACGCCGCATCCGCTCCGAAGCTCGGACGGAGCCCCGATTCACTGGCTCATCGAGGATCCGGCCATCCAGGCCCTGAACCGACGCCTGGCCACGGCGACGGGCACCGAATACCGCCAGGGCGAGCCACTGCTGGTGCTGCGCTACGCGCCAGGTCAGGAGTATCGCCGTCACTTCGACGCCCTGCCAGGCCTGGACAACCAGCGCGTGGTGACCGCCCTGGTCTACCTCAACGGCGGCTACGAAGGCGGCGAGACCGCCTTCCCCAAGCTCGGACTGGCGGTGAAGGGCCGACCGGGCGACGTCCTCACATTCCGCAACACGGCCGCCGACGGGTCAGCGGACCCCCTGTCCGAACACGCCGGCCTGCCGGTGACGTCCGGCGTCAAATATCTGGCCAGCAGGTGGATCCGGGGCCAGTCTCATATGCCAGTGTAGACCTTCCGCCCTTAGTCCGTGACAGGAGAATCGGATGACCGACGAACGCCGCAGGATCCCTGCCCCCGCTGTCGACCTGTACACCCGCTTCATTCATGGCGAGATCGATCGAAGAGCTTTTGTCCGCGGAGTCAGCCGCTACGCCGTCGCGGGCCTAACGGCCTCGACGATCATCGAAGCCCTGATGCCGAACTATGCGCTGGGCCAGCAGGTCAGTCGCGAGGACGAACGCATCCGGGCGGACTATGTGACCATTCCCACCGAAAACGGACACGGCTCGATCCGCGGTTACCTGGTTCGCCCGTTCAGCGCGGACAGCCGTAGCGCCACGCCGGCCAAGCTTCCGGGCGTCATCGTCATTCACGAGAACCGGGGTCTCAATCCACACACCGAGGACGTCGCGCGCCGCTTCGCCCTGGCCAACTTCATGGCCTTCGCACCGGACACGCTCACCTCCGTCGGCGGCTATCCCGGAGACGACTTCAAGGGCGGCCAGCTGTTCGCCGGTCTCGACCGCGAAAAGATGACGCAGGACCTCGTCTCTGCGGCCCGATGGCTCAGGGCCCGTCCTGACTGCACCGGCAAGATCGCCTCGACAGGCTTCTGTTTCGGCGGCGCCCAAACCAATGCGCTGGCGGGCATTCTCGGTCCTGAACTCGCGGCGGCCGCCCCCTTCTACGGCGGCGCGACGCCGTCCGCAGCGGTCGGCAACATCCGGGCGGCGGTGCTGATCCACCACGGGGCTCTCGATACGCGGTTGGCCGAGGCCTATCCGGCACAGGAAGCCGACCTCAAGGCGCACGGAGTGACCTACGAGGGCCATCTCTGGCCGGAGTCCGTCCACGGCTTCTTCAATGACGCCACCCCCGAGCGCTACAATCCGAGGACGGCGGCCCAGGCCTGGGATCGCACGATCGAATGGTTCAACACCCATACCCGGGACAGGGCCGCCTGAATCCGGATCAGACCATCCGACGCAGGACGCCGTCCCGGCGCACCAGCCCATGGTACAGGGCCATGGCGATGTGGCCGACGATCAGCGCGAGCAACGTCCAACCCAGAAGACCGTGCAGCGCGCTGCCCAGCTCGACGAGAGCGGGGATCTCTGGTCGGCCCCGCTCGATCAGGGTCACCCCATAGACCACCAGGCCGCGGCCATTTCCGGCTGAACGGAGGATAGCCAGCGTCGGAACGGCGATCATCAGGGCGTACATCAGGAGGTGTCCGATGGTGACGGCCCGGCCGCCGAGCCAGAGGCCGCTGTGGTCAGGACGGGACTTCAGATTGGCCAGGGCCCAGACGCCGCGAAGGAAGACCAGCACCCACAGGGTGAAACCCACCGAATAGTGCCACTTCCAGAAGAAGCCCTCGATCGGGGTGTCCTCTGCGAAGAGGTGCAGGCCGGCGCTCGTGAACTGCCAGACGAACAGGATCGCCATGATCCAATGCAGCGCCTTGGCCACCAGGTCATACTTTTGGACCTTCGGCGTATCCAGATACTCGATCATCGCCCCCTCCTCTGTGGGTCTCTACGGCTTGGGATCAGAAGGTTTTCCGCACCCTGATCAGGAAGAACGGATCAAAGGCCGCGCTCCGGCGCTCGACAACGCCGATGTCTGTGAGCGACCGGGCCGCAGCATAGATTTCACGCGTGCGAGTGCGTTCTCGCGAAGTGAAGTTCTCCAGCTGGAAGCGGATGACCATATCAGGGCGTGGCTGATAGTCCCAATAGACCTTCCACCATCCGCCCTGATCCAGCGACTGGATCTGGCGCAGCCGGAACGACCGCTCCGAGTACGGCAGGTCGCCCTCCAGCACGAAGCTGGATTTCCACGCCGGCACGTCGCGCGACAGGAGAAAATCTCCCTCGAATGGACGCTCGCCCGAGATGCGCCTCTCCTGACCGGTGACGGGATCGATGACGGATGACCAGCGCTGGGCCCCATTGAACCGCAGCAATCCGCCCGAAATGCCGAAACGATCCAGCGGGACAGTGAGACTGAGCCTCAGCTCGTCTCGCGTGCCGTCGCCGATGTTGCCCGGAGCGTCGAACTTTCCATCAACCGGTATCAGATCGACCACCTGCTCGACCTCATCGTGTCGGTAGGTCAGCACCAGCGCGCCTCGCTCCCAGAACCGCCGCTCGAGAGCCAGTTCGACCACATTGGCGAGCTCGGGCTCGAGATCCGGATTCCCGGCGCTGACAAGGCCCTCGCTGGCGTCGCTGGATGCGGCGAAGTCCTCGAAATCCAGTTGACCAACCTCGCGCTCCAGCCGAAGCCGGAGTTGCAGCCCCGACGCGACCTCCCATGCCGCCATCAGGCGCGGCTTGAAGAAGGACAGCGACTTCTCCTGCTGCACATCGCCGCTGAGCGAGATCGTCGAGGTTTCGAAACGACCGGAGAGTTCAAGATCCAGTCCTGCGCCCGACGACCAACTGCCGAGCACACCGGCCTCCCCTCGCGTCTCCTCGACCAGAACGTTGGCCGCCGGCAGGGCGACCGGCGCCCCGCCGGAGGTCCGTTCGGAAGCGACGTCGAGGGAGTTGAACGCACCCTCGGCGGTCAGTTCCAGCTTGAAACCGCCCTGGGCCTCATAGGTCGCGGTTCCGCGGCCCACCGTTTCTGAGGCTACGGACACCTCACGGCTGAACTCCACGGGCTTGCGACCCATTTGCGCGGCGGATTCAGCGTCACGTTCATATGTGCTGACGACGAGGAACTCCGGAGACCAGCCCCGGATGACCGGCGCCTCCCAGGCCGCGCTGAGTTCGCCTCCGTTGGTCTCGCTGTCGATGACGTTCCGGTCGCGCGCAGCGCCGGCGGGGGAGCGCTCGATGTCATAGGTTTCGTTCCGATCATTCTTGATCGAGGCGAAGGCCCCATTCAGCCGGAAAACCTGGTCGCCTGCCGATATCTCCGCCGCGAGGCTCGCCTCAACCTCTCGCGTCCAGTAGTCGGTGGCGAAGCGTCCATCTTCGACCGCCGCGCCCGACAGGGTGCGGACCGAATAGGCGCCCTCGCCGGAATCCGGCTGCATGCGTTCGTTGCGCGCGGACACGGCGGCTTCAAGAGACAGGGAGTCCGACCGCCGGCTCGCCTCAACCCTCAACATCGGCCCGGCGTCGCCATCGGGGTAGGCCTTGATGAACGACTGAACGGCAAGCGTGGAATAGGCGCCGCCGCGCCGGATGATGTTCACGACCACCGGTTGCCCCTGCATGTCGATGCCAGGGGCGCTGCCTCGAATGAGGTCGATGCGCTCGATCGTGCCGGCAGGGATGCGCTGCAGATAGTTCGAGAGACTCACCGATTTCACCGGCGGCATTTGGCCGTCGACCAGGACGTTGCCGGTCGCGCCGGACAAGCCGCGCACATCCGGGTCCGTATCGATCATGGTGAAGCCGGGAACCCGCCTCACCATGTCCAGGGCTGTGCTGGGACTGGCGTCGGCGAAGAAGCCTGCGGGGAAACCGAGTGCTCCGGACGGCAGCTCGATGGGGGCCGAAGAGGCCTGTCCGGCCACCTG
This sequence comes from Brevundimonas sp. VNH65, assembly GCF_049445955.1. NCBI lineage: Bacteria > Pseudomonadati > Pseudomonadota > Alphaproteobacteria > Caulobacterales > Caulobacteraceae > Brevundimonas > Brevundimonas sp. VNH65. The sequence continues at coordinate 478,910 of NZ_JBMSDX010000001.1, read as the reverse complement.
TGCGAAGGCGGAGGGCGCCGCCGACATCAGCAGGCCAGCGTACGCGACACCCACAGCCAGGGCGCCGAACCGTCGGCCCAATCGGACGGGTTTGGCCCATCCGTCATCGGCTCCGGCGGCTTTGGTCGCCAGAGATGTCGTCCCCAGCTGCATCACATTTACCGGCGGGGCCGGCTCGGTAGGGCGAAGGCGATATAGGCGTTGCGGGACTCGGTCTCGCCGCCTCCGGCGCCGCCGCTGTGGCCGGCCCCCTCAGCCGCCAGACCGCCGCCGGCGCGCGGCGCAGGGGCCGGCTGCGGTCGCCCGCCTCCGCCACGACGCGCAGAGGCCGCGATCACCACATACTGGCGGCCGTTGGCCATATAGACCGCCGGCGTCGCCTGGCCCGCAGCGGGCAAGGTCGTCTGCCACAGGAGGCGGCCGGTCCGCGTGTCGAACACATGGAACTTGCGATCGGCGGTCGCGCCGATGAACAGGAGGCCGCTGGCCGTCACCACCGCCCCGCCCGTATTCGGTCCACCGAACTCGGGCCCCAGATCCTGAACCGTGCCGAACGGAATGCGCCAGCGGTACTGGCCGGTGTTCATGTCGATCGCGCTCAAAGTGCCCCAGGGCGGCTTCACGCCGGGATACCCGTCGGCATCGACGAAGTTCCGGTTGCCGTTGGAAGTGTAGACCGTCCGCGAGGGCGCAAAACGGCCTTGCAACGAGACGCCTGCCCGCGTGGCGGTGGGCGAGTCCTGGCCCGTCTTCAGATACGAGATCAGGTTCGTCATCGTGGCGGCGGGCATGGTCGAGAAGGCCGGCATCCGACCGCGCCCGTTCTTGAGGATCGTGGTCAGTTCCTCGTCAGTCCGGTCCTGCAAGGCGTCTATGGCCGGGACATCGGGGGGAGCGCCCTTGCGGTCGGCGCCGTGGCATGCGGCGCACTGCTGCTGATAGGCCGCCTCGCCCACGCCGGAGCTCAGGAGGCTCTTCGCTTCGACGATCCGGCTGATGCCGGGCACGTCAGTGGCGTTGGCGTAAATCGTCCCCGCCGGATCGGCCGCCATGCCGCCCCAGCCCACGCCGCCGATGAATCCGGACAGGATGAGAGTGTCCTTGCCGATGGTCATGGGGACGAACTGACGACCGCCGCCGTTCAGACCCAGCCAGACGCCCCGCGCCCAGGCGGCGACATCCGGCGTGCGCTCGGACATGTCGCTTTCGGACACGGAGGTGCGTGACAGCGGCCGGGGAAGTCTCGGGACCGGCTGGGTTGCGGCGGCGCGCTCGCCGGGAACCGTGCTGGCGGGTACAGCGACCTCATCCACCGGAAACAGCGGCTCGCCGGTCACCCGGTCGAGAAGGTAGATGTAGCTGAGCTTGTTTGTCGCCGCGACGGCGTCGATCTTGCGGCCGTTGTGGGTCACGGTCAGCAGCACCGGCGCCGAGTTGAAGTCCATGTCCCAGAGATCATGGCGAACGGCCTGGAAGTCCCACAGCCGACGACCGGTCCGGGCGTCCAGTGCGATGATGGAGTTGGCGAAACGGTTGTCGCCAAGTCGCGCAGCACCATAGAAATCGTCCGCCGCAGACCCGGTGGCGACAAAGACGATGCCGCGCTCGACGTCCACGACCGAACCCGTCCAGGCATTCGCCCCGCCCTGCGTCAGGTACGCATCGACGGGCCAGGTATCCGCGCCCTCCTCGCCGGGATGCGGAATGGTGTGAAAGGTCCAGCGCAAGGCGCCGGTCCGCACGTCATAGGCGCGGACGTCGCCGGGCGAAGAGGGCGTGCTTTCGGACACGCGCCCGCTGACGATGTAGGAGTCCTCGAACACCGTTCCCGGCGTGGTGATATACATGCCGTTCTGGTCGGCGGGGCCACGCAGGTTTTCCTGGACGTCGATCCGGCCGTCCTTCCCGAAGGACGAGATCGGTTGACCGGTCTTCGGATCGAGGGCGTAGACGTAGTTTCGCGTGGAGAACAGGAGGCGCAGGCTGTCGCCCTCGCCGTGAGCCGCCAGGCCCCGGATCGGCTGGCCCGCCGGGAGCTTCGGATCAAAGGTCCACTTCCACTCGCCGGTGGCGGCGTCCATGGCGTTCAGCTTGCCGCTGGGCGACGGGCCGTAGAGCACGCCGTCGATCACCAGGGGCTGGGACTGCAGCCCGCCTTCCTCCAGCGGGAAGGTCCAGACCTGTTCCAACTCGCCGACATTCTCGGCGGTGATCTGGTCAAGCGGCGAATAGTGCGAGCCTTCCGGCCCGCCGTTGTAGAGCCAGTCGGTCGAGGTCGCGTCCTGGCGCACGCAGCTCATGCACAGAAGGCTGGCGGCGATCGCCGTCACGCTCGTCAGCCGCATGTCAAAGCCGCGTTTGCTCTGCATAAAAATTCAGCCTCGAAAAAAGTGCGGCGGCGAAGGCGGGCGGTCAGCTCCGTCTCCACCGCCGCTGGGGAGGATCAGAAACGCACGCGCGCCCCGACGGTGAAGAACCGGCCGATGGTGTCTTCGCCCGGCAGGAAGCCGCCGAAAAGCCCCGGAACGCCCGAGGGTCCGCCGACAGCGCCATAGGGGGTGGGCTGACGATCGAACAGGTTTGAGACCGTGAAGAACAGGTTGGTCCTGTTCAGGTCGTACGACACGGTCAGATTGGTCGTGTGGTAGGCGTTGAGGTGATCGTTCTCGTAGATCAGCGCCTCGTTGGCGTTGAAGCGCGTGCTGGCGTTCCAGCGGTTGCGCGCGTCAACCGACCAGTTGCCGATCTGGTACTTCACGAAGGTGGTCACCCGCCACTCAGGCAGGCCGGCCGCGCCGGCGGCGTCCTCCGGTCGCTGTCCCTCGAACTGCACCGTGATCAGTTCGGGCTGGTACGCCGCGAACACGCGGGTCGACAGCGTGCCGCCCCAGAGATCCATCGAATAGTTCGCCTCGATGTCCACGCCCTTGGTCGTCAGGGTCTGGGCGTTCTCCGGCCGCGAATAGAAGGCCGTGGCGAAGTTGGCGGCCGAGCGGTCGCTGAAGGGCAGCGGGCGCTCGATCAGGGCGCAGAAGGACGACGTGCCGTTGGAGGCCTCGCAGATGTTCTGGATCGTGATGTTCTGACCCTGAATGTTGACGATCGCGTTGCCGATTTCGATGTCGTAGTAGTCAAGCGACAGCGAGAAGCGCGGAATGAACGTCGGGCGCAGCACCATGCCGACAGTCAGGGTGTCGGCCTCTTCCGGCTGGAGGTTCGGATTGGGGTCGGTGATGAACCTCGACTGGCCGACGATTCCGGTGTGCACGTCGGTGGCGCCGGCCGGATTGATCAGGCGCGGGGCGAACAGATCATTGAGGTTGGGCGCCCGGATGTCACGCGAGCGCGTGGCCCGGAACCGCAGGCTGTCGTTCACCACCCAATCGCCGCCGACCTTCCAGGTGGTCACCGCCCCGCTGGTGTCATAGTCGGTGTAGCGCACCGCACCGTTCAGGGTGATGTCCTGGGCGAACGTCAGGTCGCGTACGATCGGCGCCTCAAGCTCCATCGCCACTTCGCTGACGGTCTGGCTGACCGGCGTCCGGTCGCCACGGACGTTCGACTGCCAGATCAGGGTGTTGGCGGCGCAGTTGTAACGCAGGCCGGTGCAGGTCGCGCGATCCGGCTGCGCATTGCTGACCAGCTCGTATTCCAGCTTGCGCCATTCGAAGCTGAACGCCGTCTGGAAATCGCCGGCCGGGAGAGAGAACGGCGAGCCGGCGATCGTGCCGCCGATGTTGTTCATCTCGGTCGTCGCGACAAACCGCGTCACGCCCAGGACATAGTCGAGCGCCGCCTGGCTCTCGGAGGTCGGTCCGAACAGGTTCAGCGGAACGCACCCGGGATAGAGGCCCGGATTGGTCAGGGTGACGTTGCAGACGATCGAGCCGTCCGGGGCGCGCACCGCATCCAACGCCGCCGAAAGCCTCATGTTGTTGGGGTTGGCCCTGTTCTGCGTCGCCTGCTCGTTGCGGCTGTTGACGTAGGAGACATCCCACCGCCAGCGGCCCAGCTCACCCTCGAAGCCGGCGAAGGCCATGTGGCTGGTGTTGAAAGTCTCCGACGACTTCGGCGGCGCCTGGGTGACCAGCTTCGAGAAGGTGAAGGTCTGTGCCGGCGTCATCGTGGCCTGGTACTCCGGCGCCAGGAAGGCGTTCCGGGAACTCATGGTCACATTGCGGAAGTCGGTCGTCTCATGATGGTTGAAGTTGTGCCCTTCCATGTAGTTCGCCTGGGCGAAGAACCGGACCTTGTCGGTCACATCAAAGTCGAACCGACCGTAGAGCAGGTCTGACTGATACTGCGACTGAAGGGACGCATTGTAGAAGTAGCCGCCGTCGCCCCCGCTTTCGACGGTGCTCGCACCGGTCGGCGTTCCGTGCTGGAACGGGCTGAGGACGCCGTTGGTGCGGAACACGCGGTCCGCCAGCGGCCCGCTCCTGATCAGGCCGAAGAAGCTGGTCTGGTTCAGCCGGCTGTTCTGCACCAGGCGATAGGGATTGGCGGCGGTGCCCGCTCCCTGAACCGTATAGACCTTCTGCCCGAATTCGCGATCCAGCTTGGTGAAGATGCCGGGGCTGTTGAAGTATTCGTAGCTGCCCATCAGGTGGCCGCGATCGCCCAGCACATCCATGCCGCCGGCGATGCCGAACTTGTACTCTTCGCCGTCGCCATACTTCGAAACGCCGTAGTGGGCGTCGATCTTCAGGCCGTTGTAGTCGCGGTCGGTGACGAAGTTGACCACGCCCGCGACAGCGTCCGACCCGTAGACCGCCGAGGCGCCGCCGGTCACGACGTCGACGCGTTCGAGCAGCATGGAGGGAACGAAGTCAGCGTTGACCTCGCCCGTGGCCGAGGTCGGCGGAACACGCCGCCCGTCGAACAGCACCAGGGTGCGGGTGATCCCGACGTTGCGCAGGTTCAGCACACGGGCCGAGTTGTTCTGCGAGCTGTTGCCCGGCTGGGTGGTGGGGCTTCTGCCGCCGGAGAAGACGGGCAGTTCCTGAAGCGCCTGCACGACGGTGCTGGGCGTGGTCGTCAGCAGTTCCTGCGTCGACACGACCGTGACCGGCGTCGGGCTGTTGTTGCCGTTCCGGATGATCCGCGAACCGGTGACGACGATGTCTTCGACCTGGCTGCTCCCGGTGTCCTCCTGCACGGCGTCCTGGTCGACACCTGCTCCGACATCCTGCGCCGGCGCGAACGCGAGAGCCGATGACGCGATCGCCAGGCTGCTGACCCCGGCGAGAAGACTGGCGGTACGTTGGATAGTCCTGTTCATCTGCTCCCTCTTTTCTTGCTGGTCGACTGTACGCCGATCCCCCGCTTTCCGCGGATCACTCTATGCAATCGTTTTCTGTCACAGTTTGCAAGGATGAATTCCAAGAAACGTGCAATTTTTATACTGGTACTGGGCCGCTGCAACGCAGCATCGCGAAATATGGGTGTCGCTCGCGCCGCACCGCTCACACAGATCGGCCGCTTCTCTGATATCGATTTCTCACTCAGCCGCTCCCGACGGCCGGGCTTCAGTATAGAGGCGGCGAACCTTGGACCCTGAGGGCAAGCCGATAGACCCGTGTCGCCGCGGTGATGTATGCGGTGTGGTAGTCAGCGCCTCCCCACACGATATTGGCCTGGGCCTCGTCGTCGGTGCGGATCTGGCCCATGACGCGTCCTTCGGGCGTGATGATCCTGATCCCGCCCGGCCCGGACGCCCAGATGTTTCCGGCGGAATCGACCTTCATTCCGTCGGGCACCTCCGATGGATTCTCGTCCGTGAAGGTGATCAGCCGCCCTTGAAGCGTCACGGACCCGTCCGACGCGACATCGTAGATATTGATGTACATTTCCGGGCCGGAGTTGGACACATAGAGACGCCGCCCATCTGGAGAGAACGCCAGGCCATTCGGCTTCGGCAGATCCGTGATCGCCGCAACCAGCACCCCATCCTTCCACCGGTAGACGCCATTGTAGGGAATCTCCTTGGCGGAGTCCTGATCGCCACCCGCCAGGCCGAAGGGAGGATCGGTGAACCAGAGCGCGCCATCGGGAGACAAGGCCAGATCGTTGGGGCTGTTCAGCCGCCGCCCCTGCGCGTCGCGCTCGATGTACGGTCGAACGGTCATGTCGGGAGCCACGCGCCCGATGCGCCGGGCGCCGTGCTGCGCAAGAAGCACCGCCCCGTCCCTGTCGACGACGCCTCCATTCGAGCCGGGGTACGCGCTGGGCGGCGCCGAAGGCTCGCCGCCCGAACGCTCGAGCAGCACCCTGACGACATCGTCCCGACCCACGGCATAGAGACGATTGCCCATGAGATCGGAGAACCAGAGCTCGCCGCGCACCCAGATCGGGCCCTCGACGAACTGCATGCCGGACGCGATCGTCTCAAGCCTGGCTCCCGGCGCCAGCACCGAATCCAGGCCCGCATCAAGGCGAACGATGCGCGGATCGCCGGCGGCGGCCGAAGCTTCGGTCACGGTCGGGTTCGCAGGGGCCGATCCCGCACACCCTGCGAGCAGAAGCGAGGCCAGAGCCGCCGAGAGCAAGACGGGCGTCGATCGCCGCAACGGCGCGCCATGGATCATGCTGCTGGAACCCTGCATCGTTTCTCCCCTTGGTATTTTTGCAATCGATTGCGCGCAGGCGCCCTGATGTCAAGAGGGCGCAGACGGCGAGCTTCATTGATCGGGAGACGAGGCGGCTCAGGCCTGACGCGGAGCGTGGCCTGTCGTGCCCCGGATGACGATGGAGGTCTGCAAGACGATCTCCTCCTGCACGCCCTTGCCCTGCAGGCCGCGAATGAGCGAGAGCGCCGCCTGGTATCCCAACTCCTCGGTCGGCACCTTCACCGTCGTCAGGGCCGGCTCGTAGAGGCTGGCGATTCGCTGGTCGTCGAAGCCGATCACAGAAATATCGCGCCCCACCTCCAGGCCGACACGCTTCGCGGTGCGGACCACGCCGATGGCCAGCTCATCATTGCCGGCGAAGATGCCGGTCGGCGGCGGGTTGCAGGCCAGCAGCTTCTCCATTGCGCTTTCGCCCTGCGCCACCGCATAGGGGCCTGTCACGACGGGATAGGCGTCTGGATCCAGCCCCGCCGCCACCATGGCCTCCTGAAATCCAAGGCGTCGCTGCTTGGCGATCGCCTGGCTCTCCGGGCCAGCCACATGGGCGATGCGGCGATGTCCGAGAGCAAGCAGGTGGTTGGTGGCGTCGATTCCGCCACGCCGGTGATCAACCCTGACCGTCGGCGCGTGCAATCCATCCACGTGCTCCAGGGCCACCACCACGGGCGGCATCCGGCGTTCACGAGCGACCAGACGCTCATGATCGGAACTGGTGACCAGAATGATTCCATCGGCGCGCTGGCTCGCGACCTGATCGAAGAACCGGTGCTCGCGATCCGGGTCACGTTCGGTGTGGCCCATGAGCACGGCGTAGCCCGTGTCCACGGCCGCGCGCTCCACGCCGCGGAAGACTTCGAGGAAGAAGGGGCTCAACGTCGGCACCACGACGAACAGGAGACGCGTCTCCTGCATGCGCAGGCCCCGAGCGATGAGATTCGGCTGATAGCCCAGCGCCTCGACCGCTTCCAGGACGCGGCTGCGGGTCTCCTCGCTCAACAATTCGGGCCGCCCGAGCGCCCGCGAGATGGTCGAGGGCGACACGTTCAGGTGCCGGGCGACCTCCTTGATGGTGACGGACTTGGGCAACTGGATGCTGGCGCTTTTTTCGGTCACGGCGTCCCGTATGGGTGTCTGGGTCAGGCTGCTGCCGCCGCTTGTATCGCAAGCGGCATCGGCTGACGACGCCCGCAAGCGCGGGCTTTCGGCCCATGCGCACGAGACGGCAGCTCCAAGCAACTCCTATGGCGCCACGCTCCCGATGACAATGAACCCGAGGGATTGACCGCTCGGTCAAGCACGCGATGCGTAAAAGGGATTGATGAAAACGTTTGCTTCGCCATATGATGACATCCCGGTGATCGAGGAAGCTGTAGCGCTCGTGTCCCGCGGATCGATATCGGCTCGGCTTTTCCCGGATGGACATGAAACTATTTGAACGCACGATCGGCGCTTCCGAGCCTGGCGCCGACCCGGCGCAGGCCTGCGCCCTGGTCGGCGTCGACTGGGGATCCAGCAACCTGCGGGTGATGCAGATCGGTCAAGGTGGAGAGATCCTCGGCGTGAGGACAGACCCGCGCGGAGCCTCCCTGCTTTCATCCGCCGATTTTCCCGGCGTTCTGAGCCAGGTCGGAGAGGGATGGGTCGAACACGCGCCGGTGCTTGTCTGCGGCATGGCGGGGGCGCGAGGAAAATGGCGGGAAGCCAGCTACAGCCCCTGCCCGGCAGGCATTTCGGACCTCTTCCCGGTCACGCTCGACCTCGATGGCGTCGCCGCCAGACTGGTGCCCGGCGTGTCGCTGATGCTGGACGGCGGACTCACTGACGTCATGCGCGGCGAGGAAACGCAGGTGATGGGCGTCGGAGACGCTGATGGGCTGATCGTCACGCCGGGAACTCACTGCAAGTGGGCCCGGGTCAGCGACGGTCGCATCATCGATTTCCGCACCTTCATGACCGGCGAACTGTTCAGGGCGATTCGCGCCGAAACCATGCTGGGCGTCGGCATGGATGAAACCGGGCGCGATCAGGACGCATTCATGGAGGGGGTCCAGCGCGCGCTGGATGATCCCGCCATCACCGCCGCCCTCTTCTCCGTAAGGATCGAGACCCTTGCGGGGCGTTTGCAGACGACCTCAGCCGCTGACTACCTCTCGGGTCTCCTCATCGGAGCGGAGGTCAGCAGTCAAAAGGCGCAGCAGGGACGGACGGTGACCCTGGTCGGCGCCGCCGCCCTCACCAGCCGGTACGCGAGGGCGCTCGAGGTCGCGGGCTTTACCGACGTTCGCGTACTGGACGGCCTAACGGCGACCGCCGCCGGCCTGTGGCGAATCCACCAGGCGCACCCCGCATGAGCTCTCCCGACATCTCCCTGCTCGACAGCCTGCCGTTGATCGCCATCCTGCGTGGCCTGACTCCGCCCGACGCCGTCGCCATCGGCGAGGCGCTGGTCGACGCCGGGTTTCTTTGCCTGGAAGTCCCACTCAATTCGCCGGACCCCCTGACAAGCATTTCCCGTCTCAGACAAGCGCTGGACGGACGTGCGCTGGTCGGCGCCGGGACGGTGCTGACAGCCGAAGACGCCCGGAACGTCGCCGACGCCGGAGGTCAACTGGCCATATCGCCCAACACGGACGTCGGTGTGATCGCCGCCGCCAAATCCCACGGCCTGTTGTCTCTTCCGGGCTTCTTCACGCCGAGCGAGGCCTTCTCCGCCCTCGCCGCCGGCGCCGACGGCCTCAAGCTCTTCCCGGCGGAGCTGTCAGGCCCTGCCGGCCTCAGGGCCATGAGGGCGGTTCTGCCCGGCTCCACGCGGGTTTACGCCGTCGGCGGCGTGTCGCCGGACACGGTTCCGGCCTGGGTCGGAGCCGGCGCCAGCGGCTTCGGCATCGGAACGTCGCTCTACCGGCCCGGTCAGGACGTCGACACCACGCGCAGCGCCGCGGCTCGCTTCGTCTCGGCCTGGACGACGGCTCAATAGGTCTGGTCATCCCTCGGCCTTTACGCCTTCGACCGCAGACGTTTTCGCGTTAGACTGCCAGCCCCCCGCAGAGGCCTCCTAGCCCGTTATCGGCCAGATCTAACGTGACAGCACTGCGCAGATCCTCCAGCCGAAACTAGCGACCCTCGCCGGCTGGCAGACGAATGACGCGCGGAGGCACCCTACTCAGTGATCGCCTACGCCTATCGTGACATCACGGTCTTCTCGAATCTGCAGCGCGAAAGGCATGGCCGGAAGACCGTCGCCGTAGAGATTGATGGGCGGCGAACCCTGCCAAGCGTAGCGGACCTCCCGGGCGGCCGCATCTGAGGGCAGGAGGATCGCTGTCCCTTCGACGCGCGCGGGCACGAAACGACAGCGGCGCGCCGCGTCGCAGAGCTCGAAGGCGGCGGCGTCATGCGACCCGAACACCGTCAGGGCCGAGTCTGTCGGCTCAAAGGCGATCCGGATGCCGTCGACCGTCCGCCGCGCCTCGACGGGCGACGGCGCACGCGGGACGGATTGGCCGTAGGCCAGACGCAGCATTTCGAAGGCCAGACGCTCGCCGACCTTTTCCTTATGGGCGGGGTGGATGTCGTGGGCAACGCCCTGGTCGATCAGCACGGCGAGCCCCATCCGGTCATCAGCCTTCGCTACAAGGCGCTGAACTTCGCGCAACCGAGGCCAGTCGCCGTCGGACGGGACGGCGCTTCGGGGCCCGTACCCTGGCAACTGGGCCACCACCAACGGCAGGTCGGGATCCCCGAAGAAAGCCCGCCAGGACGACGCCCATAGCGTCAGAAGTTCGGCATAGGCCCCAGCCTCCGCCGTATTGGTCTCGCCCTGATACCAGGCGACGCCTTTCACTGGGAAACCCTGAAGTGGCGCGATCATGCCGTTCCACAGGGTGCTGACGCCCCGCGGGGCCGCCCACGGAACGAACGGCGGCGGCTCGGACCATGTGCGACGGGCGGGACCGGCCTGATACCGCCAGTCGCCCGCCAGATTGATGTCGGCCGCCCCATCGAACTGAAGCCCCAGGTCAGGTCGGCGGCTCATCAATCCGCCGGCGCCGCGCTCGTCGATCACGCGGATGGCGACGACGTTTCGTCCCGGCTTCAGCAATCCCGCGGGAACGGCGTAGCGCCGAATTTCCGTCGCCATCAGCGAAGATCCGACAAGGACGCCGTTGATCCAGACCTGATCCCGCTCATCGATGCGACCCAGGCTGAGGGTGGCGCCCCGTGCGGCCTGTTCCGGCGTCAGCGCGACATCACGCCGGAACCACATAAGCCCGTCGAACGCGGCCAGATCTTCGACACCCGACCGCTCCCAACTGCCGGGCAGGCGCATTTCCGGCCAGGCCGAGTCGTCGAACGCCTCGGTCCAGACGCCTTCCGCCACCGCACGCGCATCGACGTCGTCCGCCCACGCCTGGGTCTCGGCGGCAAGCGCTGTTGTGGCGGCAACGGGATCCCGCCCGTAGCCGGCAAGGCGGCGGACATTCCCCGTCTGCTGCGTCAGGGTCCGCAAGGCGTCCGGCATAATCCAGTCCTCGATGGACGTTCCGCCCCAGGAGGCCTGGATCAGGCCGATCGGCGTCCCGTCGCCCTCCGCTGCAAGCGTCCGACCCATATGCCAGCAGGCTGCCGAGAACGTCGGGAGGCTGGACGCGCCGGCGCGCGCCCAGGCCAGTTCGGGATCCAGCCGGTCGGCGGCTACGGCGCGACTGGTGCGCCGGACCTTTAGCAGGCGAACAGCGACGCCTTCTCCCTCTTCCGCCGTGCGACGCGGATAGGCCGCGTCGCTGACGGCCAGATCCATATTGGACTGACCCGAGCACAGGAAGACATCGCCCGCCGCCACGTCGGCGACGGTCAGGGTCGCGCCGCCCGCTTCCGTGACCGTCAGGTCTCCGACGCCGCCGTCGACCGCCGGAAGCGATGCGCTCCATCGCCCATCCACGCCGACGACGGACTGAGCTTCGGCCGACAGCAGGCGAACGGTGATGCGGGCGCCCGGCGCTCCCTGGCCCCGGACTGTCACGGGCCGACCGCGCTGGACCACCATATGGTCCGAAAACAGCGGCTCCAACGTCAGAGGCGCCGCCGAAACCGGCGCGGCGACACTGGCCAAGCCAAAAGCCAGCAGCAGTCGCCTGAACGTGATGGAAGACATCCCAACTCCCCAATCGGCATGGCCAATTTCGCGATCCCGATTCTTCGCAGGATCTGAATTCACCTAAGCAGGGGCGGACACCGGTGTCAAAAGGCAACACCGATCAGACATGACCTCTTGCGTATAGAGGTAAGGCCAATTTTCGGTTGACACCGGTATCCTCATCGCCAAAGACCGATCAAGGGCAAAAAACAACGGCCCGATGGAGGAGGAAACATCATGAGCCGATCCTGGACCGAAACCGCGCGCCTGAAGGCGACTTATCTCTCGTCGTCGGCCGTCTGCGCCGTCGTGCTGGCGGCCTCCCTCGCCGCGCCTTCGGCCCGGGCCCAGACAGCGCCGCCGCCTCCTGAGGCCGGCTCCGACGATCCCGTCGATCAGGTCGAGGAGATCGTGGTCCAGGGCATCCGCAGCTCTCTCAACAACGCCTTGGAGATCCGTCGCAAGTCGGACGTGATTTTGGACGGCATCTCGGCCGACGACATCGGCAGCACCCCGGACCTCAATCTGGGGGAGGCGCTACAGCGCATCCCCGGCGTGCAGATCAATCGGTCCGACGACCGTCGCGACGCCAGCATCAGCGTTCGCGGCCTACCCAGCGAATACACCAAGACCACCGTTATGGGGCAAAGCGTCGCCGCGCCGACCCTGGGTACGCGCGGCTCCGGAAATCCGTTCGGCGTCTATGACGCGGCCATCTTCGGCGGCGCCGACGTCATAAAGTCCTTCTCGGCGGAAATGCCCGCAGGCGGCCTCGGATCGGTGGTGGACCTCCGGATCCGCCCGGCCCTGTCCCGGCCCGACGGGGCCGTGGTCCGTGCGGAGACCCAGTACGAGGAGACGACCGAGGAGTTCAATCCCGCCTATTTCCTGACCGGGTCCAAGCGCCTGACCCCGGACTTCGGCGTCTACGGAACCCTGTCCTATTCGCGCCAGAACTTCCGTCGCGACACAATCCGCATCAACGCCTACACGGCCTACAGCGCGGCCCGTCTGGCGCAACTGGCCGGGTCAAACCCGGCCTTCGCCATTCCCGCCTCGACAGACGGCGTGCCCAATCAGGTCGTCTATCCTTCGGAAGTCCGGCAGTACTCGCGCACGTCCGACGGCTATCGCCTGTCGGGCGCCGCCGGCATGCAATGGCGGGTCAGCGACGCCCTGAACCTGAGGCTGGACGCCATCGGCACCCGACGAGATCTGGACGAGGCCAACCTCGACATCCTGACCGCCTTCCTGTCGGACACCAACGGCATCGTGAACCCGCTCGTCGACCCGGTCCTGGCCGGGCGGTTCGACCGGGGATCAGACGGCACGGTTGAGAATGTCTACGTGGTCAATCGCGTCCAGGCCAGCGACGTCCAACTGCCGATCGGTAGCCGCGGCATGCCCTCGATCGACCAGAGCTTCGCCTTCTATCCCCAAGCCAACCTGCAGCTCGGAGGCTGGAGCATCGACGCGGTCGGGACCTATTCCGAGGCCCTCGGGACGCGCGATGAGTTCCTTTATGAGCACCGCATCCAGCCCACGACCGGCCGGGCCGATGCGAACGGCGACGGCATCGACGACCTCAGCAACGGGCTGACGGCCATCCTCGATACAGGCCTGGGCAACTACAAGAACTATCTGTTCGACCTCTCCGTACCGGCCGGGCTACTGAATTCGATCGGCCCCTATACGGTCAGCGCCGGCAACGGGACCCAGGCCCGCAACGGCCTGCGGCCCCAGAACGTCGTGTTCACAGCCAGCGGCGCCAATCACCGCGTCGCGCGCGATATGTACGCGCTGGACCTGAAGGCCTCGCGCGACCTGGATTTCGGGCCGTTCACCAGCGTCCATTTCGGCGGCTATTACGCCCGCGAAACGGCCGATCAGACCTACCAGGAAAACGCGAACCTTGGCCTGCAGCTGAACAATCTCAACAACGAGATTTTTCGGTTGAACACCGCCGTCACGAGCGGCGGCGCCTTCTTCGGGTCCGGCGCGCCGAACGCCGAGATCGACCAGTTCTGGTCCATCGACGACCGGCTGGTGGAAAGCCTGATCTTCCCGGTGCTGACCACCATTCCGACCAACGTCAGCTTCGCGCCGACCGCAGCGCAACTGGCGGCCTTCTTTCCGGAGCTGACCCCCGCCGCGCGGTCCCGCATCACCTACGCGCGCATCCTGGAGTTGGCGCCGCGCAACGAACTTTCGGGCATGATCCAGAGGTTCCCGCTCAACCGTGTGGCGGGCCAGAACTTCACCGCCTCGCGGGACAATCTCGAACTGTTCGCCATGAGCAAATTCGACCTTTCGACCGTGGGTGCTGCCCTGCCGGTTCGCGGCAATATCGGCCTGCGCTACGTCAAGGTCGATCTGGAAGGCCTGATCGAGGACCAGGCGCTGAAGTTCTACGACGCCCTCGGCTTCACCGAGGCGGATTTCCGCCCCGGCTATTTCGCTCCGGCGGAACCGGCGGGCGGAAGCTTCGACGCCCTGCTGCCGTCGGTGAACCTGATCTTCGATTTCACGCCCAAACTGGTCGGCCGCGCCGCCTATTACGAGACCTTCGAGGCCTTCGACCTGGTCGAGTTTTCGCCGGCCCCGACGCGCGTTCTGGAGAACGTCGATCCCGACCAGGGGGAGACCCTCAGCTCGGTGCGCATCGATCTGGACACCTTTGACCTGCAGCCGCGCAGCTCCAAGGCCTTCGATGTCGGCCTGTCCTGGTATAACCGGCCCGGCAGCGTCGTGGCACTCGGCTATTTCCACAAGACGATCACCAACAACATCCTGCGCCAGAACAACTTCTGCCCCGTCGGTCAGAACTTCGAAGCCGCGGGTCAGACGTTCGGACCCTTGTTCGTCGACTCCACCGGCTTCTGCCGGATCGACCAGGGCGCCCCGCTCGAGAACGGCAATCAGCGGATCGTCATCAACCGCACGATCAACGATCCGAACGAGCTGGAGGTCCAGGGCTTTGAATTCCAGATCCAGCAGGACCTCAGCTTCCTGTCGGGCCCCTGGCGGCACCTGGGCATGGTTTTCAACGCCACCAAGGTCACGTCTGACGGAGAGGACGGCGCCAAGCTGTTCGGCGTCGCAGACCAGACCTTCAATCTGATCGGCTACTACGACGACGACCGCTGGCAGGCGCGTCTGGCCTACAACTACGCCTCGGAAATCCTCTTGGAGGGCGGCTCGACCTTCTCTGGAAGCTCCAGCCGCGTGAAGCCGCGCGGCCAACTGGACTTTACGGCGGCCTTCACTCCGTCGCGCGGCGTCGAGCTGCGGATGGAGGTGTTCAACATCACCGACTCGCGACGCGAAGAGTATGAAGGCGTCGAGGCGTTCAATCGCGTGGCCGACTATGACGGCCGGACCTATTCGATCAGCCTGTCGAAACGGTTCTGACGGCAGCGGCCGGCGCCGTCGGGCGTCGGCCGTTAGAGTTCCGCTTCAAGGAAAACGACCGAGCCGGGGGCCGCCCAGCTCGGTCGTTTTTTCATTCTGACTTCAAGGCGCGCGCCCCTGCGCGCCGCCGGGTCGGCGAGGTTTCAGCGGAACTCTAGCCGCCATTCCAGTGTGAAGGGGCCCGGCTGTGTCGCGGCGGCGCCACAATCCAGAACCGACCTATGGCCCCCGACGGGGGTGACGTGGATCGCCGGGTCAGGCGCGACTTCGCGGCACGCCATCCCCCGCCAGCCGAACCGCGCCACCTCGCCCGCCGCATAGGTCGCCGCCCCCTCGGACACCGTCGGGTCTTCAGAGAACGACGCGAAGGTCATGTCGGTCGCGACGATGCGAATGTCGCGGCGAGGCGTGATCCGATCCGTGCGCGTGATCCGTCCAGGCTCCAAGACATAACGTGTCTCGAACGCCACCCTGTCGTCGGCGGCGGGCGCCGCTCCGCCCATGCGGTCCACGGCCGACTGGCGATAGGTGACGACCGTGCGATCTCCCTCGGTCGTGACATCTGCGTCCTCGAAAAAGGCCAGGGGCATCAGCACCGAACCGTCCTCCAGCGTCAGCCGCGGCAGCAGTTGCGGATAGGTCTGATCCGGCGACCCCGCCAGCACCCCAGGCGAAAACGGGATCGGGAAGTAGGGCGTGTTCATGTGCTGGCCCGACCCGCCGTTCACCAGCGGCAATCCGATCACCCGGCCGTCATCGCGATAGGTGACGACCAGCCGGTCGTATCGGCCTCGTGCGAACCAGGTCGTCGTCGAACGTGGCAGCCGATCCAGCCATGCCTGAAACCCCGGGTCGGGCCGCTGATCCTTGAAACCCAGCCGATTCCAGATCGCATTAGTGTAGAAGATCTGCCGCGCTAGGCTGAGGTTCTCGCCCAAGATTCGATGCTTGCCGCGATAGGCGTCAGTCCCTCGCCCCTCGCCCCACAGATCGACCGACCCGGCGCGCCAGTCGATCCAGAAATCGGCGTACCGCGCCGCGACCCGCGACGAGAACGCATAGGCCATCCGCGCTTCCTCCTCGGTCAGGACGTCCAGCGCGGCGGCCGCCGTCAGCACCTCCAGAAAGGCCGTCTCGCCATAGGCCCCGATGCTGCGGCCGTATTCGAACCCTTCGCCCCTCAGGTTCAGGCGGGGCAGCATCAGGTCCACCGACTTGCGAAGCCAGGCGCGCACTTCCGGCGGCGGCTCCAGCCCTGTCTCGATGAACCGCTGGGCGATTTCACCGATCAGCAGGACGGAGTAGCGGTCGAACCTTCCCTCGCCGTCGGTCTCGTCCGCGAAGCCGTACTCGCCGGAGTACTGGCGGAAGTGATCCAGCGTCTTGGCCAGTAGCGCCTCGCTAGCCGAGGCGTCCTCCCATCCCAGCAGATAGCGCAGGCGCGCGATGCTGAACGCCACGCCATAGTAGTTGTTGGGCAGGTCGATCAGGGTCAGATCGTCCTCCCGGACGAAACGGCGCCAATCGAGATCGGTCCGGAGCCGTCGCAGGGTGTCCGGATCGACGGCATCGTCCAGAAGGCCGGCCGCCTTCAGGTCGTTGAGCGCCGAGGCGTAGTAGTAGAGACCCCATGTCTCGTTGACGTCATCGCGGGTCAGCAGCGCCAGCTTCCGAAAGCCCGCCAGCAGGACGGGAAACTCCGCCGAGTCCCGGGGCGTCTGCACCAAGGCATGCGCCATCGCGACCGCGATCTTGCCCGGCAGGAACCGGTCATTGGCGGAAAAGACGTCAACGCCCTCCAGCTGATACCCCCGCCCACGCGCCTGAAGATCGGTCAGCAGGGCCTCGACCTGCGGAGCGATCCGCATTTCGACGGTGCGGTTCATCGGCGGAGGGTCGGCATAGGCCGGACCCCGGATCGAGGGCTGGGCGCAGGCCGCGCCGCACAAGGCCATGGTCGCGACCGTGGCGGTCAGGGCAACTCGGATCATCGCGGGTCCCGACAGGAAAGGACGGAAGCGGCGCATGCGCCGCTTCCGAGAGGCGCTCCCGGAGGGGGAGAACCTGAACCCTATTGAGGACTGACCAAATTTACAACTGGCATTACCAGTCTTCACGTTGCGCCATTTCCGACGCGGCCATCAGATAGGCCCCCACGCCATACAGCTGAGTGTCGTCCGCCCTTACCTGATCCGGCGCGAAGCCGACCTGCTGCACCCACCCCAGGCGGCCGTCCGGCTGGATCGCCCGATCCAGCGCTCGCCAACCGCGCGTCGCCGCAGCTTCGAACCTTTCACCGCGCAAAAGGCCGGCGTTCCGACCCCACGCCAGCCCGTAGACGAAGAAGGCCGTGCCGCTGGTCTCCGGCGGTCCCGATGGATCGAGCAGGGACACCGGCCAGTAGCCCGCCTCGCCTTGAAGGGCGGCGATCCGCTCCGACATTTCGACGAACAGCGCCTCATACCGCCGTCGGTCGGGATCGCCGGGCGGCAGGGTCTGGATCACCTTCGCCAGCCCGGCATGGGCCCAACCATTGCCCCGGCTCCAGAATATCTTGCGGCCCTGAGCATCCCGCCGATCGAAGAAGCGGCTGTCCCGATAGAACAGCTTCTCTTCCCGGTCGAACAGCGCCGCCACGGTGGCGTCCAGTTCACGCTTGGCATGAGCGGCGTAGCGATCGTCTCCCGTAACCTGAGACAGGGCCGTCCAGACCGGGGGAGCCATGAAGACGGCGTCGCTCCAGCACCATCGAGCCTGGCACGGCGCCTCTCCCGGCCGCTCGGAGAAGATCAGCTCGACATTGCTCGGCGCCGCTAGCACGGCCTGGAACCGCGCGCGGATCGGAGCCAGCCGGCGCGCCCGCGCCTCTCCGTCGTGCCGTCGTGCGCTCCATATCCAGGCATGGCCGATGGCGTCGGCGTCCGCGTGCCTTGGTCGGCCCTGAAAGCCCCAGCCCTGCCCCACCCCATGGCGTTCGATTGCATCGACGTACCGGCTGTCGCCGGCGGCGTCCGCGAAGTCCGCCAGTCCCGCGTAAAGGGTCGCCTGAATCCAGTTCAGCGGATCGGCGGTCTGAGGCTGAAACGTCCGCACATAGTCGAAGGCCTGCAACCGCTCCAACTGCCAGTCGGCCACACGGGCCGCTGCTTCGACCACCTCCTGCCGCGAGGCGGCAGCCTGACCTTCGCTCAGAGGACGCGCCGACGATGCACAGGCGCCGAGCGCCAGAAGATGGCCGGTGGACGCCAGGGCGACCAACACACCGCGCACGCCAGATCTCTTGTGCACCGCCACGCTCCCTTTCGATTTTTGGCCTGACCAATATTGTCATATGATCAGATTCTGGCCTAACCTAACGCCTCTTTCGTCGTCGGACCACAGGAGTTCGTCATGGCTGATCTGCCTTCCGGGACCCGCTACGTCCGGCGCACACATATCCGTTCGGCCGGATGGCGCGCGGGAGCGGCGTTGAGCGGCCTTTGCCTCCTGCTCGCGGCCGGGTCTGCGGCCTGGGGTCAGGAGGCCGCCTCGCCTGCCGGACCCGCCTGCGACGGCGCCCTGGGCTATGCGGAGGCTTTCGGCGGACGCCGCACCTTCCTTCTGCGCCCTGACCACCTGGCCGCCGTCAAGGCGCGATCACTGACCGACGGCGCCCTGAAGCCTGCGCGCGCCGCCGTGCTGCGTCGCGCCGACGCCGCTCTGACCCGCCCCGCCTACACGGTGGTGGACAAGACCCGATCACCCGCCAGCGGCGACCCGCACGACTATATGAGCATCGGTCCTTACTGGTGGCCCGACCCCGATCGCCCGGATGGCCTGCCCTACGTCCGGCGGGACGGCCAGGTGAACCCGGAACGCGCCACCAACGCCTTCGACGCGACCGACATGGAGGCGATGAGCCGCGACGTTCAGGCCCTGTCTTTCGCCTACTACCTGACCGACGACGAACGCTATGCGGCCAAGGCGGTCGAAATGGTGAGGGCCTGGTTCCTGTCGCCCGAGACCCGCATGAACCCCAACCTGAACCACGCCCAGGCCGTGCCGGGACGCGAAGCCGGTCGCGCCGAAGGGGTGATCGACGCCCACCGCCTGGTCAGAGTGGTCGAGTCATTGGGCCTCTTGGACCCCTCGCCCGCTCTGACGGAGCTGGACAAGAAGGCCTTGCGCGACTGGTTCGCCGCCCTGGTGGAATGGATGGCGACCAGCCCGAACGGGCGCGCCGAGCGGGCCGCGCGGAACAACCATGGCGTCTACTACGACATGCTGCTCAGCCACTTCGCCCTCTACGCCGGCATGGACGACGCCGCCCGCGCCGTGATCGGAGCGTTCGGCCCGCGCCGTCTGGCGCCGCAGATCGAGGCTGACGGGCGTCTGCCGCAGGAGCTGACCCGAACGCGCTCGCTGCATTATTCGACATGGACGCTGATCGCCGCCATGGACGTGGCCCAGCTGGGGCAATGCGTCGGCGTCGACGTGTG
Source organism: Brevundimonas sp. VNH65 (assembly GCF_049445955.1). Taxonomy (NCBI): domain Bacteria; kingdom Pseudomonadati; phylum Pseudomonadota; class Alphaproteobacteria; order Caulobacterales; family Caulobacteraceae; genus Brevundimonas; species Brevundimonas sp. VNH65. The sequence continues at coordinate 459,255 of NZ_JBMSDX010000001.1, read as the reverse complement.
GGGCTATCGGACGCCGGACGGCCGGTCTTTGGGCAAGGCCGTCGACTTCCTCGACGACTGGGCGGGCCGCGAGAACGAATGGCCCTTTCCGGAGATGGACCTCGACCAAACAGGCGGTCTGTATGAGGTTCTGCTGCGCGGAGCCTGGGCCTGGTCGGACGCCGAGCTGGCGCGCAAGGCCGAGCTGTATCGGGCGCGCAATCGCTCCGCCGACATCAATCTGCGTCTGCCGCCTTATGCGCCCTGAATCCGGCCCGGCGGGGCCCCGTCGCTCAAACGGCGGTGCGGCGGGCGATATCCTGGCGGCGAGCCTCGGCGTCCAGGCGCGCCCGGTCCAGAGCGTCGATCTCGGTCGCCGTCAGAAGCCCGTCGATCACCCGGCCCAGATGGGCCCGCATCACGTCGCGAGCCGCCTTGGGATCACGCCGGGACAAGGCGTTCAGGATCTCGCGGTGATCCTCGATGAGAGGCCGCACCCCCACCTCGCGCGCGCGCGACAGCATGGCCGCGCACAGCGGCGACCGGTAGCGAATGTCCCACAGGGTCTCTACCACCATGACGATGGCGGTGTTGCGCGTGGCGCGGGCGATCGTGACGTGGAAGCGGCGGTCGGCCTGTTCGCCGATCGAGGTCGCCAGGCTGTTCTCGCCCACCATGTCGCCCAGGATGACCTCCAGCTCGGCCAGTTCCTCGTCGGTGATGACCGTCGCCGCCAGGGCGCAGGCCTCGCCCTCGAACAAACGCCGCGCCTCGGTCAGCTCAAAGGCGCCGATGTCCAGGTCCAGCGGCGGGCCGCCGGCCTCGGCGCCCTCCATCACATAAATGCCCGAGCCATGCCGCGCCTCGACCAGGCCGCGGATCTCAAGCGCGATCATCGCTTCCCGCACCGTTGGTCGACTGACCCCGAACTCCTCGGCCAGATCACGCTCCGACGGCAGCCGCGTTCCGACTGGATAGCGGCCCGACGCTATGGCCGCCGCGACCGCCCCGGCGACCTGTTGATAAAGCTTGCGGCTGTCGCCGTTCTGAATGGTCATGCCGAAGACCTAGGATTTTTTGACTGGACTGGCCAGTGCGGTCCGCACGCCTTCACGCCTCCCGAAAGCCCTCCTCATGACTGATCGATCTCTCGGAGCCGCCGCCGTCGCCCGACCGTGGAGCCACGCCAATCCGATCGTCGACGCCCAGGTGATCGTGACCTGTCCCGGTCGGAACTTCGTCACCCTGAAGATCACCACCGCCGACGGAACCCATGGCCTGGGCGACGCGACCCTGAACGGACGCGAGATGGCGGTTGTGGCTTATCTGACGGAGCACATCATCCCGACGCTCATCGGTCGCGACGCCCAGAAGATCGAGGACACCTGGCAATACCTGTACCGGGGCGCGTACTGGCGCGGCGGCCCGGTGGGAATGACCGCCATCGCGGCGGTGGACGTAGCCCTGTGGGACATCAAGGCCAAGATGGCGGGCATGCCCCTGTACCAACTGCTGGGCGGCGCCTGTCGTGACGGCGTTACGGTCTACGGCCACGCCAACGGCGACACGATCGAGGAGACGGTCCAGGAGGCGTTGAAGTATCGCGACATGGGCTACCGCGCGATCCGGCTTCAGTGCGGCGTCCCCGGATTGCCGAGCACCTACGGCGTGTCGCGCGACAAGCTGTTCTATGAACCTGCCCAGACCGGACTGCCGGTCGAGAACCAATGGTCCACGCCCGACTATATGCGAACGGTGCCGCAGTTGTTCGCCGCCGCCCGCGAGGCCTTCGGCTGGGACGTCGAGCTGCTGCACGACGTGCACCACCGACTGACGCCGATCGAGGCGGGCCGGCTGGGCAAGGATTTGGAACCCTATCGACCGTTCTGGCTGGAGGACGCGACCCCGGCCGAGGATCAGGCGGCCTTCCGCACCATCCGGCAGCACACGACCACGCCCCTGGCGGTCGGCGAGATCTTCTCCTCGATCTGGTCCTGCAAGACCCTGATCGAGGAAGGGCTGATCGACTATATCCGCGCCACCGTGGTGCACGCGGGAGGGATCAGCCACCTGCGTCGGATCGCGCTCCTTGCCGATCTGCATCAGGTCCGCACGGGTTGTCACGGCGCCACCGACCTGTCGCCGGTGACCATGGCCGCCGCCCTGCATTTCGGTCTGTCGATCCCGAACTTCGGCATTCAGGAGTATATGCGGCATACCGATGAGACCGACGCGGTGTTTCCCCATGCCTATGGTTTCCAGGACGGGATGCTTCATCCTGGAGAGGCGGCAGGACTGGGTGTCGACATCGACGAGACCTTGGCGGAGCGCTACCCATACCGCCGCGCTTACCTGCCTATAAACCGCCTCCGCGACGGCGCTATGTTCAACTGGTGAATACGAGGATGCTCGGATTGTCCAGGCAAGCTCAAAAACGGTCCGGCCAGAGGGTCTTGTCGGAACTGACAAGTTAACCTGGTCCGCCCGCAGAATTGCCCTCCCGTCACCCGACTTCAGGCCGCCTGGGTCGCGGCCGCCCATGCGGCTTCGGCATGATCCCGCAGGACGCGCAGTCCAGGTCGGGAAATCAGATGAGGCTGGAGGTTGAAGGCGTTGTAGATGGGACTGTGGCCGGAGAGGAATCTCTGGTGACGTGACCCCCGTTTCTCATCCAGCCATAACGAGAGTCCTTTGGTGATCTGAGCTGGGGTTGGTGGGGCTGGCAAGAGGCCGGTCAGCGCAGCCCCCAACCAGCGCAGGGGACTGGCCGATCTGTCCGGTGAGGGCTTCTGCATAAGCCTGCGGCGTCAGCCACCCGAGCTTCGAGTGCGGACGCCGTTCGTTGTAATCGCGTCGCCACGCTTCCAGCACTGCGCGGGCGTGCGGCAGGGATCGGAACAGCGTCTCGTTCAGCAGCTCGTCGCGCAGGCGTCCGTTGAAGCTCTCGTTGAAGCCGTTTTGCTGGGGCTTGCCGGGCGCGATGTAATGCCAGCCGACGCCGGTGTCGTCGGCCCAGGCCAAGACCGCGTTCGAGGTGTATTGGCTGCGCCGCCCTCCGGGTCCGTCCCGTTGTCGCTGACGATGGTGTCGGGCCGGCCCCGCTGCCGGATCACGGCATCCAACTCCCGCACGACCCGCGCACCCGACAGCGAGGTGTCGGCCACCAGCGCCAGGCATTCGCGCGTGCAGTTGTCGATCACCGTCAGGATGCGGAAGCGCCGCCCGTCCGTCATCTGGTCGGCGACGAAGTCCAGCGACCAGCGCTGGTTGGCCGCCAGCGGCAGGGCCAGTGGCCGCCGCGTGCCCATCGCTCGCTTCCGGCCGCCGCGCCGACGCACCGTCAGTCGCTCCTCGCGATAGATCCGCTGAACCCGCTTCCTGTTGACCGCATGGCCCTCGCGTCGCAGCAGGACGTGCAGGCGCCGATAGCCGAACCGGCGACGCTCCTGGGCCAGAGCCTTCAGCCGGTCGCGCAGCGCGCCGTCGTCCGGGCGCGTCGCCTGATAGCGAACGCTCGCACGATCAACGCCCAGCGCACGGCACGCCCGCCGTTCGCTCATCTCGTAGGCGGCCTGCAGATGACCGGCCGCCTCCCGCCAGCCGGCGGGCGTCACCACTTTTTTCCCAGCAGGTCCTTCAGCGCCACGTTGTCCAGCATCGCGTCCGCCAGCATCCGCTTGAGCCGTGCATTCTCGTCCTCGAGCGCCTTCAGCCGCCGGGCCTCCGACACATCGAGCCCGCCGAACTTGGCCTTCCATTTGTAAAAGGTCGCAGAGCTGACACCGTGCCGCCGGCACATCTCCGCCGTCGCCACTCCGGCCTCCTGCTCCCGCAGGATCCCGATGATCTGTTTCGGGGCGGCGTATACGCCACCCCATCAATCCGTGAACCTTGATCGCTTCATTCTGTCCGTCCTTCGTTGGGCGGACTCTAGCTATTCCTGGAGGAGTTTCAGGGGGTCACGTCAAACGATATCGACTTCATCATCTCGCCTCCGGACCTGAGCGCCTGACTGGAGCCGCCTCATCGTAGCGTTGACAGAATAGACGCCAGCCCCGCGCTGAGAATGTCCGGTCTGGCTGATCGTCTCCGTTACACAATCAAGCATCGGAGACTAAAGATGAGACGAGCCGCAATCACCGTCGTTATCTCGGCATTGATAGTGGGGGCATGCACCCCGCAGAAGCAAACCGAGGACTCGGCAAAACGGGACACGGACCTCGCGGCTGAGCCATCGCCGACTGTCGATATGGCGACGCGCGCGACGGCAACCGAAGCCGACGTGACGGCGGCGTTGCGGTGCCATTGGGTCATATCCTCCGCCGCCGCTCTACGGCTCGCCGAAGGCGATGCAGTGGGCGGCATCCGTGCCTCGACTCGCTGGTTTGTGGAGGCGCAGCGGCGCGCGGAGGCTGCGGGCATCGACGAAGACGGCTTCAAACGTCTCAACTCCGAAAACGCCATGGTCGGGTCCGGCGAAGACGCGCGTGAGGCCAATCGGGCGCTCTATGAGCGCTGTATCGCGGAAACGCCTGCGGGCTGACGGGAGAAACAGGACATGAGGATTCACAGGCATCTTGCCGTGTGGGCAGTCGGCGTGATCGCGCTGGCCGCCTGCGGGGAGCGACAGACCGTTCGCGGCGCCGACGGCGAAACGGTTCAAATCGCCAGCGGATCGGCGGCGAAGGCGCAGAATGTCGATCTTCCCGCTTTCCTGCCGATCTACCCCGGCGGCCGGATCGAGAGCACGGTGGGCGGCGTCAGCAGCGGCGCGACCGGATCACAGAAGGGCGGGATGGTCGTCTTTCACGTCGGCGAGGCTCCGGACAAGGTCGCGGACTTCTATCGCTCGCGGCTGGACGGGTCCGGGCTGGGGGAACGCTCGGACGCCAACCTCAACGGCGTGCTCATGCTGACCGCCGCCTCGGCGGAGGACGCGGATCGCGGCGTTCAGGTCAGCGTGGCGCCGGCCGACGAAGGCGGCAGTCGTGTCACCCTGGTTTACAGCCAAGGCGGCGCTTGACCGTCTGCGCGCCGGATTCCAGGATTGCGGCGGGGATAAGAGGGGCGATCCGTGAACTGGCGAGAAGTCGAGCGGCTGTTCGACGCGGCGGCTGATCGGCCGGCGTCCGAGCGTGCGGAATGGGTCAGACAGAACTGCGACGACGCGGACGTCGTCAGGGAAACCCTGAGCCTTCTGGAGTCGGCGGAGGCCAGCGAGGACTTTCTCGATCCGGTCGTCGAGGCGGGGCCGGCGGTGATGCCGGAAGGGCGGCGTTTCGGTCCCTGGCGGGTCGAGGGGCTGCTGGGCTCCGGCGGAATGGGGGAAGTTTACCTGGTCGCGCGCGCCGACGGCGAGTTCCGTCAGTCGGCGGCGCTGAAACTGATGCGACCTCTGCCGCGCGCCTATTGGACGCGATTCCAGACCGAACGGCAGATTCTCGCCGAGCTGGAGCATCCGGGCGTGGCGCGGTTGCTGGACGGCGGCATCAGCGACGACGGCCGGCCCTATATGGTGCTGGAGCACGTCCAGGGCTCTGCGATCGACGTCTGGTGCGCGACGCGGACCCTGGACGCCTCGGCGCGCGTCCGGCTGGTGCTGGAGGTGGCGGAGACCGTGTCGCACGCCCACGCGCGCCTGGTCCTCCATCGTGATCTGAAGCCGTCGAACATCCTGGTCGATGAGACGGGCCGCACGCGACTGATCGATTTCGGCGTCGCCACCGTGCTGGCGACCGACGGCGCGGCGACCGAAACGCCGCTGTCGATGGAATACGCCGCGCCGGAGATGCTCCAGGGCCGATCCGCCAGCACGGCCACGGATGTCTATGGCCTGGCCGGCGTGCTCTACGAACTGCTGACCGGTCGGCCGCCGATCGGGGTGTCGGGCCAACCCATCGCGACGGCCGTTCGGCAGGTCCTGGAACAGGAGCCGGTCCGGCTCTCGGCGGCCCCGACCGCAATCTCCATTCCGCGCGAGCTTCACGGCGATCTGGATGCGATCCTGGCCAAGGCGTTGCGCCGCGAAGCCCAGGATCGTTACCCCACTATCGATGGCTTCGCGGCCGACCTTCGCAGGGCCCTGGCCCGTGAACCGATCGAGGCGCGCAGGGGCGAAAGGGGCTACGCCCTGGGGCGTTTCCTGCGTCGGCGGCGATGGCCGATCACCGCAGCGGCGGCGATCGCGATCAGCCTGTGCGGCGGACTGGCGATGTCGCTCTGGCAGGCCGAGCAGGCGCGGCGTGAACGCGACGCCGCCGTGCGAGAGCAGGCCCGCCTCGAAGCGGTGCAGCAGTATATGTACTTCATGCTCCGCGGGGCCTCCGAAGCCGGGGGCCCGAACGCCGACGCGGGCCGGATCCTCGACACGGCGGCGCAGCGTGTGCAGGCCCAGTTCGAGCGCGATCCGGCGCGCGGCGGCCCGGTCATGCACACGCTGGGCGAGCTCTTCTTCTATCTGGATGACTATGAGGCCGCCGAGCCCCTGCTGCGCCGGCTGTCGGAAGCGAGAGGTGTCGACCCGCATCTGGCGGCCTCCGCCGCCTATGATCTGGCCCAGGTGCGGCTCCGCCAGGCGGACGTCGAGGAGGCGGCGCGGCTTCTGGCGCGGGCCCAGGCGTTCTGGCGCACCGACGAAGCGCGCTGGCGTTCGCGTCTGGTCGACAGTCGACTGGTTGAAGCGCGGCTGCTCAGGGATCAGGGCGAGGTGGAGAAGGCGGTTGACCTCCTGCGCGCCAATCTGCCGGTTCGGATCGCCATCAGCGGCGCCAACCATCGCGAGACCGGGGTCTATCACAACGACCTCGGCGTGATGCTGGTCGCCGCGGGTGACCGGGAGGCCGCGATTCCCTCGTTCCAGGCGGCGATGGCGGTCTGGGCGGCGACGGGCCTGGACAGCGGTCCGGATGCGCTGAACACCCTGAACAATCTGGCGGCCTTGCACGTCCTCGGCGGACGCCCGGGGCAGGCGGAGCCTCTGTTCCGACGCGCGGTCGAGGTGCGCAGGAGCCTCTATGGTCGGTCTGCGGCGACCGCAGCGCTGCTGAGCAACCACGGCAAGACCCTGGTCCAACTGCAGCGACCGCAGGAGGCGGAGACCCTGCTGCGCGAGGCCGCGGCGATGGCGCGTGAAACGGCCGGTGCGGGCAGCCTGCATTTCGCCTCATCCTCAGCCGGATTGAGCGAGGCCCTTCTGTTGCTCGATCGCAGCGAGGAAGCGGCGAGGATCGCACAGTCCGCCCTCGCCGAGGTGACCCAGGAACTCGGGCCGCGTCATCCGGCCGTCGCTGTGCTGAAGGCCGCCCTTGGCAGAGTGCGGGGCGCGCAGGGACGTCGGGCCGAAGCCGATCGCCTGCTGAGCGAGGCCGAGGCGGGGCTTGCGCCGCTGGGGCCCGCCGGCGCTGCTCAGCTTGAGGCCATCCGCAAGATCAGATCGCAGTACGGTCTTCCGCAGGGCTGATCTCGCCGTCCGAGAGTTCCCGATAGAGCCAGGCCCTGGCCTTGACCCAATCGCGACGCACCGTGCGGTCGGTCACGCCCATGATGGTCGCGACCTGTTCTTCGCCATAGCCCGCGAAGAATCGATATTCGACGACACGGGCCAGACGGGGGCTGAGACGGCCGAGCCGATCCAGCGCCTCATCCAGTTCGATCAGGCGGTCGTCGCTCTTCCAGAACGGTTCGGCGTCATCCAGCAGGGGATCGACCTTGCCGCCGCCCCTCTTGGCCGCGAGCCGCGCGCGCGCGTGATCGACGAGGACATGCCGCATGGCGACCGCAGCTGCGCTGAGGAAATGCTCGTCGTCGCGAAACGACTGACTGCGGCGCAGCTTGAGCCAGGCTTCGCTGATCAGGGCCGTCGTCCGCAAGGTCTCGCCGGCCTGAACCCGGAACCGTTCCCGGCGCGCGATGCGACGCAAGGCGGACCACAGATCAGGGGTCAGTCGATCAACCAGACCGGTGTCCGGTTGGGCATAATCCGGCTCAGAATACTCGAGCGCGACCGCCGTCATCAGCGTCTTCCCCGTGTAACCGCATGCAGCAGAAGCGGCAGCCTAAGCCATTTCTTCCGGACGCCCAAGATGTCCGGATCAAGGCTGCAGCCCCGTTTCAGGAGGAGAAAGCCATCGGGAGACCGTTTCATGCCGTCATGCGCGAGATTGACAAGGCTCTTGCCGATCCTCGCGGTCGGCCTGGCCGTGACGGCCGGGTGCGGCCAGCGTCAGGACGAAGCGGATCGGGCGGGCCGGGCCGCAGATGTGGAGACGTCCGGTCCGCCTGCCGCTCGCCAAACGGCGGGTCCCGCGGCCGGGCTGGCCAATGATCCCGAGATTGGACACGCCATGCGCTGCTGGGGCCTGACGTCCGGATCCTATTTCCTACACCTGGCCTCGCCGGAGACGGCCGGCGATCTGCCGAAAGCATCGACGGAAGACTACGCCGCCTGGGCCAATCAGGGCGCGGTCCTGATCAAGGCCAGGGGTGGGACTTTGGCGGATTACAATGCGCTCAAGAAGGCGCACCAGACCAATCTGGTTCGAGCCAGGGAACGGGAAGCCGCCGTTCAGCCGCTGCGAACCTGTATCGCGACCGTTCCTCGCGAAATGCTCGAGGTCGAGCAGCCCATCCTGACAAGCGACGACTGATGCGACGGCAAGCGTCGAACGCAGGGCGCGCGCTGCTCGCTGCGGTCTCGCTGGCGGCTGTGGCGACCTGGTCCGAGGCCGCCTCGGCCGCCCAGCCGGATGACGGGGCGGTTCAGATCATGCCCGGCCGGTACCACGGCAACTGGCGGCTTGTTGCGGCGGACGATCCCCACGACCAGGCCTTGATGCGGCTGTCCGTTCTGCACGGCCGTGGCGAAGCCTCCGCCGACGCCGACTACGCAATTTTCCAACCGTTCTGCGGGCTCGGACCGAGCGGGCGGGTGATCGGCGACGAGGTCTGTGAACTGGATGGCCTCGGGGGGCTGTTCGAGACCGCCGAGGCGACCGGCCGACGGCTGACACTGGTGTTTCGGCCGACCGCTGACGGCCTGGCGCACCGGCTGATCCTGAGGCGTCGAGGCGATCGGCTGACCGGCGTCTATCAGGCGCCCGACTTCGCCCGCGCCGTCGTCGCGGAACGGGTTCCCTGACTGCATGTCCGGTTTCCTCGACGCCTCTCGTTAAGCGGTTCGACAGGGGATCGCAGCCGCGCCGCGGCGAGATGGAGGATGCAATGAGAAGACGCTTGGCGTTGTTTGCGGCGGTCGCCGCCGGGGTGATGGCTGCAGGGGGCATCGCCATCTCACAGCAGCTTGCTGTGGAGTTCGACACGGATCGATTCGGCGGCGACTACCGCGAAGTTCCGCTGCGGGCCGGCGAAACCTATGAGGCGTGCGCCAAGGCCTGTGTCGATGATGCGCCGTGTCAGGCCTGGACCTGGGTCCCGCAGGGCACGCAACGTGAGGAAGGACCGAATTGCTGGCTCAAGGACTCAACGCCGGAAGGCGGCAGGGTCAGCGGCCTCGTTTCGGGTTTGCGCGGCGCGGGCTTGACGCCCGTGCCGACCATGTCGGCCGCCGCTGATCCGGCGGTCGGTTCCGTCTACACGTCGGATTTCAACGACCTGACCATTGATCGATGGGACAGTGACGCCTTCCAGGCCCGTTATGAGTATGCGGGTGGTCGTCTGGTCGGCCAAGCCGACGGCTCCACGGTCACGGGTTACTGGCGACAGGAAATGTCGCCGGTCACCTGCCCCCGGGAACGGGACGGCAGCCGCCACTATGGCCGGTTCGAATTCCGCTTCAGCGCCGACCGGCGGAGCTTCACCGGCCGCTGGTCAGAGTGTGACGCGACGCCGAGCCGTCCGTGGAACGGAACCTTCGTTCGACGCACCGCAGGGGCGACAGGAACGTCAGCGCAGGGCGCCCAGAACGCTCAGATCGTCCTCTTCAACGGCGATGACTTCGGCGGTCGCCATGTCAGCCTGACCGCTGCAACCCCGAGCCTGCATACGCAGCAGCTGGACTTCGGCGACGCGACGTGGAGCCTTGCCGCCAACGGGCGCTGGGAGGTCTGCGAAGACGTCGACTTCGGCGGCCAATGCCGGATTTTCGAGGGCGACCACGCCAGCCTGCGCGATTTCGGCGGGACGATTTCGTCGGCCCGCTATGTCGGGCCCGGTGCGGCCAGCGCCGTTCTCAATCAGACCGATCCCCGCCGGGGCGCGAACACGGATCCCAACCGCCCCCGCCGCCAGGTCCCCGGCGTCATCGAACGCACCGGCCAGGCTGCTGCGGACGAAGCCGAACGCCGGGTGCAGGACCGCATCCGCGAAGGCATCGGCCGGATTTTCTGAGGTCTGACCCAAAAAGGGGAAGCGAGGCGTCGCTTCCCCTGAACCTTTGAGGGGAGAGGGCGAATGGCGCGACAGGCCAAACACGGGCGATCCTGGCTGACGGGCTGTCTCGTTTCGGCGATGGCGGCCTGCATGGCGGCGGGCGAGGCGGAAGCCCAGATCCGCCTGTACGGCTTCGGCAGCGGCCAGGCCGAAGACGCAGGTCGATCGGTCCCCGAACCGACCCCCGCCGGCCTGCCGGTGCCGCCCGAAGCCCAGGCAGCGGCCACGGTCGCGTACACTACCCATTCGCGCACCTGGGGCGCACCGGTGGTCGGCACGCGACTCAACGGCAACCCCGTCGTGTTCTGGCAAACCAGTCGCGGAACGGGCGCCTATGCCGGCAACTACCAGCCTGTCAGCGACGAAAGTCCCTATGACACAAGGCTCTGTGATCTGCGCGGTCAGGCTGACTGGTGCACGAATGAGGGACGGTCCGTCACGGTGCGGTCGGGCAATATGGAAGACGCCTGGATGCTTCCGCTGCTCTTCTCGCACGAGTTCGTGCATCTGAAGCAGCGGGAGTGGATGGGGGTCCAGGCCGCCGACACCTATGCCCCCCACTGGTTCTATGAGGGCACCGCCAACGGCTGGGGTTATGGGTTGATGGAGGATGAGCCGGGTCTCAGTCGGACAGAATTGGCCCGTCGTCTGTCCACACATCCGCGCCGCAAATACCTCGGCTTCTTCCTGGGCCTCCGATACTACGACCAACCGTTGGACGTGGATGCGGCGGCTACGATCTACCCTCGCAATCATCCCGACTATCCTGACGCAGGTGACGACTGGCGGGCCTACATCCGGGCGGGCGGCGCCCGATGCCGGGACTATGGCCTCCGCGAAACGGACGACTGCCGCAAGACCTTGCGAGGCGAGGTTCCAGACATCCGCTCCGCCTACGCCGCCACACAGATGGCCGGATACATGACCGGCTCCTTCTACCGCTTCATGCTGTTGGGCAGACAGCAGGGACGACGCGCGGTGGAAACCATGATGCGGGAGCCGGCGCCGCAGGTTCGCTCCAGCAAGGCCTGGCTGAGATGGATTGACGACAACATCCGGGTCGCCGTCGTCCACGACAGCAGCGGCAGTCCCGTCTATGGGCCCAACCAGCGATTGGTCAGCGTCTGGCCAGGCGGCATCCGCCAAATCTATGCGGAGATGATCTCCGAACTGGCGGACCTGCCGGATCTGTACGGCTTCGGACGAGGCGGGGAACTGGCCGCATCGAAGTACAACGCCCGCCTCTGGTCCCACGGCTGTCCTCGCAAGGACCTGACCCGGCAGGACGCCCTGACCCACAGCATCAGGCTGGCGCCCATCTCCGCACGCTGCTTCCGCGTCCGCGCCCCGACGCAGGTCGAGCATGAGACCACCCTCATCGTCACCGTGTCTTCGGCGCAACCGGACGCCTGCGACGACCTTCAGTTGGGCTCGCGCGGGCAACTGGTGAAGACCATGACCAGTGTGAAGCGCGACGACGGGTGCAGCATCGGCTGGCTGGTGCCCTTCGCCCCGTTGAAACCCAACGATCCCAACGGACTGCAGGGAGATCAGCACGTCCTGATCATCAACGCGGCCGAGCGCGCCGCTGAGACCACATGGCGCGATGTGGAGGTCGACTTCGCCTATTTCCAGATGGGCGGCTCGCTCGATGCGACGGCCGAACCCGACGAGCGGGCGGAGGCGCCGACGCCGCAGATCCGCGATGTCGCAACGGCAGGGGCCAGGTTGGACCGGTCCAGCCTCGCCAAACGCGTGCGCCGCACGGCCTTGTCCACGAAGTCGCCCGTCCGGGTGAAGACAGCCCCTCGCCGCGTTGTGCTGAAGGACCCGCGGCGCCTCCCGTCGCCACGAGCGACCGAATTCCAGCCCGCTCCCCTGGCGATCGCCATTCGCAGTCCGTCCGACGACGACGCCTCATGCGCGCCCGCCGAGCGCGCCGCATTCGAGTGCGGGCCCATGACGACCGCGGGCTTCGTCACAGGAGAGGCGAATGACATGGCCCGGCACGCGGTGCAGATGCAGACGAGCCTGGGTCTGCACGACATGCGCTCGTCGACGGCCGAAACGCCCGGACTGGACGAGGACCTGTTCGACATCGTCAACGCCAGAACGCAACGGGCCCAGGCCGGGGCCAACGCCCTCTACGCCAGAATGGCGAGCGGCGCCGGACCGCGTGGAACGCGCATCCAGCTCAGGCTGCCGCCACTGGAACTGGGTCAGACGGGGACCTTCCCGGCGCGCGTCGATGTCGATTGGGCCGACGGGTCCGTAGGCGGCTCCGGCACGGTCAATTCCCTGGGGCTGCTGGGACCGGAATGGGGACCGAGCGGCTGCAACGAGGGGACTCCGCCCAGTCAGGCCACCGTCACCATCACGGCGCATCGTCCGGGCTACATGGTTGGCGCCTTCTCGGCGCGGCTGTATCAGCCGAATCCGAGCGAAGACGCCGAAGCGGTTTGCCGGCGACCGTTCGTGGAAGTGGGCAGCGTCGCGATGAACTTCGTCACCGCAGGCCTGCAGCCGCCCCTGCGGGAGAACGGAGGGACCACAGAGGTCAGCACCGTCTGGCAGGAGCGCTACGCCCTCGACGATCTGTCGACCGTGCTGCAGGCGGGCGGCGGCGTTCCGGCCGGCATGGCCGCAGCGTTCGGGGGTGGCGGCCCGGGCGGTGGAGCCCCTTCCGGCTCGAACGCGCCTCCGCCCGCAAGTTTGCAGCAGGGTCAATGTCCGACCGCCGCCGACATCGAGGCCTTCATCGCGGCCCAGACAGCACAGATGCGCCAGGCAGGCATCACCGATCGCGCGAGCCTGGATCAATACGCCGAAGTCTTTCGGACCCTGCCCCGCGAGAGCCTGGAGGCGGCGGTCTGCGACTGGGTGGCTCAGGGGAGGTCTCGATGAAGGCGATCGCCCGGATTTGGCCGCCACGCGCCCGGTGGACGGCGTGCCTGATGTTGGCTTTCGCCGCCCTGAGCGCAGCGCCTGGGTCAGCCGTGCCGATCCAGCAGGTGGACGAGACGCTGATCATTGACCTGTCTGACCAGATGCAGACGCCGCCGCCGGTCCAGGAGCGCGAAGTCGGTCATGTCAGGCCGTCGTCGCCCCCGCTGACCGATGTAAGGACGGCGCCCGCGCCGACGCCGCGTGCCGAAGTTCGACCCGCGCCCGGTGCGGGACCGCTGCGGATAAGTCCGTGCTTCACGCGCGAAGAAAACAATCGCGCCGGACTGGGCACAGGGTGCAACTGCACCTGCGACGAATACGCCAGACTGGCCGCCAAGGCTCCGGCGGAACAGAGGCGTTGCAGCATCGCCTGCGGCGTCGCCTATTACCGTTGCTGGGCGCCGCCGCCGACCGATGCGGAAATCGCCGCCAAGGTGCGGGACATCGGCGCCGCCGGACCGGTCATGCTCGCCCAACCCGACGGCCGCAGCTTCATCGTCAGCGGCATGATGATGGAGCGCGCCATGGCTTGGGAGGAGGCGCAGAGGTGCAGCGCATACTGACCCACGGCGTGCGGATCCTTCAGGCCGCCGCGCCTGCAGAACGTCCTCTCTGAGGCCGATTTCAAGCTGCTTGAACAGCGGCTGCCCGTCTGGCCTCGGCATTACGCCGCATGACGCGAAGACCGCACGCCACAGGCACATTCACCTCCGCCGATCCGCCAGACCGCCTCGTCCAGACGCCAGCGCGCGAACTTCACCATCCAGCACCGGATCGCCTCTCGGCGGACAGCGATCCCGCGCTCAGCCATCAACTCTCTTACGTCGCGATGGCTCAATGTGATCCGGAATGCCAGCACCCGGGCGCTCCCTACCGGGCAACCACCGCTTGCAACAGGCGGCGGAAGCCGGCGGCGGCGACGACGGTGGCGGTCGGGTTCAGGCACCGCTCGTCATCCTCCGCCACATGGTGATAGCGATGGATGCCGAAAACGCCGGCGGCCGGGGCATAGCCGGACTTGATCACCTCGACCAGTTCGCCTGCCGCCAGGACATCGCTGGACACCGGCTGCTCATAGCCGATCTGCCCGGCGAAAATGGAACGGGCCAGAGGCAGAAGCGAGGGCGAGACGGACAGGAACCGCTGACTGTCCACGCTGGGCAGCGGCGTGGGACGGCCCGGTATCTCATGCCAGTCGCGTGCGGCGACATTGGCTCCCAGGTGCAGCCAGAAATCCGTCCGGTCCGGCGGGGGCGCGATCGCCTTCATGGCTTCGGACGCGCCCAGATACTCGTACTCGTGGCCGGTGTTGCAGATGAAGGCGAGGTCATGGTCCGGCAAGCCTGCCGCGGCCCACCGCGCCAGATGCAGCCACGCGGCCACGCCCGGGCCACGCTCGGCGGCGCAGGTGAACCAGCCCGAGCGGGGCGTCGAGATCGCCAGCCATCGCCCCTTCCCACGATCGAGACGTCCGACGAAGTTGAAGGCGTCGCGATGCCCGCCCTCCCCGTCGAGAACCAGGCGGCCCGGCTTGCGCTCGAAGGCGGCCGCCAGGAATGGCCCGGCGTCCTCGGGCGCCAGCAGGGCGACGGGCCCCCGAAACATCGGCGCGCGCCCGTCGGCGTTCAGGGCGATGACCTTTCCGGTCGGCCCGTTGGTGATGGCGATCACGGCGACGGCGCCGGCCGCGAACGCCGCCTCCACAGGTCCGCGCGCGCCCGGCGACAACATCGTCGACCAGCGCGAGAAGGCCAGGTCCACCAGGGCGATCGCTCCCTCCAGGGACCCTGCGAAACGTCCGACCGCATCGACACGCACCAGAGGCCCGGACACGCCGTCCGCCCCGGTCATCCTGACGATCGGCTGAGGATAGACCGCCGCCGCTGCGCCCTCGACCGTCAACTCGGCCTTGCGGGTGTCGAAATAGGGCGCCTTGAAGACCTGACGCTCGACGGCGTAGCCGGCCGCCGAGAGCTCGCCGGCCAACCATTCGCCGCAGGCGTTGTCGCCCGCCCCGCCCGCCTGCTTTTCGCCGAAGCCCACATAGCGGAGCAGATCGGCTTCGACCTCGGAGGCGAGAGCGCCTTCCGGTTCAAGCGCCGGGACTTCACCGCCGCGCGTCGGGCGCGCAGCCCCGCCGAGCGAAATCATCGCTCCGGCGCCCAGCAGCATGCGCCTGTTTGCATCGATCATCGCGGCCTCCTCAATGACTCTGAAACATCCGATCCGGCGATCAGACAGCGTGTGTTCGGGACCGGCGTCCCAGCAAGATCACGCTGCCGTAGGAGGCGGCGCACATGGCCGCCAGATAGATGGCGATGGGCAGGCTGGAGCCATAGCGAGCGAACAGGGCCGTCGCGATGATCGGCGCAAAGCCGCCGCCGACGACGGCCCCGATCTGGTATCCCAGCGACGCGCCCGAGTAACGAATGGATCGCGGAAACAACTCGGCGAACAGCGCCGCCTGCGGTCCGTACATCATGCTCACGAACACCAGCTGCACCGTGATCGCCGCGAATATCGCCACGCCGGAACCCGTCTCGAGCAACGGAAAGACGGCGAAGGCCCAAAGCCCTGACAGGGCCGCCCCCGCCAGGAAGACGCCGCGTCGCCCGAACCGGTCGGAGGCCGCGCCGCACGCCAGCAGCACCGGAATCATGAGGGCGCTCCCGGCCATGACGGCGGTCAGCAGCACGTCGCGCTCGATCCCCAGGGTCGTCGATCCGTAGGCGATGGCGTAGGTTATGGCGATGTAGAAACAGACATTGTTGGCCACGAAGGCCCCGCCCGCCAGCAGAACCTGGCGCCAGTGCCCGGTCAGCACCTCCAGCAGGGGGGAACGCGCCGGCCGGGCGACGACGACGGCGGCGTCCGCGACATCGGCCGGCGGATGGGGCTGCACCGCCTCTTCCACGCTCAGGTGCATCACCAGCCCGATGAGAATCAGGACGATGCTGAGCACGAATCCGATGCGCCATCCCCAGGACATGAAACTGTCCTCGGCGGTCATCGCACTGACGATCAGGAAGACGGCGTTGGCCAGCACCACCCCCAACGGCACCCCGACCTGGACGAAGCTGCCGTAAAAGCCGCGCCGGTTCGGCGGCGCGCTCTCGATCGCCAGCAGCGCAGCGCCGCCCCACTGTCCGCCCACCGCCAGACCCTGGGCGAACCGCATGACCACCAGCAGCAGGGGCGCCGCCACGCCGATCTGGGCATAGGTCGGCAGCAGACCGATCAGGGTCGTCGACGCGCCCATGACGAACATGGCGACCACAAGCGCGTGCTTGCGTCCGTGGATGTCGCCGAAGTGCCCGAACACCATCCCGCCCAGCGGACGGGCGATGAAGCCCACCGCGAAGGTGCTGAAGGACGCGATCTGGGCGACGAAGGGCGGCAGATCCGCCGGAAAGAACAGCTTGGGGAACACCAGGGCCGCCGCTGTTCCGTAGATGAAGAAGTCATACCATTCGACGGCCGCTCCCGCCGAGGCCATCACCGCCACCTTGAGGCCCTTGCCATCGGGCGGAGTCCCGCCGGTGTGATCGTTCGCGCTATCGGACATGGGCTTTCCTCGCGGCGTTCTTGGTGACGCCCCAGACCGTCAGCCTCGGACCGCGGTCCCCGCCTGTCAATAGATTGTACGACAACTTTTGCCATTCTGTTCGTTCTGATCGACACGGCTTTCTTCATTCGGATCGCCGAAGGACGCTGGCCTCCCTGACCTCGAGCGGCGCGTGACCTCAAATATGATTGTCGTACAATCTTGACACTTCGGTTTGACAGGACAATGCTCACCTCGCCGCGATCACAACGACGGCAAATGAAGAGGGAGAGGATCAGGATGGTGCGTAATCTCGCATGCTCGTCCGCCGCGCTGATCGCGGTGGCCGCCCCCGGGCTCGTCTGGGCCCAAACCGCGCCACCGGCCGAGCGACCGGTCGAAGAGGCGCAGCCGAGCCGGGTCGGGGACGTCGTCGTCACCGCGCGTCGACGCGAAGAAGCCATCCGTGACGTGCCGTCGACGATCACGGCGCTTTCCGCCGAAACGCTCGAGCAGAAGAGCCCGATCGAAAGCGTCGGCGACCTGCTGCAGACCGTCCCTGGCGTCCGCTTCAACGGCGTACAGAGTGAAAACCTCGCCGAGATCTCGGTGCGGGGCTCGGGCACCCAGCGCGCCACAAGCGCCGACTCGGCCGTCGGCCTGTTCGTCAACGGGGCCTATGCCGGGTCCAGCACCCTGGGCGGCCGCAACTTCAAGCGTCTGGACTATTTCGACATCGCCCGCATCGAGGTGCTCGAAGGTCCGCAGGGCGCGCTGTACGGACGCAACTCCGAGTACGGGAGCGTGAACATCGTCCTGGCCCAGCCCCAGTTCCGCAACGGCGGCAGGGTGTCAGCCACCTATACCGACGACCTGCAGCAGCTCCGCCTGGACGGGATCGTCAATCACCAGTTGAACGAGAAGGTCGCCTTCCGCGTCGGGGCCCAGGTCACCGGCCAGGGCGGCGGCGTCTACTACAACCCCAATCAGAACAAATACTACGACCACACGGACGGCTATCTGGTGCGTGGCCAGATCCGCTACATGGACGGGCCCTGGGACGTGAACCTGCTGCTGGACGCGCAGGACATGAACCTGCCGACCTTCGTCAACCAGTGGGTGGTGCCGCCGGGTCGACTGGCCGTCCTGCCCCAGGGCTTCACCGGCCCGCGCTACGATGTCCCCTCCGACGTCGCCAACGACCTGCACCAGACCGTCCAGCGCGCCATGCTGACGGCCAAGTACGACCTGGGTTGGGGCCTGCTGACCTCCACCACCATGGCGATGCAGTACCACTCGAAGCAGAACTTCGCGGCGGCGATCGACCTGGCCACGCAAGGCCGGCTTCAGGCCTCGGGTCAGATCGGCCTCTACCCTCTTGGGGGCACCACCACCGACGTGAAGGACAAGACCTTCTATCATGACGTCCACATCACGGGCGACGCGATGGACGGCCAATTGCAGTGGCTGGGCGGCGTCGAGGTCCTGCTGCAGGACGACGACTATACGCGCGACGCGCGCACCAATCCCTGCGTTCTGACGGCCACCTCGTCGATCTGCGGCGGCACGCCGACCGCGCCCGTCTGCTATCGGCTGATCCCGAACGCCGCCGCCTGCCCGGCCACCTTCCCCCTGGCGTTCGGCAGCCGTCGGGTGGTGCCGTCCGAATACCGGTCGGCCGCAGTCTACGGATCGTTGAAGTATGATATCGGCGCCCTCTCGCTCAGTGGCGAGTTGCGCTATTCCCGCGATCACAAGACAGCGCAGCAAAGCGATTTCCGCCTCTACACGACCACGCCGATCGGCGTCCCTACGTCCTATGATTTCGACGAGGACAACCTCAGCTACGCCGTCTCGGCCAGCTACCGCCTGAGCGAATCCTCGCTGGTCTATGCCCGCACGGGAACCGGCTATCGCGCCGGCGGGGTGAACAACGGCACGGTCGTCGCCAACGCGCCCAACCCCCTGCAGCCGACCTACGGCAACGAGACCACGACGAGCTACGAGGTCGGGTTGAAGACGGACATCGCGCGCAACGTCTTCCTCAGGCTGTCGGCCTATACTTCGCGGACCGAGGATGCGATCGCCCTGGTCACCGACGGCTGCACCGCCGCCAACGCCTGCGGTCAGGCGGGAACCAACTTCAACATCAATGGCGGGACCATCGAGGTCAACGGCGTCGAGGCGGCGCTGGACGCCGTCTTCGAGATCGGCGGCGGTCGCCTGGCTGTGGGCGTGAACGGCGCTCGCCAGGACGCAAGCTTCGTCGAAGTCGCCGCTGTGGCCGGCGCTCCGATCAAGGACAGCATGGTCGCCCAGACGCCCGAATGGACCTTCTCGACCAACCTCAACTACCGTCGGGAACTGACGCCCGGCCTGACGGGCTTCGCCAACGTCGCCTACAACGGTCAACGCGGCGGCGGTCAGGACACGGTCACGGCGACCTCGCCGTTCACCCCGCTGGAAGACCTGGACAATGTCGATCTGCGCTGGGGTGTCCTGTTCCGTCGCATGGAGGTCGCCATGTTCGTCAGGAACGCGACCAATCAGGTCATCCCCGTCCTGAAGCTGCAGCAGGTCGATATCCCCCTGGCCAACCGGTACACGCGCCCGCGGACCTTCGGCGTCTCCGCAACCTACCGCTGGTGACGACACGTCCGGACCCGGCCGGACGTCCCGCGACCGCGACGGCTTCGAGGCCGTCGCGGTCCGACCGGGCGCCGGGCGCCGGCCTCCTGCATTGTACAACAATAACCTCACCGAAACGGACAAACGCCTTGCCCGTCGCCGAGCTCGATCCTAGGAACGGTCAGACGACGCGCCCGCAGATCGCGGCGATGCGACGTCACGCCGCGAGGGCCAGACCTTTGACCGACACTCCCGATCCTAAACTGCAGACCGGCGCCGAGACGGCGCCCAACGCGGACGCTATCGCCCAGGCCCTCCGCTCCCGGATTCAGAAGAGCGAGATCGCGCCCGGCGAATGGCTGCGGGAGGTCCGCCTCTGCAGCGAGTTCGGCGTCGGCCGATCGACCGTGCGGCGGGCCCTGCGGGCGCTCGCGGACGACGGCCTCATCGAGCTGGAGGAGAACCGGGGCGCCCGGGTTTCGGCCACGACGGTCGAGGAAGTCTTCGATCTCTACGAGGTCCGCGCCGCCCTTTACGGTCTGGCCGCCCGCTTCGCCTGTCTGCGCGCCTCCGACGCCGCCGTGCGTCGCATCCTCGGCAAGATCGACCGCCTGCTCAACGACGCCGAGAGCGGGGCGCCGGCTGAGCAGATCATCGAGGTCAGCGAGTCCATCTTCAGCGAAATGAGCGCCTTCGGCAGCGCCGATGCGCAGCGGATGACCGAGGCCGTGCGCCGCAAGACCCGCTTCCACTTTTCGTATGTCGCCCTGGCCATCAACGCCAACGGCCCCGGCCCCTATCAGCACTGGCGCGACGTCAGGACGGGTCTGATCGAGCGTGATCCCGACAAGGCCAGTCAGGCCGCGCGCGACATTCTCTATTTCATGCAGGGCGAAGTCGCCCGGATCATGCTGGCGCGCGGGCCTCGCGCCCGCACCGAACCCGTCGCCGCATCCCAGAAGGAACCGTCGCCTCGTCGACGAACCGCAGGAGGCAAGTCCAAATGAACGCCCATGCCCGGATCATCATGACCGCCGCCGCCCTGGCGTTGGGGGCGGCTGTACCGACGGCCTGCGCGCGCCCCCTCCCGGCCGCCGCCGTCCAGACCGCCCCCTCGCCGGCCATGACCGAACTGCTCGACTATCTGCGGCGCCAGAACAGCACGGGGTTCATCGTCATCCGTGACGGAGAGGTTCTGATCGACCAGGCCTGGCCTGCGCCCGCGACCGATCGGCTCTTCGCCAACTTCACCTATGGGACGGCGTCCAGCGGCGCCCTGCTCGAGGATGTCGCCTCCCAGCAAAAGAGCTTCGTGGCCGTCCTGGCGGCGATCGCCGTGGACAAGGGGCTGCTGGACGTCGGCGCGCCGGTCTCCACCTACCTGGGCCGGGGGTGGTCGAAGGCCTCGCCGGCGCAGGAGGACGCGATCCGCGTCATCGACATCCTGACCATGAGCTCGGGTCTCGATGAACAGTTCGCCTATGTCGCCCCGGCCGGAACGACCTTCTTCTACAACACGCCTGTCTATGCGGTGAGCAAGCAGATCGTGGCGGCGGCGGCGAAGAAGCCGCTCGAGACGGTGACGCAGGACTGGCTGACGGCGCCGCTGGGCATGAGCGACACCGCGTGGCGTCGTCGTCCCGCCGCCCTGGCTTCGGTCGGCAACGACACCGGCCTCGTCACCACCCCTCAGGACGTCGCCCGGTTCGGCGCGATGGTGCTGGCGGACGGCCTCGCGGCGGACGGCGCCCGCGTCGTCTCCCAGGCGCAGATGGACGCCATGTTCGAGCGTTCCACCGCCAATCCGGCCTATGGTCGGCTGTGGTGGCTGAACGGCAGCGAGTATGTGCAGCGCCCGCAGATCGGCCGCAGCCCCGGCCAGCTGATCCCGGCCGCCCCCGCCGATCTTGTCGCCGCTCTCGGCGCCTTCGACCGCCGCCTCTACGTCGTGCCGAGCCTGAAGCTGGTGGTGGTGCGCACCGGCGCGGCGGCCTCGGACCGTGGCTTCGACCAGCAGGTCTGGCTGCGGCTGATGCGGGTGCTCGGCTGAGGCCGATCCACCGCGCGTCCGGGCGACGTCCCGACGTCGGGACGAAGACAGTACACAGGACATCGAATGATCGACGGCAGCATCCAATCGTTTCCGCTCACCCTGGACCGCATTCTCGAGCACGCCGCGAAGTGGCACAGCGGGACCGAGGTCGTGACGGCGCGCGAGGGCGCTGACAGCGCCCGGATCGGCTACGCCGACCTGCAGACCCGGGCCAGGCGCACGTCGAACGTCCTGGCCGGACTGGGCGTCGTCGGGGGCGAGCGGGTCGCCACCTTGGCTTGGAACACCCAGGGCCACGTCGAGGCCTGGTTCGCCATCATGGGCATGGGCGCGGTCTGCCACACCCTGAACCCGCGGCTGACGCCGACCCAACTGGCCTGGATGCTGGGTCAGTCCGGGGCCCGCGTGATCATCGCCAGCGCCGACCTGGTCGATCTCGCGCTCGCGGCGGTGGACGACGCCCCCGGCGTGACCCACGTTCTGGTCATCGACGGCGACAGCGAACGTGTCCACGCCCGTGCCGCCGTCCAACCGATGGAACCGCTGGTCGAGGTCGCGCACGACGCCTGCGCCTGGGGCGGCTTTGATGAAACCTCGCCATCGGGACTGTGCTTCACCTCAGGTTCGACCGGCGCGCCCAAGGGCGTGACCTATACCCACCGTTCCAGCTTCCTTCATACGTTGAAGCTGCTGCAGGCCGATGTGCTGGGGGCGCGCGAGACCGATGTGGTCATGCCCATCGTTCCCCTCTTCCACGCCAACGCCTGGGGCCTGCCTTTCGCCCTTCCGGCTGCGGGATCCAAGATGGTGCTGCCGGGCCGTCGCACCGACGGCGAAAGCCTGGCGCGGCTGATCGCCGCCGAAGGCGTGACGATCGCCGTCGGCGTGCCGACCGTCTTTCTCGGCCTGTGCGAATACCTGGACGCTTCGGGAACCGCCCTGCCCTCGCTGGACCGGATCATCCTGGGCGGCGCCCCCACGCCCCCCGCGTTGATGGACCGGATCGAGCGCCAGCTCGGCGTCGTCGTCCAGAACAGCTGGGGCATGACCGAACTGTCTCCCGTCGGCGTCTTCGGCGTGCTCAGCGATCCGGATCGGCGGCCGAGCATATCCGGCAAGCCGGCTCTCGGGGTCGATCTCATGCTCATGGACGAGGCCGGCGCCCCGCTGGAGACGCAGCGTGGTCCTGAAGGGCGGCTGCATGTGCGCGGCGCGGCCGTGATCGAACGGTACTTCGGACAAGAGCACCCCGTGGTGGACGCCGATGGCTGGTTCGACACCGGCGACCTGGCTCGCATCGATGACCGGGGCAATCTGTCGATCACGGGCCGCGCCAAGGATCTGATCAAGTCCGGCGGCGAATGGATCAATCCGGCAGAGATCGAAGCCATCGTCTGCGCCTTGCCGGAGATTTCCCTGGCGGCGGTCATCGGACGGGCCGACCCGAAGTGGAGCGAACGACCGATCCTGCTCGTCGAGGTGCGCGAGGGCATGGACATCAGCGACCAGGCGCTGCTCGAATCCCTGCGCGGACAAATCGCGTCGTGGTGGGTGCCCGACGAGGTCGTGCGTCTGCCCGCCATGCCTCTGGCCGCGACGGGCAAGATCGACAAGCTCAGCCTCCGCGCCGCCTACGGGGCCTGACGGACGACGAAAAAAGAAGCGAGCCGTCGGCATGCGACGGCTCGCCAGTCGTCCAGGAGCCCTTTACGTCGGGGGGTCAGCTGCGCTCGATGACGACAGCGATCCCCTGCCCTCCGCCGATGCACATGGTCGCCAGGCCGAAGCGACCCCCGACACGCGCGAGTTCGTAGACCAACTTGGTGAGAATGATCGCACCCGTGGCCCCGACAGGATGGCCCAGCGAGATGCCGCTGCCGTTCGGGTTTGTCCGCGCCGGATCAAGGCCGAGGGCGTCCGACACGGCGCAGGCCTGGGCGGCGAAAGCCTCGTTGGACTCGATCACGTCGATGTCTTCGACCTTCAGCCCCGCACGCGCCAGCGCGATCCGCGTGGCCGGAACCGGTCCCATGCCCATATAATTCGGATCGACTCCCGCATGGCCCCACGCGACGATCCGGGCCATCGACGCCAGGCCCTGCCGCGCCACGGCGGCCTCGCCCGCCAGCACCAGCGCCGCCGCGCCGTCGTTGACGCCCGAAGCGTTCCCCGCCGTGACCGTTCCATTCTCCCGGAAGATCGTGCGCAGCTTCGCCAGATCGGCCATGGCGGCCTCGGGGCGGACATGTTCGTCGGTGTCGAACGTCCTGGCGACGCGCCCGGACTTCACCTCGATCGGCGCGATCTGGGAGGTGAATCGCCCCTCGGCGATCGCCGCCGCCGCACGCCGATGGCTCTCCACGGCATAGGCGTCCTGGCGCTGGCGATCCACGCCGTGACGCTCGGCGACGTTCTCGGCGGTCACGCCCATCAGTCCGCCGCCGAACGGATCGGTGAGCGCACCGTTCAGGCCGTCGATCAGGGCCGCGTCCCCCATCTTCTGGCCCCAGCGAACCGACGGCGCGAAATAGGGCGCCCGGCTCATCACCTCGGCTCCGCCGGCGACCGCCGTCTCGGCCTCGCCCAGCATCACCATCTGGGCTGCTGACACGACCGCCTGAAGGCCTGAACCGCAGAGCCGGTTCACAGTCATCGCCGGGGTGGCCTGGGGGAGTCCCGCCTCGATCGCGGCCACTCTCGCCAGATAGGCGTCGCGGGGACAGGTGGGGATCACCTGGCCGAACACCACGTGACCGACCGTCGCCGGATCGATGCGCCCGGCCTCCAGCGCCGCCCGGGTGACATGGGTCGCCAGTTCGGCCGGCGTACAGTCCTTCAGCGCCCCGCCGAAGCCGCCGATGGCCGTTCTGCGCGCGGCGACGATGTGGACCGAAGCGCTCACGCGACCGCCTTTTGACCGACGAGTTTGGACATCTCGTGCCGGTACTGGGCTTCTCCGCTCGCCGGAACCATTTCCCCGGCGCGATCGGCCACGACATCGAGGCTGGCCAGCAGACGGTCGGCTACATCCTCGCCGGCGCCGAGGAGGACCCCCTGGGTCATCGTGACATGCGCCTGCTCGAAGGCCCCGGCTCCGGCCAGGATGACCGCCCGCGTCGGCGCCTCCTCGCTCGCCAGAACGACCACCGCCGGGCTGACCAGATGCGGCCCCAGGCCGGCGAGAACGTCCGGCGTATAGAGGCTGTTGGTCATGGCGGTCGCCGCGCTCGGCGCCAGGCAGTTGACCCTTACCCCGTAGCGTTCGCCTTCCAGGGCCAGGGTCTGCATCAGGCCGACCAGCCCCAGCTTGGCCGCGGAATAGTTCGATTGCCCGAAGTTCCCGTAGAGGCCGGAAGACGAGGTGGTGAAGATGATCCGGCCATAGTTCTGGGCCCGCATCGTCTCCCAGACCGCCTTGGTGCAGTTGACCGATCCCATCAGGTGGACGTCGAGCACCAGTTGAAAATCGTCCAGATCCATCTTGGCGAAGGTTTTGTCGCGCAGGATGCCGGCGTTGTTGACCAGAATGTCGATCCGGCCCCAACGCGCCAGAACCGCGTCGCACATGGTCTGGACGCCCGCGCGGTCCGTGACGCTGACGGCGATCGCCGTCGCCTCGCCGCCCTCGGCCTGGATCTCGGCGCAGACCCGTTCGGCCGCCTCGCCGTTCATGTCGGACACCACGACCCGGGCGCCCCGCGCCGCCAGGGCCGCAGCATGGGCGGCCCCCAGGCCCGCCCCGGCGCCGGTGACGATGGCCACCCGTCCAGAGAGATCGATATGCGACATGCTTGCTCCTACTTTCCTGTCGTCTCGACGGCGTCGGCGGCCGCGTCCGGGATCACGGCGTCATCCACCCAGTCGCGGCGCAGCGGCCGCACCGCCAGCAGGGCCAGCAGCGCCGATCCGAGATAGAAGACGGTCACCACGACGGCGGAGTAGCGAAGGGCGTCGTCGCCGAAACGCGGCGTCATCACATCGCTGATCCCGCCCATCAGCCACGACCCCGCTCCGATCCCGATCAGGTTGTTGATGAACAGGAAACAGGCTGCCGCCGTGGCCCGCATATGCGCCGGCACCAGATGCTGGACGGCGGTCGTCATCGGCCCCACGAACACCAGGGTCAGGGCGTTCGGGATCAGCAGCAGCAGCCAGGCGACGACCGGCGACGGGGACAGAAAGCCCAACACGAACAGGGGGGCCGTGATCACCCAGGCCACGGCCGAAACCTTGGCGTAGGCCCCGCGGTCGGCCCGGCCCAGCAGGTCGGCGAGGATGCCGCCGCCGAGCACGCCGGTGACGCCCCCGACCAGCAGCAGAGAGCCGAAGAAGTGGGACGTCTGCGTCAGGTCGAACCCGAAGGTCTGCATGGCGATCGACGGCGTCCAGAAGGCGAGCCCATAACCGGTGAGGCTGCTCATCGCCGCGGCGAAGGCCATCAGCCAGAAGCTGGGCTTGCGCGCGAGGATGGCGAACACGGCGCTCACGGCCACTCGCTGTCCGACGGCCGTCTGTCTGGGCGGCTCCTTGACCACCAGCCGGAAGATCGGCGCGATGGCCACGCCGGCGAGGCCGATCACGATGAAGGCGGCGCGCCAGTCGACGGCCTTGGCGATGGCCGCGCCGAGCAGGACGCCGGCCGCCAGCCCCGCCGGGATGCCCATCGAATAGATCGCCAGGGCTCGCGCGCGGCGCTCGGGGGGAAAATATTGCGAAATCAGCGCGTAGCTCGGCGCCACTCCGCCGGCCTCGCCGACGCCGACCCCGACCCGGAACATGAACAGCTGCCAGAAGCCGGTGGCCACGCCGCACAGGGCCGTGAAGGCGCTCCAGACCGCCAGCGAGCCGGTGATCACCCAGGTGCGGCTGGTGCGGTCGGCCACAAGGGCCAGAGGTATCGCCAGGGTCGAATACAGGGCCGCGAAGGCGATGCCGCCCAATGCGCCCAGCTGGGTGTTCGTCAGGCCGAGATCCGCCTTTATCACGGGGGCCAGAATGCCGAGGATCTGCCGGTCCAGCCAGTTGAAGGTGTAGACGATCAGCAGCATGGCCAGCACAAGGCGGGCATAGCCGGGACGGGCGTTGAACGGCGTCGAGCTCATCCGGCGTCTCCCACATGATCGGATTGGGCGGCCTTCGCCGCGATGAAGGCCTGACGGCTCGAAAGCCGATCCCAGTAGGCCTGGATTTCGGGACTGAACCTGTGGTGCAGATCCAGGGTGCGCGCGAAGAGCAGGGCGTAGCCGACGCTGAGGTCCGCCATGGTGAACCGCCCGGCGCACAGCCACTCCCTGTCTCCCAGCGCGCGCGTCAGATGCCTCAATCGCGAAAAAAACCACTGGGCGTAGTCGTCCGCCGCCTGCTGGAGGCGGCGCGTCTCCGGCTCAAGCTGCGTGTAGCGAAGCACCAGAGTCAGCGGAAAGGTCAGCGTCGCCTCGCCCCGATGCAGCCAGTCCAGCCAGAGACCGTAGTCCGCCTCATCCGCCGCAACGACCAGGGGGCTGGGACCGTAGCGGGTCGCCAGATACTGGGGGATGGCCGCCGACTCGGTCATGCGGACTTCGCCATCGATCAACAGCGGGATCGTGCCCAGGGGATTCAGCTCCAGATACTCGGGCTGGCGGACGCGCGGCGGAAACGGCAGCATGTGCAGGCGGTACGGCAGGCCCATCTCTTTAAGAGCCCACAGGACCCGGAATGAGCGCGCGTCGACGCAATGATAAAGCTCAATCATTCGGCTTTTCCTCCGCGGCGCGTTTCGCGCTCCCTTGCGCCTTTCATCCCTCGCCTCGGACGAGGAGTCAAAATTTTTGTACGACAATTTTGGATCTATGGTGATACATTGATCGCAGGTCGGGTTGCTGTCGCGCCGCCCGCGCGCCGCTTGACCGCGACGGACCGTTCGGCGACGCCTCGGCACGACACGGCGGCTCAGACGACGACCGCAGCAGATCGAAGGGCTCATTCATGATCACAGCCTCCCCCGAAGACCATGGCTTCGATCCCGTCCGGCTGAAGCGAATCGACACCTTCCTGAAATCGAACTACCTCGACACCGGGCGACTGCCTCACGCCCAGATCCTGATCAGCCGCAACGACCAGATCGTCCACTTCAGCAGCCAGGGCGCGGCGCGCGAAGGCTCGGCGGCGGCGATCGACGAGCGCTCTCTCTTCCGCATCGCCAGCATGACGAAGCCGATCACCTCGACGGCCTTCATGATGCTGGTCGAGGAAGGCCGGGTTGCGGTGGACACGCCGGTCGCGGATGTCCTGCCGGAGTTCCGCACCACTGGCGTCTATGAAAGCGGCGGCGGCGGCGCGCCCTTCCAGACCCGGCCTGTGGCGACGCCCATGCGCATGCTCGACCTGCTGCGCCACACATCCGGCCTGACCTATGGCTTCCAGTACCGCAGCAATGTCGACGCCGCCTATCGTGCGACGGCCTCCAACGCCGGTCCGGTCGAGAACTGGCACGGCGCGGCGGACCTGGACGCCTTCATCAGCGAATTGGCGGCCCAGCCCCTTGAGTTCTCCCCCGGCGAGGCCTGGAACTATTCGGTATCGACCGACGTGCTCGGCGCTGTCGTCCAACGGGTCTCGGGCCAGCCGCTGGACCAGTTCCTGCACGACCGGATCTTCGCGCCGCTGGGCATGAACGACACCGGGTTCTTCGTTCCGGCGGAGAAGGCCGACCGGCTGACGGACTGCTATGCCTTCGCCGGTCCTGCCCTGGGCCGCGTGATGTATGACCGGGGCGCCGACAGCGTGTGGTTGCGCCGACCGAATCTGATCTCGGGCGGCGGCGGCCTCGTCTCGACCGCCCTCGACTACCATCGCTTCTGCCGGATGCTGGCCAACGGAGGCCGGCTCGACGGCGTCCGTATCCTGGGCCGCAAGACGCTGCAGCTGATGACGCTGAACCATCTGCCAAACCAGTCCGACCTGGCCAGCCTGTCACAGTCGTTGTTCAGCGAAACGCAGAACGGCGGCGTGGGCTTCGGACTCGGCTTCGCCGTCACTCAGGACATCGCCAAGGCCATGATCCCGGGGTCCGTCGGCGAGTACTACTGGGGCGGAATGTTCACCACATCCTTCTTCATCGATCCCGTCGAGAAGCTGCACATGGTGTTCATGACCCAGCTCAGCCCGTCCCTCCTGTATCCGCTGCGCCGCGAACTGAAGACACTGATCTATTCCGCCCTGGTTTGAATGCGGCCGCAGGTTCGAGACGTCTGCTCCATGAACCTGGGCGGTCCTCGGCGTCCAGGCGGGTTCAGCGGCGCCCCGGGGTCGTGACGCGCGCGAATTGCGCCGTGTCGCCGCGAACCGTCGACGAGGGGCGGGGCGCCGGGGCGGCGGCGCGGGCGCCTACCGCCTTCGCGTCCCCGCAGAAGATCTCGTGCAGCATGCTCATCACCGCCTGGACCCGCACGTCGGCGATCGAATAGAAGATCGAGCGCGACTGGCGGCGGGTCTTGACCAGTCCGAACTGACGCAATTCGGCCAGCTGCTGGGACAGGGCCGGCTGTTTGATGCCCAGGTCCGCCTCGAGTTGGCCGACCGAGCGTTCTTCCTCGGCGATATGGCACAGGATCAGCAGCCGGTTGGCGTTGGCCAGTTGGCGCAGCAGTTCTGCGGCCTCGGGCGCCTTCTCCTTCAACCGCTCCATGGCGACGGCCTGATCGTCGGTCATGGGCGTCGCTCGCGATAGTACCAGGGCGCGTCGCCGTCACCATCGGCGATGGCGGCGTCCAGGGTGGTGGCGGCCGGCTCCAGCAGGGCGCCTCCCGGCGTCCAGCCCGCCGGCGTGGAGGCCGCCTCACGATCCGAAGTCTGCAGGGCGGTGACGAGCCGCAGCAACTCCTCCACGGAGCGGCCGACGTTCATCGGGTACCAGCTGATGGCGCGCACCACGCCCTCCGGATCGATGACGAAGGTGGCGCGCACCGTGGCGCTGTCGCTCGAGCCGGCGTCGACCATGCCGAAGGCGTGACCGATCGCCATGGAGGGATCCTCGATGATCGGGAACGGCACCTTCACGCCGAAGCGACGGTGGATGTCCTTCAGCCAGGCCAGATGCGAATACAGACTGTCCACCGACAGGGCCATCAGGTCGCAATCGATCGCCGCAAAGGCGTCGGCCTGACGGGCCAGGGCCACGAACTCGCTGGTGCAGACCGGCGTGAAGTCCGCCGGATGCGAGAACAGCACCAGCCACCGGCCACGATAGTCGCTCAGGCGCTTTTCGCCCTGGGTCGTGCGCGCGGTGAAGTCCGGCGCTGTGTCGTTGATGCGCAGGGCGCGCATCGCGGGGGGATAGCCGGCCGGCGCCGTCTCGATCGTGTCCATGGCCGGAAACCTAGGCGCTTCCAGCCGTCACCGCCACATTAAAATACATACTTGCACAAACTATGAATGTGTTTATGTGTTGGGCCGCTGAAACGGAGACGCCTCAATGTCCTCGCCCACACCCGATCCCGCCCGCGACCATGCCGCCGACATCGTCCGCGCCGCGCTGGACGATCCCCGCCAACGCCCTGTGGTCAAATCGTTCTTTGATGAGGCGACGTTCACGGTCAGCCACGTCGTGCGCGACCCCGGCTCCGACGTCTGCGCCGTGATCGACAGCGTCCTGGACTACGATCCGGCGTCCGGCCGCACCTCTCACGCCTCCGCCGACGCCCTGATTGATTACGTGAAGTCCGAAGGTCTCACGGTCCAGTGGCTGCTGGAGACCCACGCCCACGCCGATCACCTGTCGGCGGCGCCCTATCTGCAGGAAAAGCTCGGCGGTCAGCTGGCCATCGGCCATGAAATCCTCACCGTCCAGGCGGTCTTCGGCAAGATCTTCAACGAGGGGACCGAATTCCGCCGCGACGGCAGCCAGTTCGACCATCTGTTCAACGACGGCGACCGGTTCGAGATCGGCGGGCTGAAGGCCACGGTGCTGCATGTGCCCGGCCATACCCCCGCCTGCCTCGCCTATGTCATCGGGGACGCCGTCTTTCCGGGCGACACCATGTTCATGCCCGACTACGGCACCGCGCGCTGCGACTTTCCCGGCGGCGACGCCCGGACCCTGTACCGCTCGATCCACCGCCTGACCTCCCTGCCGGACGAGGCGCGGGTCTTCCTGTGCCACGACTACAAGGCGCCTCCGGGCCGCACCGAGTTCGCCTGGGAGACCACCATCGGCGCCCAGCGGACAGGCAACATCCATATCCGCGACGACGTCAGCGAGGACGAGTTCGTGGCCATGCGCACCCAGCGCGACGCCACCCTGCCCATGCCCAAGCTGATCCTGCCGTCGGTGCAGGTGAACATGAACGGCGGCCGCCCGCCCGAGCCCGAGGACAATGGGGTGCGCTACCTCAAGGTCCCGCTGAACGCACTGTGATGGGCGACCTTCTCGCCAACGCCATGCCGGCCCAGGGCCTGATCGGGGGGCTGATGATCGGCGCCGCCTCCGCAGTCATGCTGCTGGGCCTGGGCCGGATCGCCGGCGTCAGCGGCCTCGCGGCGCGCGCCGTCGGGATCGCCAGGGATGGCGCGCCTCGGCCGCTTGCGATCGCCTTCGTGATCGGACTTCCGCTCGGCGCGGCTCTCGTCGCCCTGCTGAACGGCCCCGTCACGGCGCGGTTCGAGCAGGGCATGCCCGCCCTGATCCTCGGCGGCCTTCTGGTCGGCTTCGGCACGCGGCTCGGCAGTGGCTGCACCAGCGGCCACGGCGTCTGCGGCATGTCGCGCCTGTCGGCCCGATCGCTGGTGGCGACCGCCGCCTTCATGCTGGCCGGGTTCGTGACGGTCGCCGTGATGAACGCCATGGGGATGGGCCGATGATGCGACAGATCGCGCTGGCCCTTTTCGCTGGAGCCCTGTTCGGCGCGGGTCTCGCCGTGTCGGGCATGGCCGACCCGCAGCGCGTGCGCGGCTTTCTGGACCTGTTCGGCGACTGGGACCCGACGCTTGCCTTCGTGATGGGTGGCGCCCTGATCCCCATGGCCCTGGCCTGGCGGGTTCGAAACCGCATGACCTCGCCCATGGCGGCCGAGCGCTTCGCCCTGCCGACCGCGCGCGACCTCGACCCCCGCCTGCTCGGCGGAGCCGCCCTGTTCGGCGTCGGCTGGGGCGTCGCCGGCCTCTGCCCCGGCCCCGCCATCGCCGACCTCGCCATCGCGCCCGGCCCTGCCGCCGTCTTCGTCATGGCGATGTTGGCCGGGATGATCCTGCACCGACTGCTGCCCGCCGCCCCGGCGAAGTAGGCCCCTACGGAGATACCCAATGTCTGAGACCCAAACGACGATCGGTCTGCCGCGCCTGAATGAGCCGGCGCCGAGCTTCTCTGCCAAGACCACGCACGGCGATCGCTCGCTGGCCGATTATCGCGGCAAGTGGCTGGTCCTGTTCTCGCACCCGTCCGACTTCACCCCGGTCTGCACAACCGAGTTCATCGGCTTCGCGCAGGTTTCCGCAGAACTGGAGGCCAAAAACTGCGAACTTCTGGGCCTTTCGATCGACAGCATCTTTTCGCATATCGCCTGGACCCGGAATATCGCCGAGAAGTTCGGCGTCGAGATTCCCTTCCCCATCATCGAAGACCTGAAGATGGACGTGGCCAAGGCCTACGGCATGATCCATGAGGGAGCCAGCGACACCTCGGCCGTACGCGCCACCTTCGTGATCGACCCCGAAGGCATCCTGCGCGCCATGCTCTACTATCCCATGAGCAACGGCCGCTCGATCCCCGAGATAGTGCGTCTGGTTACCGCCATGCAGACCAGCGACGCCAATGCCGTGGCAACCCCCGCGGGCTGGAAGCCTGGCGACGACGCCATCGTCTCGCCGCCGAAGACGGTGGAGGCCGCCAATGCCCGTGAGGGCGAGGGCTTCAACTATACCGACTGGTATTTCTCGACCCGCCCGGTCGCCGCCTGAGCCGATGACCCGAGGCAGCCGAATAGGGCGCGTCGGGCCTCTTCAACCGAAGGAAACTCGCCGTGAAGAACATGGGAACGCTGGACCGCGTCATCCGGCTGGTCGCTGTCGCCGCCGTCCTGGGCGCCTATGGCCTGGGACTGATCGGCGGAACGCTCGCCCTCGTTCTGGGGGTGGCGGCCGTCGTCCTTCTCCTGACCAGCCTGATCGGGACCTGCCCGGCCTACCTGCCGTTCGGCCTGTCCACGCGGTCCCGGCGCCGCTGAGCCCTCAACCGAAACCCCCGTTCAAGGACGATGGTCATGCCGTTCAAGACCCTTACCCCTTCCCTGTCGGTCTCGCCGCAACTGACCGAGGCCGACGTCGCCCAGGCGGCCCGCGACGGTTTTCGCGCGATCATCGACAACCGCCCGGACGGCGAGGAGCCGGGGCAGCCGAGCGCCGCCGAGGTGCAGACGCTCGCCGCAGCCCACGGCATGGGCTTCGCCCATGTGCCGACCATAGGCGGCAAGATCAGCGACGAGGACGTCGCGCTGATGGCGCACGCCCTGTCGACCTTCGAGGGTCCCGTCCTCGCCTACTGCCGCACCGGCACGCGTTCGACCACGCTTTGGGCCTTGACCCAGGCCGGAGCCCAGCCGGCCGACGCCCTGATCGCGACCGCCGCAGAGGCGGGCTATGATCTTTCCGCCCTGCGCCCCCGGCTGGAAACGCAGATGACGGCGCCGATGGGCGCACGACCCGCGCGCGCCGACGTGGTGATCGTCGGCGGAGGTTCAGCCGGCCTGGCCACCGCCGCCTCCCTTCTGGAACGCGACCGAAGCCTCGACATCGTGGTGATCGAGCCGCGCGACACACACGACTATCAGCCGGGCTGGACCATGGTCGGCGGCGGCGTTTTCGACGTGAAGGACACGCGCCGGGCCGAGGCGTCGGTGATTCCGGCCG
The DNA here is from genome assembly GCF_049445955.1 of Brevundimonas sp. VNH65. Lineage (NCBI taxonomy): Bacteria > Pseudomonadati > Pseudomonadota > Alphaproteobacteria > Caulobacterales > Caulobacteraceae > Brevundimonas > Brevundimonas sp. VNH65. The sequence continues at coordinate 425,836 of NZ_JBMSDX010000001.1, read as the reverse complement.
GAGTGCGCTGGATCAAGGGCGCCGTCGCCAGCTTCCAGCCGGAGCGGGACCAGGTCACCCTGGAGGACGGCGGCGCGGTCGGCTACCGCGCTCTGGTCGTGGCGCCCGGCAACACCCTGGACTGGGCCGCGATCGACGGCCTGCCCGAGACCCTCGGCAAGAGCGGCGTCACCTCCAACTACAGCTATCAGACCGCCCCCTACACCTGGCAGCTGGTGCAGAACCTCAAGGACGGGGTCGCCCTGTTCACCCAGCCGCCCATGCCGATCAAATGCGCCGGCGCCCCCCAGAAGGCGATGTATCTGTCCTGCGATCACTGGCAGCGGACCGGCGTGCTCAAGGACATCGACGTGCGGTTCCACAACGCCGGCGCCGTCCTGTTCGGGGTCAAGGAATTCGTGCCGCCGCTGATGGAGTATGTCGATCGCTACGGCGTCGACCTCCAGTTCAAATCCACCCTGATCGCCGTCAACGGTCCGGACCGGACGGCCACCTTCAGGGAGACGTCGGGCGAGGTCACCAGATCGTTCGACATGATCCACGTCACACCGCCGCAGAAGGCGCCGGACTTCGTCGCTCGCAGCCCCCTGGCCAACGAAGCCGGCTATGTCGACGTCGATCCGGCCAGCCTCCAGCATGTCCGGCACGCGAACGTCTTCGGTCTGGGCGACGGCGGTTCGACGCCCAATGCCAAGACGATGGCCGCGGCCCGCAAACAGGCGCCCGTCGTGGCCGCGAACCTGATCGCCGTTCTGGGCGGCAAGGCCCCGACCGCCGCCTACGACGGCTACGGCTCCTGTCCGTTGACCGTGGAGCGTGGCAAGATCCTGCTCGCGGAGTTCGGCTACGGCGGCAAACTGCTTCCCAGCTTCCCCAGCTGGATCATCGAGGGCACCAAACCCCAACGCCTGTCCTGGCTGCTGAAATCCGAAGCCCTGCCGTGGATCTACTGGAACGGCATGCTCAAGGGCCGCGAGTGGATGGCCCAGCCCCGGCATCGTGACGCGGCATGACGCTCGAACCCATCCAGTATGGGCTCGGCGCTCTGTCGGGCAGCCTGGTCGGTTTCAGCCTCGGTCTGGTCGGCGGCGGCGGGTCCATCCTGGCCGTGCCGCTGATCGTCTATCTGGTCGGCGTCAGGGAGCCCCATCTGGCGATCGGCACCAGCGCCTTCGCGGTCGCCGCCAACGCCTTCGCCAACCTGCTCAACCATGCCCGCCACGGCACGGTGAAATGGAAGATCGCCGGGCTTTTCGCCGTCGCCGGGGTTGTCGGCGCCTTCTTCGGCTCGACCCTGGGCAAGGCCGTCGACGGCCAGAAGCTTCTCGCCCTGTTCGCTGTCCTGATGCTGGTGGTCGGCGCATTGATGCTCAGAGGGCGTTCGGCCACCGGAGACCCCGACGTCGTTCTGACACGGGGCAATGCGCCGAAACTGGTCGGAACGGGCGCCCTGACCGGCGTCATGTCCGGCTTCTTCGGCATCGGCGGCGGCTTCCTGATCGTGCCCAGCCTGATGTTTTCGACCCGCATGCCCATCTACTACGCGGTCGGCTCCTCCCTGGTCGGCGTCACCGCCTTCGGCCTGACCACGGCGGTCAACTATGCGCTGGACGGCTGGGTGGACTGGCCCCTGGCGGCCGTCTTCATCGGCGGCGGCGTCCTGGGCGGTCTGATCGGCGCCCGGCTGGCCAAGGCGCTCTCGGGACAGAAAGGGGTCCTGAACACCGTCTTCGCCGGACTGATCTTCGTCGTCGCCATCTACATGCTCTACCGCAGCGCCGGCGCGCTCGGACTGATCGGCTGACTGCGGACCTTCCATCCGACGACCGCGATGTCTCGCCGGAAACGGGCTCGGACAGCAGATAGTCCTCTGACAAACGCGCTCGGCTCGGCTACACCGGCAACGGGATCTGACGGATCGGGATGGACATGCGCGGCGAGGTCACGACTTTCGATGAGCAAGGCGGCGTCGGCGTCATCGCCGGCGACGACGGAACGTCCTACGCCTTCGACGCAGGCTCTGTCCGCTCCGCCCTCCCCCTCTCGGCCGGACAGCGCGTCGACTTCGTCGGGACCGGCGACCGGGCGACCGAGATCATCGCCCTGGCCGCCGCGGCTGTCGCGCCGCGCCCCGGGCAGGGACCGGCCGCTGCGCCGGGCGGGGCCTTCGACCTGGGGCGGGTGATCCAGCGCACGTTTGCCTCCATCCGGACCAACTGGGCCAACTTCCTGATCGCCGCCGTGCTTCTGGTCGGCGTGCCGTCCCTGATCCAGACCTATGGACAGTCGGAGCTGGCCTACAACGAGAGCGCGACCGGCCTGGCCCTGACCGGGATCGGCTGGGTGCTCTGGATCATCGGCACCTATATGCTGCAGGGCATGGTGGTGAAGATCACCGTGAGCGGCCTGAACGGCGCGAAGACGCCGCTGGGCGCGGCGTTCGAAATGGGTGCGCGGCTGTTCCTTCCGCTTCTCGGCCTGGCCATCGTCGTGGGCGTGGGGACCGGTCTCGGCTTCATCCTGCTTGTCGTCCCCGGGATCATACTGTCGGTGATCTGGTCGGCGTCGACCGGGGCGCTGGTCGTCGAGAACCGGGGGATCTTCGAGAGTCTGCAGCGCAGCCGCGACCTGACGCGCGGTTACCGCTGGCCGATCTTCGGCCTGATCATCATCTACGTCATCCTGTCGATGGTGATCGGCCTGCTGGTCGGCGGCGTCGGCGCCGCCACCGGCGGCGGCTTCATGACCGGATCGCCCAATGTGGCGGTGAACATGGCGGCGACCGCGATCACCAACATCCTGTCCGGGATCGTCGCCGGCGCCGGCGCGGCGTCGCTCTACTATGAGCTGCGCAGCGTCAAGGAAGGCGTCGGGCCGGAGCAGCTGGCTTCCGTGTTCGACTAGGCAGGGGACTCAGACGTCGTGCTTGTCACGACGCCTGACGCCCATCAGCAGTCGCTGCTCCAGTCTTTCCCGAAGGGCGGCGTAATAGGCCTGAAGGAAATCCTCGTCGCGCTGATCGAACGCGGGCGCCCAGCCGATCTTGGCGGCGATCCGCTCCGCCACCGCCCGCATCGTCCGACGGTCGCGCTGGCGCAGAACCGATTCCAGCACATGCAGCTCCTTGGCCCCATAGGCGTCGAGCTGATCCAGGGTGAAGGCGTAACGCGCCAGGTTGGCCGCGCCGTCGTCGGCCATGTCGCGCATCAGCTTCCGGCGAGGCGTGCGCACCACCCAGGTGCCGCCGACCAGATCGCCGACCCGCAACCGATCGCGATTGGTCAGCGGGAAGAAGACGAACACCGCGGCCCAGACCAGCGCCAGCAGCCACAGCCATCCGTCCACCCCGCCCTGGTTCGACTGATTGATCAGCAGCGACAGCGGCAGGAACACCTCGAGTTCACGCAGGGCGTTGCGGGCGAACACGGCTTCCGCCCTCAGACGTCCGCCGTCGCGCGCCGCGACTCTCAGACCGAAGACGCGCTTGCCCGGCGTCGCCGCCGCCGCCGACAGCTCGAACGCGGTGAAATAGAAATTCCGCAACAGGAAGAAGACCAGCAGCCAGATCACCGCCACCACTTCGAAGCCGAACGCGCCTCCGGACCCCACGCCCATCAGCAACGAGGCGAAGGTGAAGGCGATCAGGACCCCGATGATGATCGCGGCGTCCAGCAGGAACGCCGCTGCCCTCTGCCCCGCGTCGCCGATGTTCAGGCCCAGATCGACGCCCTCGGGCGTGACGAAGACGCGTTGGCTTCCCGATGCTCCCTGGCGGTCAGCGAGCATCGGACGCCCTCCTGCGCGGACCATAGAAATAGGCGGCCCAGATCAGGCCGGTGCAGGCGGCCACGGCGTACCGGACGACGGTGTCCTCGATCAGTTGGCGGCCGAACCCTTCCAGCAGGCCGGCGATGAAGAGCATGACCACGACCCCGCCCATGGCCACGGCGGCCGGACGTCCGGCCCGGACCGCCGCATCCCGCCTATCCCTGTCTCCGGGGAAGGCCACGGCCCAGCCGATCTTCAGGCCGGCGGCGCCCGCCAGAATGACGGCGAACAACTCCGTCACGCCATGGATCAGCAGCCAGCCCCCGATCTCCACCCCCAGCCCGCGGCTGGCGAACAACGCCACGAACGCGCCGACCGTGGCCCCGTTGTAGATCATCAACATCGCCGTCGGCACGCACAGGGCGAACCCCAGGGCGAAGGCCAGGATCGCCACCTGGGCGTTGTGGGTGAAAAGATAGGCGGCGAACACCGACAGTCCGTCCCCGGTGTCGGTCCCGTCCAGGGTGGCGCGCAGGGTCTCGGTCGACGCCGCCGGGTTGCGCCCCCCCGCCAGGTCTGCGGGAACGAAGGCGTAGAACCATTCGGGCTCGACGGTCACCAGCCACGCCGCCACCACGGCGCCGAACGCCATCAGCGCCGCTGACGCCAGGGTCTCGCGCCACAGCCCCGCCACCGCTGCGGGCCAGTCGATCCGGAAAAACCCGATCACCCGGTCCTGCAGCGTGGCGCGTGCGCCATAGACGAAGAAATAGGCGCGCGCAGACAGCGTCTCCAGATAGTCGATCAGTCCCTGGTCCAGCGACGTCTCGCGCGCGACCGACAGGGCCGAAAGGGTCGATCGATACAGAACCGGGACGGCCAGGATCTCGTCGTCGGTCAGCCTGGCGACCGAGCCTTTCTCGACGCGATCCAGCAGCCGTTCCAGACGCGCCCAATCCGCCTCGCGCTCCCGGCGGAAGCGTTGACTGCGCAGCAGGCGGGCGGGGGAAGCGGTGTCCGTCACAGCAGATCCCTGCGTTTCAGGTCCAGATAGGCGTTCAAGACGTCAGGGCCGACCTGGCCGTGCGCGGCCTCGACGATGTGCGCCCCCATCCGGCGCAGTCGGGTGGCGACCAGATTCCGTTCGCGCAGCAGGCCGGCCGCCACCACGGACCGCGCGACGTCCTCCGGCTCATCCGGCGCGGCGGCGGCCAGGCTTTCCAGTTCCTCGTCCCGCATCATGACGAACAGGATCAGGTGTCGACGCAACAGCCGCCCGACGGACTCGATCATCAGTTCGGCCGCGGTCGAGTCGGTGAAATCGGTGAACACCACGACCAGGGACCGACGCTTCAATTTTCCAGACAGGGAGGACAGCGCGAGGGTGTAGTTGGTCTCCTGGGTGGAATAGTCGATGCGCGCCGCCAGGGTTTGGAGGGTCCGGATGGCGTTCAATCCCGCCAGGGGGCCCGTATCGATCCGCACCTCCGAATCGAAGGCGAAAAGCCCCGCCCGATCGCCGGACCTCAGACAGGCGTAGCTCAGCAGAAGGGCCGCATGGATGAATCGGTCCATGCGCGGCATCCCGTCGACAGGCTCGGAGGCCGTCCGTCCGCAATCGAGCGCCATGATGACGTTGTGGTTGCGCTCGGTTCGAAACTCCTTGGCCAGCAGGGACGCATGACGCGCCGACTGCTTCCAGTCGATGGCGCGTCGATCCATCCCGGGCCGATAGTCGCTCAGCGCCTGGAACTCGCTTCCCTCGCCGAGCTGAACCTGCGCCTTGGCGCCGAACAGAGCGTCTCGCGCGAACAGTTTCACCGCCTGATCGCGGACGCCCTGGATGTCCGTCAGGACCGGAACCGCCACCCCCAGATCGAAGACCTTCTGCTTGAAGGCGAGGCCGAGGGGGCCGGACCAGCGAACCCAAAGGGTCTCGAGGCTTGAAAGCCCCCTGCGCTCCGGTCTGAAGTCGAAGACCAGGCGCGCGCCGCCCGCCTGGACCGCCGCCGTCGTGCTCTCCTCCGCCAGCCCGAGCCTCCCCTCGGCCGCCAGCGCCGCCTTGACCGCTGTCGGCCTCGGCCCGTCACCGGCGAATTCCACCTCGAACGCCAGCGTCCCGGTCCGGCCGACCGCCGCCGGGAGGGGCTCCATTTCGGCGAGCCTCAGCGCCGTGCGGGAGCCGGCCCTCGCCGCATCCAGGATCAGAAGCAGCGCCAGCACGGCGATCCAGGCCGGACCGAGGATCCAGCCGGACGGCGTCAGCACGCCGACGACCAGGGCGACCGCCGCGCCCGCCCCCATCAGGATCACCGCCCGCGGCGTCGGATAGATCACCGGGGCGCCGCCACGCGATCCACCAGTCCGGCCAGAACCTGATCGACACGCCGGCCCTCGATCTCGGCGGCCGGGGACAGCACCAGCCGGTGCCGCAGCGCCGGCGCCGCCAGGGCCTTCACGTCATCGGGAATGACATAGTCCCTTCCGTCCAGGGCCGCGCGGGCGCGGGCCGCGACCGCCAGCATGGCTCCGGCGCGCGGCGATGCGCCGACCTCCACATCCGCCGAGTCCCGCGTCGCGCGAACCAGATCCGCGATATAGGCCACCACCTCTTCCGTCAGGCGGATGCCGGCCACCGTCTCCGTGGCGGCGTCGAGGCTTTCGGCCGCGGCGACGACCTCCACGCCGAGCGCGACCGGGTCCATCTGTCTGGTCCGCGCGCCGTGGCCGGCGATGATGGCGCGCTCCTGCTCGGCGCTGGGATAGGTCAGCAGGTGCTTGAACAGGAATCGATCCAGCTGGGCCTCCGGCAGGGGATAGGTGCCCTGTTGCTCGATCGGATTCTGGGTCGCGACGACCGTGAAGCGCCGGCCGAGCGAATGCGGCTCGCCGTCGATGGTGATCTGCCGCTCCTGCATGGCTTCAAGCAGGGCGGCCTGGGTCTTGGGCGGCGTGCGGTTGATCTCGTCGGCCAGCAGCAGCTCGCAGAAGATCGGCCCCCGCGTCAAGGTGAAGCTCGACGTCTGGAAGTTGAACAGGTTGGAGCCGATGATGTCCCCAGGCATCAGGTCCGGGGTGAACTGGATCCGGCCATAGTCGAGACCCACGGCGCGCGCGAAACTGTGCGCCAGCAGGGTCTTGGCCGTCCCCGGGGGCCCCTCCAGCAGCACATGCCCGCCCGCGAACAGGGCGGTCAGCAGCAGGTCCACCGCACTCTCCTGCCCCACGACGGCCTTTGCGATTTCGGCGCGGATGCGATCGGCGAGGATCTTCACCTCATTGACGTGCACGGGTCGTCTCCTCAGTCCAGCGATGCAGGTTTCTGGCGACACGCATCAGGTCGCCGGCTGTCTTGGCCGCCTGGGCGTCCCCAGCCAGGGCCGTATAGGCGTGAGTCGTCCCGACCGTGACGCCCACCCGGTCCAGAAAGGCGTCCAGGCCGGCGTCATCCAGATCTCTCGGCGCGCCGACGGCCCGCGCCACGGTGGACCGGGTCCACTGGGCGTAGGGCGCCGCCATATGGTGCTCGCGCCGCGCCATCCTGACCAGGCTGGCGGTGTTGTCGGCCAGGGCGCTCTTGCCCAGCGCCAGGGCTCGTCCGGCGCGACGGGGCGGACCGAAACGCACCACCGCCTGCCATCCAGCGAAGGCCGCCAGCGCCGCCAGGACCAGGGTCATGCCCAGCAGCGGCGGCTCCAGCATCAGACGCAGCAGGTTTCGCGTGCGCTGAAAGCCGTGCAGCGTCAGATCGAAAACGACGGGACTTCCCTCGGCCCGCACGATGTCCAGCAGGGCCAGCGCCGTCTTCGCCCCGTTCAGGGACTTGACCCCCTGGGTGTTCACCAGATCGGCGTCGGCCAGCACATAGGTTCGGCTATGGCGGTGCATCACCAGGACGGCGGCGCCCTGGGCGTCCACCACCACGGGGATCCATTGGGCGCCGGCGATGCGACGCGGACTCTCGGTCCTGGTCGGGGCCCCGAACGCCGCTCCATTGGGTCGCCGCAGGACGGTGTCCGCCGCCTCCGGCGCCGTGGTCAGCGTGGCGCCGGCCCGCATCGCTTCGGGCAGGACGGACAGGGCCTGATCCGGTTCGATCGTCCCGAGCGTCGTCACCCATCCCGGCCGGTCGCGATAGGGGGCTGCATGCCATTTCGGCAGGATGATGAGGCGCGGACCGGCATAGTCCAGGTCGGCGACGCTTTCCGGCCGCGTGCGCATCGTCGGCGTCAGCACCAGAAGGCTGTCCTCCGCTCCCGCTCCCAGTTCACCACGGCTGAGGATCACCGGCTGGCGCGTGGCGCTCAGCAGGCGAGGCAGGGCGGCGTAGCCGATCGATGAACGCGACAGGGCATGCTCCCCGCCGTCGTTTCCGGACTTCAGCTCCGGCGCATAGGCCGAAAGCACCCCCAGCCCCGCCAGCGACACCACCCCGATCAGCAGCACCACCATCATGGTCAGCGGCGAAAATCCGCCGGAGCCGCGACGGGACGTCGCTGCTGAACTGTCTCGCGAACGGCTCACGCGCGCCATCCTTCGGGCAGGGCGAAGGCCTCATAGGCGCGTCGGCATTCGGCGAAGTCCGCCGCATCGACCGGCCGTCCGCCGAACAGGCTCCGCTCCACCACCGTTCCGATGAGACCGAAGGTCGGACGCGCGGCCTCGGGCAGCCCCGACAGGGCCGCGATCTCTCGCGTGGTCAGCGACACCCTGACCGCGCGTGGCTTCTTCAGCTCGATGTCCTCGACACTGCGCAGCAGCAGCAGGTGCGCCGCCTCGGCGTATCGCCCCTGCGCCGCCAGGGCGTCGGCTCCAGCCAGCAGGTTGCGCGCCGTCGTCTCGTCCGGCCGCCATTCGGTTTCCACGACCACCTGCGGACGCGGCCTTGCGCGAGGCGCCCGCAACTTCAGGACCTCGCGACCGATCAGAAACACCAGGCCGCCCAGGATCAGGGCCAGGCCGCACCAGAACACCAGCTCCAGAACAGGCTCCAGGGCGCCCAGGACATCACGGAGCGACTGGACCCAGGCCGGCGTCTCGGGCGGAGTGAAGCCCACCCGATCGAACTGCATCCCCTTATCCGCAAGCAGCTTCGCGTGCGCCTCGGTCAGCGCCGGATCGGACGCCGCCGCAGGCCTCACGGCGTCCGTCACAATCGAAGACCCAGCGGAAGACACATCCAAGCCATAGCCGCCATACACGGCCAGTCAATGACAGGAAGCTCGGCGAGGACATCACATCCGCCTCTCCCCTGCTCGGGCCGCAGCGGGCGGCCTTGAACGGCTCCAGCGGCGCAACTCCGGAGACGGACCTCGAACACGGCTTGCATTTAGGATTTTTCCTAATTAGCCTTTCCCCTATGAACACTCTGTTCAAGGCCCTGTCGCATCCGGTTCGTCGCCGCATCATCGAGATGCTGCGCCAGGGTCCGATGGCGTCCGGCGATATCGCCGCCGCCTTCGACATGAGCTGGCCCACCATCACCGGCCACCTGAATGCGCTGAAGGAGGCCCATCTGGTCAGCCCCGAACGGGACGGCCAGACCATCCGCTACCGGCTGGAAATCTCGGCTGTCGAAGAAGCCCTGGCCTTCTTGATGGACCTGACCGGAACCGGAACCGCCGACCAGACCATCCCCGCCGCCCTGCCCGACACGAAGGAGACGCCCCGATGACCGACCGCCGCTTCACCCTTCTGGACGCCGCCACCGTGGCCGTCACCGCCGCGATCGCGGCCCTGTCCCTGTGGGTCCTGACCCAGGCGCCGAACGTCCCCTACCCCATGCACTTCAATGCGGCCGGCGAGGTCGACCGCTGGGGAGACCGGCGCGAACTCGCCCTGCTGTTCGGTTTCATGGCGGTGATGGCGGCGATCACCGCCGGAATGATGGGCTGGTACGCCGGGGCGTCCGACGACCCGGCGCGACGGCGGGGCCTGCGCGCCGGCCAGGCGGTGTCGCTGGTCGCAATCGGCGGCGTCAGCGCCATCATCGGCTGGGCCAGCCTCGGCGCGTCGCTGGGCGCCGAGCCCCCGGCGATCGGCTGGACCATGGTGCTCACGGGCCTGATTCTGGTGATGGTCGGCGCAGGCCTGGGACGGGTCGGCCCCAATCCCCTGATCGGCGTTCGCACCCCCTGGGCGTTCAAGAGCCGACTGGCCTGGGACCGCTCCAATCGCCTGGCCGGCCGTCTCTTCTTCTGGCTGGGCCTCGTCCTGATCCTGGCGGGGCCGTTCGCGCCCCAGCCCGCCGGCGCCCTTGTCACGACCGCCGCCATCATCCTGGCCGCTGTCTGGTCGGTCTTCGAAAGCTGGCGTGTCTGGCGCTCCGACCCCGACCGCCAGCCCTTCTGACCCCGACACCCTTCACCTCTCGTCCCGGAGACCGCCATGCTGAACCTGCTGATCGCGGGCGCCCTGTTGGCCGCCCCAGCCCTGACCGAACCCGTCTCGACCGACATTGAACTGGCCGCACAGCCCGCGCCGCTGCACGGGACCTTTCTCGCGCCCCGGGGCCCGGCCCGCGCCGCCGCCGTCATCATTCCGGGCTCCGGTCCGACCGACCGTGACGGGAACAGTCCGCTCGGCGTCACCGGCGGCGTGCTTCGCCAACTGGCCGAGGGCCTGGCCGCACGCGGCGTGGCCACGATCCGCATCGACAAGCGCGGCATCGCCGCCAGCGCCGCCGCCGGGTTCGATGAGTCGAAGCTGACGTTCGATGCCTATGTCGACGACGCCCGCGCCTGGGCCGCGGACGCCGCCGCTCGCTCGGGCCGGCCCTGCGCCTGGCTGATCGGCCATTCCGAAGGCGCGCTCGTCGTCCTGCTGGCCTCGGCCGACAATCCCGGGGTTTGCGGCGTCGTTCTGCTCTCGCCCGTGGGACGCAAGGCCGGTGAGGAGATCCGCGCCCAACTGGCCGTCGCCCTGCCCGACGCCATGAAGCCCGCCGCCTTCGCGGCCCTGGACGACCTCGAAGCCGGTCGCACGACGCCCTCCGTTCCCGGCCTGGAGGCGCTGTTCCGACCCTCGGTCCAGCCCTATCTGATCAGCTATATCGCTAGGGACCCGGTCGCCTTGGTCGCCGCCTATCCGGGGCCGGTGCTGATCGGGCACGGGTCCACCGACGTTCAGGTGACGCCCGACAACGCCGAACGCCTGGCCGCCGCCCAGCCGGACGCCGTCAAGGTCATCTTCGAGGGCGTGAACCATGTGCTGCGTCAGGCGCCGGCCGACCGCGCCGCCAACCTGGCGACCTATGGAAACGCCGCCCTGCCGCTGGATCCGGCGATCACGCCCGCCGTGGCCGACTTCATTCTGAGGGACCGCTGAGCCCCCTGCGCGCCTCTTCGGCCAGGCTGAAGAACCGCTCCCGAACCTCAGCCGAATAGGGGTTGTCGCGTTCGATCGCGTCATAGACGGCCGGACTGTCGTGACGGACCATGTCCACCGCCTGCATCAGCTTCTCGAAGCTGGCGGTGGTCATCCGGCTGGGCAGGGGCTCCATGGCCACCAGCACCCGCGCGATCAGATGGGTCAGACCCTGCACCGTCGCCGCCTCGCGATCGTGCGCCTCGGCCGAAACCACGAAGACCTTCAGCTTCAGGGCCTTGCGGCACCAGGCCGCCACCCGGCGCGCCGCCCCGGGATCGTTGGCCGGGCAGACCGCAAGCCTCAGGCCCGCCACGCCGTCCGCCGCGCTCTGCGGCCCGAACAGCGGGTGCGCGCCCACGATGCGGACGTGGTCGGGAAGGCCGTCCGTCATCACCCGCATCGGCGCCACCTTCACCGAGCCCACGTCGATGACCAGCGTCCCCGGCGCCAGCAGCGGCGCGATCTCGGCGACCACCGCCCTCATCGCTCCCACCGGCACGGCCAGCACGACCACCGGACAGGCCGCCGCCGTCGCCAGATCGGTCAGACGGGCGTGCGCATCCCCCTCGCCCGCCGGATCATGGGCCAGAATCTCGAACGTCCGCGACAGATGCCGCGCCGTCAGCCGTCCAAAGGCGCCATAGCCGATCAGGCCCAGCTTCGGCCGTTCGCTCACGCGCCCAGGGTCTCCTGGAACCGCACCGGACGGCCGTGCGCGGCACCGATCAGTTCCGCGTCGCGCATCACGACCCGGCCGCGCACGATCGTCGCCATCGGCCAGCCGGTCGCCTCGAAACCGTCGAAGGGGGTCCAGCCGCAACGGCTGGCCTGCTGGTCGTGGGTGATGGTGCGCTTGGCCTTCAGATCGACCAGGGTCAGGTCGGCGTCATAACCTTCGGCCATCCGCCCTTTGTTCGCCGTCTGGAACACCCGCTGCGCCCCGCCCGAGGTCAGGTCGATGAACCGCTCCAGGCTCAGCTTTCCGTTGGCCACATGGGTCAGCATGACGGGCACCAGTGTCTGCACCCCCGGCATGCCCGACGGCGAGGCCGGATAGGGTTTGGACTTCTCTTCGCGCGTATGCGGCGCGTGGTCGGATCCCAGCACGTCGGCCACCCCTTGCTGGATGCCGGTCCACAGTCCGGCGATGTGATGGGCGTTGCGGATCGGCGGGTTCATCTGGGCGTAGGCGCCCAGCCGCGCATAGGCCTCGTCTCCGTCCAGCGTCAGGTGCTGGGGCGTGATCTCCACAGTGGCGACGTCCTTGTGGTCGGCCAGGAAGCGGATCTCCTCGGCCGTCGACACGTGCAGCACATGGATGCGGGCGCCGGTCTCGCGCGCCAGCCGCACCAGACGCTCGGTGCTGCGGATGGCGCTTTCGGCGTCGCGCACCACCGGGTGGCTGGTCCAGTCGCCGGTCACGGCCAGTTCGCGCCGCTCGGCCAGCCGGTATTCGTCCTCGGAATGGAAGGTCGCGCGGCGATTGACGTTCGACAGCACCGCCCGCACCCCGTCGTCGTCGGCGATCAGCAGGTCGCCGGTCGAGGCCCCCATGAACACCTTCACCCCACAGATGCCGGGCAGTCGCTCAAGCTCGGCCAGGTGATCGACGTTGGCGTGGGTGCCCCCGACATAGAAGGCGTGGTCGGTCCACATCCTGTCCCGCGCCCGCGCCAGCTTGTGCTCGATGGTCGGCTGATCGACGGTGTTGGGATTGGTGTTCGGCATCTCGAACACGGCGACGACCCCGCCCAGGGCGGCCGCGCGGCTGCCGGTCTCCAGGTCTTCCTTCCACTCCAGCCCCGGCTCGCGGAAATGCACCTGGGTGTCGATCACGCCGGGCAGGACCGTCAGGCCGGCGGCGTCCACCACCTCCCCCGCCGACGCCTGGGACAGGTCGCCGACAAAGGCGATCTTGCCGTTTCGAACCCCGACGTCGGCCGGGCCGCGCCCCGCGTGGTTGGCGACCTCGCCGCCGCGAACGATCAGGTCATAGGTCTGGGTCATCGCAGGTTCTCGCAAATAGGGAACGTCAGACGGCCGCGCGATCGGCCAGCAGCTTCTTCGCGGCCTTCAGCACCCGTTCGGCCGGCAGGTCCAGCATATGCTGCAAGGCCTGGTTCAGCTTCGGATCCAGCGCCCGGAACTCCTCCAGCGAGCGCGGGCCGCGAACCGACACCCCGCCCCAGGGCCCGATGCGCGTTTCGTCGGAGGGGCCATAGACCCCGACCGTCGGCGCCCCGGCGGCCACCGCCAGCGGGGTCCAGATCACGTCGCCGCCGATGAACAGGGTCGCATGGCGCAGGGCGGCGGCGGTCTGAAGCCGTGTCAGCTTTCCGTGCGCCTCGATCACCCGGTCACGCGGCACGGCCAGGCGGATGGTGTGCGCCAGGTCCCGGTCCGCCTCCTCGCCGACGATCAGCAGCCGCCCGTTCGCCAGGGGACCGCCCTCGTCGTTCAGCAGGGCCGTGGCCACGCGCGAATAGCGGTCCGCCGGCCAACGACGCCCCATCCAGTCCGCGCCCGGCCCGACCGCCAGGATCGGCCGGCTGTCCGGCCGCACCAGGGCGTCGGCGACCGCCTTGGTCTCATCGGAAAAGAACAGATGCGGCGCCGGAACCTCGTCCAGCTGCAGAACCGCGGCGGCGTCCTCCACCGCATGCCGTCCCGGCTGGTCCGCCCCGCGTACCGCCCGCTTCTGGCGGCGCAGCCGACCCGACAGCGTCGTGCCCTGCATGTCGACGATCAGGCCCCAGCGCGTGTGGCGCAGACGGTTCCACAGGCCCAGCCAGTCGAACCGCCCGGTCTTGTCGACGATATGGGTGCGGTACAGGCCCGGCGTATCGGCGAACAGCGGCGCGCTGGCGGGCGAGGCCACCAGGGTGATGGGCGAGTTCGGCATCTGCTCGACCAGATAGGCCAGCACGCCCGACGACATCGCCGCCGCCTCGGCCTCGGCCTCGGCAATGTAGAGAATGGGAAAGCGGCCGGTCATCTGGCTGGCTCTTACAGGGATTCTGGGACGGGTTCGATTCCGGACCGCTGTGGGCGAAGCGGAGGACAGGCTATGGGTGATCCATGTCCCTTCCCCTCCTTCCCGGTCGAGAATGCGGCGGCTGCGTCGAATGTTGCCGCGTCATCCCGCTCAGCCTGCCGGAGCTGTCCAAGCCGACCGGCGAACTGTGCGCCTATTGCGTGGACGGCGCCGGTTGCTCGGTCCACGAAATCCGGCCCCAGACCTGCCGCGTCTGGTTCTGCCTGTGGCGAGCGGTCGAACTGTCCGACGACTGGCGGCCCGACCGTTCCGGCGTGATCCTGCGGCCCGACGGCGTCGAGGACGGCCGCATGACCCTGTTCGTCCTCCGCCGCTCCGACTTCCTGTTCGGGGACGATGTCTTCGCCGCCGTCACCCACTGGATCGCCGAGGGCTTCGCCATCGGTCTCAGCGTGCCCGGCCCGGTCGGAACCCTGCCCGTCCGCTCGGACGTCACCGACTGGCTGCGGCCCGCGACCCAGGCGGACGACCACGACGGCTTCGTCCGACGCCTGTCCGCAGCCCTCGATCAACTGGACGCGCATGACTTCGAACCCGACGGCATAGAGCGCCGGTACGCGGTGACGGCCGAATGACGTCTCTTCCCACGTGCGAGGGGGGATGAGATGGACTGGAGACCCGGCCTTCCCCGCCCTATCTTGCCGCCATGCCCATCGCCCGCCTCGACAGTCGCGCCCTGATCCGGGTTTCCGGGCCGGACGCAAAACCGTTCCTGCACAACCTCCTGACCCAGGACGTCGAGACCCTGACCGACGGCCAGGTCCGGTTCGGCGCCCTGCTGTCGGCGCCGGGGCGTCTGCTGTTTGATCTGTTCATCTGGGGCGAGGGCGAGGCCGTCATCCTCGACGTCGCCGCCGATCGTCGTGACGCCCTGATGCAGCGGCTGGCTCTCTACAAGCTCCGCGCCAGGGTCGAGATCGCCGCCGATGATCGCCCCGTGCTGGCCTGCTGGCCTGATCTGGCGGAGGGTTTCGCCACCGACCCCCGCCTCGCCGCCCTGGGCGGCCGACGCCTGGGCGGTGAAGTCGCCGCTGACGCCGATGAAGCCGACCATCACCGCCACCGCCTCTCTGTCGGCGTTCCCGATCCGGCGGCCGACGGGGGCCAGGACGCCCACTACCCGATCGAGGCCGACTTCGACCTGTTGAACGGCATCGACTTCGCCAAGGGGTGTTTCATCGGCCAGGAGACCACCTCGCGCATGAAGCGGCGCGGCACGGTCAAGAACCGCATGGCCGCCCTCTCCTTCGACGGCCCACCGCCCCCTGCCGGCTCCGAGGTGCTGCTGAACGGCGATCGCCGGGCCGGCGAGGTCCTGACCGGCGTCGAGGGCGTGGCCATGGCCCTGCTGCGGCTCGACCGGCTGGACGGCCCTCTGACCGTCGACGGCCGCCCCGTCACGGCCCGCCTGCCCGACTGGATGCCGAGCTGACGGTCAGGCCACCGGCGACAGGCCGAACATCTCCACCAGCCGCCGCCGCTTGGCCTGCAGGGCCTCGCGCGCCAGGGCCGCGGCCTTGGACATGTCGTCGTCCAGCGCGGCCAGCGCCTTGTCGATCGATCCGGTGGCCCGGACCAGGGCGGTGTCGGCGGTGAACTCGTCCTCCGCGCACCGCCCGCCGAAGGCCCAGTACATCCCGCCCGCGCCGTTCTCCTGATCCAGCACGCACCGCTTCTCCGGCGCCAGCGACAGCCACATCACCGCCCGGAAATCCGCCAGCGCGCCCCCGGCGAAGTCATCGTGGCCCAGCAGCCCGCCCGACGCGGCGGTCGTGTCCACCGTCTGCAGGCCGTCACGGACCACGATCTCGCGCGCGTCGCCGATGCGGCGCATCCGGTTGACCTGCTGCGAGATCTGCAGGGCGCGATCCCGCTGCGAGGCGTACAGGGTGAACCGGCGCCCCAGACCGACGATGCGCGGCCAGGTCGCTTCGAACTCGTCCACCCCGACGTCGGCGGCGGCCATCACCACCTCATGGAACATGGGCGGCCGCCCGGGCTGGCGCGCCGCCAGCAGGTCCAGCGACCGCTCCAGCACCCGGTTGCCCATCGAATGCGCCACCAGATGCACCCGCTGGGCCCCCGTCCGGTTCGCCACATCCGTCAGGAAGTCGGCGACGTCGTTCAAAAGCGTCATGTCCGCCACCGTCCGTGTGTCGGCCTGATAGCCCAGCAGCGAGGCGCGCGACGGCCAGGAATACAGGATCGGCGCCCCGTCCAGGTTCATGTCCACCGCCAGCTGGGCCGTGCGGATCGCCGCCCCCTCGAACGAGGTGTTGTAGCCGTGGATGAAGACGAAGACCTCCTTGCGCTCGGTCGCCCCCACCGCCTTGGACACCCGCTCGAAGAAGGCGTCGCGGTCGCTGATCGGCGTCACCCGGTTCAGGATCATGTGCTTGTCGGGGTCCGGCCGGAACTCCAGGGTCCAGATCGATGGGCGCGGGATGGATCCCGGCGTGCGGTCGCGCGGCACGCTGACCTCGGTGACGCCGAAACTCAGCGGCGCCCGCCGCCCGCCGAACATGTCGGACGGCGTCTCGGCGCCCGTCCGCGCCCGATGGGTCGCGTACCAGACATCGACCAGGTCGAAGTTCGCCGGCGCGTCCTGCGGCGTTCCGCGCGTCAGGTCAGGCTCCATCCCCGCCGCCAGCCGCGCCGCGTTCGCCGCCTGCCGATAGGGCGCCAGGTTCGGATTGTGCCGCCCCAGCACCCGCTCGCGAATGGTGAAGGCCTCTTCCAGCCAGGTCACGCGGCGCGACGGCTCCGTGGCCAGACCCGCCAGTTCCTCCATCGGCTCGGCCAGGGAGATGTCGCCCTGTCCCCGGAAGCGGATGATGTCCAGCAGGGCGCGATTATAGGCCGCCACGGCGTCGCGCGTCCGCCCCGCCTCCGCCAGCGCCCGCGCCACCGACAGGTGCAGCTCGATCAGGGTGTCGGGATCCGTCGCCGCCAGCTGCTGCAATAGCGTCTGATCCGCCGCCAGCGCCTGCAACCGGTCCAGGTCGCCCGCGTCCAGCGCCGCGGCCACCGCTTCCAGCGACACGGCGGCGCTCAGGGGGGCGTCGATCGCGGCGGGCGTGGTCTGCGGCGTGGTCTGTCGCGCCGCGACGGCCCCGTGGCTCCCCAGCAGCGCCAGCGCCGCCATCGCGACCGTCATCACTCTGAGGAAGCGCATCTCGATCCCCTTCCGGCGTTTCGAACGATGATGTGCCAGACTTCGCGCTCCGGCCACGACTTTCCAGACATGACGACGCAGGCGGCTTGGGCCAGACTGGGGCCATGACCGAATCCGTTTCCGGCGGGTCCGTCCCGGCCCAGGGTCGCTGCGGCTGGTGCGGGACCGATCCCTTCTACGTCGCCTATCACGACCAGGAATGGGGCGTGCCCGAATACGACCCCCGCGCCCTGTGGGAAAAGCTGATCCTCGACGGCTTCCAGGCCGGTCTCGCCTGGATCACCATCCTGAGGAAGCGCGAGGGTCTGCGCGACGCCTTCGACGGCTTCGACCCGGTCAAGGTCGCGGCCTATGGCGAGGCGGACGTCGAACGCCTTCTCGGCGACGCCCGGATCATTCGCTCCCGCGCCAAGATCAACGCCGCCATCAACGGCGCGCGGATCTGGCTGGAGATGCAGGACGCCGCCCGGCGCGGCGAAGGTCCGGACTTCGCCGAATGGGTCTGGTCGTTCGTCGGCGGCGCCCCGGTCCAGAACGCCTGGCCGGACTTCCGCCAGGCGCCGACCCAGACCGCTGAGTCCCAGGCCCTGGCCAAGGCGCTCAAGGCGCGCGGCTTCAACTTCTGCGGCCCCGTGATCGTCTACGCCTTCATGCAGGCGGTCGGCATGGTCAACGACCACCAGACCACCTGCGCCCGCCATCGCCAGGTGCAGGGCCTGCGCACATGACACGATCTGCACCACCGCCCCGCCCCCGGCCCGACGTTTCGCTGGAGACCGCCCTGGCCCTCCGCATCGGCGGCCCGGTCTGCGGCGTCGACGAGGCCGGCCGAGGTCCCTGGGCCGGACCCGTGTCTGCCGGCGCGGTCATCCTCGACCCGGCCGACATTCCGGACGGCGTCGACGACTCCAAAACCCTGTCCGAGCCCCGGCGCGAGGCGCTCGCGGTCCAAATCAAGGCGCGCGCCCTCGCCTGGGGCGTCGGCTTCGCCTCGGTGGAGGAGATCGAGGAGCTGAACATCCTCGGCGCCACTGGCCTGGCCATGTGCCGCGCCATTGAGGCCATGCGCATCGCCCCGGCCGCCGCCCTGGTGGACGGCAATTACCGCTTCGCCCTGCCCTGTGAGGTCGAGACCGTGGTCAGGGGCGACGGCCGCTCGCTGTCGATCGCCGCCGCCTCCATCCTGGCCAAGACCGCCCGCGATCGGCTGATGATTGATCTGGACGGCCAATATCCCGGCTACGGCTTCGCCCGGCACAAGGGCTATGCGGCGCCCGCTCATGTCGCCGCGCTCCACCAACTGGGCCCCTGTCCGGCACATCGGCCCAGTTGGGCCCCGATCCGCGCCCTGCTCGCCGCCTCCCCCACCGGCATGACCTCATGACTTCCGCCCTGCGCCCCCTGTTCGTCACCCAGGTCTATCAGGCCACCCTCGCCGACGGGCGCGGCTGGGCCGACTTCAACGCCGGCCTGGTGGATCTCATCCAGATGATGGCCCAGGAGGACGAGGCCGGCCGACGCTGGTCACGCGCCCACGCCTATCGCGGCTACACCTCCTACGGCTCGCTCAACGACCTGCCGCAACGGTTCCCCGAGTTCGCGGAGCTGAAGCGCCATCTCGACCGCCACGCCGTCGCCTACGCCAAGGCCCTGAACTTCGATCTGGCCCGCAAGCCCCGTCTGGACAACCTGTGGGTCAATATCCTCAAGCCCGGCGGCGGCCACACCGGCCACATCCACCCGCACGCCTTCCTGTCAGGCACCGTCTATGTACAGGTCCCCGACGGCACCTCGGCGCTCAAGCTGGAAGACCCCCGCCTCGCCATGATGATGGCCCGCCCCGGCGTCCACGCCGATGCGCCCGAGGCCGAACAGCCCTTCGTCTATCTGACCCCTAAGGCCGGCACGGTGCTGATGTGGGAAAGCTGGCTCCGCCATGAGGTGCCCGCCAACCCGGCCAAAAGCGACCGCATCTCGATCAGCTTCAACTACGCCTGACGGCGTCGCCTCACCGCCACATTCGTCACTAGGCTCACGGCAAAGCTGTGACGGAGTCGGGGATGCAGACGCTTGGATGGGCCATGGCCCTGGTCGGAGCCGCTATACTCGCAGGGTGCACCGTCCCGGCCGATGCACAGGCGCCCCCGCCTTCCAAAGCGCGGGTCGAAGGCGCTCCGTATGTCCTGGCCGACACCCAAGTCTGGACCATACCCGATCCCGTGTCAGGTCGGCGGTACGAGGTCTTCGTAAGCCTGCCCTCCAGCTACAAATCCAGCCCTGAGCGTCGCTACCCGGTGCTCTATGTCACGGACGCTGACTACGCCTTTCCGATTATCCGCCTGATCACCCGGCGCGTGAACCTGAACGGACCGAGGGTGGAGGAATTCATCCTTGTGGGTCTCTCCTACGCGGTCGACGAGAGCGGCATGGCCAGCCGCGCCCGCGACTACACCCCCGTTCGCATCAACGATCGCACTGGCGGCGGCGCAGCCTATCAGGCCTATCTGAAAGCCGAGGTTCTGCCGTTCATCGAGGACCGTTTCCGGGCTGATCCGTCGCGGCGCATCCTCGTGGGCCATTCCTACGGTGGACTCTTGGGAGCGCAGATCCTGTTCAGCGAGCCCGAGTTGTTCGACGGCTATATCCTGGGGAGCCCCTCCTTCTGGTTCGGCGATCACGCCATGATGCGGACCGAAGAGGAATACGCCCGCGCCCACACCGACCTTCGGGCTCGGGTCTATACCTATATCGGTGAGTATGAATTCCCCGGCTCAGGCGCTCTGAACACCCGCTACGACATGGTCGCAGACAGCGCCCGGTTCGAGGAACGGCTGCGGTCGCGGGGCTATCCGGGCCTGACGTTGACCCATGAGGTGTTGAACGACGAGGATCACCTGACCGTGGCGCCGCGCGGCTTCACCCAGGGGCTCCTGGCTCTGTTGCCTGGCGCGGAGTGACGCCGTTCATTTGCCCTTTGCCCCCCCAGTCGCTACATCCCGCGCCACACTCCCCATTCGCACGAACGACAGGGCGCACCGCCTCATGGCGCAGCAATATATTTTCCAGATGCAGGGTCTGACCAAGACCTTTCCCGGCGGCAAGAAGATCTTCGAGAACATCTGGCTCAGCTTCTACAACGACGCCAAGATCGGCGTCGTCGGGGTCAACGGCTCGGGCAAGTCCACCCTGCTGAAGATCATGGCCGGACTGGACAGCGAGTTCTCCGGCGAGGCCAAGGCCGCCGACGGCGTCAAGCGCGGCTATCTGGAGCAGGAGCCCCAGCTCGACCCCAGCCTCAACGTCCGCCAGAACGTCGAGGCCTGGTGCGAAGAGAAGCAGTGGGTCAACCGCTTCAATGAGGTCGCGGCCGAACTGGGCGAGAACTACACCGACGAACTGATGGAGGAGATGACGTCCCTCCAGGAGAAGATCGACGCCGGCGACGTCTGGGACATCGACAGCCGCATCGAGATGGCCATGGACGCCCTGCGCTGCCCGCCCGACGACTGGGAGGTCACCAATCTGTCGGGCGGTGAGAAGCGCCGCGTGGCCCTGGCCCGCCTGCTGCTCTCCAAGCCCGACATGCTGCTGATGGACGAACCGACCAACCACCTGGACGCCGAGTCGGTGGCCTGGCTGCAGCACCACCTGGAGAACTTCCCCGGCTGCGTCATCCTGGTGACCCACGACCGTTACTTCCTGGACCAGGTGACCAAGTGGACGCTGGAGCTGGACCGCGGCAAGGGCCACCCGCACGAGGGCAACTACTCCTCGTGGCTGGAAGCCAAGCAGAAGCGCGTCGTTCAGGAACAGTCGGAATCCGAAGCCCGCCAGCGCGCCCTCACCCGCGAACTGGAATGGGTCCGCTCGGGCGCCAAGGCCCGTCAGGCCAAGTCCAAGGCGCGTCTGGCCGCCTATGAGAAGATGGTCGCCGAGCAGGAAAACAGCCGTCAGGCCCAGTCCTTCGCCGTCATCCAGATCCCGCCCGGCCCACGCCTCGGCAATGTCGTGCTGGAGGTCGAAGGCCTGCAAAAGACCTATGGCGACAAGGTCCTGTTCGACAACCTGACCTTCAAGCTGCCGCCCAACGGCATCGTCGGCGTCATCGGCCCCAACGGCGCCGGCAAGTCGACCATGTTCAAGCTGATCACCGGCCAGGAAAAGCCCGACGGCGGCACGATCAAGGTCGGCGAGACGGTCAAGCTGGCCTATGTCGACCAGTCGCGCGACGACCTGAAGCCGGACGACACCATCTGGCAGGCCATCTCGGGCGGCACCGACATCATGATGGTCGGCAAGCGCGAGATTAACAGCCGCGCCTATGTCGGCAGCTTCAACTTCAAGGGCGGCGACCAGCAGAAGAAGGTCGGTCAGCTTTCGGGCGGTGAGCGCAACCGCGTCCACCTGGCCAAGACCCTCGCCTCGGGCGGCAACCTGATCCTGCTCGACGAACCGACCAACGATCTGGACATCGAGACCCTGCAGAACCTCGAGGAGGCCTTGGAGGAGTTCGCCGGCTGCGCCGTGGTCATCTCCCACGACCGCTGGTTCCTGGACCGTCTGGCCACCCACATCCTGGCCTTCGAGGGCGACAGCCATGTCGAATGGTTCGAAGGCAACTTCGAGGCCTATGAAGAGGACAAGAAGCGCCGCCTCGGCACCGACGCCCTGATCCCGCACCGGATCAAGTTCCAGAAGTTCGGGCGCTGATCGAACTGTGATAGGATGCGGGACATGAGCGATCTCCTGTCCCGCATCACGATCCAAGACGGAAAGCGCAGCGGGCGACCCTGCATTCGCGGCATGCGCATCGCGGTGCATGACATCCTCGGCTGGATGGCCGCCGGCATGACCGACGCCGAAATTCTTTCCGACTATGATGAGCTTGAGCCCGAGGACCTTCGAGCGGCGTTGCTTTACGCCGCCAAGGCTCTGGATCACTCCATCGTCACGGTGGCGGCTGCTTGAAGTTCTTGCTCGACGAGCATTTGCCGACAGGGCTGTGCGCGCTGATCGCAGAGCTTGGCCACGAAGCCCTGCATGTCAAAACCCTGGGTTGGAGACAGGCCAGCGACATTGAGCTGTGGCGCAGCGCCCTTGCGCTCGACGCCACCGTCATGAGCAAGGATCACGACTTCCTCGTCCTGGCGCAAAGAGACGGCCGCACGGCCGGCCTTCTTCATCTCAATGTCGGCAATATCTCCAACCGATCGCTTCATGACATCCTGCGTCATGCTTGGCCGAGAGTGATCGAGCGCTTGGAGCAAGGCGATGTCATCGTAGAGGTTCGTCCATGACCCAGCGTCCCGCCGTCCTGATCATGCAGCGCCATCTGGCGCCGCTGACTGGCTTCCTCGAAAGCGCCTACGACGTCTATCGCTTCTGGGAAGGCCCGCCGGTCGAGGCCGCGCACGACATCCGCGCCCTGGTGGTCGCGGGCGAGTTCGAGCTGGACAAGGCCCTGATCGAAAGCTTGCCGAACCTCATCCACATCGCCTGTTTCACCGCCGGCTACGATCGCATCGACGTCGACTGGTGCCGGGCGCGCGGCCTGATCGTGACCCATGCGCCGGGTGTGAACCACGAGGACGTCGCCGATCACGCCCTCGGCCTGATCATCGCCCACCGGCGGGGCCTGGTGTCGGGCGACCGGATGCTGCGCGCCGGCGAGTGGAAGATCGAGACCCGCGTCCTGACCCCGTCCCTGAACGGCCAGAGGGTCGGGATCGTCGGCCTCGGCGCCATCGGCCAGGCCGTGGCCCGGCGGGCCGAGGCGATGCGCATGTCCGTCGCCTGGTGGGGACCGCGCGAAAAGACCTCTCCATGGCCGCGCGCCGACAGTGTCGTCGCCCTCGCCCGCGACAGCGACATCCTCGTGATCTGCTGCAAGGTGGACGCGACCAACGCAGGGCTGATCTCGGAACCCGTGCTACAGGCGCTCGGCCCCTACGGCCTGCTCGTCAATGTCTCGCGCGGCCAGATCGTGGACGAGCCCGCCCTGATCGCGGCGCTGAAATCGGGGACGCTGGGCGGCGCCGCCCTGGACGTCTTCACGGAGGAGCCGACCGACCCGGCCCTCTGGGCGGATGCGCCGAACACCGTCCTGACGCCCCACACCGGCGGCGCCACCACCGAGTCGGTCCAGGGCATGCTGATGCTGCTGCTCCAGAACCTCTCGGCGGTCCTGGGCGGCGAACCGCCCCGCACGCCGGTGACGGATTAAAAGCCGCCGTCGCCGGAGGGGATCTCCACGGGCGGCGCCATGCCGCCGCCTTGACCGGGGCCCTGGCCGCCGCGGAACCTCATCTGCGGCCGCTCATCATCGGACAGGACGCCGTCGCCGTTCCGGTCCATCGCCTTGAACCGCTCCTCTGTGGCGGCCCGCATTTCGGCGCGACCGATCTGGCTGTCGCCGTCCTTGTCCAACGCCTGGACGATCCGGTCGGCCAACTGAGCCGGATCCATCTGCATGCGCCGAGGCCCGCCCGGCGCGCCGTCGGGCGTTCCGCCCGCACCGGCAGGACCGGCGGCCGCTCCGGGCGCGGCGCCCGGGGGCGGGCCGGCGAACATGAACAGCATGCCCAGGCCGGCCATGCCGGCGCCCATGCCGCCACCCTGTCCTCCCCCCTGACCTCCACCCTGGCGGCCCTGCCCCCGCATCTGGGCCATGGCGGTCTGGATCTCCGTCGACGTGATCGCATTGTCGCGGTTCAGATCCATGCGGGTGAACATGGTGTCCTGACGCTGGATCATGACTTCCAGCGTCTCCGCCGGGATCAGGCTGCGGGACTGGGCCGACACGATGGCGGGGGCGACGACGGCGACGGCGCCCATCAGGGCGGCGAGCGATTGGGTGCGAGTCATGGGGCAACTCCGAAAGTGACAGCACTTGAACGGCGACACGCGCCGCCTCCGTCGCCGATCCTGCCACGGTCTCGCGCCAAAAATGATGTCGGCCCTGACACAGGTTTCAGCTTGCCAAATCATATAAGGATATCTTTATATGACCTCATGTCCTTGACCGCCGACCAGACCGTGGACGCACTCAGCGCCGCCGGCGAGCCGACCCGGCTGCGCCTGCTGTCCCTGCTGGCTGCGGAAGAACTGTCGGTCATGGAGATGTCGCGCATCCTGGACCAGAGCCAGCCGCGCGTTTCACGCCACCTGAAGCTGCTGACCGACGCCGGACTGATCGAACGGTTCCCCGACGGCGCGCGCGTCTATTACCGCCTGTCGCACGACGCGCCTGCCCGCCGCCTGGTCGACACGGTGCTGGACCTGCTGGAAGACAACGCCGGCGAGGCCGACCACCGCCGCCTGGACGAGGTGCGGCAGGAACGCGAGCACGCCGCCGCCGCCTATTTCGAACAGGTCGCGCCCCAATGGGACAAGCTGCGGTCATTGTACGTCAGTGAGACCGCCGTCGAGGCTGCGCTGGAGCGCGCCGCCGGTCCCGGCCCCTTCGACCGCGTCGTCGACCTGGGCACGGGCTCCGGCCGCATGCTCACCCTGTTCGGCAAGAAGGCGAAGATGGCGGTCGGCCTCGATCTCAGCCAGAACATGCTGAACATCGCCCGCGCCAACGTCTCGCGCGCCGGGCTGGACAAGATCGAGCTCCGCCACGGCGACATCTTCGCCACCCGCCTTCCGGCCCAAAGCGCCGATCTGGTGATCGTGCACCAGGTCCTGCACTACCTGGTCGATCCCGCCGCCGCCGTGGCCGAGGCCGCGCGCCTGGTCAGCCCCGGCGGGCGACTGCTCATCGTCGACTTCGCCCCGCATGACTTCGAACACATGCGCGAGACGCACCAGCACCGCCGCCTGGGTTTCGCCGACGCCGAGATCGGCGCCTGGCTGGATGACGCCGGCCTGACAGGCTTCGCCCCGATCGCCCTGCGCCCGGACAAGGAAGGCCTGACGGTCACCATCTGGACCGCCGAACGTCCCGCCGCCCAAGTCCGAAAGACCGCCTGATGGCCTCCGCCTCCCTCAACCTGGCCGACGCCAGGGCCCTGCTGCTGTCGCCGCTCGGCCCCGTGGCCCGCGCGGGCGACAACGCCAACCCGGTCCGCGTCTCGTTCGAGTTCTTTCCGCCCAAGACCGACGTCGCCGAACAGAACCTTTGGCAGGCGATCCGCCGGCTGGAGCCGCTGAACCCCGCCTTCGTCTCGGTCACCTACGGCGCCGGCGGATCGACGCGCGAGCGCACCCATCGCACCGTCCAGCGCATGCTGACCGAGACCACGCTCAAGCCCGCCGCCCACCTGACCTGCGTCGAGGCCAGCCGCGCCGAGGTCGATGAGGTCATCGAAAGCTACAAGTCCATCGGCGTGAACCACATCGTCGCCCTGCGCGGCGATCCGCCCGGCGCCAGCGGCATCGGCGGCGCCTATCAGCCGCGCGCCGACGGCTACGCCAACGCCACGGAACTCACCGCCGCCATCAGCCGCGTCGGCGGCTTCGACGTCACCGTCGGCGCCTATCCCGAACGCCATCCTGAAAGCCCGTCGATCGAGCACGACATCGACGTGCTCAAGGCCAAGATCGACGCCGGGGCGACGCGCGCGGTCAGCCAGTTCTTCTTCGACATCGACGCCTTCCTGCGCTTCCGCGACCGGGTCCGCGCCGCCGGCGTCAACATCCCCCTGCTGCCGGGCATCATGCCGGTGTCCAACTTCACCGGCCTGCAGCGCATGAGCGCCGCCTGCGGCGCCTCCATTCCCCAATGGCTGGCCAACCACTTCGACGGCCTGGACGACGACCCGGACACCCGCAAGTTGCTGGCCGCCTCCGTCGCCGCCGAGACCTGCGCCCGGCTGCAGGAAGAGGGCTTCGCCGACTTCCACTTCTACACCCTCAACCGCGCCGACCTGGTCTATGCGATCTGCCGCGTGCTGGGCGTGCGGGAAACCAAGGTGACCGCCTGACATGACCCGCGCCGAACGCATCGCCGCCCTGCATCAGGCGGCCCGGGAACGCATCCTGGTCCTCGACGGCTCCTGGGGCGTGATGTTCCAGCGCCGGGGCCTGTCGGAGGCCGACTTCCGCGCCGACCGCTTCGTCGCGGCCAACGGCTATGACGAACGCCATCAGATGAAGGGGAACAACGACATCCTTTGCCTGACGCGGCCCGACATCGTCTCGGACCTGCACGACCAGTATTACGGCGCGGGCGCGGACATTTCGGAGACCAACACCTTCTCCGGCACCACCATCGCCCAGGAGGACTACGCCCTCGACGCCCAGGCGGTGTGGGACATCAATCTGGAAGGCGCCAAACTGGCCCGCGCCGCCGCTGACCGCTGGACGGAGAAGGAGCCGCACAAGCCCCGCTTCGCCGCCGGCTCCATCGGCCCTCTGAACAAGATGCTGTCGATGTCGTCGGACGTGAACGACCCCGGCGCGCGCAGCGTGACCTTCGATCAGGTCTATGAGGCCTATCGTCATCAGGTGAAGGCGCTGAACGAAGGCAGCGTCGACCTCTATCTGATCGAGACCATCACCGACACGCTGAACTGCAAGGCGGCGATCAAGGCCATCAAGGACCTGGAAGACGAGGGCATGGACGCCCTGCCGATCTGGATCTCGGGCACCATCACCGACCGCTCGGGCCGCACCCTGTCGGGCCAGACGGCCGAGGCCTTCTGGAACTCCGTGCGTCACGCCAAACCCTTCGCCGTCGGCTTCAACTGCGCCCTGGGCGCCGACCTGATGCGGCCGTTCATCGCCGAGTTGTCGCGCGTCGCCGACACCCTGGTCGCCGCCTATCCCAACGCCGGCCTGCCCAACGCCATGGGCCAGTACGACGAGGAGCCGCACGAAACGGCCCACTTCATCGAGGAATGGGCGCGCTCCGGCCTGGTCAATATCGTCGGCGGCTGCTGCGGCACGACGCCGGAGCACATCCGGCACGTCGCCGAAGAGGTGGCGGGGGTGACGCCGCGCGAGATTCCGGAGCGGCCAGTGGCGCTGCGCCTGTCGGGCCTCGAACCGTTCGAGATGGTGGCGTGATGTTTGCCCTGCACATCCTTCTCCCCTCAGGGGAGAAGGTGGGCCGCGTCAGCGGCTCGGATGAGGGGGCTGTCAGCTCCAGAACTCCTGTCCGACATCGCGCGCGCCCGACCACCCCCCTCATCCGTCAGGCTTCGCCTGCCACCTTCTCCCCCAAGGGGAGAAGGGCCGTGATTGCGAGTCTCTGATGCGCCCCACCTTCATCAACGTCGGCGAACGCACCAACGTCACCGGCTCGGCCAAATTCCGGAAGCTGGTGGTCGAGGGCGACTATCCGGCCGCTCTGGACGTCGCCCGCCAGCAGGTCGAGGCGGGCGCCCAGGTCATCGACATCAACATGGACGAGGGCCTGCTGGACGGCGTCGTCGCCATGCGCACCTTCCTCAACCTGATCGCGGCCGAACCCGACATCGCCCGCGTGCCGGTGATGATCGACTCTTCCAAATGGGAGGTCATCGAGGCGGGTCTGAAGTGCGTCCAGGGCAAGCCGATCGTCAACTCCATCTCGATGAAGGAGGGCGAAACCGCCTTCCGCGAGCATGCGGTCAAATGCCTGCGCTACGGCGCCGCCGTCGTCGTCATGGCCTTCGACGAGGTGGGCCAGGCCGACACCGCCGCGCGCAAGATCGAGATCTGCACCCGCGCCTACAACATTCTGGTGAACGAGGTCGGCTTCCCGCCCGAGGACATCATCTTCGACCCCAACATCTTCGCCGTGGCGACCGGGATCGAGGAGCACGACAACTACGCCGTCGACTTCATCGAGGCGACGCGCGAGATCAAGCGCACCCTGCCCTACGCCCGCATCTCGGGCGGGGTGTCCAACGTCTCGTTCAGCTTCCGCGGCAACGAGCCGGTGCGCCGGGCGATCCACTCGGTCTTCCTGTACCACGCCATCAACGCCGGCATGGACATGGGCATCGTCAACGCCGGCGACCTGCCCGTCTACGACGACATCGACCCGGTGCTGCGCGAGGCGGTCGAGGACGTGATCCTGAACCGGCCGCAGCGCACCAATGTGTCCAACACCGAGCGGCTGGTGGACATGGCGCCCAACTACAAGGGCGAAAAGGGCGCGGCCAAGGTCGTGGACCTGAAGTGGCGCGACGCCCCCGTCGGCAAGCGTATCGAACACGCCCTGGTCCACGGCATCACCGAGTTCATCGAGGCCGACACCGAGGAGGCGCGTCTGGGCTCCGAACGCCCGCTGCACGTCATCGAAGGCCCCTTGATGGACGGGATGAACGTCGTCGGCGACCTGTTCGGTTCGGGCAAGATGTTCCTGCCGCAGGTGGTGAAGTCGGCGCGGGTGATGAAACAGGCCGTGGCCTGGCTCGAACCCTTCATGGAGGCCGAAAAGGAAGGCCAGCCGCGCACCTCCAACGGCAAGATCCTGATGGCCACGGTCAAGGGCGACGTCCACGACATCGGCAAGAACATCGTCGGCGTAGTCCTGCAGTGCAACAACTACGAGGTGGTCGATCTGGGCGTCATGGTCCCGGCCGACCGCATCCTGGACGAGGCCAAGGCCCACAACTGCGACATCATCGGCCTGTCGGGCCTGATCACCCCCAGCCTCGATGAAATGGTCTTTGTCGCGCGCGAGATGGAGCGGCGCGGCTTCGACATTCCCCTCCTCATCGGCGGCGCCACCACCAGCCGCACCCACACGGCCGTGAAGATCGAGCCCGCCTATCATCGCGGCTCGACCACCTATGTCATCGACGCCAGCCGCGCGGTCGGTGTCGTGTCGGGTCTGCTGTCGCCGACCGAGAAAGCCAACAACGAAAAGGCCACGCGCGACGAATACGTCCGCATCCGCGAACAGTACGCCCGGGGCCAGGAGGTCAAGGCGCGCGCCTCGATCCAGCAGGCCCGCGACAACCGCTGGCGGCCAGAGGCCGGCCAGACCCCGGCGCCCGCCCCCAGCTTTCTGGGCGTCCGCGCCTTCGACGCCTGGGACCTTCAGGACCTGGCCGACCACATCGACTGGACGCCCTTCTTCGCCAGTTGGGAGCTGATCGGCCGCTATCCGTTGATCCTCGAGGACGAGATCGTCGGCGAGGCCGCCCGCGACCTGTTCCGCGACGCCCAGGCCATGCTGAAGCGCATCATCGACGAGAAGTGGTTCACGGCGAAGGGCGTGGTCGGATTCTGGCCGGCCAATGCGCGCGGCGACGACGTGGTCGTCTGGGCCGACGAGGGCCGCTGGGTCGAACTGGCCCGCTTCCACGGCCTGCGCCAGCAGATCGCCAAGACCAACGGCAAGCCGAACCTGTGCCTCTCCGACTTCGTCGCCGAGGACGGAAACGACTATATCGGCGCCTTCGCCGTCACCGCCGGGCACGGCGAGCTGGAAATCGCCAAACGGTTCAAGGACGCCGGCGACGACTATTCGGCCATCCTCGCCACCGCCCTGGCCGACCGTCTCGCCGAGGCCTTCGCCGAACGCCTGCACAAGGAGGTCCGCACCGGCCTGTGGGGCTACGCCGCCGACGAGACCGCCTCGATCCAGGACCTGATCGAGGAGAAATACCAGGGCATCCGCCCCGCTCCCGGCTATCCGGCCCAGCCCGACCACACGGAAAAGGCCACCCTGTTCCGCCTGCTGAACGCGGGCGAGAACGCGGGCATGGCCCTCACCGAAAGCTTCGCCATGACGCCCCCGGCCTCGGTCTCAGGCCTGTATTTCAGCCATCCGGGCAGCCACTATTTCGGCGTCGGCAAGATCGACCGCGACCAGGTCCAGGATTATGCCGAACGCAAGGGCATGACCCTGGCCGAGACCGAACGCTGGCTGGCGCCCATCCTCAACTACGACCCCCACGCCCCGGCCCGCGACACGGCCGCCTGACGGTTCCCTCAGGCCTGCTTCGCCTTCGCCACATGGGCGATCAGGCGGCTCATGTTGTTGATGTACAGGCCGGTCGAAATGCCGATCGGGCCTGTGGGTTCGGTGAAGGGCGAGGTGTCCCAGGCGTCCCCGACCTGACCCCGGTCCACGAACCCCGGCGGCGGCTCCGCCGGTCCCGGCCCCCGATAGGGGTGGCTCGTC
This sequence comes from Brevundimonas sp. VNH65, assembly GCF_049445955.1. Classification (NCBI taxonomy): domain Bacteria; kingdom Pseudomonadati; phylum Pseudomonadota; class Alphaproteobacteria; order Caulobacterales; family Caulobacteraceae; genus Brevundimonas; species Brevundimonas sp. VNH65. Next base: position 395,404 of record NZ_JBMSDX010000001.1, on the reverse strand, counting down.
GTCCGCAGTTCCTGCGGCCAGTATCCCTCGGCGTTCAACTCCGCGACGATCGCTCCGATCCGCCCGTCATGCCCCGGCCCGGCGGTGATGTTCAGATCCGACCCGCCGACTTCGCGCGTCACCACATAGTCGGGCAGACGGCTGGGCCCCCGGCCCAGCAGGACCGAATCCTTGGTCGCCTCTTCCGGGCTCAGGGCCGCCGTCTGGGCGACCCGCGCCCGCAACCGCGCCAGATCGATGTGCTTCTCGCCCCGCTCGTTCGATGCGTCGAAATCAGCGTAATACTCGCCGTTCTGGGCGTTCGAGCCGCGCCGATGCACGGCGATCGGACGGTTGGTCTCCGGCTCATAGTGGCGCAGGAAGTTGCGATCCCCGCTCCACCGCTCGCGCGGCAACTCCACCGACGCCAGCCAGTCCAGCGCCTCGGGCAGACGCGCCAGATAGCTGCGGTCCCCCGTCAGTCGATAGAATTCCAGCATCTTGTCGATCGCCGCCGCCGTGGTGTGCGGCACCACCGCGCGCGGCTCATAGGTGCGCGCGCCCGCCGGCTTCATGTCCAGCGTGTACTGCAACGCCCAGCCCGGCGTCGGCGCCACGTGTTGCAGGTCGCGGAAGCAGCGCATGGCCCGTTCGATCGGCTCGCGCACCCGCTCGTCCTTCAACTGCTGCAGCACCAGCAGCAGGAAATCGATGTTCTGCTCGGCCACCTCGTCGTTCAGGGTGATGTAGCCGGTATAGTCCGGCTTGCCGTGGTTCCTGAACTCGCCCATGCGCGGCCACCGCTGGGGCCAGCCGCCGACCGGATACTGGCTGTCCAGGATGAAGCTCACCGCCTTGTCCAGCGGGGCGCGCCACTTCGCATCCCCCTTGGCCAGGTGCAGCCGCAGCAGGAACCGGCCGCACTCCACCGTGGCGTGGTCATCGAAGGTGGCGTTGCCGTAGTAGTGCTGGAATTCCTCCAGCCGCCAGCCGTTGCGCCCGATGGTCTCGTACCAGCGACGGATCGACTCCTCGCCGCCGAAATCGATGATGTAGTTCCAGCCGCCCGAGGCATGTTGCCCCTCCACCAGGGCCCCCGCCGCCGCCTCGGCCGCGCGGTAATAGGCCTCGTCGCCCGTCGCCTTCCAGGCGTCCAGGAACACCTGCCCCATCTCCGGCGTGCCCGGCGCCTGGGTCCAGATCATGGTCGGATAGGCTTCCATCTCGCCCCACCGCCGCGAGAAGTCGGCCAGGTAGGACCAGACATAGCCGCCGCGCACCGCGACCTTCCCCGTCATGAAGTCGGTGGCCCGGCGCATCGCCGCCTCGACGTCCGCGACCGGCGGCGCCTCCTGGCCCCAGGCCTTCCCCGACAGGGCGACCCCCGCAGCGGCCGTCAGCATCATCGCGCGCCGGTTCAACATGGGCTTCCTCCGTGCACGGCCGGGGCCGCAGTCTCGATCAGGGAATCAGATTGCGCCTCAGCGCCGGCACGGCGACGGCCAGATGCTCGGTCACCATGCGGGCGAAGAAGTCCGCGCCCACCGTGCCCAGGTGGGTGTAGTCGAACGATATCCGCGCCTGGCCCAGCGGCTCCACGGCGGCGTTGTCCTGGAGGGTCGCGGCGCCCGGCGCCGGCTGGGCGGCCGGCGGTGCGGCGGGAACGGCGGGCGCCGGCACGCCGGTCGAGGCCGGAATGGTCGTGCCGGTCAGCAGGGCCGCCGCCACCTCCTGTGACGGAGCGGCCTGGGCGAACTGGGCCGACATCATCGGCCCCAGGGCCTGGACCGCCGCGACGCTGGCCGCGTTCAGATCGACCAGCGGCGTCCCTGTTTCGGCGGCGACGTCCCGGATGGTCTGGGCCCAGGGCTCCAGATCGTTCTGCAGCCGGCCGTCGACGAACTGCCGTCGCGCCAGCGGCGTCACCAGCACCGGGATCGCGCCCCTGGCCCGCGTCTCGGCCACATAGCGGCGCAGGTTGGCGGGAAACTCGGTCGCCAGATCGGTGGACCGGCCCGGCTTGCCCGGCTGGTCGTTGTGCCCGAATTGGATCAGCACATAGGTCTGGCCGTACCCGTCGGTCGACATTTCCGCCAGGGCGATGTCCCAAGAGCCTTCGGCGATATAGCTGCCGGAACTCCGCCCTCCGCGCGCCAGGTTCACGCACGTCAGGAACGAGGTCACGTGGTAGGCGCAGAAGCTCGGCCCCCAGCCGCCCACCACCGCCGTGGTGGAATCTCCCACCAGGATGATCTTGGACGCGCGGATGGGCGTGATCGGCGTGCCTCCGGGCGGCGGCGTCTGCGCTGCAGCCTGCCCCGCGAGACCCAGACCCAGGGCGACGGCTCCGGCCGTCATCAGGCGTGACAGTTTCGGGATCATCGCGGCCTCGATCGGAAAAGAAAAAGCGGGCGCCGGCGAACCGGCGCCCGAAGCGCAGCGTGGGGAGGAGACCCTCAGCTGCGAAGACGCATGCAGGATCAGAAGGTCATCCGGGCCCCGACGAAGAACTGACGCCCGGTGCTGGCGTAGTTCTGGACGACCGGATCGTCCTGATAGGCCCAGCGGCTGTCCGTCTGATTGGTCAGGTTCAGCGCCTCTGCCGTGATCGTGATGGTGTCGGTCACCTTGAAGGTGGCCGCCGCATCGACGTTCAGCGTCTCGTCGCTTCCGACGAAGTCGTTGATCAGCGGCGAGTCGCAGACGCCCGGATCGCACCCGCCCGACGCCAGCGGATAGGTGGTCTGATAGGCCGCGCGATAGGCCGCCGAGACCCGCGCGCTCCAGCGATCGACTTCATAGAAGATCGTGGCGTTGAACGATTCCGGCGAGGCCCCCAGGAAGGGCGCCGTGCCGGTCAGGTTCCGCGCCGGATCCAGGATGTATTCCAGCTCCGACTCGATCTTGGTGTAGTTGGCCTGGACGCCGAAGTTGGACCAGAAGCCCGGCAGGAAGGTCAGGTTCTGCTGATAGGCGATTTCGAACCCGTCCAGGGTGCCGCCCGGCGCGTCATTGTACTGGCGGATCTGGAACGGCTGATCGGTGTCGATATAGGCGCGACGGCTTTCCGATCCCTCGTCCACCAGGCCGTCCCAGGTCGCCCTCAGGTTGGCGATGGCGTCGGCGTCGAAGATTTCGCTCAGGCGGTTCTCACGCAGAACCACCTGCGGGAAGCTCTCGATCTTCTTGTGGAAGATGGCCAGCGACAGCACCGCGTCGCGCGCGAAATACCATTCGACGTTGAAGTCGAAGTTGTCGGCGCGGAACGGCTTCAGGCGGGTGTTGCCCAGGGTGATCGCAGCGTTCGAGCCGTTGAACTCGGCCGGAGCCGTGCCGATGCCGGTCGGCACGTTGAACGAGGTGACGCCGGGATGCAGCGCCATCATCTGCGGCCGCGCCATGACCTTGGCCGTGGCGAAACGGAACAGCAGCTTGTCGTTCCACTCATAGACCAGGTTCAGCGAGGGCAGGATGTCCTCATAGCTGTTGCTGTTCTCGACTGGACGACCGCTCGGCGAACGCCCGCGGGCGTCGACCTCGGTCTCGACATAGCGCAGCCCGACGTTGCCGCGCAGATCACGACCGAACAGCAGTTCCCTGAAGTCCAGCTGGCCGTAGTAGCTGGTGCTCTCCTCATCCACCCAGAAGGTGTTCACCCCGCCGTTGCGCAGGTCCGAAAGACGCCAGTCGCCCCACTCGTTGATGCAGTCGCAGTCGAAACCGAACCGCTGCTGGAAGGCGCCCAGATTGGGCGTGAAGAAGCTGGTCGGCATGCCGTTCGGCACGTCCAGCCCCTTGCCCCAGCTGACGACCTGACCCATCTGGCCGACCGTCGTGGGCTGGGCCAGACCGGTGTTCACCCCTTCCAGCAGGCTGGGGTTCATGGTGTCGCCGATCAGGCGCTCAAAGCGGGTGTAGTAGAAGTCGAACGCCCGCTGCGTCCCGCCGAAGCGCAGGGTGTAGTCGTCGTTGATGTCCCACTCGAGGTCGATCTTGACCGCGTTGTAGCCGTTCTCGGTGATCGTCCGGTAGTGACGCAGGGCCGAATAGCCCTTCACGAAATTCCAGCTGTTCGGGTTCGCCACATCGAAGCCGAAATCCATCAGCGGCATGTCGCCGCCGCCGCGGGCGTCATAGACGAAATAGCCGTCACCCGCCGTGCCTTGGCCGGAATCCAGTCGGATGAAGTCCGCCAGCAGACCGGTGTTCTCGTTGGTGGATTCGGAGTCCCCGTACAGGAAGGTCATCCGCAGCCGATCCGAGAACTCATGCTCGATATTGATCGAGTTCTGCCGGAACTTGGTGGTGTATCCGCCCTGGTCGACCGCCGAACGCATGTCCACGTTGGACAGCACCAGATAGTCGGCGTTCGCCCCGGTCGGGCTCAGCGCCGCATCCAGCACCCGTACGGACGGACGGCCGATGAACTGGCCACGCAGCGCCAGATAGTTGGGGTGCGGAATATAGCCGACCGAGCCCGGCTGGTTGTAGTAGTCGTAGACTTCCAGATTGTTCGGATTGAAGCTGCCCGTGCCCGGCAGAAGATTGTTCGTGGTCGCGCCGGGCGCCGTCGTGAAGACCGGCGTATTGCCGTACAGCGACTGGCCGCAGTCGATGGCGTCCCGGAAATCCGTGGCTTCCTGGCTGGTGCAGTTGGCGTAGATGCCGCGACGGTTCCGATAGCTGTTGTTGCCGGAACTGGTCGTCGGGAAGGTCTGATAGCTGAAGCTGGTCAGCGTCCGGTTGCCGTTGGTGTTGTTCCGGTTCAGCCCGACCGCGCCGATCTGATAGTTGGTCGAGACCTGGGTCATCTCGGAATAGAGATTGTCCACGCTGACCGTCGTCCGGTCCGTCGGCCGCCACTGGAACGACAGGGTGGCGCCCAGGCGATCCTGCTCGACCTCACGGTGGTTCAGCGTCGCCAGCGACGGAATCCGCACCAGCGATCCCCGCGTGGCGCCGCCGTTCAGCAGGGCATAGGCGGCCGGGTCCGATCCGATCAGGAAGCCCAGGGCCTCGGGGTTGGTCACGCGCGGAAACGCCGTCGCCGGATTGGTGCCGATCGGCAGGGCGAAGCCCTGATGATCTCCCGCCGCATTGGTCCCGACGTTGTTGAACGTCGACCCGCGATACAGATATTCGTTGGACCCCACCCCGCGCTGGTACGAATCGATCTCCGACTTGCGCTCGTTATAGGCCAGCGACCCCAGCACGCCGAACTCGCCGATCTTGCTGTCCCAGCGATCCGACGCCAGCAGGGCCACGCGAGGATTGTGGGTCTCGCCGTTCTCGTAGAAGGCGTCCTGCAGCGACACGGCCACCCGGCGGTCGCTGAAGTTGAACGGCCGGCCCGAGATCAGGTCCACCGTCGCCCCCAGCGAGCCCTCGTCCGTCACCGCATCGGCCGACTTCTGCACGCGCAGCGAGTTGAACAGCTCCGAAGCGAAGGTGTTGAACTGGAAGCCCCGGTCGCGACGCAGGGCGCCGTCGGCGTTGCTGGCGCCAGAGGTCGACAGCGTCTCCAGGCCGTTCAGCCGCACGCGGGTGAAGTCGCCGCCCAGACCACGCACCGAGATCGAGTTGCCTTCGCCGTTCTCACGGTCGATCGACACGCCCGGAATGCGCTGCAGCGACTCGGCCAGGTTGGCGTCCGGGAAGTCGGCGATGTCCTCGGCGTTGATGACGTCGACGATGGTGTTGGAGCGCCGCTTTTCATTCAGCGCGCTGGCCAGGGACGCCCGGATCCCGGTGACGACGATCTCGTCGACCTGGGTCGGCTGCTCGTCCTGCGTCTGGGCCATGGCCGGCGTCGCCGCCATCATCATCAGGCCCGCCGCCCCCATCGCCAGGGCCAGGGCCGAGGCGGAGCCGTTCAGGCGCACGCCGATTCTGTTTTCTGACTTCATAATCTTCCCCTCTAGGTTTGCCCCGATCTTTCGGCTTTTGGCCGGACCGAACGCTCGTTCTTTGCGGACATCGGATGTTGTCCACCGGTGTCATTCTGAATCACATCAGGTGATTTGTCGACCTCTGTTCTTGTCCATAAAATGGATTCCCTTCCTGCATTTTGAGAAACTGAGATTCAACTTGGCGATGTCAGTAACGCCGCCCATGCACGCCCCGCGACGCCGGGCGGCGGGCGCAGACTGACGACGCCGTTGACCGCCGCCACGTCGCCGTCAAAAGGCGCGTCTCCGGCCTCGCCGATCCAGGTCACGCGCCAGCTTCCGCCAAGCCCCAATCGCACCTCGCCGCCGTCGGTCGAATAGATCAGCCGTCCCCCGCCCCTCAACGCCGTGGACCAGGCCGTCGTCGACGGCGTCCCCGCCTCCGTCACCGCCTCGTCCGTCATCACCGAGCCGCGCCGTACCTCGCCCGGAACCGCCGCCTCGACCGCCTTCGTCAGGTCGGGGAACAAATTCTGGGGAAATAGGAAGACCAGGTCCGGCGCCTTGTCGGCGTATTCGCGCCAGGCCCGATATTTCATCGCCGGCGTCGTCTCCCACAGCGGCGCGCGCTGGACGCCCAGGGCCTCATTGCCGTTGGGCGGCGGGATGAAGGCGTCCTGCTGCTCGCGCGGCGCCTTGTTGATCCCGCCCACGATGGCGAACAGCCGACCGTCGTTCCGATACAGCCAGTGATGGACCGCCATGGCGTCGAACAGGGGCCGCCGCTTCGGATCGGCCAGAAGGGCGTCCAGCTGCGCCTTGGGTATCTCCAGCGCCACCTTCACGTCCTGGCGGTTCTCGCGCTCCCAGGCCGCGATCTCGTCCAGCCAGAACTCGACGAAACTCAGCGGCCCCGAATACTCCCGGTCGATGCCGTAGACGACATTGGTCCGGTCCTTCAGCACGTCCAGGGTGTGGCGGATATAACGGCGGTGCAGATCGCGCCGCACCGGGTCCGACACGTCATAGAAGACGTCGGCCGCCGGAACCTCATTGGGCAGACCCGTCGGCTGGATCGCGTTCACCGGCCGCCACGGGAAGTCGACATAGTGGGACCGGCTCTCCAGCAGCCAGTGCTGGAAATAGACGTTCAGGTACAGCACCCGCCCCCGCCGATCCGCCTCGACGGCGAAACCGTCGATCCGGTCGAAATACCAGGGATTGAACCGGGTCAGGTCGTATTTGCTCAGCCCGTCCCAGGCCCGACCCGTCCCGCTGCGGCTCCAGGGCAGCTCCATCAGCGGTCCCCAGACCTCGCCGGTCCGCTCGTCGGGCGAGCCGTAGTAGTTGTGATCGACCCGCCGCCGGTCGTACCAGAGGCCGTAGTGCTGATAGAAGACGTCGCCGGGCCTCAGATTGGCGACCGTCTCGGCCAGGTCGTCGGTGGCCCCGACGCCGTCACGTCCCGGCGCGAAACGGGTGATGGCCGGGCCGAAACCGCGCGCCAGCGACGGCGGCATCTGTCCCTGGAACCAGGAGAACCCGACGCGACGGGTCCAGGCGTCCTGGCCGTCGATGACGAACCTGCCGCCCTCGATCTTCAGCGGCCCGTGGGCGGCAGGCTCCGGCGCATTCGCCGTCTCCCAGGCCCGCACCTCGGCCGCCGCCAGACGCGGCGTCCCGGCCGGAACCGCTGGATAAATGACCCGCGCCAGGGCGGCCTCGGCGCCCGCGCCCAGACGCTCTGACAATTGGGCGACATACAGGCTGCGCGGCTCGGCCCGCATGGCGCGATGGAAGTCCCGGAACGCTTCGACGCCGGGCTGCTCCACGATCCCGTCGCCGGTCACCACCCCCTTGCAGCCGATCGCCAGGTTGAAAGCGCCCGGCGGCATGGCGGCCTCCACGTCCGTCGCCTCGCAGTTCCACAGGACCGAATTGGCGGCCGTCCAGCCCGCGCCCTGCCCGTCCTTGCCCCTGTCGGCCAGCCGCAGCGGCCCGCCGCGCACCACGACGTTGTCGAACAGGGCGCCGGACGCCCAGCTCTCGATCGGCCCCGAATCGTCGTGAGCGTCCACGGCCGTGCAGTCCAGGAACACGTTCGGCCCGGCCGCCCCGTGCCCGAGAATGAAATCATGCGATCCGTCGCGGCTGGCGCAACGGTTGAACAGCACCTGCTGCCCGGCGGAATAGAAGACCCGTCGCCGGAACCCGCCGATCTCGCTGACCGGCTCGGCCGCCTCGACATCCTGAACCGTGATCCGCGACGCGTCCGGGCCCAGATTGACCACATAGCTGACGAAGCCGCGCGCCGAGACGTCGCGGATCCAGCCGTCCCGCACATGATCCAGGCTCACCCCGAACCAGGCGTGATCCTCGTCCTTCGGCCGCGCCGCGTCATGCACCGAGACCAGGCGCAGGTTCTCGATCCCGACCTGGGACAGACGCCCCTCGCGGCCGACCGGCGCGACCCAGCCGCCGCCGTAACGCGCCTCGAGCGCGGTCGTGATCGGGGCGTCCAGGATCACCGCGTCCCCCTCGATGGCGGTGATGCGCCGGGTCCAGGACAGATCGCGCGACCCCGGCTGCCAGTGCAGCCGGTTCTGCGGCCGCCAGCCCTCGAACCGGTTCATGCCCAGGTCCGCGATCCATTCCGCGGTGGACGGACGACCGATCTCGACCTCGTCGCCAACGCTCAGGCCGTCGACCGAGTCGAGACGCAGCCGATGCGAACCGACGGCGACACGGTCGTCGACGACACGACGCCGCGCCGACGCCTCGACCTCGGCCCCGTCGCGTCCGCGCACGTCGATGACGCTGCGCCGATCCACGCCGGTCGCGCGCAGCGTCGTGCCGCCTTCACCCGCGCCCGCCCCGCGCAGAATCACGCCGGACGTCCGCACCTTCAGCTGGCCGGCGATGTCGAAGACGCCCGGCGCCAGTTGCACAACGCCCCGCAGCCCGTCGGCGCCGACGGGCCGTGCCGAAACCCTGTCGATCGCCGCCTGTATCGTCGCGGTCGCGTCGCCCCTCGGCGCCTCCACAACCAGCGTCGCGGGCGGGACCGGCGGCGCCACGCCGCCGCCGCCATAGCCGGCGTGCGAAAAGTCCGGGACCCGGTCGCCGCGCGAATCGGGAAACTGCACCAGCCGCCCGTCCGCGCCCGGCCCGATCCTCGGCCGATCCGGCGCCTGGGCGACCTCCTGCCGCGCCTGGGCTATGACCGGCGCGACGACGCCCGTCGCCGCCACGACGGCGGACGCCAACAGCACGAACTTGAGGCGGTGCGACCTCACTCCGTTCCCCTCCCCTGGCTGACACCGGTTTCCGCAACCGATGCGCCTGTGACCCCTTGTCGCCGTTCTTCGCGGCGTTACACTCATATAATAATACAAATCCGCGCAAGAAGGAAATAGGGATGAAGCTCACACGACGCGGCGCCTTCGGCGTCATGGCCGCCGGCGCCGCCACCCCGGCCCTGGCCTCCGCCGCAACGCCCTCCCCCGCATCGGCCGTTCCCTCTCAGGCCGCCGCCTGTCCCGGCGACTGGAGCGCCATGACCTGGCCCAGGGGGATCGAGGGTCAGCGCCTCGGCGATCTCGGCGACGGGACCTTCCTTAATCCGGTCATGGCCGGCGACCGTCCCGACCCGTCGATCCTCAAGGACGGCGACACCTACTACATGACCTTCTCGTCCTTCGAGTCGGTGCCGGGTCTGGTCATCTGGCAGTCGAAGGATCTGGTGAACTGGACCCCGGTCGTCGCCGCCCTGACCAAGAACATCGGCTCGGTCTGGGCGCCGGAGCTGTGCAAGCACAACGGCCGCTATTTCCTCTACATCCCCGCCCGCTTCCCCGACTACCGCTCCAACTATGTGATCTGGGCCGACCGGATCGAAGGTCCGTGGAGCGAGCCCATCGACATGAAGCTGCAGGGCTATATCGATCCCGGCCACATCGTCGGCGAGGACGGCAAACGCTATCTGTTCCTGTCCGGCGGCGACATGATCGAGCTGACCGACGACGGCCTGTCCACCGTCGGCGAACCCAAACACGTCTATGACCCCTGGCGCTATCCGGACGACTGGGACGTCGAAAGCTTCTCGCCCGAAGGTCCCAAGGTGATGAAGCGCGGCGACTGGTTCTACATGATCACCGCCGTCGGCGGCACCGCCGGTCCCCCGACCGGACACATGGTCATCGTGGCCCGCTCGAAATCCGTCTTCGGCCCGTGGCAGGATCACCCGCGCAATCCCATCGTCCGCACCGCCGACGCGCGCGAGAAATGGTGGTCACGCGGCCACGCCACCTTCGTGGAGGGCCCCAACGGCGACTGGTGGACCGTCTATCACGGCTATGAGAACGGCTACTGGACCCTGGGCCGCCAGACCCTGCTCGACCGCATCACCTGGACCGACGACGGCTGGCCGGAAGCGGCGGGCGGCGATCTCTCGACCCCCATGGCCAAGCCCGCCCGCATCGCCGGCCAGAAGCACGGCATGGCCCTGTCCGACGACTTCTCGACCGACAAGTTCGGCACCCAGTGGAGCTTCTACAATCCCGGCCCCGACGAGCGCGCCCGCTTCCGCCGCCAGGGCGGGACCCTGCACCTGCCGGCCAAGGGAACCGCGCCCAAGGACTGCTCGCCGCTCACCTTCGTCCAGGGCGAGCACGCCTATCAGATCGAATGCGAGATCGAGATCGACGACGGCGCCACGGCGGGCCTGCTGCTCTTCTACGACAGCGCCCTCTACGCCGGCCTCGGCTTCGACAAGACGCGCTTCGTCACCCACCAGTACGGCATGGAGCGTGGCCGACCGGCCAATCCGCTGGGCAAGCGCATGTTCATGCGCCTGACCAACAACCGGCACATCGTCACCTTCCACACCTCGGCGGACGGCCGGACCTGGTCCAAATTCGACCGCCAGATGGAGGTCTCGGGCTACCACCACAATGTGCGCGGCGGCTTCATGATGCTGCGGCCGGGCCTCTATTCGGCCGGTTCCGGCGAGGCCCGCTTCCGCAACTTCAAATACCAGGCTCTTTAGCCGCCCGGGAATCAGCGAGGCGGAGATCGATTCTCCGCCTCGACCCGCACATAGCCGGCGTCGATGACGGCCCGCATGGCCTCGGCCGCGCCGGGCCCGTCACGGGCCTCGATCCGGTCGACGATCCGTTCGTGGGCGTCGACCGTGTCGCGATGCAGCTCCGGCTGGCGCACCGGCGGGCTCAGGGTGAAGGCCTCCAGCAGGGCCGTCTCGATGACCCCCGCCAGCGACCGCATCATCGGGTTCTTGGACGCCGCCCCCACCGCGATATGCAACGACAGGTCGGCCCGGGCGAAGCCGTATTCGGACCGGGTCTCCGCGCGCATCGCCGCCACGGCGTCGCGCATGGCCTTCAGATCGTCATCCGTGCGCTTCTGCGCCGCCAGTTCGGCCGCCGCCGGCTCGACCGCCAGCCGCACCTCGGCCAGATGCCGCCGGAAATCGGCGTCCATCCCCGTCCGAACCTTCCAGGCCAGCACATCGGCGTCGAAGAAGTTCCAGCCATCCGGCCCGGCGACCTTTGTCCCCACCCGCGTCTTGACGATCAGCAGCCCCTTGGCCGTCAGCGTCTTGAACGCCTCGCGCAGGGCCGTGCGGGACACGCCGAACCGCGCCAGCAGCTCGGGTTCCGGCGGCAGCTTCTCCCCGGCCGGATACCGGCCCGCCAGGATGTCCTCGCCCAGGGCGCGCACGATCTGGGCATGGCCCGACAGCGCGCGCTCCACGCCGCGCCGCGCCTCATCCGCCTGATCCAGGGAGCTCATCGGGCGTGACTATACGCCGGTCCGCGCCGTCGCAAACCGATATGATCATATGATGATTCAGGCAGCGGTCCGGCCGACCGTCATTCGCAGCGTCATGCGGCCGCCCGGCGCCAGCACCCGGAACCCGCCCTCACCGGGCTCGGCCTGGTTGAAGACGTCCGGCCGATGCGTGACCGGCTCCAGACAGACGAACCCCTGCCCCTGCGGCGCATAGACATGCAGCCGATCCGCATCCGACGAAATCCGCGTCACGCCGCCGTCGTCGGCCAGTTCGGCGACGCCGTTCCAGCCCTCATAGGCGTTGTCGATCAGGGAAACGGCCGCCGCCGCCGCGTCCACCGCCTGCCCGGTCCAGTCCGCGATCCCGGCCGAAGCCGCCAGCCGGTCCGGCACGATGTCGGCTCCGGTCCAGACCCCGGTGGTCGCCGCCGTCAGCCGCGCGCCTGCCGGTCGCGGAAGATAGGGATGCAGCCCCAGTCCGCCGGGCATCTCGTCCCCGGACCGGTTCTCCATCTCCAGCACGATCTCCAGCCCCTCGTCGCTGAGAGCCAGCGACTGCCGCGCCCGATAGGCCCACGGCCAGTGATCGTCCCCGCCGCCGTCGAGCGCCAGCACCACCCGATCCGACGACGCGCGCTCGACCGTCCAGGGCTTCAGCCATCCGTCGCCGTGCAGGGCATGTGGCGTGAAGGCCGCCAGGGTCGGGATCGACACCTCGCGTCCCCGGAACCGGAACCGCGCGCCCGCGATCCGGTTGGCGTAGGGCGTCAGAGGAAAACAGGCCGTCTCCAGCGGATCGACCGCCCCCTCCGCCGTCGGCCGCAACACATCCAGATCGCCCTTCCGCAGAAAGACCACGGCCCCGCCCAGCTCGGGCCGGACCCCCGCCGTCCAGTCTCCGGCGGCCAGCCGGATCACAGCCGGATCCGGTTCGGGGCCAGGCCGGGCGTCGTCACGGTGAAGCGGAACAGCCCCCCCGCCGTCGGATGCGCCGCCCTCGCCTCCGCCCCCAGCCCCTTCCACGCCGTGGTCGCATAGACGGTCTTCAGGTCATCGCCGCCGAACGCCGCCTTGGTCACCGTCGGCACAGGAAAGGCCAGGGTCTCCAGCTCGGTCCCGTCCGGCGCGAACCGGCCGACGCCCCCGCCGTGAAACAGCCCAATCCACAAGGCGCCGTCCGCATCGACCGCCGGCCCGTCGGGATAGCCCTTTCGCGGAATCGCCAGCGGTCGCCGGTTCGAAATCCGTCCCGCCTCATGGTCATAGGCGAAGATGGTCCGGTCGGCCGTGTCGTGGTGGTACAGCGTCCGCCCGTCGGGGCTCAGGCACGGGCCGTTGGTGATGCCGTGGTCGTCGTCATGCCGTTCCAGCCGGCCGCCGAACCAGCGATACAGCGCCCCGGTCCGCGCCGCCTCGGCGTCGTCCATCGACCCGAACCACAGCCCGCCCTCCGGATCGACATAGCCGTCATTCAGGCGATTGCCCGGCCGGTCCGTCTCGACCGGCAGGATCATCTCGAACCGGCCGGTCCCGGGGTCGAAGCGGTGCAGCCCGCCCCGAACCCCGCAGATCAGCGACCCGTCGTCCGCCGGCAGGGCGAATCCGGTCTGATCCGGCGTGTCCCAGCTGTCGTTGCGACCCGTCGCCGGATCGTGGCGATGCAGCTTGCGCCCCTTGATGTCGACGAACCAGACGCAGGCGCGTCCGGCGTCCCACACCGGCCCCTCGCCCAGTTCGGCGCGAACGTCCCAGACCAGCTCCGGCGCCGAACACCCTTCGATCGCCATGGCTCAGCCCGTCATCTCTTCCAGTTCGCGCCCGCGCGTCTCCTTCACCCAGGCCTGGACCAGGAAGTAGGAGATCACCGCGCTGACCGCGTAGAAGCCATAGGTCACCGTCAGCCCCAGACCCGACGCCATGGCCGGGAACGACACCGAAATGGCGAAGTTGGCGATCCACTGGGCGAAGCCGGCGATGGCCAGGGCCGAGCCGCGCATCTGGTTCGGGAACATCTCGCCCAGCATGACCCACATGACCGGGCCCCAGCTCAGGTTGAAGAAGACGACATAGGCGTTGGCCGCCACCAGGGCGACCGGCCCGATACTCTCCGGCAGGCTCAGGGCGCCGTCGACCATCTGCGCCTGGGAAAAGCACCAGGCCATGACGCCGAGGGTCACCGCCATGCCCGCCGAACCGACCAGCAGCAGCGGCTTGCGCCCGATCTTGTCGATCACCGCCATGGCGCCCAGGCAGGCCAGGATCGACAGCGAGCCCGACAGGATGTTGATCAGCAGGGCGTCGTTCTCGGAAAAGCCCACCGACTGCCACAGCACCGCACCGTAGTAGAAGACGATGTTGATGCCGACCAGTTGCTGGAACACGGCCAGGATCAGGCCGGCCCACAGGATCGGCCGCACCTTCTTCGAGATCGGATCCAGCACGTCCGACAGCTTCGGCTTGTGGTCATGCGCCAGACTGGCGCGGATCTCGGCCACCTTGCGGCCGGCGGCCTCGGCGCCGAACAGGCGCGCCAGCACCCCCTCGGCCTGGGCGTCGCGCCCCTTGACCACCAGATAGCGCGGGCTTTCCGGGATCAGGGTCAGGGCCAGCAGATAGATGCCCGCCGGGATGACCTGCAGCCAGTACATCCAGCGCCAGGCCGGGATGCCGCCCCAGAATTCCTCCGTCGATCCGCCGGCCGACTTCGCCAGGGCGTAGTTGGCCAGGAAGGCGCCGGTCAGGCCGGTGATGATCATGATCTGCTGCACGCTCGACAGCCGTCCCCGGATCGCCGCCGGGGTGACTTCCGAGATATAGGCCGGGGCCAGCACAGAGGCCGCGCCCACGCCCAGACCGCCGATGAAGCGGGCGATAATGAAGTGGCTCGACGCATCGGCGAAACCGGCGCCCAGGGCCGAGGCGATGAACAGCACCGCCGCCCACAGCATGACGCCCTTGCGTCCGATCATGTCCGACAGACGTCCGGCCGCGAAGGCCCCGACCGCACAGCCCAGCAGCAGGGCCGCCACCGCCACGCCCAGACCCGCCTCATCCAGGCTGAAGGCGCCTTCCAGCCCCTTCTGGGTGCCGTTCACGACGCCGGAGTCATAGCCGAACATGAAGCCGCCGATGGTCGCCACCGCGACGATCAGGGCGATGAAGCCCATATTGATCTTGTCGGCCCCCGCTAGATCCGGGGCGTCGGCGCCCCCTGTCGGTCCCGCCATCTTGAAACTCTCCCTTCCCTTAGGGCTCTGTCGGCCCTGAATCCTCGCGTGTCCGAGGCTGGTGTCAGCGCCAGCCCGCGTCCACGAAAAACTGGTGCCCTGTAATCAAACGTGCGTCGTCCGACGCCAGGAACATCGCCAGGGCGGCGACGTCGCGCGGCTCCAGCCGGCCCTTCAGACATTGGGCGGCGACGATCTCGGCCTCGCCTTCGGGCGTGTACCACTTCATCTGACGCGGGGTTCTGACGTTGCCCGGCACGATGCAGCAGACCCTCACCCCGTCCGCCCCAAGCTCGCGCGCCAAAGCCCGCGTCATGCCCTCGATGCCCGCCTTGGCGGTCTCATAGAGCGACAGGTCCGGCAGACCCAGGTGCCAGCTGATCGACCCCAGGTTCAGGATCACGCCCCGGCCCGCAGCCCTCATCGCCGGCGCGACGGCCTGGGCCGCGAAATACAGGTGACGCAGGTTCACATGGATCCGGTCGTCCCAATAGGCGGTGGTGACCTCGGCCAGGCTGTGGCGGTCGTCATTGGCCGCGTTGTTGACCAGCACCTCGATCGGCCCCAGGTCTTTGGCGATCTCCGCCAGACAGGCCTGCAGCGCCTCGATGTCCGTCAGATCGCATCGGCGATACACCGGCGCCGGATCCAGCGTCGCCAGTTGGGCTTCCAGCGCCCGGGAGTCCGCATCCGCGACATCCAGGAACGCCACCCGCGCCCCCTGGCGGGCGAACGCCTCCGTCATTCCGGCGCCGATGCCCGACCCGCCGCCGGTGACGACGACGACCCGGCCCCGCAACGACGGATAGATCGCCCCGCTCATGCCGCGCCTCCCAGCAGGCCACGTCCGGCCAGGTTCCGCATCAGGCCCGAAATCCCCAGGGTCCAGGGCGGCGCCCGATCACAGGTGGTGACGATGTTCTCAAGTGATCCAAGACGTTCCGACGACACCTTCACCCGATCTTTGATCTTGTGAGTGAAGCCCTCGCCCGGCGCGTCCCGGTCCTGCACCGGGGCGAACATGGTCCCCAGGTAGAGCGCGAACCCGTCCGGATACTGGTGCGTGGCGCCCGACGCCTGCTTCGCCAGCTCCAGTGGATCGCGGCTGATCAGGCTCATCGAACTGGCGCCCTCCAGCACGAAACCGTCCTCGCCCCGCACCTCCAGCGTCACCGTCGCCGTCCGCACGTCGTCCAGACTGAACCGGTCGTCGAACAGGCGGATGAACGGCCCGACCGAGGCCGAGGCGTTGTTGTCCTTGGCCTTGCCCAGCAGCAGCGCCGATCGTCCCTCGATGTCCCTCAGATTGACGTCATTGCCCAGCGCCGCTCCGACCGCTCGCCCCTCCGGATCACAGACCAGCACCACCTCGGGCTCGGGGTTGTTCCAGGCGGAATCGGCGCGCACCCCGACCTCCGCCCCCCACCCGACCGAGGCCAGCACCGGCGCCTTGGTGAAGATCTCCGCGTCCGGCCCGATGGCGACCTCCAGATACTGCGACCACAGTCCGTCGGCGATCAGGGCCTGTTTCAGGGCCGCCGCCTGATCCGAACCGGGCCTGACCGCCTTCAGGTCGCCGCCGATCCGCTCCGACAGACGCGCGCGAATATCCGCCGCCTCGGCCGCCACGCCCCGCGCCCGCTCTTCGATCACGCGCTCCAGCGCCGACACCGCGAAGGTCACGCCGGACGCCTTCACACAGTGCAGGTCCAGCGGCGACAGCAGGGTCAGATCGCCCGCTCCGTCCCAGGCGGAGCTGATCGTTGCATACTCAATTTCCGCAAGTTCCGTCCCCGTCGCCTCCGCGGCGCCTCCCTCGGCCAACAGGTCGGCGGTCGTCGGCCCGGATCGCGACACGTCGATCACCCGCCCGCCCTTCAGCAGCACCGGGCTCGGCCCTTCGGCCGTCATCACCCGCCCCACAAGGACGGCGTCGCGCCAGTCGCCTGGCAGGATGTCGGTCAGCTTCATCATGTCCTCGCCGCGCCGGGGTCGCTCGCATCGCGCCCCGATCTCGATATGTTAGCGATAACATTGAGCGCGACGCCGAAGGGCTGTCAAGCCGCGACGATCACTCAGCTTGCCGGTCCCGAACTGCCTCTCTCGACCAGCCGATGCGCCAGCACATGGTCGATCCGCTCACCGCTCGCCGCCCCGCCCAACAGGGACGCGGCGGCTTCCGCCATCTCCGCGATAGGCTGCCGCACCGTCGTCAGGGCCGGCCAGATTGAGGTCGCCGCCGCCGTGTCGTCAAACCCCACGACCGTGACATCGCCGGGCACGTCCAGCCCACGCCGGTGCGCCGCCGCCACCACCGCGGTCGCCATCTCGTCATTGGCGGCGAAGATCGCCGTCGGCGGCGCCTCCAGCGCCAACAACCGCTCCGCCGCCGCCAGACCGCCGCGATAGGTGAAGTCCCCGGCCTCGACCAGACCTCGCGCCGCCGCCGCGTCGACCTCGACCCGGAACCCCTCTTCACGCTCGCGGCTCGCCGATTGATCCGTCGCGCCGCCGATGAAGCCCAGCCGGGTGTGACCCAGGCTCAGCAGCCGTCGCGTCATTTCGGCCGCCGCCGCCCGGTCGTCGATCCGCACGGTGACGTCGCCGGTCCGGGCCACGCCGGTCGCGACGGCGGCCACCCGCATCTCCAACGCGCGCGCCTCCGACAGGGCCTCCCCGGATTCCCCGTGCGGCGGCGGCAGGATCACCGCCTTCACCCCGCCGCCGGCCAGACGCCGCAGCGCCGCCCGCTCGCCCCCCGGCCCGTCGTCGCACGGCTCGACGATCAACTGGGCGCCGATCCGCCGCGCCCCGGCCAGGGCGCCCAGCAGGAACTCGCTCAGATAGCCCGGGCTTGGATTGGAATAGATCAGGCCGATCCGGTCCGCCTGGCCCGTCGCCAGCTTGCGCGCCGCCGCATTCGGCGAATAGCCCAGCGTTCGCACCGCCGCCTCGACGCGCTCGCGCGTGGCCGCGCTGACCGCGCCCCGTCCGTTGACGACCCGCGACACGGTCATGGCCGACACCCCGGCCAGGCGCGCCACGTCGCTGATCTTGACCCCGCTCATGGTTCACGGATGACGGCACGATGCCGATTTCGTCAATGGCCGCGCTGAAACCAAACGGCTTTTTGTCGATTCTTGAAGCACACAGAGGCTTTTCGACCCGTGCCCCGCTACTACTTCCACACCCGCGACGGCCATCCTTCACTGGACGAGGTCGGCGCTGAATTCCCCGACGACGCGGCCGCGCGCGCGGAAGCCGTGACCACGCTCGGCGAGTTGTTCCGCTATGGCGCGCCCGACATCTGGCGCGCCGGCGACTTCACCCTTGTGGT
The DNA here is from genome assembly GCF_049445955.1 of Brevundimonas sp. VNH65. Taxonomy (NCBI): domain Bacteria; kingdom Pseudomonadati; phylum Pseudomonadota; class Alphaproteobacteria; order Caulobacterales; family Caulobacteraceae; genus Brevundimonas; species Brevundimonas sp. VNH65. The sequence continues at coordinate 377,162 of NZ_JBMSDX010000001.1, read as the reverse complement.
CCAGGAAGAGGGCGGGCGGATCGTGGCGGTGCTGGCGACCTCGACCTCTACGTCGCCGCCGCCGGACTGGCCGTGGCGCCCAGGTCAGCCCCAGGGCTGAGCTGATCGCGGGAATAGGTCGCCGTCGCCTCGCCGTTGCGGAACACCTCGACCAGCTCGACGGAACGCCATTCCCGCACCGCCAGCAGGACGGCGGCCGAAATCTCCGCCTCCGACTCGCAGGACAGGTCGCGCAGTTCCGGAACGGCGCCGGGGCGGGTTGTGACGAGGCAGTGGTAGACGTCCAAGGTCGATCTCCTCCGACGCTTCATCCCCACCTTACTGTCCGCCGCGTAACCCGCCTTAACATATGTGAAATCGCCATTCGGCGGATCAGTTCAGGAAACAAGCTGTGCCTTTCCCGCATTGAGTCGCAGGGTGGGGCGTGGAAGCAGGAGCGCCCATGAACGCCGTCGTCGAAAAACTCCGACGTCGCGACATTATTTCGGACGAGGAGATGGCCGCCCTGGACGGCATCCTCGAGCCGCCCCGGCGCGCCGCGGCGGGCACGGACATCGTTCCCGAAAAGGCCATCACGACCCAGAGCACCCTGCTGCTCAGCGGCTTCTCCGGCCGCTACTCGACCCTGGCCGACGGCGGTCGACAGATCACCGAGATCAACGTCGCCGGCGACTTCGTTGATCTCCACAGCCTGCTGATGAAGCATATGGACCATGGGGTGGTCGCCCTGTCGGACTGCGTCTACGCCGCCGCCCCTCACGCCCGTCTGATCGAACTGACCGAACGCTATCCGCACCTGACCCGGCTGCTGTGGCTGGACACCATCATCGACGCCGCCGTGCATCGCCAATGGCTGGTGGCCATGGGTCGCCGATCCGGCCTCGCCCACCTGGCGCATCTGCTGTGCGAGATGTTCCTGCGGCTTCAGGTCATCGGCCATGTACGCGGCATGGCCTTCGAACTGCCCCTGACCCAGTCCGTGCTCGGCGACGTCCTGGGCCTGTCGACGGTGCATGTGAACCGCCTCATCTCGCAATTGAGGGCCGAAAGCCTGGTGTCCTGGAGCCAATTTCAGGTCCAGATTCTCGACTGGGACCGCCTCGCCGCCGTGGCGGAGTTCGATCCGGCCTATCTCAGGTTGCATTCCGCTCCCGTCTGACGCGCAGAATTTCACAGTCGTTTACGTTTCCGGGCCATGCTGACCGCCGGCGCCCCGTTTCCGGCGCGCGCAGGATGCTAGGATCGCGCCATGAAGATCGGCGTGCTCGACGATGATGACGACCATCTGGCGGCGGTGACCTCCGCCCTGGAGGGGGCCGGCCGGCGCGCGACCACCTTTTCGCGCAGCGGCGCCCTCATGTCCGCCCTGCGCCGTGAGACCTTCGACCTGCTGATCCTCGACTGGCGCCTGCCGGACCGCAGCGGCCTGGAGGTCATTCGCTGGGTGCGGATGAACACCGACCAGCCCCCGCCCATGCTGCTGCTCACCAGCCTCAGCGACGACGAGGCCGTGGTCGAGGGTCTGAACGCCGGCGCGGACGACTTCCTGTCCAAGCCCGCCTCCCCGGCCGTCCTGACCGCCCGGGTCGAGGCCCTGCTGCGCCGCGCCTATCCGCCCGAGCAGCGCAACGCCACCGAGACGCTCGCCGACCACGTCTTCGATCCGTTCGGCCTGACCGTCGCCTTCGACGACCGCACCGTCGAACTGACCCACAAGGAGTTCGAGCTCGCCCGCCTGTTCTTCCGCAACCTGCACCGGGCCCTGGCGCGCAGCTATCTGATCGAGGCCGTGTGGGGCGGCGATCCCAACGTCAACAGCCGCTCTCTGGACGTCCATGTCTCCCGCGTCCGGTCCAAACTGGAGCTTCGGCCCGAACGCGGCTTTCGTCTGACGCCGGTTTACAGCTATGGCTACCGGCTGGAGACCCTGACGCCTTGACCGCCGCCCGCCCGATGACCACCGCTCGCCCGCGACGCCGCTCTCTCGGACTCGTGGCGGCCGTCGCCGCCGCCCTGGCCGCCGGGTCGGGCTTCGGCGCCTCGGGTCCCGCCGCCGCCCGCGCCGCCGCACAGGCCGCAGATGACGGCATGCTGCGCCACGTCATCCGGCCCGGCGACACCCTCAGCGAACTGTCCGAGCGGTTTCTGCGCCGTCCGTCCGACTGGCCGCGCATCGCCGCCCTGAACGGGATCACTGACCCTCTCCGTCTGCCGGTCGGCGGCGTCCTGCGCATTCCCGCCGAAATGCTGAAGGCGACTCCCCGCACAGAAACCGCCCGCATCGCCGGCTTCCAGGGCCAGGTGTCCATCACCCAGGCCGGTCGCCCCGTGCCCGTCCGCCTCGACCAGCCGGTCGCCGAGGGCGCCCTGATCGAAACCGGCCCCAACGCCCGCCTGCGCCTCGCCCTGGCCGACGGCAGCGCCGTCGCCGTCCCCTCCAACACCCGCGTCCGCATCGACCGCCTGCGCGCCGATGCGGCCTCGGGCGACCCGGAGCGCGTCTTCACCCTGCTGCAGGGGCGGATGGAGTCGCGGGTCGCCTCGGTCGGCCGCAACGGCGCCTATTCCGTGCGCACGCCGGTCTCGGTGTCGGCCGTGCGCGGCACCGACTTCCGCTCGGGCTTCGACAGCGACAGCGGCCGCGCCACGACCGAGGTGCTGGGCGGCGCCGTCGCGGTGGAGGCCGGCGGCGCGCTGCAGGTCCTGCCCCCGGGCTTCGGCGCCGTCGCCACCGCCTCTGGCCTGGCCGTCGCCGCCCTGCCCGCGGCCCCCTACCTCGCCGCGCCCGACACCGCCCTCAGCGGCGATGAGGCGGTCCTCGACATCGTCCCCGTCCCCGGCGCCGCCCGCTACCGCGCCGTCCTCGCGACCGACACGGCGCTGACCGGCGTCCTGGCGGAGTTCGAGGGCGAACCCGGTCAGGCCCGTGTCTCGCTCGGGGCCCTGCCCGACGGCTTCCACGTCGTCGCCGTCAGCGCCCTGACGTCCGAAGGCCTCGAGGGCCCACGCTCGGTCTATGACCTCCTGCGCGTCCGCAACCGCCTCGACGATCTCGCGGCGGACGTTCAGGGGCGCGACGCGGCCTTCCGCTGGACCTCGCACGGCGCCGCCGAGCCCCGCTACCGCTTCGTCCTGACCCGCGACGGCCAGGCCGAGCCCGTTCTGGACCGTTCGGGTCTGGAGACCGGCCGGATCGACGTTCCCGATCTGACGCCCGGCCGTTACGAATGGCGCGTGCGGTCCAGCCGGACGGTGCTCGGCCAGTTGGTCGACGTCTGGTCTCCTCCGCAGACGCTCGTGGTCCGGTAGCCGGGTCGTGACCCTGGCGCGGCTCTCCACCCTGCTCCGCTCATCGACAGCCGCCCCCCTGGCCCGGCGCAGCCTGCTGGAGGCGGCGGGGGTCCTGCTGGTCTGCGCCCTCCTGGCCCTGGTCCTCGACCGCAGCGGGGCCCTGCGTCGCGCCGACGGCCTCGTCTACGACGCCTTCATGGCCGTCCAGGCCCGACCGGCCCCCGACGATCGCATCGTGGTCGTCGCCATCGACAACCCCAGCCTCCAGAGCCTCGGTCGCTGGCCCTGGTCGCGCGACACCCACGCGCGGCTCATCGACCGCCTGACCCAGGCCGGCGCCGCCGCCGTGGCCCTCGACCTGCTGCTGGTCGAGCCTGCGGCCGCCGACCCTGTGCTGGCGGCGGCCATGGATCGATCCGGCCGCGTCTGCCTGCCGGTCGCGGTCCAGCCCATGGGCGTGGACGGCGCCGCCTGGGGTGAACAGGCCCCCCAGCCCATCCTGGCCGCCGCCGCCGCCGGCCTGGGACAGGTCAACCTCAGCCCGGATGAAGACGGCGTCGTCCGCCGCCTGCCGCTCGAGCTGCGCGCCGGGGAACGCCGCTGGCCGCACCTGGTGTCCTGCGCCCTCGACGTGGCGGGCCTCCGCCCCGCTCGCCCCGCCGCCGCCGGCTTCCACGAGGGGACCGCCGTTCAGGCCCGTCCCATCGGCCTGCACTTTCCGTCCGGCCAGGGCGCCTTCCGCACCATCTCCTACGCCGACGTCCTGAATGGCGAGACGCCGCCCGCCCTGCTGGCCGGGCGGATCGTGCTGGTCGGCATGACGGCGGACGGACAGGGCGACCGGTATGCGGTTCCGGTTCCGCGCGGCGTCCTCATGCCCGGCGTCGAGATCCAGGCCGCTCTCGCCGACACCCTGCTGTCGGGCCGCGACATCCGACCGGCGCCCGGCTGGCTGTCCCCGACGACGGTGGTCCTGACGCTCCTGGTCCTGCTTCTCGCCTTCCTGATCCTGTCGCCGCGCTGGGGTCTGGCGGCGGCGGGGGTTCTGATCGCAGCGGTCTTCGCCGGCTCCGCCGGTCTGTTCAGCCTCGGCCTCTGGGCCTCGCCGCTCGCCGCCGCTGCGGCCCTGGCGCTGGCCTGTCCGTTGTGGAGCTGGCGCCGCCTGGCCGCCACCTCGGGCTACCTTGACGCCGAACTGCGCCGCTTCGTGCAGGATACGACGGCCCAGGCGGCGGCGTCGTCGGACCCTGCTCGGCCCTTCATCCGCGAGGACGTCGTCGGCCGTCAGGTTCAGGCCATGCGCCAGGCGGTGGACCGACTGCGGGGCCGCAACCGCTTCGTCTCCGATACCTTGGAAAGCCTGCCCGACGCGGCCGCCGTCATCGACGCCGACGGCGCCGTCCTCTACGCCAACCAGCGCGCCCGCGCCTTGTTCCAGCGCGAGGCTCTGGAAGGGGCGGCGATCCGCACCGAACTGTCGCGCCTGCACCCGGATCTGGCGGCCGCGCTCGATCTCGGCGGCGAGGCGACCCTGGACGACGGGCGCGGTCTGCGTCTGGACGCGGCCCCCCTCGCGGACGGCGCCGAACCGCGCCGTATCGTGCGGCTCGTCGACGTCACCGCCCTGCGCGCCGCCGAGCGTCAACGGGAACAGGCGCTCCAGCTTCTCGGCCACGACATGCGCGCGCCCCAGACCGCCATTCTCAGCCTGATCGGCGATCCGGAAACGGCCAGCCCCGGCGCCGATCCGCGCCTGCTCGGCCGCATCGCCGACAACGCCCGCCGCACGTTGAAACTCGCCGACGACTACGTCCGTCTCGCCCGCGCCGAGGCCGGCCCCCTGATGCTGGAGCCGCTGGGCTTCAGCGATCTGGCGGTCGAGGCCGCCGACATCCTGTGGCCGACGGCCCGGGCTCGCGGCGTCCGCATCGAGGTCATGGAGCGGCCCGAGATCGAGATCGACGCCGACCGCGGCCTCATCACCCGCGCCCTCATGAACCTGCTGGACAATGCGGTGAAACACAGTCCCGAGGGCGGCGTGGTCCAGGTCCGGTTCACCACCGACGACGACCGGGTCGCCGCGACCGTCAGCGACGCCGGGCCCGGGCTGGACCAGACCACCTTCGACCGGCTGGTCCGCCCTTTCCAGCACGGCGCCGACGACCGCGCCGGGGCCGGCCTGGGGCTCGCCTTCGTCGACCAGGTCGCCCGCCGCCACGGGGGGCGCCTGACCCTCGGCGACCCCGCTCCCGGCGCGACCTTCATCCTGGAAATTCCCCTTTCAGGCGAAGGACTTGCCGGGAACTGACGCCGTCGGCCGCACGGCTCGCGAACCGTTACACTTGTTTGCAAAGGCAAGGCTGACAACGGCCGCGGGACGGGTCCATATATCGCTCACGGGTTGGGACGGACCTGGCGGAACCGCCGGACGCTCCCCTCCCCCGACATCGGCCTCGCCGCTCCGGCCAGGCCCCCGACTGTTCCCTGCGGTTCGCCGCAGGGGGCACAAGTGGCCCGGCTGGCCCCCACATACCGGCCGGGCCACGCTGTTTTTCCCTCTTCCCTTTCGCTCCGCCTCCATCGCCTGTCGGCAGGCGACGCCAGAAAAAACGCCGGACCTCTTTCGAGATCCGGCGCAAGGCCGACGGGGAGGAGAAGCCCGCGTCAGAAGGTGTAGCGCAGGCCCACCACGAACTGCCGCCCCGTGTGGGTGTAGGCGTTCAGGCGGTTGTCCTCGTCGACGTACAGGTCGGCGTATTCGTCGGTCAGGTTCAGGCCCTCGACGCTGACCCGCACCTGGTCGGTGATGTTGTAGGACATCTGCGCGTCGACGTTGGTCGTGGCGTTGGTGCCCATCACGTTGTTGAAGTCGCTGCCGGGCACGCCGGTCAGATACTGATCGCGATAGGCCACCGACACGCGGGCGCTGAACTTGTCGTTCTCGTAGTACAGCGTGCCGTTCCAGGCGGTCTTGGACAGACCGGTCAGGGTGGCGTTGACCGTGGCGGCGCCCGGCGCCGTGGAGGTCAGATAGTCGATGCTGGAGTCGACGTAGGTGTAGTTGGCCAAAAGGCCGAAATCGGACCAGAAGCCGGGCAGGAAGGTGAACGGCTGCTGCAGATTGATCTCGAAGCCCTTCAGTTCACCGCCCGGCGAGTTCACCGGCTGGGTCACCGCGAACACCATGTCCGGGGTCGCGACTGTGCCGTCCAGCAAGGAGTTGGGCAGGCCCAGGGTGTTGTACGGCGCTTCCCGACGCAGGGTCTGAACGAAGGTGTCGATGTCCTTGTAGAAGACGCCCAGGGCCAGGATGGCGCCGCTTTGCGGATACCACTCCAGCGACAGGTCCAGGTTCTTCGACTTGGTCGGATCGAGGAAGGGGTTGCCCGAGGAATAGTTGCGGTTGGCGCCCTGAACCGTCACCGAGCCGCCCGGCGACAGGCTGCCGATGCCCGGACGGGCGATGGTCTCGGCGGCGCTGATACGGGCGACAAGGTCTTCGCGCAGATCGACCGACAGATTGGCGGCCGGAAGCCACATGTCGTAGCTGTTCTGCACAGTGACGAACTGGAAGCCCCCGCCCACCACGGCGTTGCCGCCAGACGTCAGGTCGGTGTTGAAGTAGCGATAGCCGGCGTCACCGCGCCACGGCAGGCCGAAGGCGTCGAAGCTGAAGTCAAGCTGAACATAGGCGCCGCTGGTCTCTTCCTTCACCCGCGCCGTCGATCCGACGTTTTCGCGCAGGGCCCAGATGCCGGTCCCGCTGTAGATGTCGTACTTGTCGATATACTTCTGCAGGTCGGGCGCCAGCCAGGTGCTCAGCGCCGAGTTCGGCAGGCCCAGGCCGGCGTCGAACTTGAACAGGCGCGTCATGGCGGCGATGTCGGCGCCGGCGGCGATCGCAGGCACATTCGAGGTGCTGGTCCGCTGCCGTGCACCGGTCTCATAGTCGAACCGCTTGTAGTCCATGCCGAACTTCAGCGTCAGGCGCTCGTTCAGATCGAACTCGGTGGCGACCTTGTAGGTCGTGAAGGCGTTGTCGACATACTCCGGCGTCAGACGCAGCTCCGACGAACCGGGCACGGCGGCCCAGGCGTTCGGGTCTGTGGCGTCGAACCCGAGGTTCATCTCCATCATCCGCGGCCGGAAGTCATAGGAGAAGTTGTCGGAGTCGATCCGCTCGAACGTCAGGGTCGTCGCGATCGGATCCTCATAGGCCGACTCCGATCGACCGAGGGTCGCCTTCACCCGGAACCGGTCCGAGAACTCGTGCTCGACGACCGCCGTGACCTGCTTGAACTCGGTGTTCAGCTCGTTGTGGCTGGACTGGGTTCGCAGGTCGACGTTGTCGATCACGGCCTGGACCAGATTGTTGCCGTCCAGGGTGCCGGTGCGGATGATCGACTGCGGCTTGCCGGCGCCGGGCCGGCTCAGGCCCAGGGCCTGCAACTGCGATTCCAGGCGCACGCCCTTGAAGTTGGAATACAGGCCCTCGACCGTGAACAGGGTCGAATCGGTCGGCCGGAACTGAACTGACGCCGCCAGGCCCGTGCGCTCCGACGAGGTGTCATAGCTGGCGTAGGACGGAATGCGCGGCGCATAGATCCCACGCTCGGCGTCCTCGCCGTAGCCGGTCACGACATAGTTCAGCTGACCGGGCTGATTGCCGGTCACCAGCCCCGGCACGGTCGAGGCCGCGTTCCAGCCGCCGTTCGATCCGCCGAAGGTCCAGCGCGTGATGTTGGCGCCTTCCTCGATCAGGTGACGCTCGTCGTACGAGGCCGAGACCAGAACGCCCAGCTTGCCGTCCAGGAAGCGGTTCGACGCCAGGAACGACACGCCCGGAGTCACGTCGCCGGCCAGCTCGTTGTAGCTGCCCTGGGCCGACAGGACGAGGCGCGGCCCCGAGGCGTCAAACGGCTTGGAGGCGTTCAGATCGACCGTGGCGCCCAGCGAACCCTCGTCCACCTCGGCCGAGGCCGTCTTGCGCACGATCAGGTTGGAGAACAGGTCGGACGAGAAGATGTTGAAGTCGAAACCGCGGCCCCGGTTCGTACCGCCCGAGTTGGACGTGCCCGACGAGGTGGCGATGGCCTCCATGCCGTTGACGCGGACGCGGGTGTAGTCCGAACCCAGGCCGCGCACCGAGATCTGGCGGCCTTCGCCGGACCGGCGGGTGATGGCCACGCCCGGAATACGCTGCAGCGACTCGGCCAGGTTCAAGTCGGGGAAGTCGGCGATGTCCTCGGCCGAGATGGCGTCGACGACGCCGTTCTCGCGCCGCTTGATGTTCAGGGCGTTGGCCAGCGAGGCGCGGAAGCCCGTGACCACGATCTCCTCGACCTGGGTGGCGTCTTCATCCTGCGGAGTCGTCTGGGCCTGGGCCGCGCCGGCCGCACAGGCCAGCCCCACGGCCAGAAGCGAAGCGCCGGCGCGCAGCGAAACCCGGAATCCATGCGTGGTGCGCATCGTCTTGATCCTTCCCCATATCGCCCGCGTTTCGCGGGTCCTTATGCCTCGGCCCCGGAATCGGGCCGCTGAACTGCTCGTCCCGACGGTGTCGGTGACGTCGATCAGACCTTAGGATCGCCCCGGACGGCGAGGCCAATCCCAAGAGTGGATCAACCGATGCCGGATCAGCACCGATAGGGCCTCCACGATTGATACCGGGAATGGATCAGTCGATATCGGTATTGGCTTGGACCGCTCGCGCGCCCGCCCCTATCGTGCCACTACGAAGAAGAAGGCGCTCGCATAGAAGCGCCGTTCAGGGCCCAACGCCCGGGGGAGCGAAGGTCAGGGTCGGACCGTTCCGGCGTCGCGACATCCGTCTTCCTTCCACGAGAGGAACGACCGACGATGACCGACACGCCCGCCGTCCCCCAGCGCCCGACCCGGATTCGATATCTGGTCATCCTGCTGATCTTCCTGCTGACGACCATCAACTACGCCGATCGCGCGACCTTCTCGATCGCCGGCGACGCCGCCTCGGCCGACCTGGGTCTGGACGCCAAGGAGATGGGCTTCATCCTCTCGGCCTTCGCCTGGGCCTATGTCCTGGGCCAGATTCCCGGCGGCGCCCTGCTCGACAAGTTCGGCACCAAGCTGATCTACACCCTGGCCATCATCCTCTGGTCGCTGTTCACCCTGGTCCAGGGCTTTTCCGGCTTCCTGGTCGGCAGCACGATCGTCACCGGCCTGTTCGTCATGCGCTTCATGGTCGGCCTGTGCGAAAGCCCCTCCTTCCCCGGCAACGCCCGTTTGGTCGCCGCCTGGTTCCCCGGCTCGGAGCGCGGCACCGCCTCGGCCATCTTCAACTCGGCCCAGTATTTCTCGCTCGTCGCCTTCGCCCCGCTGATGGGCTGGCTGGTCCATACCTATGACTGGCACTCGGTCTTCTTCGTCATGGGCGCCCTGGGCGTCGTGGCGGCCGGCGTCTTCTGGTGGTTCATCAAGAGCCCGGCCGAACACCCGATGACCAACCAGGCCGAGGTCGACTACATCGCCGCCGGCGGCGGCCTGGTGAACATGGAAGGCAAGGGCGCGGCCAAATCGGCCCCCTTCACATGGGCCAACGTCAAACAGGTGCTGGGCAGCCGCATGCTGATGGGCGTCTTCATCGGCCAGTACGGCATCAACGTCCTGACCTATTTCTTCGTCACCTGGTTCCCAATCTATCTGGTGCGCGAGCGCGGCCTGAACATCCTCGAGGCCGGCTTCGCCGCCGCCGCCCCGGCCCTGTGCGGCTTCGTCGGCGGGGTTCTGGGCGGGGTCATCTCCGACGCCCTGCTCAAGAAGACCGGCTCCCTGACCATCGCCCGCAAGACGCCGCTGCTGATCGGCATGATCCTGTCGGCCCTGATCATCGCCTGCGCCTACATCGACAACTCGGCGCTGATCATCTTCGTCATGGCTCTGGCCTTCTTCGGCAAGGGCATCGCCTCCCTGGGCTGGGCCGTGGTGTCCGACACTTCCCCGCGGGAGTTCGTCGGCGTCACCGGCGGCATCTTCAACACCTTCGGCAACACCGCCGGCATCGTGACCCCCATCGTCATCGGCTACATCGTCGACGCCACCGGCTCCTTCGACGGCGGCCTGTGGTTCGTGGGCCTGCACTGCCTGCTGGTCATCGCCGCCTACTTCCTGATCACCGGCAAGATCGAACGCCTCACCCTCAAGTCGGCGGAGGGCTGAGCATGATCACCGATCGCCGTCGTCTTCTGGCCGGAACCGGCGTCGCCGCTCTCGGATTCGGCGTCGCCGGCCGCGCCCGGGCCGCCCCTCTGCACATCGCCACGCCGATGGAGGTCCCGACCTGGGCCGTTCTCCAGCGGGAACTGCTGCGCGCCAACGCCGAGGCCTGCGAGGTCTTCTACGCCCGCTATTTCGACGAGCGCGGCTACTTCCTCCACTTCGAGCGGTGGGGCGCCAACGACGGGCCGGACGACACGATCGAGAACGTCAACGACTGGCCCCTGCTGCACGCCCTGGGCGGCTCCGACCGGGTCAAGGCCATGTACACCCAGGCCTGGGAAGGCCACCTGCGCCAGTTCACCGAGGCCAAGACGACCGAGATCGAAATCGGCCGCCAGGGCATGTTCTACAAGGAGTTCGCGGTCCAGAACGACTGGCAGCATCACGCCGAAGAGATGACGCTGTTCAACGTCCAGGGTCTCTCCGATCCGGACAGCCCGCGCTTCCGCGACCGCGCCCGCCGCTTCGCCGGCTTCTACATGGGCGAGGATCCGGACGCCCCCAACTACGACCCCGAACACAGGATCATCCGTAGTCTGATGAACGGCTCGCGCGGCCCCATGCTGCGCAAGGCCACCGCCCTGGACTGGGCCGGCGAGCCCTTCGACACCCGCGGCTTCCACCTCGGCCACGGCGAGGATTCCTACGAGGAGTTCCTGCTGCACTACGAGGAATACACCGACGTCGTCGGCGATCATCCGCTGAACCTGTTCGCCACCACCCTGGCGCTCAACGCCTATATGCTGGAGCACGAACCCAAGTATCGCGACTGGCTGCTGGGCTATGTCGACGCCTGGGCGAAGCGGGCGCGCGACAACAACGACATCCTGCCCTCGAACGTCGGCCTGGACGGCGTCATCGGCTCGGCCGCCGACGGGAACTGGTGGGGCGGCGCCTACGGCTGGGGCTTCTCGCCGGTCAATCCCGTCAATGGCCAGCGCGAGAACCGCAACCGCGTGCCGCGCACCATCCTGGGCTTCTTCAACGCCTATCTTCTGACCGGCGACGACAAGTATCTGGACACCTGGCGGCGCCAGACCGATCGCATCAACGCCCAGCGCCGCACAGAGGGCGGCAAGCTCCAGACCCCGACCATGTACGGCCCGAACGGCTGGTACGGCTGGCGCGACGGCCTGAACCAGGCCAACAGCCTCGACATCTGGTGGTTCTCGATGAAACCGTCGGACCGCGCCCGCGCGCCCGACCATCCCTGGGTGGCCTACCTCGAGGGTCGCAATCCGACCTGGCCCGAAACCGCCCTGCGCGCCGACCTGAAGAAGGTCGCCGATCGCGCCCGCAAACAGCGCGAGGACACGACGACCCCCGACACCCGCCTGGCCGACGCCGTGCTGGACCAGAACCCGGCCGCCGTCACCTCCCTGATGCACCAGATGATGGGCGCCCTGCACATCGCCCGCCCGGCCTGGGGCCCGACCTCCGCCCCCGCCGGCGGCTCGCCCCTCTACGCCCGCCTGCGCTACTTCGACCCCGACGCCCGCCGCGCCGGCGTGCCCCAGGACGTCGCCGCTCTCGTTGACGATCTCAAGGCCGACGAGACCAGCGTCACCCTGGTCAACCTGTCCCCGACCCGTTCCCGCACCGTGATCATCCAGGCCGGCGGCTACGGCGAGCACGACTTCACCCGCGCCACCCTCGACGGCAAGGCCCAGCCGGTGCAGGGCTCGACCCTCACCGTCACCCTGGCTCCCTCCTCCGGCACCCGCCTGACCCTCGGCATGAACCGCTTCGTCAATCAGCCCACGCTGAAGTTCCCCTGGGCGCGCTGAGCCCCCCTCTCCCGGTTGGGAGAGGGATTGAGCGCACGGCGGCGCAGCCGTCGTTCTGGCGCTCAAGGGTGAGGGGACAATCGCCGCAGTCGGCGTGAGCCGTTCCCCGGCCGGTGGGACGGCGTGCGCCGACGGCCAGACCGTCCCCTCATCCGGCCCTGCGGGCCACCTTCTCCCAACAGGGAGAAGGAAAGTTGGGTGCGACCCTCTCCCGGTTGGGAGAGGGATTGAGCGCACGGCGGCGAAGCCGTCGTCCTGGCGCTCAAGGGTGAGGGGACGGACGGTGGGGTCGGCGTCAGCCGTGTCTCCGGCCCGCGCGACGGCGTGCGCCGACGGCCAGACCGTCCCCTCATCCGGCTCTCCGGGCCACCTTCTCCCAACTGGGATAAGGAAGCACGGGTTTCAGGCTTGGTCGTTGCGGCAGCGTCCGACCCATTTGAGACCTTCCGAGCTCAAGTTAGATTGCTCGTATGACTGCCCGCACGATATCGCCCCATCCCGAGATTTTTTGCGACTTCAACGCTCGCATGACGGAGCGAGGATACCGTCCAACAAACGGCACACTTCAAGACCTCGCTAGCTTGGGACTCACGCTTGACGGCGCTGTTGGCCGCAGATTTGTCTTGGTTTCCGGTGACGCGAGCAAAGATGGTAACCCTGACGACATAATGCACAATGGCACGGTCGTTTTGGACCCTGCCTTCGGGATCCTTCTGGAGGTGGACGAGACGGGATTTTACTGGCGATCCGAACTTCGAGAATAGCGCCTGCTCCCCACCCGTGCCTGACCTTTCCACCCCTGGCTGAAGTCCGTCATGCTGACCGTTCTCGCCCTAACGGCCGCCCTACTCGCCCCGTCGCCCGCCGCGCCCGACTGGGTCGCCGGATGGACCTGGGCGCCGTCCTCGAACGTCGGGCCGAGCGGGCCGGCGTCTCGGCCCAACCCCAACGATGTGCGGGGACCGCTGGGGCCTGAGGCTGTGACAAATCAGACCGTCAGCCAGACCACCACGGTCTCGGCCTCCGGCGAACGCCTGCGCCTGCGCGTGTCCAACCTGTACGGCGGCGCCCCCGTCGTCTTGGGCGCGGTCAGCGTTTCGATCAATGACGCCGCCCCGGTCGCCGTGACCTTCGACGGCGCCGCCGGCCTGACCCTGCCGGTTGGTTCCCCGCGCCTGTCCGATCCCGTAGCCCTGCCTGTCCGGGCCCTGGACCGCGTCACCGTCAGCGTCTTCTACCCGGCCCGGACCGCCCTGCCCGTCCACCGCCTGCGTCAGGTGGTGCGCGAGGGCGATGCGACCGGCCTGCCCGTTCCTGCCGACGCCCTGCGCCAGCGCGTGCGCGGACTGGTCACCGCCATCGAGATTGAGGCGTCCGCCCCGACCCCGGTGATCGTGGCGATGGGCGACTCCATCACCGAGGGCACGGGCGCCGTCCCCTCGCCCCTCGTGCGCGGTTGGCCGGAGCGGCTGTCGGAACGGATGGTCGCCGCCGGCCGCCCTTGGGCCGTGGTCAACGCCGGCATCGGCGGCAACCGCCTGCTGCATCAGGGCTCCGGACCATCTGGGCTGGAACGGCTGGACGCCGACGCCCTCGCCGTCTCCGGCGCGCGCTGCCTGGTCCTGCTGGAAGGCGTCAACGATATCGGCCGTCCGGCGCGACCCGAATACGCCCATGAGGCCGTCGTCGCCGCCGACCTGATCGCCGGCTATCGTCAAGTCATCGCGCGCGGTCGCGCCGCCGGGCTGAACGTGGTGCTGACCACCATCCCGCCGTTCGAGGGCGCCAACTATTTCACCGACCAGGGCGAGGCGACCCGCCAGGCCGTCAACGCCTGGCTGCGCAGCGACGGTCGCAATGAGGCCGACACCGTCGTCGATTTCGACGCCGCCGTCCGTGACCCCGACCAGCCCTCCCGCTTCCGGACCGGCCTCCACAGCGGCGACTGGCTCCATCCCTCCGACGCCGGCTACCAGAGCATGGCCGACGCCATCCCGCTCGACGCCTGCGACTGACGGCGCGCGCAGAGAAGGCGACGCCTTCATCTCCTCCTCATCGCGGATGGGCGCGGCGCCCCCCCCCTCCCCCACCAGGCGCCCCGGCGAAGGCCGGGGTCCAGATCGCGAATTCCGTCAGGCTCAGTCCGCTTCCGGCGAGATGTCCCCCGCCGCACTCTGAAATCTGGACCCCGGCCTTCGCCGGGGTGCACGGAGGCAGAGAAAGCAATCCTTTTCGCGCAATCCGGGCGCAGCCAAACCCATACTGGCCTCGCTGCATTTCTGTGGTCTACTTCAGGATCCCTGAAGGGGGCCGCAGATGATCATGGTCTACGCTATCGCCGCCCCGTTCTGGCTCCTGGCCTGCGTGACCGGGCTGGTCCTTTTCGTCTTCAGATCGACCCGCTGGCTCTCGGCCTATGTGATCCTCGTCCCGACATTCGGATATTGGGCGTCGCTTCTGACGGCCGGCGCGGTTCTGCTCGCCCTTGGACCTGTCATCGGCCGCTTTCTCGACCTTCCGGATTGGGCCTTCGCGCTGATCTTCCTAGGTTCGCAGGCAATCGCTGTATTGGCGGGTGCCTGCCTGGGCGGTTTCCTGGCGTATCGTATTTCCAGAGCCGGACGGGCCGACACTCGCCCTTTGCGCCGCAGGCACGGGTTATAGGGTCGACCATGACCTTACGCTGGATAAACGTCCTGAAGCTGCTCGCGATCTCGACCGTCGTGATCGGGATTCTCGCCGTCGTCCTCGTCGTCGTTTTCGCAGGCTCCGTCACTGTTCACGATCCTGATGGACAGGTCGTTTCCGCTCGGATTGTAACCAGCGGCGGCCAAACCCAATCACTCCACCGCATACCGGGACGGCGGCTTTTCGGAATTCCGAAGCTGGACGGTGAAGGCGAAGTCGAGCTGGTTTGCCGCTCGGGGAAGGTGCGACGAGGCGGTTACGTCACGCCTCACCTGGCGACAGAACTCGAAGTCACGAGCGGCTCGGACTGCGGCCTGTCATGAGCGGCCAGCCCCCCTCCTGGACCGGATCCACAACACCGCCCCTTGAAATCACAGCCCTTTCCGCGCGGAAAACGCAATCTTCCGGCCGCCCGCCGATCTGCCCCTATAATCCCCGCCGCTCTTTGACATCCGCGGCGCATCCGGACTCTCCCGACTCCGTTTTTCGTCAGGTGCCCTGCTTCAGGAACGGCGCGGTCTGGAACAGGCGGCGCTCCTCGGACCGGGGATCGTTCTCCGACCGGCTGTTCACGTCGAAGATCATCGTCGCCCGTTCGGGCAGGGTGTAGCGGTCCCAGCGCGGAATGGCGGCGTTGTTCGGGTCGCCGGTGCGGGCGAAGGCGATGAAGGTCTCGCTCATGGCGTCCGCGACCCTGCGGGCGTCCGGCCCCGACCCCGCCTTCGACCCCGGCTTGTCGATATTGTCGAAGGCCAGGCCGATGTCGAACCCATGATAGCCCCCCCGCCAGGGCTCGACCGGCGAGGCGAAGTCCAGCTGATACATCCAGGTCGGGCCGTTCAGCTTCGCCCGCTCCTCGGCCTGGATCAGGTGGCCGGGCCGCGACCGGCCGCACGTCACGGCGGCCACGAACACCTCGCGCGGCGTCATCTGCGGGAAGGTGCGGCGATACCAGTCGACGACATACTGGGCGTTCAGGTCCAGCACGAACTCGGGCGCCAGACGCGGGGCGATATTGTCCCAGGTGATCTCCGGCGCGCCCGGCCCGCCGGCCGCCCCGCCGCCGAACTCGTCATGGGTGTTGCCGATGATCATGGGGATATGGGCGCTCTCGCGCGGCGCGTCGGGCACGAACGGGTGACGCGGCAGGATGTCGTGATCCATCACGGACCAGAAATACATGTCACCCTTCTCGATCGGGTCCTTCAGCGTCAGCGCCTCCATCAGACGCTGCGCCGGCATCGTCGCCAGCTCTCCGGCCCGCTCGGGCGTCAGGCCGAAATGGTCCAGCACCCGGCGGATCCGCAGCTCCGCATGCTGCGGCCCCATGGCGGTGACATGCTGGCCGCTCATGGTGATCAGCCGGTGATACAGGCCCGCCGCGCGCGGCATGGCCATCAGGGTCACCAGCTTGCCGCCCCCGCCCGACTGGCCGAAGACGGTGACATTGCCCGGATCGCCGCCGAAGGCCGCGATGCTGTCCCGCACCCACTCCAGCGCCAGGATCAGGTCCAGATTGCCGACGCTGCCCGAGGCCGCGAACCGGCCCGGCGCCAGCTGGCCCAGACCGTTATAGCCGAAGATGTTCAGCCGGTGGTTCAGCGTCACCACCACCACATCGCCGCGCCGGCACAGGTTCACCCCGTCATATAGCGGGCTCGATCCCGACCCGTTGGCGTGCGCCCCGCCATGGACATAGACCATGACCGGCCTCTTGCCCCCGTCGGCCAGCCCCGGCGTCCAGACGTTCAGGAACAGACAGTCCTCGGACGGGTTCGGCTCGTCGCTCTTCTGGAAACTGGCCGGGCCGTATTCAGTGGCGTCCCGCACATCGGTCCAGGGCTCTGGCGCGACCGGCGGCTGAAAGCGCCGCGTCGAGGTGTCCGCCCCATACCGAACGCCCTTGAAGACGTTGATTCCCTGGTCGAGGTAGCCGCTGACCGGCCCATGACGTGTCAGACCGAGCGGAGCATTGCGCCGCACCCGAACGCCTCCCGCCGTCGTCGCCCCCGCCAGACCGGCCAGGGCCAGTCCGCCTCCCGCCGCCAGAACGCCTCGCCGTGTCGTCCGCCCGTTCCGGGTCATACGCACCTCCCTTGATGCCGCTTCAGCCCGTGTCCGCCGGATTCACCTGGGCCTCGATCAGGTCCAGCAACGGCTTCAGGCTGGGATTGTCGTTGTCGCGTCGCCAGGCCACGAACAGCTCGACCGGCCGCTCCGGCGGCGTCGCCAGGGGCCGGAACTCCACCCCCTCGAAATGCAGCCGCATCGCCGCCTCGGGCACCACCGCCGCCCCGATCCGGGCATGGACCAGCGCCAGGATCGAATGGATCTGGCTCATGTGCTGCACGTGCTGGGGCGACACCCCCGCCGCATCGAACATGCCGGTCAACATCAGGTGGAAATATCCCGCCCCCTCCGGCGCATACATCACCATCGGCTGGCCGTCGAAATCCTCCAGGTCGATGGTGTCCTTGGCCAGTCGCGGGTCGCCGGTCGGCAGGGCGGCGACCAGGGGCTCGGTCAGAACCCGCATCTTGTCGAACTCCGGCCGGGTCAGCGGCGGCCGCACCAGCCCCAGATCGATCCGCCCGGTCAGCAAGGCCTCGACCTGCTCGCCGGACACCAGCTCCCTCAGCGTCAGATCGACATTCGGCAGCCTGGACCGCGCCAGATCGACCAGCCGCGGCAGGAAGCTGTAGCCCGAGGCCGCCGTGAAGCCGACCGCCACCCTGCCCGCGTCGCCGCTGGCGATGCGTCGCGTCGCCAGGGCCGCGCTCTCCGACAGCCTCAGGATGCGCCGCGCCTCGATCAGGAACGCCCGGCCCGCAGGCGTCAGCCGCACGGATCGACTGGTCCGGTCCAGCAGGACCACGCCCAGGATGCGCTCCAGCAACTGCACCTGCCGGCTCAGCGGCGGTTGCGTCATGTTCAGACGCTGGGCGGCGCGCCCGAAGTGCAACTCCTCCGCCACGGCCACGAAACACCGCAGCTGGCTGAGTTCGAACATGGTCATGGCTCGACCTCCGAATCCGGGGGCCAAGCTTAGGCCGCCTCAGCCGTTGGCCGCCAGCTTGGGCGCCTGCGGCTGAACGCGCGCGATCAGCGCCTTCAGCTCGTCCACCTCGGCGGGCTTCAGATCGACCAGCGGCGTCCGCACCGGCCCGGCCGACCGGCCGATGGCCGTCATCCCCGCCTTGACGATCGAAACCGCATAGCCCTTGCCCTTGTTGCGCAGCGCCACATAGGGCAGCACAAAATCCTGCAGCCCCGCCATGATGGTCGCATGATCGCGCTCGCGAACCGCCCGATAGAAGTCCAGGGCGAAGTCCGGCACGAAGTTGAAGATGGCGCTGGAATAGGTCGTGACGCCCATCTCCAGATAGGCGGGCGCGAAGGTCTCGGCCGTCGGCAGCCCGCCGACATAGGTCAGCCGATCACCCATCCGGGCATAGACCTGCATCATCAGCTCGATATCGCCGACGCCGTCCTTGAACCCGATCAGGTTCGGATTGCGCTCACACAGCTTCTCCAGCGTGTCGGCGTTCAGGATGGCGTTGTCCCGGTTATAGACGATGACGCCCAGGCTGGTGGCTTTGCACACAGCCTCGACGTGCGCCGCCAGCCCTTCCTGCCCCGGCACCATCAGGAACGGCGGCAACAGCAGGATGCCGTCGGCGCCGGCCGCCTCGGCCGACCTGGCCAGATCGACCGCGATGGCGGTGCCGTAACCGGCGCCGGCCACGACCGGGGTCTTGCCGGCGGTCTCGGCCACCGCCGCCTTGACCACGGCCTCGACTTCCGGCGGCGTCAGGGAAAAGAATTCTCCGGTCCCGCCGGCCGCGAACAGACCCGTCAGCGGACGCTCCAGCATCCAGGCGCAATGGTCGCGATAGGCCGACTCGACGAACTGCTGGTTCGCGTCGAAATGAGTCACCGGGAAGGACAGCAGGCCGCCGCCGAGGGTCGCGGCAAGCTCCGCGGGCGTCATACGTGACATTTTTCGGTTTCCTCAAATCTCTATGGGGCGGCGCGCCGCGCGGCGCTGTGTCGCGCCCTGAGACTGACGGTATCTCCGCCTACCCATGCGGTCTAAGCCAAAGCCGCTATCGACCGATGCGGCTTTTGACATGATCGTCCGGCCCCGAGCGCGTATCCGGACCGGGTTGATGCGCCGCACGCACGCCAGGGCTGGCGTCCCTGATTTGTATGACTAAATAAGCGCCACAATCCGGAGCCGAGATCATGACCGACACTCTTCACCTCACCCACCTGATCGACGGCGAGCGCGTGGACGGAGCCCGGGCCGGCGAAAGCCACAATCCGTCCGACACCAACGACATCGTGGCGCTCACTCCCGATGGCGGCGATGCCGAGGTGAACGCCGCCGTCGCCGCCGCCAGGGCCGCCTTCCCCGCCTGGTCCGAGGCCAGCCCTGAAGTCCGCGCCGACGTGCTCGACAAGGCCGGAACCCTGGTCATGGAACGCCGCGAGCAACTCGGCCGCCTGCTGTCGCGCGAAGAGGGCAAGACCCTGCCGGAAGGCATCGGCGAGACCGTCCGCGCCGGCCGCATCCTCAAATACTTCGCCGGCGAGGCCCTGCGCCTCCACGGGCAGAACCTCCCCAGCGTCCGCCCCGGCGTGGAGGTCCAGACCTATCGCCAGGCCGTCGGCGTCTATGGCCTGATCACGCCCTGGAACTTCCCCATCGCCATCCCGGCGTGGAAGGCGGCGCCCGCCCTCGCCTTCGGCAACACCGTGGTGATGAAGCCCGCCGGCCTCACGCCCGCGACGGCCGCGGCCCTGGCCGACATCCTGGTCGAGGCCGGCCTGCCCAAGGGCGTGTTCAACCTCGTCATCGGCCGTGGCGGCGTCGGCCAGGCCCTGGTCGATCACAAGGATGTCGCCGGGATCAGCTTCACCGGCTCCCAGGGTGTCGGCATGGGCGTGCTGCAAGGCGCCGCCGGACGCCAGGCCCGCGTCCAGCTGGAAATGGGCGGCAAGAACCCCCTGATCGTTCTGGACGACGCCGACATCGAGCGCGCCGTGATGGTCGCTCTCGACGGCTCCTACTTCGCCACCGGCCAGCGTTGCACGGCCTCCAGCCGCCTGATCGTCACGGACGGCATCCACGACCGGTTCGTCGCCGCCCTGGCCGATAAGGTCGCGGCGCTGCGTGTCGGCAACGCGCTGGACCCCAACACCCAGATCGGCCCGGCGGTCTCCGAGGCTCAGATGGAGACCAGCTACAAATACATCCAGATCGCCCGCGAGGACGGCGGCCGTCTGGTTACCGGCGGCGACCGGCCCCAGCTGGACACGCCGGGCTGGTATGTGCAGCCGACCCTGATCGCCGACACCGCGCCCTCGATGCGCATCAACACCGAGGAGGTCTTCGGCCCCGTCGCCTCGACCATCCGGGTGAAGGACTATGAGGAGGCGCTGCACGTCGCCAACGACACCGAGTTCGGCCTTGCCGCCGGAATCGTCACAACCAGCCTCAAGCACGCGCGGGACTTCCAGCGTCGGGCCAGGGCGGGCATGACCATGGTCAACCTGCCGACCGCCGGCGTCGACTATCACGTCCCCTTCGGCGGCACGAAGTCTTCCAGCTACGGCGCACGTGAACAGGGCTTCGCGGCCTTCGAATTCTACACCCAGACCAAGACGTCCTACAGCTGGAGCTGATCCCGATGCTGGCCTCCGCCCTCGCCGCCCTGCTGCTGCAGACGACACCGGCCCAGCCGGCGCCGCCCATGGTGGTGGTGCGCGAGGCGGACGTCCGCGTCGAACAGAACCCGCCGCCCCACAACGGCGTCGGACACTCCACCGCCTTTCGCCTGTCGGACGCCGCGCCCGGTCGCAATTTCGAGTTCAGGAAACGCATCCTGCATCCGGGCGCCTCGATCGGCCTGCACGTCCTCACCCACGACGAGGTCTATTACGTCGTCTCTGGCCAGGGCGAAGTCGCCTCGGACGGCCGCACCGAGGTCATGGGACCGGAAACCGCCGCCTATCTCTATGAAGGCGCCGATGTCGGCATCAAACAGGTCGGCGACGAGCCTCTGGTCCTCATCATCGCCTACCCTCTCGGCCGCCGCCTGCCCTGAGACGTGCGACGCCGCACAATGAAAAACGCCGCCGGGACGCCCCGGCGGCGTTTTGTTTGGTCCTTCAGGTCGGCGTCAGTGACCCGACACCGTTCCTGCGGCCTCGGTATTCGTCGGCCGGGTCCGAAAACAGGCGATCGCAAAGACCGTCAGCGCCACATAGCCCAGCAACGGCACGATGAAGGCCGGTGAGACGCTTCCCGCCGCATCCGCCACCTTCCCCGCGATCCACGGCAGGAAGGCGCCGCCGATGATGCCGAACACCAGCAGGCCCGAGGTCGCCGAGGTCGGCGCCGTAGACCGCTCCAGCGTCAGGGTGAAGATGGTCGGGAACATGATCGAGTTGAACAGGCCGATCGACAGGGCCGCATAAGCCGCCGTTGGGCCGTTCACCTGGGTCACCAGCAAGCACATCAGCCCCGCCGCCACCGTGCAGAACACCAGCATGGCGGACGCCGGGATGAATCTCATCAGGAAGCTGCCGGCGAACCGGCCGACCATGGCGCCGCCCCAGTACCAGGCGACCATCTTGCCGGCCGTCTCGATCGAGACGTTCAGACCGTCAGGGCTTTCCAGGAACAGGGTCATCATCCCGCCGATCGAGACTTCCGAGCCTACGTAGAAGAAGATGGCCAAGGCGCCGAACACCGCCCAGGGCGACGACAGGGCCTTCAGCGGAGACACCGCCTTGCCGACCGTCTTCGGCGCAGAGGCGTTGATGGCCTTGCGGGCGCTGAAGATGAAGGCGGCGACCAGGGCGAAAAAGGCGCCCATACCCAGGAAGGCGAAATCGATGCTGCGCAGCGATTCCTGGCGGGTCGCGGCGGTGACCACCGCCCCGGCGGCGAACACCCCGCCCGTCAGCAGCACGTGCGAGCCCAGCCAAGGCCCAACCGTCGTGCCCAGCGAGTTGAAGGCCTGAGAGAAGTTCAGCCGGAAGTGCGAACTCTTGCGTGAGCCCAACTCGGCCACCAGCGGGTTTGCCGCCACCTGCAACAGGGTCACGCCGGAAGCGATGACGAACAGGGCGATCAGCACGCCCGGATACCAGTCCGCCGCCGTCGCCGCCGGAACGATCAGACAGCCCAGCACCATGACGATCAGGGCGCCGATGATCGACCGGCTGTACCCCAGCTTCGCCAGCACGGACGCCGCCGGCAACGACACCACCCCATAGGCGATGAACCAGGCCGAGGCCGTCAGGAACGCCTCGGCCGTCGTCAGGTCGAACACCCGCTTGGCGGCCGCGATCAGCGGGTCGATCAGCGATGTGGCGAAACCCCAGGCGAAGAACAGGGTGGTCACATAGGCGAAGGCGGCCGTTGCGCCCTTCGCCGGTCCGGCCTGGGCCGGTGCGGCGCCGTCGGCGCCGGTGTCGGTGGTCATGGATAGCTCCCGGTCGCCGATCTCTTGTTGATGTGATGGAGGCGGACCGGCGCTACTTTTGTGAATGTCCCGCATGTCGGGATCAATGCGTTTCGCAAGACCTCGTGCGGACCGCTACACAATGTTACCAGCCGTAACGTCCTGTCGAATCCGGAGTCCGCCCGTGTTGTACCTGTCGTTCGCCCGCAGATTCCGCAGCTTCGGCCTTGCCGCCGGACTGCTGCTGGCGGGTCTCGCCGCGCCGTCCATAGCGCAGACCCCTGACGCCCCCACGCCTGTCACCTCGCCCCGCGAGGCGTTCGGCCACGAGGTCGGAGACGACTACCGGCTGATCGACTACACGGCCTTCGAGGCCTGGCTCAAGACGGTCGCCGGCCAGTCGAACCGCATCAAGCTGATGGAGATCGGCCAGTCGACCGCAGGGCGGACCATGTACGTCGCCGTCGTCTCTTCGCCCGCCAACATCGCCCGGCTGGATCGCTATCAGGAGATCGCGCGCCAACTGGCCAAGGCCGAAGGCGTTGACGAGGCCGCCGCCCGCGCCATGGCCGCCGAGGGCAAGGCCGTGGTCTGGATCGACGGCGGCCTGCACTCGACCGAGGTCGTTCCGCCCCAGGCCCTGATCGCCGCCATCCATGAATATCTGACCACGACCGACGCCGAGGCTCTGCGCATCCTGGACGATGTCGTCATCCTGTTCGCGCCGCTCAATCCGGACGGCTGGGAGTTGGTCGCCGACTGGTACATGCGCAACGAAGACCCGGCCAGGCGCGAGTTCAACACGATCCCGCGCCTGTATCAGGCCTACGTCGGCCACGATAACAACCGGGACTACTACCTGTCGGCGATGCGCGAGACGACGAACGTCAACCGCCAGTTGTTCCACGAGTGGTTTCCGCAGATCATCTACAACCACCACCAGACCGGCCCTGCGGGCACCGTCGTGTTCATGCCGCCGTTCCGGGACCCCTTCAACTACAACTATGACCCCCTGGTCATGGGCACGCTGTCCGAGGTCGGGGCGGCGATGCACAGCCGCCTGATCGCCGAGGGCAAGCCGGGGTCGACCATGCGTTCGGGCGCCAGCTACTCGACCTGGAACAACGGCATGCAGCGGTCGGTGACCTACTTCCACAACGCCGTGGGCCTGCTGACCGAGATCATCGGCCACCCGACGCCCAGCCGCATCCCGCTGATCGCCGACCAGCAACTGCCCCGCAACGACCTGCCCGCGCCCGTCGCCCCCCAGGAGTGGCGATTTCGCCAGTCGATCGACTATTCCCTGTCGATCAACCGCGCCGTCCTAGACTACGCCTCGCGCAACAAGGACCGGCTGCTCTTCAACATCTGGAAGATGGGCGACAACGCCATCGCGCGCGGGAACACCGACACCTGGCGCATCACCCCGTCCCGTGTCGAGGCGCTGGAAGCCGCTGCGGCGCCCGCCGAGGGCCCAGGCCGCAACCGTCTGGACCCGGCGCTGTATGACAAGGTCCTGCGCGATCCCGCCGAACGCGACCCTCGCGCCTACGTCATCCCGTCAAACCAGGCCGATCTGCCCAATGCGATCGCCTTCCTGAACAGCCTGATCAAGACCGGCGTGTACGTCGAGCGCGCCACCGCCCCCTTCACCGTCGACGGCAAGACCTATCCGGCCGGCTCCTTCGTGGTGAAGACCGCCCAGGCCTATCGCCCCCATGTCCTCGACATGTTCGAGCCCCAGGACCATCCGCACGACCTGCAGTACCCCGGCGGTCCGCCCGCCCTCCCCTATGACGCCACCGGCTACACCCTGGCCCTGCAGATGGGTGTGAAGTTCGACCGTATCCTCGGCGGTTTCACAGCCCCCACCGAACGCGTCCCCGACCGGCTGACACCGCCTGCGGGACGCATCACCGGCTCCGGAAACGCCGGCTGGCTGGTCGACCATCAGGCGATCAACGGCTTCATCCTCACCAATCGTCTGCTCAAGGCCGGCCAGTCGGTGGCCTGGCGCGAAGCCGAGACCCGTGTCGGCCGCCAGACCCTCGCGCCCGGCGCCCTGTGGATCCGGGCCACGCCCGAAAGCCGCGCCATCCTCCAGACCGCCGTCCGTGATCTGGGCCTCGACGCCATCGCTGTGGGCCGCGCGCCATCCGGCGACAGCATTGCCCTGAAGCCGGTCCGCGTCGGCCTGGTTGATCGCTACGGCGGCTCAATGGCCTCGGGCTGGACCCGCTGGCTTCTGGAGCAGTTCGAATATCCGTTCGAGGTCGTCTATCCCCAGACGCTGGACGCCGGCGACCTGAACGCCCGCTTCGATGTTCTGCTGTTCGCCGCCGACATGATCCCCCAGAACCTCTCCGCCTCGGCGCAACGCGGCCAGCCGGACGCGGCCGATATTCCCGCCGACTACCGCCCCTGGCTTGGTTACATCACCACCGAAAAGACCCTGCCCCAGATCGAGGCCTTCGCGCGCGCGGGCGGCAGCGTGGTGACGATCGGTTCGGCTCATCGCCTGGCCGCGGCCTTGGGCGCGCCTGTGACCGACGTCCTCGCGACGGGCGAGGGCACCGAACGCCGCCCCCTGCCCTCGACACAGTTCTTCATCCCCGGCGCCATCCTGAAGACCGAAACGAACCCGGCCCAGCCCCTGGCCTTCGGCCTGACGCCGGCGCTGGACGTCTTCTTCAACCGCAACGCGGGGTTCAGGCCGGTCGAAGGCGCCGCTTCCATCGTTCGCTACCCAGAGACGATGTCGGTCTCCAGTGGATGGGCCATCGGCCCTGAAAAACTGGCCGGATCGGAAGCTGTGCTGGACCTTCCGTTCGGCGAGGGTCGGCTGATCGTGCTCGGCCCGGACGTGGTCAACCGAGCCCAGGCCCGCGCCTCCGTCCGCCTGCTGTTCAACGCCCTGCTCTACGGCCCGGCCGCCGCCGCGCCATAGCATCCAATGATTGACGCCGCGCCCAGGACATCCGACCAATCACCTGAAAGGATAGGTCCAGCATGACCAACGGTGCGAATGGCGCTTCGCCGCCGCAGGGGCCCCAGCGGGTCGCCGACATGGCGGCCCATCTGCTGCGTCGCGCGGCGGAAATGTCCGACAGTCTGGCGGACTCGAACGCATCGCTTGCCGAGCCGTTTCGTCGCAACGCCGAGACCTACCGGATGATGGCGGACCACGTCGCCCAGGATCCTCGCGGAGATCCCGTCGTCAGCGGGGTCCACGTCAAGCTGGAAGGTTTGGTCGATCCCACCTCCGACAGGCGCTGGTCGCACGGCGAGATCGGCGCCCGGATGCTGCGCGACGCGGCGCAACTGGCCGAGGGGCTGGCGGCTCAGGGCAACCCCGCCCTGCTGGACGTCGCGGCGCTGTTCCGCCAGGCGGCCATGTTCCTGTCGAGTGCGCCTGACGCCCTTCTGGATCAGGAGCTGGTCGGCCTTTCGCCCTATCTCGCCGCATGTGACCGGGTGCAGCAGGGCGCGCCGATCCGTCGCGTCGCCTCGACACAGATCGACCGCCTGTTGGCGCATTCCGAGTTTCGCGCGATCGCCGCACGCACCTTCGAACTGGCGACGGCGCGCGGTTTCGACACCCTGTCGGAAGAGCCGCAGCAGGCCTGGGCCGGCAATATCGCGGCCGTCTGGATGGATCGACACGGCCCGCCGGCGTTCGACCTGACCTCCGAACAGGACGAGGCCCTGGCCTACGCCGTTTCCCACCCGCGCGGCCCCTGGCGGCTTCCCCCCTTGCTTGCCGGGGAATGGACGGAGCTTGGACCCGACGACGCCCTGGCGGTCATGCGGGTCGTCGGCGCCGCCGTCCGTCTGGGCCAGACCGAGACGCCCGTGGTGCTGCACCACTATTGCGATCGCGTCCGGACACGATCGCTCGCCTGTCACGGCGGGCTTCTGGCGGTCGAGATCCAGGGCTACGGCGCCGGCGGCGAGCCCGGAATCATCTCCGCCATCGTGCTGGCCGACGGCGTCTTCATCGCCGACGGAACCTCGGCACCGATCCACAATCTGAACGACCGCTTCGGCGCCGGCCTGGATACGCCCGAAGCCCGGCGCGACTACGCCCTGCTGTTCCTCAACTGGGTGCGGGCGAACGACGGACGTTTCCAGCCGCTGGAGACCGCCCACGACGTCGACCATCGCCTGGCCGAGCCGGCATGGGCGAGGGACCATCTGGGGCCGCTCGCCGCGCCGCTCACCGAACTCGGCGCCTTGCCCAACGGAGGATGGAGGCTCCGGACGCCGGTCGTTCACGGCGGCGGCGTCTTCATCGCCGACTTCCAGCTCTCGCCGGACGGCCAGATGGAGATGGTCGATGACCAGATGCTTCTGCCGAGCGCCCCGATCCGCGCAGAGGTCATGGACGGCCTGCTCGTCCGGCTCGACGCGCCCATCCCGCCAGTGGAGTTCCCCTATGACCCTGACGCCCTCGACCAGTGAACGCCATCTCCCGCCGGCCGTCGAGAAGCCCGGCCTGATCGTCGGCTGGTCTCTGGAGCTCGAGCATCGCAAGAACCCGATCGGCTTCAGCTTCGGCGACGACGCCACCATCGAGGCCTCGACCTTCATCGACCCGATCCTGATGGAGCAGGAAGGGCATCTGATGACCATCGCCCCCACCGGCGCGGGCAAGGGCACCGGCTGCATCGTCCCCGCCCTGCTGCGCTTCGACGGTCCGGTGATCGTCATCGATCCCAAGGGCGAAAACGCTCTCATCACCGCCCGCCGTCGCCGTGAGATGGGGCACGAGGTCGCCGTCATCGACCCCATGGGCGTGACGGGCCTGACCACCGCCAGCCTCAATCCGCTGGACATCCTGGACCCGGACGGGCCGACGTTCGTCGATGACGCCATGGCCATCGTCTCGGCGCTGACGCCGCCCGAACTCGGCTCCAACTCCGGCGACGGCCGCTACTGGCAGGAACGCGGCGCCACCTTCGTGCTGGGCGTGCTGTTGCATGTGATGAGCGACCTGCCGCCGTCCCGACGGACGCTGGAGACGGTGCGCGAACTGGTCAACCAGGCCGTCGGCGAACTGGCCACCTACACAGGCGCCGCAGAGGGCCACAGCCACATCAATCTGGCGGGCACCGTGCTCGCAGCGCTCGAGGCCTCCCGCAACGAGGAAGCGCGCCAGATCGGGCGGATGCTTCGCATCGGCGCCCTGACCACCATCGGCGGCATCCTGTCCTTCTCCCAGAGCATCGTCGACGTGGTGCGCGGCGGGGCCGTGGCGCCGACCCTCCGGCAGACTTCGTTCGATCTCGGCGCCGTGACGCGGGGCGAACCGCTGTCGATCTATCTCGTCCTGCCGCCGCACAATCTCGACAGCCACGGGCGACTGCTGCGTCTGTGGGTTCACACCCTCATCACCCTGATCTCGACGCGCAACGGCCGCCCGCCGAAGTCGACCCTTTTCATGCTGGACGAGGCGGCCCAGCTCGGCGCCTTCGACTCGCTGCGCCGGGCCATCACCCTGATGCGCGGATACGGCCTGCAGACCTGGAGCTTCTGGCAGGACGCCAGCCAGATCCAGAACCTGTATCCGAACGACTGGCAGTCGATGGTCAACAACTGTCGCGCGGTCCAATGCTTCGGCGCCAACACCATGCTGGCGGCGCGGGCCATGGCCGGACTGGTCGGCTATCACCCGCCGGAGCAGCTTCTGGACCTCGAGGACAACGAGATGCTGTTGCAGCTCTCGGGCGACATGCCGGTGCTGGCGCGTCTGCCGGACTACCGCAACGATCCGATCTTCGCCGGACTCTACGATCCCAATCCTTTCCACGACGCCAGCCGCCCGGTCGAGCGCGCGCCGCGGACGGTCACACGGGTCTTCTCCCGCGCCGCTGCGCCGGACAGCGATCCGTCGGCGCCAGAGGCCCCGATCGACCTGGTCGCCCGGCTCAAGGCCCGCCGAACCGACCCGCCGGCCTGATCCCCTCAGAACCGGGTTTCGCCCAGACGCATCGTCGGATCCAGGTGGGAGTGGCGAAGATACTGCGCCAGTACGTGCATGATCGACTGATGAACGTCCTCGACCACGCCGTAGTTGTGCACCGGCACATGGATCGAGACATCCGCCAGCTTCGCCGCCGCCCCGCCGTCGAAGCCGGTCAGGGCGACCGTGGCCACATCCATCCGACGCGCCGTCTCCAGGGCGCGCACGATGTTGGCGGACTCGCCCGACGAACTGATGGCGATCAGCACGTCTCCCGCCTCGGCCAGCGACTCCAGCGGATAGGAGAACATCTCCTCCGGCCCCAAATCGTTCACGATCGCCGTCGTCAGCTCCATCGTCGAAATCAGGCTATGCACCTTGGGTTTCAGCACCCCGCCGGTGCGCACGCCCTTCAGGCAGTCGCAGACCAGATGATTGGCGATGGCCGCCGATCCCCCGTTGCCGCACGAATAGAGGCGGCGGCCATCATGGATCCGCTGCGCCAGCAACCGTCCGGCGGCGGCCACGGCCGACCGATCCACGGCCGCCGTCCCCTTCGCGACCTGGGCGAAATAGTGCTCGGCGTAGGCGCCCGCGTCGTCATAGGCGCGGCTTGGGAACAGGCTCATCGGGTATCCGTCAGGACTGAAGCACAATGCTGGCGCCGACCGTGTCCAGCGTGAAGGGGGTTTCGCGAAGGTTCGGCAGCGCCGCGCGCACGGCGTCCTTCCGGTTCTCGGGAACCCAGAACAGGAAGAAACCCCCGCCCCCGGCGCCCAGCAGCTTGCCGCCCGTCGCTCCGGCCGCGCGCGCCGCCGCATAGACGTCGTCAAGGAACCCCGAGGAGATATTGGCCGCCATCGCCCGCTTCAACATCCAGCCCTCGTGCAGCGCCTCGCCCATCGCCGCCGCCTCGCCCGCGGTCAGGGCCTCGCGCATCTCCTCGGCCATCCGCGCCATCCGCGCCGTCGCCCGGCGCTTGTCGGGATCGGCCGCCAGATTGTCCGACTGCACCTGCAGCAGATCGCCCGCCGACCGCGTCAGGCCGGTGTAGAACATCATCAACGACCCGTGCACCTCGTCCAGCGTGGCTCGCGGCGCATGCAGGGGCTCGACCACGACGCTGTCGTCGGCATTGAACCTTATGAAGTTCAGGCCGCCCATCGCCGCGCCATACTGGTCCTGCTTGCCGATCGGATCGCCGCACAGATCGATCTCGACTTCGCAGGCCTCGGCTGCAAGCGCCTCGCGCGTCGGACGTCGTCCCTGCCAGGCGTGCACGGCGTTCAACAACCCGACGGTGAAGGCGCTCGACGAACCCAGGCCGCTGCCCCGCGACGGAATGTCGGCGATGGAGGCGATCTCCACCCCGCCCTCGACGCCCAGCTTGGTCAGCACCGTGCGGAACAGCCGATGCTCCAGCTGCGAGGCGTGCGCGACCTCCTCGGTCTTGGAATAGGCCACCCGCACGCCGTCGCCGAAGCCCCGGTTCAGGCAGAGATAGACATATTTGTCGATCGACGCGCTCAGCACCGCCCCGCCGTGCTCACGATAATAGACCGGCAGGTCGCTGCCGCCGCCGAAGAAGCTGACGCGCAGGGGCGTTCGGGAAACGATCATGCCGGGATCAGGCCTCGCTCGGCCGCCACTTCCCGCGCGGCCCGGCGCACGGCGTCCTCGGACGACAGGCTCGGCGACCAGCCCGTCGCCTTCAGCCGATCGACCCGGTAACGCACCCGCGGCACATCCCCCAGCCAGCCCCGGTCGCCACCGGTGTAGCGCAGCGGGGTCCCACCGCCGGCCGCCTCGACCACCGCCTCGGCGATGACCTTCACCGTGGCGCCGTCATCCTCCGGACCGATGTTGCACAGCACGCGGCGTTCGGTCTGGCTCGACCACAGGTGGATCATGGCTTCGACCAGTTCGGACACATGCAGATACGGCTTGCACTGCCGCCCGTCGCCCAGAACCTCCAGCTCGCGCGCCTGTCCCAGCAGCTTGCCCACCAGGTCATAGATCACCCCGTGGGTAGCGCGCGGCCCGACCACGTTCGGAAACCGGCAGATCACGGCCTGGGTCAGATGAGACTCGGCCGCCGCGCTGATCACCGCCTCCCCCGCCAGCTTCATCGCCCCATAGTTGGAGATCGGCAGCAGAGGCCCCGTCGTCTCGTCCAGGACCTCATCCAGCGCCCCATAGACGGCGGACGTCGAGGCGAACACGATCCGCGGTACGGCCTGCCGCTTCATCGCCTCCACGACGGCGAAGGTCGTCATGAAGGTGTCGCGCCAGTCTATGCGCGCGTCAGCCACCCCGGCCGGAATGTCCGAATTGGCGGCCAGATGCCAGACCGTGTCGACCGGCCCCGCCGACGCCAGCGCGGCGTCCAGCGCCGTCTCATCGATGAGGTCCAGCTCTACCAGACGGAACCGCCCCGTCGTCTCGGCTTCGGACAGATGTTCTCGGCGGCCGCGCGACAGGTTGTCGATCCCGACCACCTCGTGCCCCAGGGCCAGCAGCCCATCCACCAGCCGGCTGCCGATGAAGCCCGCCGCCCCGGTCACGATCTGGGTCTTCGGGGACATGGCGGCGGCGACTCCGGTTCGATCACGGGCCCGGCCCGACAGAAGGAGCGCCGTCTTACCGCCTTGACGCCGTTTCGCAAATGCGCGGCGACGCCTGGCCGGTCAGATCGCCATTCGCGCGGAAAAGGCCGCACCGTCGCCCGCTGCACCCGCGCCCTCGCGCCGCGCGTCCCGCCAGGTCAGCAGGTCGTCGATCGGCATAGGCGTGGCGAAATGATAGCCCTGCAACAGGTCGCAATTAAGCAGTTGCAACAGCCTGGCCTGCCAGTCGGTCTCGATCCCCTCGGCCACGACCGTCAGGTTCAGGCTGTGGCCGAGGTCGATCACCGACCGCATGATCTGGGTCGCCTGCTTGCGCTCGTCGAGATTGCGCAGGAACGACTTGTCGATCTTCATCCCGTCGAACTCGAAGTTCTGAAGGTAGCTCAGGCTCGAATAGCCCGTGCCGAAGTCGTCCAGATAGACCTTGACGCCCAGGTCCCGCAGCTGGCCGATCGCGCGCTTGGCCGCTTCCATATGCGAGATCAGCACGCCCTCGGTGATCTCCACATACAGCAGGTCCGGCCGCACCCCGGCCTTCAGCATCTTGTCCGCCAGCATCTGGGCGAACTGGCTATGGCGGAAATGCAGGGGCGAGATATTGATGCCGACGGGCACGTCGCCCAGGGTCCGGATGTGCTCCAGAGCCTGGTCGATTACCCAGTTGCTCAGCTCGATGATCTGGCCGCTCTCTTCGGCGATGGGGATCAGCACGCCCGGCGAGACATTGCCCAGGCGCGGCGACCGCCAGCGCAGCAGGGCCTCGGCGCTCTTCAGCTCGCCGGTGCGGGCGCAGACCAGCGGCTGCAACGCCAGCGACAGCTCGCCCTCGGCCATGGCCCGGCCCAGCTCGCTGCGGATGGCGACGCGGCTCGACATCCGCTCCTCCATCACGTCGTCGAAGACGCGATAGGTGTTCAGTCCGGCGGCCTTGGCCTCGTACATCGCCATGTCGGCGCGTTTCAGCAGGTCGTCGCCATCGTCATAGGCCAGATTGCCGTATGCGATGCCGATCGCGGTGCCGGTCTGAACCAGATGCCCTTCCAGCAGGAAGGGCTGTTTCAGCGCCTCGGCGATGGCGATGCCGCAGGCCTCGGGCGTCACGTCCCGCGTGACCGGCAGGATGGCGGCGAACTCGTCGCCACCCATCCGCGCCACGGCCACCGCCCCCGGCAGATTTTCCGTCAGGCACAGGGCGACCTGGCCCAGCAACAGGTCACCGACCTTGTGGCCCAGGCTGTCGTTGATTTCCTTGAACCGGTTCAGGTCGAAGAACAGGATCGCCAGCTCGCCCGACACATGATCCCGACTGCGTTCGGCCAGCACATTGTTGAACGCCACGCGGTTCATCAGGCCGGTCAGCGGATCGCTGTGGGCCTTGACGTCCAGGTGCCGCCCCTCGTGCGACAGCCGCCGGTTCTCGATCGCCAGCGACAGGTGATGTGCCGCGAAGAAACCCAGGGACACCAGGATGCACAGCCCCACCAGGGCGCCGACCGCCGGCGCGGCCGCGCCTCGCCCGACCATCAGGGCCAAACCGACGGCGACCAGCACCACGACATAGCCCGCGATGATCGCCCGATAGGTCCGGTCGTCCAGGCCGCGCAAGGATTTCATCAGGTTTCCCACGCGGAAGACCCTATCTATCAGTCGTTGCGAAATCCCTTACCGCCGCCGAAAGGTTGTGCGCGGGAAAGTTGCACCCGCATTCCTGCGGGGGCGTCAGGCCGGGTCCTTGCGGACGTTCAGCAGGTCGCGGGTGCGTTGCACCAGGCTGGACTCCAGCTCGCTGTTCTCGCGCCGCAACAGCTCGACCACGTCCTTGCGGGCCAGCTGCGACTTCATGCGCACCATCAGGATCGGCATGCTGATGGGCTTCATGACATAATCATTGGCCCCCGCCTTGATGGCGTCGACGATCGTCGTCTCCTCGCCCAGGGCGGTGCACATGATGATCGGAAGTTCGTTCTCGTCGAACTTCTCCCGCATCGCGCGCAATGTCTCCAGCCCGGACAGGCCCGGCATCATCCAATCCAACAGGACCACGTCCGGCTGGCTTTCCGTCACCATGGCCAGGGCGCTCATCCCGTCGACGGCGGTGTCCGTGGCGAAGCCGGCGCGTCGCAGATGACGCTCCAGGACGTTGCGGTTGTCCTCGACGTCGTCGACGATCAGGACCCGGCGTTGGGTCGAAACATGTTCAGTCATCGCGGCGCGACCAGGGTCTTGATGTTCTGGACGATCTGCAACGGCGATGCGGTCCATTTGGGATGGAAGACGTGCCCCGCCTCCCGGATCCGGTGATGCTCGGCCAGTGTCAGGTCCAGCTGCGACAGCACCATCACCGGCACCTGGCACAGGCTTTCGTCCGCCGACAGCGCCTCCATCATCTGGAAGCCGTCGGATCCCGGCATGCAGAGGTCCAGCACGATGGCGCCCGGCGCCTGCCGGCGGGCCAGCTCCAGCCCCTCGGCGCCGTCCTTGGCCACGCGCACGCTCAGGCCGGCCTGGCTGGCGTATCGCTGCACGATCTCGCGCACATTGGGATCGTCGTCGACGACCAGGATGTCGCCGCGCACCTGCTCGCCGATCACGTCCAGGACGTTCCTCAGCCGGTCGCGCGACAGCGGCTTGACCAGCACCTCGGCGGCGCCGGCCTCCAGCCCCAGGCGGCGGTTGTCGTCGCTCGACGCGATGATCACCGGCGTGTTGCGCAGCAGCGGATCGGCCTTCAGCGCGGCCAGCACCTCATAGCCGGACTGACCGGGCATGAAGATGTCCAGGATGATCAGGTCCGGCCGACGCGCGCGCGCCAGCGACAGGCCCTGGGCCCCGTTCATCGCCGAGATGACGGCATACCCCTGTCCCCGCATCCAGCGGGTCAGCAGGTCGATCGTGGGCTCGTCATCATCGATGACCAGAACCAGACGCGGCTCCGATGCGTCCCGGATCAGACCCGTCAGAGCCGGCTCGACCGCCGCGTCGGGCGCCGCGACCGCCTCGCCCGGCGCTCCGCCGTTCAGGGGAACCCCGACAATGACGACGCCGGATCCGTCGGCGCGCACCTCGGCGGACAAACGACCGCCCATCAACTCCGCCAGCCTCTGCGCGACGGTCGCGGCCAGGGTGTCGGCATCCATGGCCGAACGGGGCGTTTCGCCCTCCTGGATCTCGGTCGCGGCCACGACGGCCGAGGCCAGGCGTGCGCTGTCGTCATTCAGCTGGAACCGGATCGTCGCGGCGTCATCCTCGGCGACCACCGCCTCGATCACGATCTCGCGCCCCGGATTGTGCTGCAGCGCCTGGGCCGTCAGGGCGGCCAGGCACTGGCGCAGACGCACGGCGTCGCCAAGCAGCACGCGCGCCCTCTGCCCCACGGCCAGGTTCACCCGGGCCCCGCTGCGGTTCGCCTCGTCTCTCAGCCCATCGGCCACCGACTCCATCAGGGCCACGACGTCGACCGCGCTGCGCTCGATGACGATGTCCCCGGCGTCCATGCGCGACAGGTCCAGAATGTCGTTGATCAGGCCCAGCAGGCGGCGACCGGATTGCAGAATGCGGTCCAGGTCGCGCACGGCGTCCTCGTCTCCGGCTTCCGCAGCGTCTTCGGCCAGCAGCATCGCATAGCCGATGATGGCGTTCAGCGGCGTCCGCAGTTCGTGGCTCATGCCCGCGAAGAAGCCGGCCCGCGCCTCGCCAACCTCGCGCGCGGCGTCCAGGGCGCGGGTCAGCTCGCTGACCCGGCCGTTGCGCTCGTGCGCCGCGCGGACCAGCCGGTCACGCAGCCGGTCGAACGCCTTGGCGAGATCGCGGACATCGTCCGTGAAGGGCTCGGAATCGCCGCCGGCCCTTTCGCCGGCGCCGATGCGATCCAGGGCGGTCAGCGTATCCGCCGGCGCCGCCAGAAGGATCGACAGCCGCCAGGCCGCGACCTGAGAGGCGAGCCCCGAAAGCACCAGCCACGCCGCACCGGCCAACAGCACCAGGGCCATGTCCACGCGGTCGACGCCGGCGAAGATCACGATCCCCGCCAGGGTGGTCAGACCGGCCAGACCGGACGTCGCGGCGGTCCAGACCCAGATGGTCCGGGACACCGGCGAGCGCCACACGCTCGGGTTTGCAGGCGTCGTCACTCCACTGTCCGTCCTCATGTTCAGGCCGCTCCCGCCAGGGCGGCAGCCGCCGGCTCGTCGTCGCGCGCGGGCGCTGGATCGACGGCGCGGGCCGGCAGGTCGATGATGAAGCAGGAGCCCTGCCCCGGCTTGGATTCCACATTGATGGAGCCGCCCATCAGCGTGCAGAACCGCCGCGTCAGCGCCAGGCCCAGGCCCGTGCCGCCGAACTTCTGCGACGTGTCCGCCTCGGCCTGGCTGAAGGCCTGGAACAGCTTCTTCAGGCCGTCCTCGCTCATGCCGATTCCGGTGTCCCGCACCTCCAGCACCAGCCGGTCGCCGTCCACGCGTTCGTGGCGCGCCACGCTCAGGGTGATGGTCCCGCGCGAGGTGAACTTGGCGGCGTTCGACAGCAGGTTCAGCAGGCATTGGCGCAGCTTCAGCGCATCCGCGCCGATCACGCCCGGCTCGCCGGCCATCTTGAACACCAGCCGGTTGTCCTTCTTCGACACCAGCGGCGCCGCAGTCGCCATGACCTCGCGCACCAGCTGGGCGACGTCGACCGCCTCAATCACGACCTCCTCGCGGTTGGATTCGATACGCGACAGGTCCAGCACGTCGTTGACCAGGGCCAGCAGATGGCGACCGGCCGCGTTGATCCGGTCCAGATCGTCGGCGCGCTGGCTGTTGGCCGGCGTGTCCTCCAGGTCGTCGCGCAGCATCTCGGAGTAGCCGATCACTGCGTTCAGCGGCGTGCGCAGCTCGTGGCTCATCTTGGCCAGGAAGATCGATTTCTGCTGGCTGGCCTGTTCGGCCTTCTGCATCGCGTCACGCAGGACCTCTGCGTTGGCCATATGCTCCCGCATCGACTTCTCGAGGCCGGCGCTCGCCCGCATCACGGTCTCATAGTACATCGACAGCATGGTGATGTAGGCCAGCGCCGCCAGGATGGAGATCAGGTTCACCGTCTTCAGGCTGGCCAGCGGCAGCAGTTCCGGGAAATCCCCCATCACCAGACGCGCGCCGATGAAGACCAGCAGCTGGATCATCACGCCCGTCAGCACGGTGCGCGTGCGCTCGGCCATATAGAAGAAGCCCAGCAGCAGGGCGATCAGCAGCCAGGGCAGGAAAGGCGAGCTGATCCCGCCGTAGTGATAGGCGCCGAACAGGCTGATGAAGACCAGCACCTGGACCGAGGTGAAGGTCGGCCAGGCCAGCGACTTGGAATGCTTGACCAGCAGCGGCACCGCCCAGAACGACGCCACCGCCGCCTCCAGCACCCAGAACTGCCAGGTGACGACCGTCGACGCCTTGTACAGGAAGACGATGACCGACTGCCCCATCGCCGGCCCCAGCAGGTGCAGGAAGATGAAGGTGCGGATCTTCATCAGGTCCGACTGCTCGTGACGAGCGACGCGATCGGCTACTGGAAGGTCTTTCCCACCGGCCGCGACGGCTATGGCCTCATGCCGGTGTGGGGCTTCGCCGACGTCGTGGCCTCACGCGCAGAGGGAATCGACGTCGGCGCCCGCGTCTTCGGCTACTCGCGCGGCGGCTTCGCCGACGCCTCGCCCTGGCGGAAGGCCGTGCCGGACATCTACAACCGCTACGTCCTGTGCGCCGCCGACCGGCACTACGACCCCGCCCTGGAAAACGCCGAGGCGATCTTCCGCCCCCTGTTCGTCACCTCCTACACGGCGGTCGACTTCCTGCGGGACAACGATTTCTTCGGCGCGCGACGCATCGTCGTCGCCAGCGCCTCGTCAAAGACCGCCTACGGCGCCGCCTGGGCGCTGGGAAATGACGACATCGAGGTCATCGCCCTGACGAGCGCCCGAAATCGTGACTTCGTCGAAGGGCTCGGCGCCTACGATTCCGTCGATCTCTACGACCGGATCGAGACCCTGCCGACCGGCGTCCCGACCCTCTACCTCGACCTCGCCGGCGATCCGGATCTGCGCCGTCGCGTCCACGCCCGGTTCGGCGACGACCTGACCTATGACTGCCTTGTCGGCTCCACCCTCGGCGACGCCTTCCCGACGGACGACCCCGAACTGGTCGGCCCAAGGCCACAGTTCTTCTTCGCCGCCACCACCCTGGACCGCCACCGTGAGCGCGGAACGCTCCACGCCTTCTACGACCGCTTCCTGGCCGACCAGAAGACCTTCTTCCAGCACGTGACCGACCCGGCCCATCCCTGGATCACCCTCGTCGAACATCAGGGGCTCGAGGCCGCCGCCCGCGTCGTCCGCGCCCTCGCCGACCACGGCGGCGACCCGGCCGAAGGGGCGATTGTGCGCCTCACCCGCTGAAATCAGCAGGCCACACGCAGCCGTTGATTGGCCAGATTCGGCACGATTTCGTTCGAGGTGAACAGCCCGCCCCCGGACGGGCGTCCCCGCACCGGGGCCAGCCGCTCGACCGCTCCCTTGGTCGCGGCGCACAGCCGCTGGCTGAGCTCGCCGGTGAGCGGCAGGGTGATCTGGCCCGTGTCATCGGGAACCACCAGGCTGAACTGGCTGACGATCGGCGCGCGCGCCCCGCCCGTCCCCTCCTCGGCCATGCCGGACATCCGGAAGGTGATCCTCAGGATGCTGCGGAACTGCTGGAAACCGTTGATGCAGATGGACCCGGGGGTCGTCGCCTCGAAATAGGTCGTCTCGATGCCGAACAGCTTGCCGCGACGCGACCGGCATGAATTGCGCACGGCGTCGACATTGATCACCGCCAGGCTCAGATGAGCGCCGGTCGCCACCTGGTCGGCGCTCGACTGGTTGTCGATCGGCGGAAAGCCCCGCGTGCCGGACAGTAGTCTTTCGGTTTCCGCGCGCAGTTCTGGCGCCAGGGAGGCGATGAACCTCGGCAGGGTCGCCGCGGTCCCCGACGGCCGAGCCTGCAATCCGGTCGCCGTCTGATCCACCACCTCGAACGACCGGTACTGAAACGCCCGCACCGGCGCCCGCAGGCTGGCGAAATAGTTGTTGGCCAGGGCCAGCATCGTATCCAGCCGGATGGCGATATAGCGCGCGGAGCCGCCGTCCTCGGTCTTGGACACGAACATGGCGACCGGCACCCGGTCCGCGACCACCAGGCTCCCGCTGTCGCCCTGGTGCAGTTGATCATCGGGATCGCTGCTCACCGACATAGACAGATCTCCCGGCGACACGTTCCGGATCAGCGCCGGCGAGTTTCGCAACTCTCCGCGCGCATTGACCCTTTGCAGGATGACCTGCGACGCGGCCTGCAACGTCCGCGAGATTGTCTGGGTGTCCGGCAGGGCCTGGTCGCACGCTACATCGCCGCCGGGCTCCAGTTCGAAGATCGCCAGGTCCACCGGAGCGCCGGCTTCCGAATTGTCGAACGTCTTGACTACCCTGGCCCGACTGGTGGTCCGCCCCAGCCCGCGCACGGTGAAGCTTCCGCCCAGGTTCGCCACATGCGCCGGCGCCAGGGCGTAACACCGCCCGTTGGCGCGCATCGCCACGCCCCGCCCCTCCGCGCCGTCCCCGGCGTCGATATAGACCATCTGCGCGGCCGCAGGCCCGGCCAGAGCCCCGAACATCACCGCCGCGACAGCCATCAGTCGGATTCTACGGAACATCCTCACTCCCGCCGGGATCGCCGGCGCCTCCCTTCGGGCGCTCCGCGCGCGCCCGCCAGCACCGAATCCAGATCTTCCGCACGTCATCGTAGGCCTTGATCCCGGTCAGCACCGCGACCAGCAGCGCCACGAAGCTCAGGACGAACGACACCGTCGGCTCCCGGGTCACGATATGCCACGCCGACAACCGGATCTCGGTGGCGTCGCCCCCCATGCGCAGGATCGACATCCCGTGCGCGCTGGCCAGGCCGTACACACGAAGCGGCTCGCATCCCGAAACCTGCAGAATGAACTCCCCGGACGCCCCCGTCTTGGCGGACGGCGGCGGAATCCGCACCACGTCCCCGGCCTGCAGGTCAAACTGGTCGGCGCGATAGGTCTCCTTGCGGATCAGGGTCCGTCCGAACACCGTCACCCGACCCGCCTCCAGCATCGGCGGCTGCATCCGGTCGGCGAACTGCTCCGGCGTGAAGAAGGCCAGGGTCTCGGGATCGTCGAAGGCGTCGAACGCCACCGGCGCCCCTACGATGGTCGATCCGGAGGCGCGGAAGGTCAGATGCGGCAACGGCGCCGGGCACCCCTCCGTCGGCCCCGACGCGCCGGTTGTCAGGCCCGGCCTCCCGACCTGGATCCGGCTGCCCACCGGCAGCTCGGTCCGACCGGTCGCGTCCAGCAGATACGGCGGCTCGCCATCCGTTCCCTCGATCCTCAACGCCAGCGGAGCGCCCCTCAGACGTACGACGCGGACCGACGTCCCGCGCGGCATGACCAACGGCCCCAGTCCCAGCGCCTTCTCGATCGTGACCGGTTCGTCGTTCTCGATCCCCGGTAGCAGGGCGGTCTTTTCCGGCAGGTTCCAGACCGTCTCGGGCCGCTCAAGGACCTCGAACTCGACGATCGAGGTGGTCGCCTCATGCTCCAGCGTCGGCGACACGCGAAACGCCGGGGCCAGAAAGACCAGCCAGGCCACGGTCAGCGCCCCGAGCACCAGGGCGACCCCTGTCGCCAGGATCGCGGCCCGCCGCCATCGGGTCGGCGCCTTGGGGGCCGTCTCCGGTTCCGGTGTCGGCGGCGACGCGGTCACCGACGCGGCGCCGCGCCATACAGGGGAAAGACGATCTCCGTGTCGCGGCCGGCCGGCGTCTCGCGGAACACGCGGATGTCGCGATTGTCGCCCAGTCTCGCGGAACTGACCCAGCAGATGTGGGTCATCGCCGCGCTGGCTCGCCCGGGCCGGCTGCGCAGCAGGGAGTCGCAGGCGACCCGACCCCGTCCCGGCTCGATCATGAAGGCCGAGGCGCCGTTGCCCGCATTGACCGCGAACCCGACGTCCGCCGTCGGACTGGCGCTGGTCCAGGTCGCCACCAGCACCGGCGCGGTCGTCTGACAGGACCCCACCCTGGCGCTGACCGCCAGATCGACGCCGTCATACCGCGCCTCCCGGCCCAGCTTGCCGGTCGGAAACTCCAGTATGGCCGTGCGGTCCGACGTCTTCACCCGATAGGTGGCGTTGGCGGTGTAGCGCCCGTCGACGCTGGTCACGGTCATGCACACCTGGGCGTCGATCGGCCGAGGCAGACGGATCGTCACGGCCGCGAAGTTCGGGATCGTCTCCTGGCGCACCACAACGCCCAGCGCGCGATTGCCGGAATGATCGACGGTCGGGCGAAACACCTCCACGATGCGGTCGTTGATCGGCCGCACCCGCGCCTGGGCCGACGCCTGCCCTGCCCACGTTGCGGCGAGGCCGAGGGTCGTCGCAACCGCCAGTACCGTCCTCACCGCTTCGCCTCCCTCCACGTCTGTCCCGACTGACGTTAGCAGCCGAACGCCGTTTCGCAACAATCCCTTGGTGCGACGCCCTATCCCCGGCCGTCACCCCACGGATTGCCTCTCCCGCCCTTTCCGGCGCATCTAGGCGGCCATGTTCATCCAGACCTCCGTCCCTGTCCGCCGCAACCGCAGCCAGCTGTCGGTCCCGGCCTCCTCGATGCGCTTCATCGAGAAGGCGGCGGCCGGCGACGCCGACGTGGTCTTTCTCGATCTGGAGGACTCCGTCGCCCCGGCCGACAAGGACCAGGCCCGGATCAACGCCGCCCAGGCCGTGCGCGAACTGGACTGGGGCGACAAGACCCTGTCGGTGCGGGTCAACGCCTGGGACACGATCTGGACCTGGCGCGACGTCGTCGATGTCCTGGCCCAGTCGTCGGACCGGCTGGACCTCATCATGCTGCCAAAGGTCCACAATGTCGGCGACGTCCTGGCGCTCGACCGGCTGGTCACCCAGGTCGAGGCCGAGTTCGGCCGCAGGAATCCCGTCGGCTTCGAACTGATCATCGAGAGCGCCGAGGGCCTGATGAACGTCGAGGCCATCGCCGCCGCCAGCCCGCGCATCGAGGCCCTGCACTACGGCCCCGGCGACTACGCCGCCTCGACCGGCGCCCGCACCACCGTCATCGGCGAGGGCATGGCCGCCTATCCCGGCGATCCCTGGCACTATCCCCTCTCGCGCCTGCTGGTCGCGGCCCGCGCGAACGGCCTGCGCGTCCTCGACGGCCCCTGGTCCGCCCATGCCGATCTGGAGGGCCTGAAGACCGCTGCCGAACGCACGGCGGCCCTGGGCTTCGACGGCAAGTGGGCCATCCACCCCGGCCAGATCGAGACGATCAACGCCGTCTTCAGCCCCGCCGAGGCCGAGCTCGACCAGGCTCGGCGCATCCTCAATGCGATGGACCAGGCCGCCGCAGAGGGTCGCGGCGCCGTCACTCTGGACGGCCGCATGATCGACGTCGCCTCCATCCGCCAGGCCCGGACTCTGCTGGCCCGCGCGGGCTGATCCGTCATCGCCGCGTCGCCCGGCGCCCCTATGAGCGGGCGCATGTTCCGCGCCCTCTTCGCCGCCACTCTCCTGCTTCTCTTTGTCGAGCCCGCCTTGGCCCAAACGTCTCCCCTGATCATCGCCCATCGCGGCGCCTCCGGCGAACGACCCGAGCATACGCGCGCCGCCTATGAGCTGGCGGTGGCTCAGGGCGCCGACGTCATCGAGCCGGACCTGGTCATGTCGAAGGACGGCCATCTGGTCGTGCGTCACGAGAACGAGATCGGCGAGACCACGAACGTCGCCGACCGCCCCGAGTTCGCCGATCGCCGCACCACGCGCGCCATCGACGGCCGCCCGGTCACCGGCTGGTTCACCGAGGACTTCACCCTTCAGGAGCTCCGCACCCTCCACGCCCGCGAGCGCCTGCCCGCCCTGCGGCCCGCCAACACCGCCTTCGCCGACCAGCGCATCCTGACCTTCGCCGACGTCGTCGACATCGCCCGCGAGCAGTCCATACGCACCGGCCGCACCCTCTGGGTCGCGCCGGAGCTCAAACACCCTTCCCATTTCGCCGCCCTGGGTCTGGACATGGAGGCGGCCTTCCTCGCCGCCCTGCATCGCGAGGGTCTGACCGGCGCCGACGCCCCGGTCCTGGTCCAGTGTTTCGAGGTCGGGCCGCTGGAACGTCTCTCCGCCCGCGTCGACACGCCCCTGCTGCAGTTGATGAGTTCCGCCGGCGGCCCCGTCGACCGCCCGGACCTCACCTACGCCGCCATGGCTACGCCTCCGGGTCTGGCCGCCATCTCCCGTTACGCCCAATGGATCGGTGTCGAGACGGGCCTTGTTCTACCGCGCGACGCGGACGGCCGAACCACCGCCCCCACCGCCCTGATCGCCGACGCCCATGCGGCGGGCCTCAAGGTCTCGATCTGGACCCTGCGCGCCGAGAACCTCTTCCTCCCGGCCGAGTTACGCAGCACGGACGACCCGGCCGCCCACGGCGACATGACCGCCTACGCCCGCGCCTTCGCCGACCTCGGCGCCGACGCCCTGTTTTCGGACTTCCCCGGCCTGCTGAAGGGCGCCGCGCCGGACTGATCCGACGTCGCTGCATTGCAGTCGCGAAGGCGGTCGGCCATATCCGGCCCATGTCCGACGCCTCGCCTTCCGCCACCGAACGCCTGCACGACCTGATCGCCGCCGCCCGCAAGGCCGGCGCCGATGCGGCCGAGGCGGTCTCCTCCGAACGCCGCGCCGCCTCGGTCGGGGTCCGCAATGGCGACCTGGAGGACGTCGAACGCGAGGAATCGCGCGACATCGGCCTTCGCGTCTTTGTCGGCCGGCGTCAGGCGACCGTCTCCGCCTCCGATCTGTCCCAGACGACCCTCGATCGCCTGGTTGAGCGCGCCGTCGCCATGGCCCGCCTCGCCCCCGACGATCCCTACGCCCGCCTGGCCGAGCCTGACCAGTTCAGCGCTCCACCCTATCCCGACCTCGAACTGTTCGACCCTTCCGACCGCACCGCCGCCGATCTG
Source organism: Brevundimonas sp. VNH65 (assembly GCF_049445955.1). NCBI lineage: Bacteria > Pseudomonadati > Pseudomonadota > Alphaproteobacteria > Caulobacterales > Caulobacteraceae > Brevundimonas > Brevundimonas sp. VNH65. Next base: position 334,012 of record NZ_JBMSDX010000001.1, on the reverse strand, counting down.
GAAGCCGCCGCGGCCCAGGCCGAGGCCGCGGCCCTGTCCGTGCCCGGCGTCGCCCGGTCAGAGGGCGGCCACGCCTCCCATTCGACCAGCGAATGGCGGCTGGTCACCTCGGCCGGATTCGACGGAACCTACCGCGGCTCCGCCTTCAGCCTGGGCGTCGGCGTCATCGCCGAGAAGGACGGCGCCATGGAACGCGGCGGCGAGAGCCGCTCCACCCGCTGGCTGTCCGACCTGCCCGACGCCGACAGCATCGGCCAGGAGGCCGGTCGCCGCGCCGTCGCCCGCGTCGGCGCCCGCAAGATCTCCTCGACCACCGCCCCCGTCATCTTCGAGAACCGCGTCGCCACCCAGGTCCTGTCGCCGCTGCTCGGCGCCATCTCCGGCCCCTCGGTCGCGCGCGGCGTCTCCTTCCTGAAGGACAGGTTGGGTCAGAAGGTCCTGCCCGGCGGCGTCGATCTGATCGACGACCCCTTTCGCACGCGCGGTCTCGGCTCCGCCCCCTTTGACGACGAGGGCGTGGCGGTTCAACGCCGCAATCTGGTGGACGACGGCGTCCTGACCACCTGGCTGCTCAACCTCGCCTCGGCCGCCCAGCTCGGTCTGGCCAGCACCGGCCACGCCTCGCGCGGTCTGGCGGGCCCGTCGGGCGTCTCGACCCACAATCTGCACCTCTCGCCGGGCCAAGCCGACGCCGAAGCCCTGCGCCGTCAGGCGGGAACCGGCCTGTTGGTGACCTCCATGTTCGGCCCGTCCCTGAACGCCAACACCGGCGACTGGTCCGCCGGCGTGTCGGGCTTCTGGTTCGAGAACGGCGACCTTGCCCATCCGGTCAGCGAGGTCACCGTCGCCGGAAACCTGATCGACCTCTGGGCCCGCCTCGTGGCCGGCTCCGATCTGGAATTCCGCGGCGGCTTCAACAGCCCGTCCCTCCTCTTCGACGCCGTGGCGATCGCCGGAAAATGAGCGACTTCGGCCCCGATCTCGATCTGATCCGGGCCGCCGCCCTGGACGCCGGCGCCCTGGCCCTGGCCGAGCGCGCCAAGGGGGTCTCCGTCCGATCCAAGCCCGGCGGTTCGCCGGTGACCAGCGCCGACTACGCCGTGGACGCCCTCCTCAAGGACCTGCTGCTGTCGGCGCGTCCCGACTATGGCTGGCTGTCCGAGGAAACCGCCGACACCCCCGACCGGCTGGAGAAGCGCCGCATCTTCGTCGTCGATCCCATCGACGGCACCGTCGCCTTCATGAAGGACCGGCCCTGGTGGTGCATTCCCATCGCCGTGGTCGAGGACGGCCAGATCGTCGCCGCCGTGGTCCATGCGCCCATGCTGAACGAGACCTACGTCGCCACACGCGGCGGCGGCGCCTTCCTCAACGGCCGACCGATCCAGGCGTCCTCGACCTACGACCTGGAAGGCGCCGGCGTCCTGGCCAGCGCCCAGATTTTTCGCGACCTCTATTGGCCCGAGCCCTGGCCGCCCTTGCGGTTCGAGAACCGCAACGCCCTCGCCTACCGTCTCAGTCTCGTCGCGTCCGGCCTGTTCGACGCGGCCGTCGCCTTCACCCCGCGCTGGGACTGGGATGTCGCCGCCGGCGCCCTGATCGCGGCCGAGGCGGGGGCGATCGTCACCGATCATCACGGCGAACCCTGGCGCTTCAACCGCCCCGATCCTCGCCAACCAGGCATGGTCTGCTCAACCGCGGCGCTCCATCCGTTGATCATCGCCCGTACTCGGCATATTCCGCTCGGAAACTGAGCGACTTTGGTCGGGGGCGCCTGCATTCCGGCCCAAAGTCGTTGCAATAGGCGCTCTCTGCCTCCCCGAGACCCTTCTGACGGAACCCGTGATGACCGACGCCCCGCAACTTCTTCACCTCGTGATCGGCGGCGAGCTCCGCCACCTGGACGCCCCGGTGTTCCGCGACCTGTCAAAGGTCGAGTTCGTCGGCGCCTACGGCAGCTACGCCGAGGCCAAGGACGCCTGGAAGGCCCGGGCCCAGGCCACGGTCGACAACGCCCACATGCGGTATTTCATCCTGCACGCGCACAAGATGATCGACCCGCGCGGCGACGCCGCCCACTGAGGACGGGAGGCGAGGCTCCATGACCCCGCTCCTGGTCGTCCTCTTCCTGATCGCACTGGGCGTCGGCATCGTCGCGGCGGCCGTGCCGCTGATCGACGCCTGGGCGCGCGACGCCGCGCGCCGCGCGCGGCGATCGCCGCTGACCAAGGCCCTGTCCACGCCCGCCCCGTCGGTCCAGCGGCCGGACGTCTTCGTCGCGCCCTCCGCCGACCCCTTCAGCCATGTCGCCGCCCCGGCGCCGGAGCCTCGCCCATGACCCTGTTCGGACTGGAAATGGGCGGCCAGGAGATCGCCTCCCTGTGCGGCCTGCTGGCCGTGCTCGCCCTCTGGATCGCGGCGCTCCGGCGCGAGAAGCGCTCGATCAAATGGTTCCGCGACTGGGAGGCCGCCCGCAAGGCCCGCCGCGACGCCGAACTGGCCGGCGAAGACAACGACCGCCCCAAGACCGGTCCCTGGGGCTGACGCCCTACTCCCGCTTCAACAGCCGTTCGGTCAGCAGGGTCCCCCACCATCCGGCCTTGAACTCCGCGCGGACGGCCTTGGGGTCATAGTCGGGGCCCTCGACCCACTCCAGGACGCCGCGTCCCGTCGGCTCGACCTCGCGGATATATTTCTCGCCCCAATAGTCGAGCACCCCCGTCAGCCCCTCGCGGTGATGCAGGTACTTTTTCGACAGCTGCTCCATCGCCACGGCCATCGGCTCGCCCAGATGGAAGTGGCGATAGAAGACCGCCATCAGCCCCGCCCGATCCGCCCCCGACTTGCAGTGGATCAGCGCCGGATATTCGATCGTCTCGAACAGGTCCTTCGCCCGCCGCACCCGATAGCCCTCCGGCGCATCGCGCGAATCCAGCGGGGCGTCGATCAGCGTCAGCCCCAGCCGCTCGCAGGCGTCCTTCTCCAGCCAGTAATAGGCCTCGTCCCGCGCCCCGCGCAGGTTGATGACCGTCCTGATCCCCTTGGACTTCCAATAGGCCAGCTGACGCGGCGACGGCTGGTTGGTCCTGACCAGATCCGGCCCCAGCCAGTGGGCGTTCATGAACCACCGCCGCAGGAAGGCGTGATCCCCCCACACATAGTCCCAATGGGCCCTGAACCGGCCCCAACGGGTCGAAAGATCGTATCGCGCCATGAGCTTCAGATAGCGACTGGTCGCCACACCGTCACCCGCCTTGAAATGTACAGGATATCGTACATATTCATCTCATGGACGTCCTGACCTTCTCCGAGACCCGCGCCAATCTGAAGTCCGTCATGGATCAGGTGGTCAACGACCACAGCCCGGTCGTGGTCGCCCGCAAACGGGGCGAGGCGGTGGTCATCGTGTCGCTTGAGGACTGGAACGCCATGGAAGCGACCCAATACCTGCTGTCCACGCCCGCAAACGCCCAGGCCTTGCGGGCGTCGATCGCCGAACTCGAAGCCGGCGACGCGGCGGAGCGTGACCTGATCGAGCCGTGAAGGTCCTGTTCACCAGCCGGGCCTGGGCGCAATATCTGCATTGGGTGGAGACAGACCCTGACACCCTGGCTCGCCTCAACACCCTGATCGAACAGGCCCGAAGGGATCCTTTCAGAGGCCTGGGCAAACCTGAACCGCTCAAGAACGAGTTCAAGGGCTGGTGGTCGCGTCGGATCAATCAGGGACATCGCCTCGTCTACCGTGTATCCGGCTCCCCGCCGGATCAGCAGCTTGAGATCGTCCAGTGCCGGTTCCACTACTGATCGCGCCGCCAGGCCTCTCCGCTTGACTTCCCCGTCCGTCCGTCCGACCTCCCTCCGATGACGACGCCCGCCGGCCACGAAGAGAAGGAACCCCTCCGCCCCCTCCTGGCGCGCATCTGGCGCGACTATCTCTCGCATCACCGGGCCGCCCTGTTCCTGTCGATGCTGTGCGCCGCCACGGCGGGCGGTCTGTCGGCCCTGACGCTGAAACTGCTGGAGCCGGCCATCAACGGCCTGTTCCTCAACCAGACCGCCCCCATGAAGCTGTGGGGCTTCATCGACATCGCGCCGGGCCAGGCCCTGGTCGTCATCCCCCTGGCCATCGTCGGCGTCGCCTTTGTCTGGACCCTGGCGTCGCTGGGTCAGGCGGCCCTGGTCAACCGCCTCGGCCACGGCATCGTCGGCGACATCCAGATCCGCCTGTTCGGGGCCATGATCCGCGCCGACCTCGGCCGCCTCCGCAGCCGCCACTCCGGCGCCTTCGTCTCCGAGGTCCTGTTCGACGCCAATCTGGTGCGCGAGGCCTTCACCAACGGCGTCGTCAACTACACCCAGCACAGCCTGACCCTGGTTGCCGTCATCGCCGCCATGGCCTTCATCGACTGGCGCCTGACCCTGATCGTCCTCCTGGGCGTGCCTCTGATCTCGCTCGTCATGCGGCGGTTCTCGCGCCGCACCAAAAAGGCCACCACCGGCGCGATGAAGGAGACCGAGACCCTCTCCACCGCCCTGATGGAGAACCTCGACGGCGTCCGGCTCATCAAGATCGAGAACCGCGAGGCCGCCGAACAGGCCCGCGTCGGCGAGGTCGTCGCCCGTCGCCAGCGTCACGTCATCAAGTCCGCCGACAGCCGCGCCTTCGCCGGGCCGTTCAGCAATCTGGTCGCCATGATCGTGGTCGCCGCCGTCATGGCCTATGCGGGCTGGCGCGCGCGTGAGGGCGACATGAGCGTCGGCGCCTTCGCCGCCTTCATCGGCCTGCTCATGGCCGCCGGCCAGTCGCTGCGCCAGGTCACCAACCTCCAGACCGTCATGACCGAGGGCCTGACCGCCGCTCGTCGCCTGTTCGCCTCCCTCGACATCCAGCCCGAAATCCGCGAGGCCGCCGCGCCCCGGCCCGTGCCCGCCGGTTCCCTGACCGTCGCCTTCGACCGCGTCAGCTTCGCCTATGCGCCCGCGGCGGAGGGCGGCGCCCCGACCCTTTCCGACGTCTCCCTGACCGTCGCGCCGGGCCAGACTGTGGCTCTGGTCGGCCCGTCCGGCGGCGGCAAGTCGACGATCCTCAGCCTCCTGCCGCGCTTCTATGACGTGACGGCCGGCGTCGTGACCCTGAACGGGGTGGATGTGCGTGACGTGCGGCTGCACGACCTGCGCGACCGCATCGCCCTGGTCACCCAGGAGCCCTTCCTGTTCGACGACACCATCGCCGCCAACATCGCCTACGGTCGTCCCCACGCAAGCCAGGACCAGATCGAGGCCGCCGCCCGCGCCGCCGCCGCTCACGACTTCATCCTCGCCCTTCCGGAGGGCTATCAGACCCGCGCCGGAGAGGCGGGCCTGCGCCTGTCCGGCGGCCAGCGCCAGCGCATCGCCATCGCCCGCGCCTTCCTCAAGGACGCCCCCATCCTGCTGCTCGACGAGGCCACCAGCGCCCTCGACACCGAGAGCGAGGCCGCCGTTCAGACCGCGCTTGAACGCCTCATGCAGGGCCGCGCGACCCTGACCATCGCCCACCGCCTGTCCACCGTCCGCAACGCCGACCGCATCTACGTCATCGAGGCGGGCCGGGTCGTCGAGCAGGGCGACCACGCCTCCCTCGTCGCCCAGGGCGGCCTCTACGCCCGCCTCGCCCGCCAACAGTCGCTCGACGGCGCGCCCGCGATCGAGGCGGTCACGTGAGGCGGCGTCCGGTTTTCCTTCTCCCCTCGGGGGAGAAGGTGGCTCGCGAAGCGAGACGGATGAGGGGGCTGATTCAGCCGCTCCCCATCTCAATAACTGCGCTCTGGGCAGACACCCCCCTCATCCGGCCCTCCGGGCCACCTTCTCCCCCGAGGGGAGAAGGGCAGGTCATCCCGTGAGGCCCCTCCGCAACCCGGTCATCCAGACCGTCATGGCCAATCTCCTGGCCGGCTGGATGCGCTTCTGCGTCGCCACCATCCGCTGGACCCGCGAGAACGAAGCCGTCGCCGAACAGGTCTGGGCCGACGGAGGTCCGGTCATCTGCGTCTTCTGGCATTCCCGCATCAGCCTGACCCCCGCCTGTTGGCCGCACCACCGGGCGCAGGAGGTGCGCGCCATCGTGTCCCTGTCCCCCGACGGCCAGTTCATCGCCCGCGCCATGGGCAAGGTCGGCTTCCCCTCCATTCGCGGTTCCTCCGCCAACAAGGACAAGGCCGACCGGGCGAAAGGCGGATCGGCCGCCCTGCGCGACGCCCTGCGCCAGCTCAAGGTCGGCGGCGTCGCCCTCACCCCCGACGGCCCGCGCGGCCCGATGCGCCAGATGGGCGACGGCCTTGCGGTCATGGCCAAACTGTCCGGCGCCCCCGTCCTGTTCATCGGCCTGTCCTGCAATCCGGCGATCCGCCTGGGCAGTTGGGACCGCGCCATCCTGCCACTGCCCTTCGGCAAGGGCGCCATCGTCTGGGACATCGACCGCTATCCCGACGACGCGGCCCCCTCTGACGTCGCCCCCTCTAAGGTGGCCTTGGCCTGGACCGACCGCCTGACCGCCGTCGAGGCCCGCGCCGACGAACTGACCGGGCTGGAGCGGCTGTGAGCCCCGCCCTCACCCTCTACCGGCTGGCCACGCGCCTGATCGAGCCTCTGGCCCCTCGCCTGCTCGACCGCCGCGCCGCCCAGGGAAAGGAGGACCCGGCCCGGGTCGATGAACGCCTCGGCGTCCCCGGCGTCGCCCGACCCGACGGCGACCTGGTCTGGCTGCACGGCGTCAGTGTGGGCGAGACCCTGTCTCTCCTGCCCCTGGTCGAGCGGTTCCGCCGCAGTCGCCCCGACCTCACCGTTCTGGTCACCTCCGGCACCGTCACCTCGGCCGACCTGATGGCCCGGCGGCTGCCGCCCGGCGTCATCCACCAGTACGCCCCGATCGACGGCCCGTGCGCCGTCGCCGCCTTCCTCGATCACTGGCGCCCCAGCCTCGGCGTCTTCGTCGAGAGCGAACTCTGGCCCAATCTGCTGGTCGAGGCCGACCGGCGCGGCGTCCGCCTGGCCCTGGTCAGCGCCCGCGTCACCGAAAAGTCCGCCGACGGCTGGAAGCGCGCGCCGGGCATGGCGCGGCGCCTGCTGTCGACCTTCGACCTGATCCTGCCCCAGGATCCGGCCTCGGCCGACCGCCTCTCGGCCATGGGCGGACGCATCGACGGCGAGGTCAATCTCAAGCTCTCGGGCGAGCCCCTGCCCCATGACGCCGCCGCCTTCAGCCGCCTCAGCGCCGCAATCGGCGACCTGCCCGTCGTGGTCGTGGCCAGCACCCACGAGGCCGAGGAGCTGGCGCTGGCCCGCGCCCTGTCAAACCTCGCCCAGCCGATCTGTCTCATCCTTGTCCCCCGCCACCCCGAGCGCGGCCCGGCCATCGGCGCAGACCTCGCGGCGGCCGGCTTCGCCGTCAGCCTGCGCTCGCTCGGCCAGGCGCCGGACGCCGACGGGGCCGTCCACATCGCCGACACCCTCGGCGAACTGGGCCTGTTCCTGCGCCTGGCCGACGTCGTCGTCATGGGCGGCAGCTTCGCCCCCGCGCTAGGGCTGGAGCCCGTCGGCGGCCACAATCCGCTCGAGCCCGCCCGCCTCGGCAAGCCGACGATCAGCGGCCCCGACGCCTCCAACTGGCGCGCCGTCGCCGCCCTTCTGGTCGAGGCGGGCGGCCTGACCGTGGTCCAGACCCCCTCCGACCTGCCCGCCGTCATTGCGCCGCTTCTCACCGACCCGGCCGCCGCCGTGGCCATGGGCGAACGCGCCCGGCGCGCCGCCGTCGACGCGGGCTCCGGCCTGGACCGCCTGTGGACCGCCCTGACGCCCCTGATGCCGGACAGGGGAAAGCCATGACCCACCGGTCCCTTCCTTCTCCCCACCGGGGGAGAAGGTGGCCCGCAGGGCCGGATGAGGGGGCTGCCGACTTGGGCCTCAGCTTTCACCATGAGGATATACTGAACCAGCCCCCTCATCCGTCAGGCTCCGCCTGCCACCTTCTCCCCCGAGGGGAGCAGGAAGTCGGTGCGCTCACATGAAACTCAACACCCCCCGCTGGTGGTATGAGCGCGACAGCCGCCACGCCCGCATGATGCGGCTGATGTTGCGGCCCGCTTCCTGGCTGTGGGCCGCCGTCACCGCCCGCCGCATCGCCCGCGCCACGCCCTTCGATCCCGGCGTGCGGGTCGTCTCCATCGGCAATCTGACCATGGGCGGGTCAGGCAAGACCCCGGTCGCCCGCGAGGTCCTCCGCCTGCTCCGCGCTTCGGGAACCGACGCCCACGCCCTCTCGCGCGGCTACGGCGGTCGGCTGGAGGGCCCGGTTCGCGTCGATCCCGCCGCCCACAGCGCCGCCGACGTCGGCGACGAACCCCTGATGCTTGCCCAGCAGGCTCCGGCCTGGATCGCCCGCGACCGCGCCGCCGGGGCCAGCGCCGCCGCTGCTGACGGCGCCCAGGCCCTCGTCCTCGACGACGCCCACCAGAACACGGCTCTGAAAAAGACCCTCAGCCTCGTCGTTGTCGACGGAGAGACCCGCAACGACGAATGGCCCTTCGGCGACGGCGCCGTCTTCCCCTCCGGACCCATGCGCGAACCGCTAAACGCCGGCCTGGCCCGCGCCGACGCCGTGGTCATCCTCCTGCCCACCGACATGGAAACGGCCGATCCCGAACTGGTCGCGACCTTCGGCGACCTGCCCGTCTTCATCGCCCGGCTGACGCCCGACAGCCCGCCCCCGCCCGGCCCCCTGGTCGGCTTCGCCGGCATCGCCAAGCCGTGGAAGGTCGAGCGCAGCCTGATCGCCGCCGGCGCCGACCTGCGCGACTTCGTCCCCTTCCCCGACCACGCCGAACTGAAGCCCGCCGACCTCGCCTTCCTCGACGACCGCGCCGCCCTCCACGACGCCGCCCTGATCACCACGGAAAAAGACTGGGTCCGCCTCCCGCCCGACCGGCGCCCGCACGTCACCTCATGGCCGGTCACCGCCCGCTTCGAGGACGAAGCGGGGTTCGCGGCGTTTCTGGCCGAACGAGCAGCCTGATCCATCTCCTCCCCATCGCAGATGGGGAGGGGGACCGCGAAGCGGTGGAGGGGTTCTTGAAACCGCTCGGTCTTGGGTGATGCGGAAAGAACCCCTCAGTCACGGCGCAAGGCGCGCCGCGCCACCTCCCCACGCCGACGGCGCAGGGAGGAGACACAAATTCAATCCGCCCGCACCACCTGTCCGCCCTTCATCACGAACCGGACCCGCTCCAGCTCCGTCACATCCGTCAGCGGATCGCCCGCCACCGCAATCAGGTCGGCGGGCATGCCGACCGCCAGCCGTCCGGCCTCGTCCGACAGCCTCAGGTGCGCCGCCGCATTGACCGTCGCCGTCTGGATCGCCTCGATCGGCGTCAGCCCGGCCCGCACCAGCAGGGCGAACTCCCCGGCGTTGTCGCCGTGGGCCGAGACGCCGCTGTCGGTGCCGAAGGCGATGCGGACCCCGCCTTCATGCGCGCGGCGCGCCATGTCCAGCATCTTCGGTCCCGCCTCCAGGGCCTTGGCCGTCTGGGCCGGGGTGAAGAAGTTGTTCGGCCCCGAGGCGATGCGATAGACGAAGTCCCCCGCCATCAGGGTCGGCACCAGCCACACCCCCTCGCGCCGCATCAGCCGGATCGACTCTTCGTCCAGATAGGTGCCGTGCTCGATCGAGTCGCCCCCGGCCCTCAGGAAGCTGTTGATCCCGTCCGCCCCATGGGCGTGGGCCGTGACCTGACGGCCCATCTTGTGCGCCGCCTCGACGATCCCGGCCAGTTCCGCGTCGCTGAACTGCTGCCCCAGACCCGCCGCCGTGTTCGACAGCACCCCGCCCGTGGCCGTGATCTTGATGATGTCCGCGCCCGACCGCACCTGCAGCCGCACCGCCCGCATGCAGTCCTCCGGCCCCGAGCAGATGTTCTCGCCCGAGAAGATGTGCATGACGTCCTCGCGGTATCCGTTGACGTCGCCGTGGCCGCCGTGGATCGACACCCCGTCCCCGGCCGCGATGATCCTCGGCCCCGGCACGTCGCCGCGCGCGATGGCGTTTCTCAGGGCGAAGATCGATTCCCCCGTCGCCCCCAGATCGGCCACGGTGGTGAAGCCGGCGTTCAGCGTCTTGCGCGCATTCCGCGCCCCGATAAAGGCCTGATCCGCGTTGGACTGCGTCACCCCGTCCAGACGACTGGTCGGGCTCTGCTCGCCGGTCAGATGCACATGGCTGTCGATCAGGCCGGGCAGAACGAACGACGACCTCAGATCGACGACATTCCCCTCCCCGACGAAACCGTCGCGCACCTCGACGATCCGGTTCCCTCGGATCACGAGAGTTTTATCGCGCTTCACCTGGCCCGTGGACGGGTCGTCCAGAAGCCGCCCCACTTGCACGAACGTGGTTCCCGCCTCGGGGGAAACCGGCGGCGTCGCCGGGGTTTGCGCGGCGGCCGAAACGGCCAGGCTCAGCCCCATCAGGGCCGCAATACAGGCCAGGCTCTTCATGATTTCCCCTCCCAGGACTCGCTTCACCATACCGCCTCGCGACTTCGCGCCAAGGCCGAGGTTGAAACCGGCCCCCCGATCGGGGACAAAACCGCCTTCGGGGTCCATCGACAAAGGCGCAGCATGCAGCTTTCGCGCGAAGCACTCTCCAGGCGCGGCCTCATCCTGGGCGGCTCCGCCCTGCTGGCCGGCTGCGCCAGCGCAGGACCCAAGACGCCCAGCGCCGCCCTCCTGGCCGAGGCCCTGCCCGTCGCGCCGCCCGCGCCCCCGCCTCCGGCCATCCATCCGGCCCAGACGGTCATCGCCCCGCCGCCGCTCGATCCCTATCGCCGGGTCCGTCCCGAACTGATGCAGCGCGCCATGGCTGCCCTCGACGTCCACCACCGCCGCGTCCCCCTGCGCGACCGCATGTACATCGTCGACTTCCGCAAATTCTCGGGCGATGAGCGTCTGTTCGAGGTCGACCTCTATTCCGGCCACGTCACGGCCTTCCGCACCAGCCACGGCCGCGGCTCGGACCCCCAGCATTCCGGCTACGCCCGCGACTTCTCCAACACGCCCGACAGCCACATGTCCTCGCTCGGCGCCTACGCCACCGCCGGTCCGGGCTGGGGACCGCAACAGGGACCGAACGTCCTGCTCGACGGGCTGGAGTACTCGAACGACCGCGCGCGCGACCGGGCCATCATCATCCACGGCGCCGACTACGCCGATCCGACCTTCCTGGCTCGCGAGGGCAAGCTGGGCCGCAGCTACGGCTGCTTCTCCACCGCCCACGCCGACCTGCCGATGCTGCGCGACCGCATGGGCGTCGGCCGCCTGCTGTTCGCCTACACCTAAGCCGGGATCACGTTTCGGCCGGCTGAGCATAGGCGATATCCCGCGATAGCGGACCCCCTCTGATGGTCCATCCATCACAGCGGGCACAACGAGATCTCGTCGTGTGCGTGGTGATCTCGTGGTGTCCACTGTGATGAACCGCCATTCGCCGATGTCGTCGAAGCGCAGCCTTGAGCTTCTGACAACCAGGCGGACGTCTCAGCGGTTCAGCGCACGCCAGCCGATGTCTGACCGGCAGAAGCCGCCCGGCCAGTCGATGGCCGCGATGGCGGCATAGGCCCGCTCGCGCGCCTCGGCCACATCCGCGCCTTCCGCGCAGACGCTCAGCACCCGCCCGCCGGCGGCGATCAGCCGCCCCTCGGCGTCGCGCTGGGTTCCGGCGTGGAACACCTGGACGTGCGGTCCGAAATCCTGCTCCGCCCCCCGGATGATCGACCCGGTCAGCGGGCTGTCGGGATAGCCCTTGGCCGCAAACACCACACAGATCACCACGCCGGGCTTCAGCGGTGGCGGCGGAAGATGCGACACGTCCCCCCGCGCGCAGGCCAGCAGATAGGGCACGATGTCCCCGTCCAGCCGCATCATCAGCACCTGGCATTCCGGGTCGCCGAACCGGGCGTTGAACTCCACCACCTTCGGCCCCTCGGCCGTCATCATCAGCCCGACGTACAGAACCCCGCGATAAGGCGCGCCCTCGGCCGCCATCCCGTCCAGCGTCGGCTGGACCACGCGGGCGTGCGCCTCGGCCACCACGGCCTCCGACAGCACCGGAGCGGGCGAATAGGCGCCCATCCCGCCCGTGTTCGGCCCGGCGTCGCCGTCAAAGGCCCGCTTGTGATCCTGGGCGCCGCCGATCAGCACGGCCTCCTTGCCGTCGCACAGCGCGAACAGCGAGCCTTCCTCGCCGTCCATGAACTCCTCGATGACGACGCGCGCCCCGGCCTCGCCGAACCGGCCGCCCAGCATCCGCTCGATCTCGAACTCGGCGTCGGCGCGATCGGGGCTGATCGCCACGCCCTTGCCCGCCGCCAGACCGTCCGCCTTGATCACATAGGGCGCCGAATAGGCGTCCAGCGCCGCCTTGGCCGAGGCGACGTCCTCATAGACGCCGTATCCCGCCGTCGGAATGCCGTGGCGTTGCAGAAAGCCCTTGGAAAAGGCCTTCGACGTCTCCAGCTGCGCCGCCTTCGCCGTCGGCCCGAAACAGGGGATGTGCAGGGCGGTCAGCCGGTCGGCCAGACCCGCCGCCAGCGCCGCCTCGGGGCCCACCACCACCAGGTCGGCGTGGATTTCCTGCGCCAGCGCCGCCAGGCCCTCCGCGTCATCGGCCTTGACGGGCCGCATCTCGCCCAGCCCCTCCATCCCCGGATTTCCCGGCGCGATGACCAGCCGACGCTTCAGCGGCGACTGTGCAATCTTCCAGGCCAGGGCGTGTTCGCGGCCGCCGGAACCGACAAGCAGGATGTTCATGCGGGCCGAATGGCCGCCCGCCGCGGCGCGGTCAAGCCGCCGCCGCCGTCAAAGCAGCGCCGACACGGCATAGACTCCCACCGCTAGCATCGCGATCACGACCAGGATCAGCCAGGGGCTCAGCGTCGGCAGGTCGCTGCGACGCTGCATCTCGACCTCTTCCGGGTCGCGGTTTTCGGGATCGGCGTCGGACGGATCGGCCATGACGGTCTCCTTCGCGGTCGGCCCGCCAACCTCGCAAGTTTCGCCCTTGGCCGCCAGCCGCCACGGCCGCTGCGTCCTCCACCGTGCACCCCGGCGCAGGCCGGGGTCCAGTTGGGAAGCTCCGCCATCAGCACGCCGGTCAGCGCCACTCGCGTCCTGGATACCGGCCTGCGCCGGGAGGCACGGAATGTGCGTTGGCCGCCTTACAGCCCTGGGAAATTCGGCTTAGATGCCCCCCATGAGCGACGACTACATCTTCGAGGGCGAGACCCCGGCCGAGGCGCCACGCGACAACAATCCGCCCCTGTCGATCTCGGACCTGTCATTCGCCCTCAAACGCACGCTCGAGGACCGCTTCGGCCATGTCCGCCTGCGGGGCGAAATTTCCAAGGTCAACCGCCACGCCTCCGGCCACGTCTATCTGACGCTCAAGGACGACAAATCCGCCCTCGACGGCGTCGTGTGGAAGGGCGCCGTGCGCGGCCTCGGCGTCCAGCCCGAGACGGGGCTGGAGGTCATCGTCACCGGCAAGATCACCTCCTATCCGGCGCGCTCGTCCTATCAGATCGTGATCGAGTCGATGGAGGCCGCCGGCGCCGGCGCCCTGCTGGCCCAGCTGGAGCGTCTCAAGACCCGGCTGCGCGAAGAGGGCCTGTTCGACCCCGCCCGCAAACAGCCCCTGCCGGCCTTCCCGGCGACCATCGGCGTCATCACCAGCCCGACCGGCGCGGTCATCCGCGACATCCTGCACCGCATCGCCGACCGCTGGCCCTGTCGCGTCCTGGTCTGGCCCGTGGTCGTTCAGGGCGACGCCGCGCCCGGCCAGGTCTCGGCCGCCATCCGCGGCTTCGACGCGCTCGACGGGTCCGGCCCGGTCCCGCGCCCCGACCTGCTGATCGTCGCGCGCGGCGGCGGTTCGGTCGAGGATCTGTGGTGCTTCAACGACGAGGGTCTGGCCCGCACCGTCGCCGCCGCCCGCATCCCGATCATCTCGGCGGTGGGGCACGAGACCGACACAACCCTGATCGACTTCGTCTCCGACCGCCGCGCCCCGACCCCCACCGGCGCCGCCGAGATCGCCACTCCGGTGCTGGCCGAACTCCGCTTCGCCGTCGCCGACCTGGATCAGCGGCTGAACCGCGCGGCGACGCGCGGGCTTCAGGATCGCCGCACCCGCCTGATGGCCGTCGCGCGCGGCCTGCCCGCCCGTCCGGACGACCTGACCGCCCTGGCCCAGCAACGCCTCGATCACGCCGCCAGCCGTCTGGGCGCGGCCCTGCACCGCAACGCCGCCGTGCACGAGCGCCGCCTCGCCGCCCTGGGCGGCCGGTTCGGCCGCGGCCTGCTGGACCGGGCGGTCGAACGCCGGGCCGACCGCCTGGCCGCGACGGCGACGCGCCTGTCCCCGCCGATGCGCCGCCGCCTCGACCGCGCCGAGGACCGGCTGACCGGTCTGGCCCGGGCGCTCAACAGCCTCAACCCCCTGACGCCCAAGCCCGGCTTCGCCCGCATCGACGACGCCGAGGGTCGGATGATCGCCTCCGCCGCCGCCCTGTCGCCGGGCCAGGCTGTCCGCCTGGTCTTCCCCGACGGCGCACGCGGCGCCCGGATCGACGGCGCGGACGCCGCCGCTCCCGCCGCGTCACCGCCATCCCGAACGGCGAAGCCGCGCGCCGCGCCCCCAGGTCAGGGCGATCTGTTCTGAGACCCCCTTCCCCCGCCAGACCTCGCCTCGCTAGGATGTCCGGATGAACGCATCTCCTGCCGCCGGCCAGTCGGCCCAACTGCACTACGGCGACGGCGAATTCGCCGTCCTGCGCCCCGGCGATCATGTCGTCTGCGCCGTCACGGGCAGACGGATTCCCTTGACGGCCCTGCGCTACTGGTCCGCGCCCCTGCAAGAGCCCTACGCCGGTCCCTCGGAGTTCCTCAGCCGGGCGGCGTCGGCCGCCTGAGCCCGGCCGTCCACATTCCCCGTTTCCGGGCGTATCATCCGCTATGCGCGCCTAAGGTGTTCTGATACTTCACCTTACAGCGAACGTGGATTTAGAGTCTCCGATGTCAGGCCTTCAATCGGTCAATGTGCTGCTGGTGGACGACAACCAGCACATGCGGACCATCACCTCCGCCATCCTTCAGTCGGCCGGCGTTCGCACGATCCATGAGGTCGGCGACGGCGCCGCCGCGCTGCAGGCCCTGCGCGAACATGCCATCGACCTGGCGATCGTCGACTTCAACATGTTCCCTCTGGACGGCGTCGAGTTCACCCGCCTGGTCCGCAACAGCCCCGACAGCGCCGACCCCTATCTGCCGATCATCATGATGACCGGCCATTCCGAGCGCAGCCGCGTCACGGAGGCGCGCGACGCCGGGGTGAACGAGTTCGTGGCCAAGCCGATTACCGCCAAGGCGGTGTTTGACCGCATCAAGGCCGTGGTCCTCAGACCCCGCCCCTTCGTCAAGACCGAAGGCTACTTCGGGCCGGACAGACGTCGCCTCAAGGTGCCCAACTACCCCGGGCCGTTCCGTCGCGCAGACGATCCCAAGGCCGTGCCGGAAGACTTCGCCTCAGCGGAAGTCTGACTCGATCAGGGCGCGGTACACCGCGTCCGGCCAACGTTTGTGCACCCAGAACCAGTCGACCGGCGCTTCGCGCACCCGGTCCTCGACGAACCGGTTGGCGGCCTGGATACCCTCCAGCACGGCCTGGCCTTTGTCGTCTCCCGTTACCGCGATCGGCTCATGCGCCGTCACCCGGAACCGCACCCCCGGCAGCCGCACCACCGACAGCGGCAGCATCACCGTCCCGAACTTCAGCGCCAGCCGCGCCGCGCCGGGCGACGCATTGACCGGCTGGCCGAAGAATTCGACCTCCGGCCCCTGGTTGTATTTCTGGTCGACCAGCAGGGCGATCGAATCCCCCCGTTTCATCCCGGCCATCAGCTCGCGCGTGCCGTCCCCCTTCGGCGCGAACAGCCGGATGCCATAGCGTTCGCGGCTCTTGCGGATCAGGGCGTCGACATAGGGATTGTTGGCCGCGCGATAGGTCACCTGGCACGGCACGCCGGCCGCCATGATCACCGCGGCCATCACCTCGAAGTTGGCCAGGTGCCCCGAAATCAGCACCACCGGCCGGCCGCTGTCGCGCACCGCATGCAACCGCTCCAGCCCGACCACCTCCACCCGACCGCCCTCGGGCGTTAGCCGGTCCATGACCGCCAGTTCGGCGAAGGTCCGCCCCGTCTGTTCCCACTGATCGATCGCCAGCCGGTCGCGCTCGGCCGCATCCATGTCGGGAAAGGCGATCGCCAGATTGCGCCGCACCGTCTTGTGCGTGCCCGTCAGCGGCCCCAACCATCGCAACAGGCCGCCGCCGAACGCGGACGCCCCCTCAACCCCGATCAGCCGCAGAAAGCCGAACAGCGCCTGAAACGCCGCCGCCTCCAGCCGCCAGATAAGGTCCTGGCGGAGGCCGCCTCTGGCGCTACCGCCCTCCGGGCTGCTTGAGCGCGGCTTTTCTGCGCTACCGCCCTCCGGGCTGCTTGAGCGCGTTCTGTTCTCGTCTTCACCAGGCAATCGTCAGTCCGCCGTCCACGACCAGGGTCTGGCCGTTCATATAGGACGCCGCTTTCGAACACAGGAACAGGGCCGCCCCGGCGATTTCATCCGGCTCGCCGATCCGCTTCATCGGATTGGGCTCCACCGTCTTTTCCAGCACCTCGGGGTTCTCCCACAGATATTTGGCGAAGTCGGTCCGGATCAGGCCCGGCGCGATGCAGTTGACCCGCACGTTCGACGGCCCCCACTCCACCGCCAGATTCCGCGCCAGCTGCATGTCCGCCGCCTTGGACACGTTATAGGCGCCGATCAGGCTGTTGCCCCTCAGGCCGCCGATCGATGAGATGATCAGGATCGCGCCCTCCTTCCGCTCCAGCATCTGCGGCGCGACCATCTGGGTCAGCCAGTGATTGGCCAGCACATTGTTATGGAAGATCTTCTCGAACTGCTCGTCGCTGATCCCCGCCATCGGACCGGCATAGGGATTGGACGCCGCGTTGCAGACCAGGATGTCGATCCGGCCCCAGGCGGCGTTGGTCTCGTCCACCAGCCGCTGCAGATCCTCCTTCGAGGCGATGTTGGCGGGGATAGCCATGGCCCGGCCCTCCCCGTGCCTGGCGTTGATCGCCTGGGCGACCTCCTCGCACGGCCCGGCCTTGCGCGACGAGATCACCACCTTGGCGCCGTGCTCCGCCATCCGCTCGGCGATGGCCTTGCCGATGCCCTTGGACGATCCCGTGATGATCGCCACCTTCCCGCTCAGGTCGAACAGTTCCATGTTTCGTCTCCCCTCGTCGTCGGCCTTGGCGCCGATCCCGTCTGATGTCGGTCGCACATAAGCCGCCCGATCTCTCCGCGACAACGGTGACGCAGGGTCAGGCCGGCGCTTTTCCCCGGCCCGATCCCGCCGCGACCCAGTTTCCTCTGGCGGCGGGGCCGGGTTCAACGGATACTGCGACGATTCCCTTCCTGGGACGGGCGTGGGCCGTTCCTCCTGACGGACAGCGATGCGCAACCTCACGAACGGCCTGCTCTTCTTCGGCTACCTCTTCCTGGCGATGACGGTGGGCGCCTTCGTCTGGCGCGCGGGGCTGGGTCTCGGCGCCGGATTCGCCTCCACGGTCGGCGTGCTCAGCGGCCTGGGTCTGATCCACCACATGCTCGGCGCGCGCGGCCGCGAAAAGGCCTTGCGCAAGGAAATCTCCCACGTCCGCGACGCCCACCTCCTGCTCGCCGACGCCTTGGAACAGCAACAGGCCGCCGTGGCCGAACTGGCCGACGCCATCCAGGCGGGCGCCCTCTCCAGCACAGAGGAGCTGACCGGCGAGGTCCGCATGCTGGAAGGCCTGATCCAGCAGATGAGCGAATCCATCGAGGACCGCCTGCGCGTCGCCCCCCTGACCCCGCCCGACAGCCTCGAGGGCCGCCGCCGCCAGCAGTCCAACATCCTGCTCCAGACCGTCCACGACGCCCTGACCGAGAACCGCGTCGACCTCTATCTTCAGCCGGTCATGTCCCTGCCCCAGCGCCGGACGGTCTTCTACGAAAGCTTCACCCGTCTGCGGGACGAGACCGACCGCGTCATGATGCCGGCCGAATACCTCTCCGCCGCCGAGAGCGAGGGCCTCGTCCCGGCCATCGACAACCTGCTGCTGTTCCGCTGCGCCCAGATCGTGCGCCGCCTGGCGCGTCAGGACCGCAAGGTCGGGGTCTTCTGCAACGTGGCCCTGTCCTCTCTGGGCGACGAGACCTTCTTCCCCCAGTTCCTCGATTTCCTCAGCCAGAACCGCGACCTCAATCAGGCCCTTATCTTCGAGCTGGGCCAGGCCACCTTCGACGCGCGCGGCGCGGTCGAGGCCCGCAACATGGCCAAGCTGGCCGACCTGGGCTTCCGCTTCTCGATCGACAAGGTGCAGACCCTCGACCTCGACTTCGCCGACCTGCAACGCTCGGACGTCCGCTTCATCAAGGTCGCCGCCGACCTGCTGATCGAACAGCTGCTGGACATCGACGGCGCGGCCCCCCTGCCGTCCCTGCCCGACATCCAGGCCGCCGACTTCGCCGGCCTGACCCGCCGCTATGGCATCGAGGTCATCGCCGAAAAGGTCGAGACCGAACGCCAGATCGTCGACATCCTCGAACTCGACATCGCCCTCGGTCAGGGCCACCTGTTCGGCGAACCCCGCGCCATCAAGGAACAGGTCCTCGCCGAAACCGACCCCCCCGCCGACTTCATCCGCTCCACCCTCCGCAGCGCGGACCAGCGGCGGCGGTTCGGGTAGGAACACTCTGGCCTTCCGCCCCCTCTGCACCTTCTCCCATCCCCTCTCCCGGTTGGGAGAGGGATTGAGCGCACGGCGGCGCAGCCGACGTCCTTGCGCTCAAGGGTGAGGGGACAACCGCTGCAGTCGGCGCGAGCCGTATCCCGGGCGGTGCGACGGCTTTCGCCGGACCCGAGACTGTTCCCTCATCCGGCCCTCTCCCAAGTCGATGCCTGAGTCAGCCTTCCTCTGCCGAACCGATCGAGGCCAGGGCCTCGGCGCCCGCCACCGGTCGCCCCTCGGCCTTGCGCTCGCTGTATCGGTCCACCAGCGCATCAGCCCGGAAGCGCGTCAGGAGCGTGAACCGGTACAGCTCCTCCATCACATCGACGAGCCGGTCATAGTAGGCGGACGGCTTCATCCGCCCCTCGTCGTCAAACTCGTCATAGGCCTTGGCCACCGAGGACTGGTTCGGAATGGTGATCATCCGCATCCAGCGCCCCAGAACCCGCAGCTGGTTCACCGTGTTGAACGACTGCGACCCCGCATTGACCTGCATGACCGCCAGGGTCCGGCCCTGTGTCGGCCTGACGCCGCCGCTTTCCAGCGGCAGCCAGTCGATCTGGGACTTGAAGATTCCGGTCATGGCCCCGTGCCGTTCGGGACTGCACCAGACATGCCCCTCGGACCACAGGGACGCCTCGCGCAGTTCCTGCACCTTCGGATGCGACGGATCGGCCCCGTCCGGCTGCGGCAGTCCGCGCGGATCGTAGATGCGGGTTTCGGCCCCGAAGGCGCGCAGCAGCCGGTCCGCCTCCTCCACCAGGAACCGGCTGAACGACCGCTCCCTCAGCGAGCCGTACAGCAGCAGGAAGCGCGGTGGATGGTCCAGCGCCACAGGCTCAAGCCGCTCCAGGGTCGGCTGTTCGAGAAACGCGGGAACGAGGGCGGGAAAGTCGGTCATGGCTTTTCTCTGCCACATATTTCGATTATTTGTGAAGTATGGAAACGAAGTCAGCCCTCGATGCGCTCGGCGCCCTCGCTCACGAGGGGCGGCTGAACATCTTTCGCGCCCTGGTTCGCGCCGGGCCTCAAGGGTCGCCCGCCGGCGTGCTGGCCGAGGCTGTCGGCATGGCCCCCAGCACCCTGTCGAACAATCTCACCATCCTGACCCGTTCCGGACTGACCTCTTCCAGGCGTGACGGGCGATCCATCATCTACGCCGCTGACTATGCGCAGATGACCGACCTTCTGGCCTTCCTGATGGAGGACTGCTGCCAGGGGTCTCCGGACGTCTGCCTGCCGTTGGGCGATGTGATTTCCCGCGCCGCCTGCTGTCCTCCGACGAACTGAACGGCGCCATGTCGATCTTCGAACGCTATCTGACCCTGTGGGTGCTGCTCTGCATCGTCGCCGGCGTGGCCCTGGGCGCCTGGATGCCCGGCGCGTTCGAACGCCTGGGCGCCATGGAGGTCGCGTCGATCAACCTCCCCGTCGCCGGCCTGATCTGGCTGATGATCGTTCCGATGCTGCTCAAGGTCGATTTCGCCGCTGTGCGCCAGATCGGGCGTCACTGGCGCGGCATCGGCGTGACCCTGTTCATCAACTGGGCGGTGAAGCCCTTCTCCATGGCTGTCCTGGCCTGGCTGTTCCTGGCGGTGCTCTTTCGGCCATGGCTGCCCGCCGCCGAGATCAACAGTTACGTCGCCGGCCTGATCCTGCTGGCCGCTGCGCCCTGCACGGCGATGGTGTTCGTCTGGAGCCATCTCACGAAAGGCGACGCGACCTTCACCCTGTCCCAGGTGGCCCTGAATGACGCCATCATGATTGTGGCCTTCGCCCCCATCGTCGCCCTGCTGCTCGGCGTGTCGGCGATCACCGTGCCCTGGCCTACTCTCGTCCTGTCGGTCCTGCTCTACATCATTGTCCCGGTCGTCATCGCCCAGGGCCTGCGCGCCCTCCTGATCCGGCAATCGGGCGCGCTGGACCGCGCCCTGGCGGTTCTCCAGCCCCTTTCCCTCACGGCGCTGTTGACGACCTTGGTGCTGCTGTTCGGCTTTCAGGGCGACAAACTGCTGCAACAGCCCATCGTGATCGCCCTTCTGGCCGTCCCGATTCTGATCCAGGTCTATTTCAACGCCGGTCTCGCCTACGTCCTGAACCGTGCGACCGGCGAAGCTCATTCCGTGGCTGGCCCCTCCGCCCTGATCGCGGCCAGCAACTTCTTCGAGCTGGCGGTCGCGGCGGCGATCAGCTTGTTCGGCATCCATTCGGGCGCCGCCCTCGCGACGGTGGTCGGCGTGCTGGTCGAGGTGCCCGTCATGCTGACCGTGGTCGCCTGCGTGAACCGCACCCGGCCCTGGTACGAACGCGGCGCGGCGGTCCGGCGCGTCCAGAACGGAGAAGCCCGATGAGCGTCACCATCTATCACAACCCCGACTGCGAAACCTCGCGCAACACCCTGGCGATGATCCGCGCGTCGGGCGAAGACCCGGTCGTGGTTCCGTATCTCGTGACCGGCTGGACGCGTGCACAGTTGTACGGCCTCCTGACCGCGATGGACGTCGGACCGCGCGCCGTGCTGAGGGACAAGGGCACGCCGGCGGCCGAACTCGGCCTTCTCGACCCCGACGTCGGCGACGACACCGTCCTCGAGGCGATGTTGACCCACCCCATCCTCGTCAACCGGCCGATCGTCGTCACGCCCAAGGGCATCGCCCTGTGTCGCCCATCGGAGGTCGTGTTCGACCTGCTGGACCATCCGCCTCACGGCTTCACCAAGGAGGACGGTCAGGTCGTACGCCCTACCATCCCCTGAGCGCGCCCCCTCCACATCCCGCCTCTCACCCGCTACATCCCCCGCATGACCCTCCCCCACGCCCTGACCGGCCTCGGCGAGATCGCCGGGGACTATGACATCCTGCTCTGCGACGTCTGGGGCGTGATCCACAACGGCCGCGAGAGCTGGCCGGCGGCCTGCGAGGCCCTGACGCGGTTCAACCGCGATCACGGGCATGTCGTCCTGATCTCCAACTCCCCCCGCCCCGCCGCCGACGTGGTGGCCCAGCTCGACGGCCTGGGCGTGCCGCGCGACAGCTGGCGCGCCTTCGTCACCTCGGGCGACGCCACCCGGATGGAGCTGGAGCGCCGCGCCCCCGGTCCTGCCTGGATCATCGGCCCGGACCGTGACGCCCCCCTCTACGCGGGCCTGCCGCTGGAACGGGCGACAGGGGCCGCCGACGCCGCCTTCATCTCCGTCACCGGCCCCTATGACGACACCACCGAGACGCCCGAGGACTATCGTGAACGCCTGACCCCGGCGGCCGAGGCGGGGCTGGAGCTGATCTGCGCCAACCCCGACCGCATCGTCCAGCGCGGCGACCAGATCATCTATTGCGGCGGCGCGATCGCCGACCTCTACGAAAGCCTCGGCGGCCGGGTGATCATGGCCGGCAAGCCCTTCGCCCCCATCTACACCCTGGCCCTGAACGAGGCCGAGCGGCTGCTGGGCTGCCCCGCCGACCGCTCGCGCGTCCTCTGCATCGGCGACGGCGTGGTCACCGACGTCCTCGGCGCCGCCGAACAGGCGCTCGACTGCCTGTTCATCGCCCAGGGCATCCACGGCGACGCCGCCAAGGGTCCGGACGGCCGCCTCGATCCCGCCCGCGCCGCCGAACTGCTCCGCGCCGAGACGACCTACGCCCGCTACGCCGCCCTCGACCTGGTCTGGTAGATGGCGGTGGCCAAACCGCGCCCCTGCGGCTAATCAGCCCCCATGAGCGAACTGGTCCAGAAACACCCCTCCGGCGGCTATATCCTCGAGGAGCTGCATCCCGGCATGTACGCCGAGAAGGAGGTGCTGGTCACCGAGGACCGCATCGGCCAGTTCGCCGAGGCCTCCGACGACTTCAACCCGGTCCATGTCGATGAGGCTTTCGCAGCGAAAACCGCCTATCGCGGCCGCATCGCCCACGGCCTGCTGTCGGCCTCCTTCGGCTCGGCGGTGGTCGGCACCATCCTGCCGGGCGCGGGCGCCATCTACCTGACCCAGACCCTGGCCTTCCACAAGCCCGTCCGCATCGGCGACGTCGTCCTGGCCCGCATCAGCGTCGCCTCGGTCGACGAGACCTCGGCCCGCGTCGTCCTGAAATGCGAGGGCTATGTCGGCGACGACCTGATCATGGATGGCGAGGCCACCGTCCGCGTCCCCCGTCGCCGCCGCCCTGCCAAAGACTGACCCCATGAGCGGCCCCGCCGTCCAGATCATCCGCGGCTGGCGCGACCTGCCCGCCGACCTGCGCGGCGCCTCGGCCGCCGTGGGCGCCTTCGACGGCGTGCATCTGGGCCATCAGGCCGTCATCCGTCAGGCCGTCGAACAGGCCCGCGAGCTCGGCGTCCCCGCGGCCGTTGTCAGTTTCGACCCGCACCCGCGGTGCCTGTTCCAGCCCTACGCCGCCCCCTTCCGCCTGATGACGCCGGACCAGATGGCCCGCGCTCTGGCGCCGCTGGGGATCGACCGCCTCTACCTCCTACCCTTCGACGCCGCGATGGCGGCCATGTCTGATCACGGCTTCGCCGCCGACGTCCTGTCCGGCGGCCTGGGATTGAAGCACGTCGCCGTCGGCTTCGACTTCACCTTCGGCAAGGGCCGCTCCGGCTCGCCCGAGGCCCTCGCCCGCTATGGCCAGGACCTCGGCTTCACCGTCTCCGTCACCCCGCGCCGCGACGACGAGGGCGGGCTGAAACTGTCGTCCAGCGCCGTGCGCGAGGCTCTCAGCGCCGGCGACATGGCCCGCGCCGCCGCCATTCTCGGCCGTCCCTTCGCCATCCAGGGCGAGGTGATCCACGGCGACAAGCGCGGCCGCTTCATCGGCACGCCCACCGCCAACATTTCTCTGGGCGAATACCAGCGCCCCCTCTACGGCATCTACGCCACCCGCTCCCGCCTGCCCGACGGCCGAATCTTCGGCGGCGTCGCCAACCTCGGCGTCCGTCCCATGTTCGAGCTGGAGACCCCCTTGCTGGAGGCCTGGCTGTTCGACTTCTCCGGCGACCTCTACGGTCAGGTCGTCGAGACCGACCTCGTCGCCCGCCTGCGCGGCGAAATGAATTTCGACGGCCTCGACGAACTCAAGGCCCAGATCCAGATCGACGCCGCCAACGCGCGGGCGGTGCTGGCTCAGTCGGCCTGAGGCCTCACCCGCCCCTCGCCTCGATCGCCTTGATCAGCATGTCGTTCAGCGAACCGCCGTCCGCGTCGATCACGTCCTCGACCTTCCACATCACCCCCTCCTTGACCACCTTCAGCGTCTGTCGGGTCGTCTGACCGGCGTTGGTGAAGGCCACGGCCGCGTCGGCGCTGCGTTCGCCGGTGGAGATCACCGTCAGGGAATCGAGGGTGAAGACGCCCTGATCCTGACAATTGCAGATCGGGTCGTGGTTCAGCGTCGGAACCTCGCCTTTCGACAGGTTGAAGTCGGTGATGATCGCGGCGTTCAGCATGCGCGAATAGATCGGATCCTGGCCCGGCGGCGGCGGCGGCTCCTTCGGGCCGCCCGCCACATAGACGGCGTATAGCGCCCGCACGAACGGCTCCGGCCCTTCCCGCGCGGCCTCATAGATCGCCGGCCGACCCGGCGGCAGGGCGGCGGGCGCCTCGGCCTCCGGCGCCTTCGCCTTCTCCTCGGATGAACAGGCGGCGCATAGAAAAGCGAGGGCGGCGGCGATGGCGGCGCGACGCATGGCGTCTCTCCCGGACAGTTTCCTCACACCGACTATGGACCGTCGCGCCCTTCGCGCAAGCGACGATCAGTCCCGCCACAACGCCGGACGCCCCGCCTCCACCCGCCGGTTGGACTCTGTCAGCCGCGCCGCCAGACCCCGGTACGGCGGGTTCAGCACGTCGTCGATCCGCCAGCCGCCGTCCTCGCGGATCAGGACGAAACGCCCTGTCTGCGCCTCCCCGCCGTTCACGAACCTGACGACCGCCTCGACCCGCCCCCGGCCCATCGCCCGCGTCCGCACCGACCGGACGGCGATCCCCTCCCAGTCCTGGCAGTTGCAGATCGGATCGGCGTCCAGAAACGGCAGGTCGTCCTTGGCCAGTTCGATATCGCGATCGATCAGGGCCGCCATCCTTCGGCTCCACATCGGCGGCCGATCCTCCGGCGGGGCCGCATCCTCCGCCTCCGCCGCCGCATAGCCGGCGTAGATTTCGCGCACGAACGCCTCTGCCGACGCCTCAACACTCTGGGCCGCAGCCGGAGAGGCCGCGCCGGACGTCAGAACCAGACCCAGAGACAGGTTCAGGGCCATGCGCGCAATCATCTTCATGACCCGATCCTCCCCCACCCGCGACTGTCTCCGCCACTGTCGAATGCTGACGCCTGGACTGGCGCCGGAACCCCGCCGTCTGCTAGACCGCCTCCACCATGGCCTTTCGCGTCCCTCTTCGCCTGATTTCGATTAGCCGCCCGGCGTAACGTCCGGGCCGGGAGTTCAGTCTCCGGCCCCCGCTACGTCGGGATCGACATCTTCTTCGACCGCGAACGACCACCCCAGACGCCGAGACTTCCCATGGCCGACGCCACCACCTCAGACTCTTCCGCCCATCCCCGCGAAGGCGGGGACCGCGACTACCGCGACACCGTCTTCCTGCCCGAGACGCCCTTCCCCATGCGCGGCGGCCTGCCGCAGAAGGAACCGCTGATCCTCGAGCAATGGGGCGACCTCTACGGAACCCTGCGCGCCCAGCGTCAGAAACAGAACGCCCCCCTGTTCGTTCTGCATGACGGCCCGCCCTACGCCAACGGCGACATCCACATCGGCCACGCCCTCAACAAGACGCTGAAGGACTTCGTGGTCCGCAGTCAGTTCCTGCTGGGCAAGGACGTCGACTACGTCCCCGGCTGGGACTGCCACGGCCTGCCGATCGAGTGGAAGATCGAGGAGGAGTTCCGCGCCAGGGGCCGCCGCAAGGACGAGGTGTCCAAGGACGAGTTCCGCCGCGCCTGCCGCGCCTACGCCGGCAAATACATCGACCTGCAGCGGGAACAGTTCAAACGGCTGGGCGTCGTCGGCGACTGGGCCAACCGCTACGCCACCATGGACTTCAAGGCCGAGGCCGCCATCGTCGCCGAGTTCCACAAGTTCAAGAACACCCACCAGCTCTATCGCGGCTCCAAGCCGGTGATGTGGTCCCCGGTCGAACGCACCGCCCTGGCTGACGCCGAGATCGAATACCACGACCACGTCTCGCCGATGATCTGGGTGAAATTCCCGGTCACCGGCATGTCGGACAGCCATCCGGACGACCTGCTGGCCTTCCGCACGGCCACGCCGTCCATCGTGATCTGGACCACCACCCCCTGGACCATCCCGGCCAACCGGGCGATCTCCTACGGCCCGGAGATCAGCTACGGCCTCTATGAGGTCGCCAACCTGGTCGAGGGTCTAGAGTTCCAGCCCTGGGCCAAGCCCGGCGACCGCCTGATCGTCGCCGACAAACTGGCCGAGGAGGTCTTCAAGGCCGCCAACATCGCGTCCTGGACCCGCATCTACGACATCGACCCGTCGGGGCTGGAATGCGCCCACCCCCTGGCCGACTGCGACCCCGGCTACGGCTTCGCCGTGCCCCTGCTGGCCGGCGACCATGTCACCGACGACGCGGGCACCGGCTTCGTCCACACCGCCCCCGGCCACGGCGCGGACGACTATGCGGTCTGGCTTGCCCATGGCCATCGCGAGGTGCCCGACACCGTCGATCCCGACGGCGCCTACTATGACCACGTCCCCCTGTTCGGCGGCCTCAAGGTGCTGGAGACCGAGGGCAAGAAGACCGGCAAGTTCGGCCCCGCCAACGGCGCGGTGATGGACAGGCTGATCGAAGCCGGAACCCTGCTGTCGCGCGGCCGGCTGGAGCATTCCTACCCCCACTCCTGGCGCTCCAAGGCCCCGGTCATCTTCCGCAACACGCCCCAGTGGTTCATCCGAATGGATGAACCCCTCAAGAGCGGCGACACCCTGCGCGAGACGGCCCTCAACGCCATCGACGCCACCGCCTTCCACCCGGACCAGGGCCGCAACCGCATCCGCTCCATGGTCGAGAGCCGCCCCGACTGGCTGGTCTCCCGCCAGCGAGCCTGGGGCGCGCCCCTGGCCATGTATGTCGACAAACAGACCGGCCAGCCCCTGCACGACCCCGAGGTCGACGCCCGCATCGTCGCCGCCATCGCCGACGGCGGCGCCGACGTCTGGTTCACCGCCGATGACGCGGCCTTCCTCGGCGCCCACGACCCGGCCCGGTATGAAAAGGTCGAGGACATCCTCGACGTCTGGTTCGATTCCGGCTCCACCCACGCCTTCACCCTGGACCCGCGCCTGCCGGAAAACGGCTATGTCGGCGACCGTCCCGCCCACTGGCCCGCCGACCTCTATCTGGAAGGCTCCGACCAGCATCGGGGCTGGTTCCAGTCCTCCCTGCTCGAGGGCTGCGGCACCCGCGGCCGCGCCCCCTACAAGGCGGTTCTCACCCACGGCTTCACCCTGGATGAGAACGGGGAGAAGATGTCCAAGTCGCGGGGCAACACCACCGACCCCCTGACGGTCATCAAGGAATCCGGCGCCGACATCCTGCGGCTCTGGGTCGCCCTGGTCGATTCCTCGGAAGACCAGCGGATCGGCAAACAGATCCTCCAGACCACGATCGACGCCTATCGCAAGCTCAGGAACACGGTCCGCTATCTGCTGGGCGCCCTGAACGGCTTCGACGAGGCCGAGCGCATCAGCGACTACGACCAGTTCCCGCCGCTGGAGAAGTTCATCCTGCACCGCCTCTGGGCCCTCGACGCCCAGGTGCGCCAGGCCTACGCCGACTACCGCTTCCAGGACGTCGTCCGCCCGGTGCTGGAGTTCTGCTCCGGCGACCTCTCGGCCCTCTATTTCGACGTCCGCAAGGACAGCCTCTACTGCGACCGTCCGGACAGCGTGAAGCGCCGCGCCGTCCGCACCGTCATGGACGAGGTCTTCATGCGCCTCACCGCCTGGCTCTCGCCCCTGACCCCCTTCACCATGGAAGAGGCCTGGACCACCCGCTTCCCCGACGCCGGGACCAACTGCGCGCGGGTGATCCCGGACACGCCCGCCGGGTGGGAGAATGCGACCGAGGCGGATCGCTGGTCGCGCATCGACACCGTCCTGTCCGCCGTCAACGACGCCCTTGAAGCGGCTCGCCGCGACAAGCGGATCGGCGGCGCCCTGGACGCCTGGCCGGTGGTCACGGCCACAGCGGACCTGCTGGCCCCGTTCGACGGCCTCGACGCCGCCGAGGTCTTCCGCACCTCGGGCGCCGAACTCGTCACGGGCGGTGAGACAGTCTCGGTCGAGGTTCGGGTCGCCGACCACCCCAAATGCGCCCGCTCCTGGCGCCGCGTCCCCGACGTCGGCTCCGACCCCGCCTACCCCGACCTCTCCGCCCGCGACGCCGACA
Source organism: Brevundimonas sp. VNH65 (assembly GCF_049445955.1). NCBI lineage: Bacteria > Pseudomonadati > Pseudomonadota > Alphaproteobacteria > Caulobacterales > Caulobacteraceae > Brevundimonas > Brevundimonas sp. VNH65. The sequence continues at coordinate 305,663 of NZ_JBMSDX010000001.1, read as the reverse complement.
CCGTCCGCTGGCTCGACGCCCGGAAGGCCGGCTGACACGGCCGAGTCGCAAGGCTTCCTTCCTCCCATCGAGAGAGGCCGCTCCCAACCTTCCTTCTCCCTGTTGGGAGAAGGTGCCCCGCAGGGGCGGATGAGGGGACGGTCTCGCATTCGGCGGCAGCCGTCGCACGGGCCGGAGAAACGGCTCACGCCGACTGCAGCGATTGTCCCCTCACCCTTGAGCGCCAGGACGACGGCTGCGCCGCCGTGCGCTCAATCCCTCTCCCACAGGGAGAGGGAGGAGTCTGGCAGAGGGACCTCTTCCATCACACTTCAACACCCGGATTCGCTGTAATCCCTCACCTTTCCCCGAAACTTGCAGCCCGCTTCCGGGCGCAGGTGGAACCTCGTCCATAATACCCCTGCTTCACCGCACGGGAGGGCCGTCGGCCGGCGACCAGCGGGCGGTGGGGGCGAGACAGCGGGGGCGGGGTTCTTGTGACCTCGCCGCCTCGACCGCGGAGGGGAACCTTTTCGGAGCCGAGGCTGGGTCGGAGTTGAAATCCCGACCGTTCCGGGGATCGGCCGCGCCGGCCGACCCGCCCGCCGGGGGGCTATTCGACGCCGGCGCCAATCAGCGCCCCCCGTCGCTCCTCCCGTCCACGCCTCGCGCGGAGCGACATCAGGCCTTCGTCGAAAACGGTACTTCTATCCTACAGACCGGGCGAGGCCCGGCGCTCCGCCCCTCCCGCACCCTTCAGGCCCAAGCCGTGAAGCCGATCCCGCTTACCCAAATTCCGTCACCCTCGGGCTCGTCCCGAGGGCCCATCCCGGCCGTCGCACGCGCTGATGACCGGTGCCGCAGGCTGTCGCCCGTCCGAACGCGAAGAGGCGTGAGCCCTCGGCACAGGGCCGAGGGTGACGGGACGGAGAGCGACCGCCCCCGATCACCCCGCCCGTTCCAGCCCCCGTCTCGCCGCCGCCAGTTCCTCGGCCATCACGGCCTTCAGCCGCTGCGGCGCGACAATCTCGACCTGATCGCCCCAGGTGAACAGATGCCAGGCCAGTTCACGCATGCCCGAGGCGCGGAACCGCACCTCCACCCGGCCGTCGGCCAGGTCCTCGACCGTCTGGGTCGGGTGCCAGCGCCAGCCCCGCGCCTCGTCCGCCCCCTCGGCGGCGATGCGCAGCGTCACCTCCTCGATCTGGTCCTGATAGATGCCGAAGGACTGGCTGGCGAAGGCGGCCAGGTCGAAATCCGGCGGCGGCGGCGACAGGCCCTCCTCGACCCTGACGTCGCTCATCCGGTCCAGACGAAAGGTGCGGATCTCCCCCGACTTACGGTCCAGCCCGACCAGATAGTTGGCCCGGCCGAACATCAGGCCGCACGGCGCCACGCTGCGCCGCCGCGCTTCGGAGCCGGGCCTCGCATAGATGAACCCCAGGGGCGACTGGGCCAGCAACGCCCGGCGGATGGCGGCCAGGACGGCCTCGTCGGCGGCCGGACGAGGTCCCGCCTGCACGGCGATGGTCTCGGCGCGGACCAGGGCCTCCAGATCGGGCGCCAGCCGGTTCAGGGCCGTGGACCGCATGGCCGACTTCAGCTTCCGCTCAAGCCCTTCCAGCGCCGCCGCCCGCCCGGTCTCGCCCGTCCGCCGCAGCCCTTCCGCCGCCTTGGCCAGTTCGACCAGCTCGGTCGCCGTCGGCGCCTGCTCGAAGCCCGACAGGCCGCCGCGGATCCGCCATCGTTTGGTCGGCGGATCGGATACCTCCTCGGTCGCCGGATACAGCTCCAGCACCGCGTCCCTCAGCCGCTCGGCCGTCCGACGCCCCACCTCCAGGTCGCGCGCCATCTCGTTCAGCGTCAGCCCCTCTGCCGAGGCCGCCATCCGCCGCGCCAGCTCCAGCACCATCATCGCCTTGTCGTGCCGCATGTCGCCCGCCTCGCACCCTGTCTCGCACCGATACGTCCGATATTGGCGCAACACTGTCTCATCTTCCGATCATCGGCAAGACGCCGCAAACGACGCATCGGCTCAGGAGAGACCCCCATGGCGCGTTCGATCGCTTCCCGCTTCCGCCCCGCGACGATGGTCGCCGACAGCCGCTATCTGATCGTCCCCTGCGAGGCCGAGGGCTGCGGCGACCTGGCCGTCATCTGGGACCGGCTGGAGGAACAGGTGGTCGACGTCATCTCCGCCGCCGCCTCCGCCCGCTACTCCGACGAGGACCTTCTGTGGGACGAAGGCCGCGCCGCCTTCGCGGCCGAGCCCGGCTTCGCCGCCGACTGGCGGATGGCGGCCTGATGGTCACCTTTGGTGTCGCCGTCTTCTTCTGGGGCGTGCTGGCGCTTTGGCTCCTGTCCTACGTCTTGCCGCTCGTCCTTGCAGGGGTGCGGCTGGTCGCGACGGTCCTGCTCTGGGTCATCCTCGTGGTTTGCGGCGGGCAGCGGTCGCCGTTGAGATCACAAGGACAGTATGTGCGCGTCGTCTTGGCAGGCGGCCTGCAATCTCACCGTCGGAGATCGAGCTGATCTGACATCAAGGCCGCGCCGGTCGGGTCCACCGGTCGATCTGCTTCTGGGCCGGCGCCTCGACCGTGCGGTGAACCAGGACCGCCAGCGCCACGATGACCCCCAGCACAGCCAGGGCGAACAGGTCGTTGAGCCAGACCGAGCCGAAGTCGATCCGCCGCCCGTTCGGCATCCAGTCCGCCTTGCGCGCCACGATCAGCATGATCGTCAGCACCAGCATATGCACCATATAGACGGCGAACGACCACCGCCCCAGGGTCACCAGCGCCGGTCTGTTCAACAGCCGCGACACCGCCCCATCCTCGCCGGCGAACACCCAGACGGCGATCACGAACAGCAGGGTGACCGGCACGGCCGCCGGCCCCTCGGCCCACGCCACGAACAGACAGATCGCCGCCGCCGTAGCCAGCTCCAGAGCCGTCGCGGCCGCTCCTTTGAGCCGCGGCAGTCTCAGCCAGACGCCCTGCAAGGCCGCGCCCAGGAAGAAGCCGTACACGGCGCGGGGAAAGGCGAAATCATGGGTCGTGTTCATCCATCGCGGGGCCTGGGTCGCCACGATCACCGCGCAGGCCAGGGCCGCCGCCGCCCCGATCCAGCGCCACAGACCGAACCGCAGCCCGGGAGCCAGCAGCAGCAGGGCGGCGAAGACGACGTAACAGCCCACCTCGACGCTCAGCGTCCACGCCGGCCCGTTCCAGGTCAGATAGCCATGGAGATTGAACGCCTGGATGAGAAACAGATTGGTCCAGATCGCCTCCACCGACCGGTCCCGCTCGAACGGCGTCGCCCCGTCGAACGCGGTCCACAGCCGCACCAGCTCCAGTCCCACAAACGCCGCCAGCATCAGCACGTGCAGCGGCCAGACCCGACCCAGCCGCCTGACCATGAACCGCCCGGCGTCCCTCGGCGTCTGCAGCCGCTGGGCGTAGGCGTGGGCGATGACGAAGCCCGACAGGACGAAGAAATAGTCGACGAACAGATAGCCGTGCTGGACCAACGGCCAATCGCGCCAGTGACTGGCGATCGGCATGTGAAACATCACCACCAGCACGGCGCAGACGCCGCGCAGGGAATCCAGCGCCTCGAACCGGTGCGGGGGCTTCTGGGCGGATACGGCGTCTGTGCTCACGTCGGCGTGATAGCGCCGTGAACAGCCGGACGAAAGGGGCCTCAGCTTGCGGTCGGATGCCGCTCGCGCATCCAGGCCACGGACTTCTCCGACAGTTCCCTCAACACGACCGGATCAACGTCCGACAGGCGATTCAGATACAGGCACGACACCCCCGTCGTATGCTTGCCCAGCCGGGACATCAGCTCCGCCTGCCCCTCGAACCCCGGCATGATGTAGATCGTCAGCTTTGCCTTGCGGGGCGAGAAGCCGATGATCGGCCAGTCGGCGGGCTTCTTGGTCGTGTTCACATAGGTGTAGCGCCCAAAGCCGACGATCGACGGCCCCCACATCACCGGCGGCTCGCCCGTGATGTCGGTCATCAGCGTGCACAGGGCCTCCGCCTCCTCGCGCCGCCGCGCATCCGGCACGGCGGCGATGAAGTCGGCGACCGGAACGTCGGTCGGCTTGGTCTTGGGTTCGGACGCCATCCTGCTCTCCCGCTATTCCGGCGACCAGCCCGCCGGGGCCAGCTCAAAGGTCGAGAACTCGAACCCCGGCGCCACGGTGCAGCCCATCAGGCTCCACGCCCCCAGCCCCCTCGCCGCCTGCCAGGCTCCGGCCGGGACCACCGCCTGCTTGACCTGCCCCGCCTTCAGGTCGTCGCCCAGAACCACCGTCCGAACCCCGCCCTCCGTCGCGATCCTTAGTTCCAGCGGATCGCCCAGATAGTGATGCCAGATCTCGGCCGCATCCACGAGATGCCAGTGCGACGCCTCCCCCTCGGCCAGCAGATAATAGATCGCCGTCGACACGGACCGCCCGTCGAAGACGCGCTCATCCCGAAACGTCTCGCGATAATGCCCGCCCTCCGGATGGGGCGCGAGGTCGAGCCATTCGATCACTTCGGCGGCGGTGAAGGTCATGGAGAGGTCGGCATATCCGTGTTAGGTGGACGACGTGCCCATCATTTCGATCTTCTTCGGGATCGTGATCCGCATCAACTTCTTCGATCACGCGCCGCCACATCTTCACGCCGCCTATGGCGACGACGAGGCGTTGTTCGACCTTCGGACGGGCAAGGTCATCGCCGGACACCTGCCGCGACGCGAAACCCGCTATGTGGTAGAATGGCTCGTTCAGCACCGCGCCGAGCTGCTGAGAAACTGGGATCTGGCCGTGTCGGGACAGCCGACATTCAAAATCGAGGGCCTGAACGATGACTGAGATCAAGCTGGTCCGGGCCACCCGCGTTCGCGCCCTGCCTGACCATCGCCTAGAGATCGTTTTCGACGACGGAAACATGGGCGTCGCCGACCTCGGCGACTTCGTCAACCTCGGCCCGATGACGGCGCCCCTGCGCGACCCCACCTATTTCGCGCGCGTCTTCATCGAAATGGGCGTCCCGACCTGGCCCAACGGCTGCGATATCGACCCTATCTATCAGCACATGCTGATGCGGGAAGCGGGGACGCTGCGGCCGATGAGTGAAGCGGCTTGAGCAAATCATACAACGGCGGATCGGCGCTCGGTTTCGGCGGAAAGGGTTCTCTCGAATTCCCTCCAAAACTCGGCAGGGCGCCGTCGGAATTTCGCGGCCGCGCTCATATCGAAGCGCAGATTCTAGCCGAGACGAAGCTGATCTACTCGATTGTCGCAACCCCTGACGATTGGGCTAGTCGCGACGCCATGAGCCGCTATTTGCAAAAAGTCATGGCCGACGGCAGACCAGACGATAGTCAACGTGCCGAAAGAATTCTGGCTTTATGGCACAGGCTCGATCAACTGTAATCACAACCCCTTCACAATCCCCTCGACCATCTTCTTGGCGTCGGCGAACAGCATCATGGTGTTGTCGCGAAAGAACAGTTCGTTCTCGACCCCGGCGTATCCCGCCGCCATGCCGCGCTTGATGAACAGGACGGTGCCGGCCTTTTCCACGTCCAGGATGGGCATGCCGAAGATCGGGCTGGCGGGGTCGGTCTTGGCGGCCGGATTGGTGACGTCATTGGCGCCGATGACGAAGGCCACGTCGGCGGAACTGAATTCCGAGTTGATGTCCTCCAGTTCGAACACCTCGTCATACGGCACGTTGGCCTCGGCCAGCAGGACGTTCATGTGGCCCGGCATGCGGCCGGCGACGGGGTGGATGGCGTATTTCACCTCGACCCCCTCCTCCTTCAGCTTGTCGGCCATTTCGCGCAGGGCGTGCTGGGCCTGGGCCACCGCCATGCCGTAGCCTGGCACGATGATGACCTTGGAGGCGTTTTTCATGATGAAGGCGGCGTCGTCGGCCGAGCCCTGTTTCACCGGCCGCGTCTCGACCCGTCCCTCGCCGGCCGGGCCGCTGTCGCCGCCGAACCCGCCCAGGATGACGCTGATGAAGCTGCGGTTCATGCCCTTGCACATGATGTAGCTCAGGATGGCGCCTGACGACCCGACCAGGGCCCCGGTGATGATCAGGGCGATGTTCTCCAGGGTGAAGCCCAGGGCCGCCGCTGCCCAGCCGGAATAGGAGTTCAGCATCGACACCACGACCGGCATGTCGGCCCCGCCGATGGGAATGATCAGGGTCGCGCCGAGGATCAGGCTGATGGCGAAAATGCCCCAGAAGGCCCAGATGGCCGTGCCGCCAGAGCCGATCATCACCCCGATCAGCAGCACCAGGGCCAGGGCCAGGCCGATGTTGATCAGGTGGCGCGCCGGCAGGATGATCGGCGCCCCCGACATCCGTCCGTCCAGCTTGGCGAAGGCGATCACCGACCCGGTGAAGGTGATGGCCCCGATGGCGAGGCCGAGGCTCAGCTCGATGATCGACACCACCTTGATCCCGGCGCCCTCGGCGATGCCGAACGACGCCGGCGCATAGACCGCGCCCACCGCCACCAGACAGGCGGCCAGACCGACCAGGCTGTGGAACGCCGCGACCAGCTGCGGCATGTCGGTCATCTTGACCCGCCCGGCGATGATCGCCCCCGCCCCGCCGCCGACGACCACCCCGCCCAGGATCAGGGCGGCGGTCAGCAGGTCCGTCGCGCCCGAGGTCCACAGCGTCAGCAGGGTCACGCCCACGGCCACGGCCATGCCGATCATGCCCAGGGTGTTTCCGCGTCGGCTGGTCTCGGGGCTGGAAAGCCCTCTCAGCGACAGGATGAACAGGACGCCGGCGATCAGATAGGCCAGAGCTGCGAAGGAGGCGTTCATTCTTTAAGTCTCCAACCGGCTCAGGTTCCGGGCCGGCAGGTGCGTGACAGCCGCCACAGGGCGGCGAGGATGAAGAGGGGCGACAGAATGGCCAGGGCCCAGTCGATGGCGGTCATCGACCGCTCCTGCACCGCGATGCGAAGCAGGGTGGCCGCGAAGACGATCACCACGCCGCAGTCGGAAAACCGCAGGCGCTGGATCGCGTCCTTCTCGCCGAACCAGGACCACAGCCACATGGCCAGACCCAGCCCCGTCGCAGCCCACGACAGCAGGCGGACGATGGCGACGGCGTCCCAGTCTCCGGCCAGTTCGGGCATCAGGCGGAACCGCCGTGGGCGGGCCTGGCCGCCGCCGGACGTTCCTTCTTCTTGTACATGGCCAACATGCGCCGCGTGACCATGAAGCCGCCGAAGATGTTGACGCTGGCCAGGGTCACGGCCGCCACGCCCGCCCCCTTGGCGACCCAGCCGCCGGAGCCCGAGGTCGCCGCCGCCGCGGCGATCAGCCCGCCGACGATGATGACGCTGGACACCGCATTGGTCACCGCCATCAGCGGCGTGTGCAGCGCCGGCGTCACCGACCAGACCACATAGTAGCCGACGAAGATGGCGAGAACGAAAATCGCCAGACGAAAGACGGTGGGATCAACGTGTTCCATCAGCCCTTCACTCCTTCATGCACCACGGCCCCGCCGCTGGTGACCACGGCCGCCTTCAGGATTTCATCCTCAAGGTCCACCGTCACCGCCCCGTCCTTGAGGATCAGGTCGAGGAAGGCGACCAGGTTCTTGGCATAGAGGCTGGACGCGTCCGCCGCGATCCGGCCCGGCAGGTTGGCGATGCCGACGATGGAGACGCCGTTCGGCGTCACGACCGTCTCGCCGACCTTGGCCCCCTCGACGTTTCCGCCCGCCTCGACGGCGAGGTCGATCAGCACCGAGCCCGGCTTCATCGTCGCCACCTGTTCGGCCGTGACCAGAACCGGCGCCGCGCGGCCGGGGATCAGGGCGGTGGTGATGACGATGTCCTGCTTCTTGATGTGCTCGCCGGTCAGGACCGCCTGTTTGGCCTGATATTCAGGCGACATCGGCTTGGCGTAGCCGCCCGCCGTCTGGGCGTTCTTGAACTCCTCGTCCTCGACGGCGAGGAATTTGGCGCCGAGCGACTCGACCTGTTCCTTGGTCGCGGGCCGCACGTCGGTGGCGGTCACCACCGCGCCCAGACGCCGCGCCGTGGCGATGGCCTGAAGCCCGGCGACGCCCACGCCCATGACGAAGACCTTGGCCGGGGCCACCGTGCCCGCCGCCGTCATCATCATCGGGAAGCCGCGCCCATAGGCCGCCGCCGCCTCGATCACCGCGCGATAGCCGGCCAGGTTGGCCTGCGACGACAGGGCGTCCATCACTTGTGCCCGGGTGATCCGGGGCACGAACTCCATGGCGAAGGCGGTGACATTGGCGCCGGCCAGAGCCGTGACCGTGTCCTTCTCCCGATAGGCGTCCAGCAGGGCCACGACCACGGCGCCGGGCTTCAGGGCGCTGATCTCCTGCGCCGTTGGGCCCCGCACCTTGAGCAGCACATCGGCCCCCTCCAGCACGGCGCGGGTGTCCGGCTTCACCACGGCGCCGGCGGCGGCGTAGTCGGCATCGGGAAACGACGATCCAGCCCCCGTCCCGGCCTCGACCGAGACGGAACAGCCCAGGCCGACCAGCTTCTTCGCCGTTTCCGGAGTCAGGGCGCAGCGCGTCTCGCCTTCACGGCGCTCGCGCGTCACGGCGATCGCGACAGCCAATCTCGTCTCCCAGGATGTTCGTTCTTGGGGAGAGGTTAGGCAGGAAAGGATTGGCGCGTCAAAGCGCGAATTGCCGGGTTTCCGACAATTCGCATTCGCGGTTTCGGGAACGACGGAAAGAGCCGTGCTGAAAACGGCCCCTCAGCGGTCGGTTACGCTGGAACTCAGTGTCCGCCGCCGGACCGCAGGAAGGCGAACCCCGCCGCGAAAACGATCACGCCGGTGATGAGACCGGCCAGGAAGCCGGCCGGGGTGCAGAACCACACCGTCAGGAACGTCAGGGCCGCCGCGACCGCCAGCGAACCGTATTTGGCCAGGACCATGAACAGGGCCCAGGTCGAGGACTGTTCGCCGATCGTCATCTCGCCGCGCGTGTAATCGTGGGAATCGGCGTGGTGCGGGTCGGCCATGGTCGGGCATCCGTGAGAGAGTCGTTGCACCGCCTCTTATCGCCGCCGCCCCGAATGCTCAAGGCTTGGGCCGGCCGTCAGGCGGCTGGAGGCTCCAGCGTGGCCAGAATCTCGCGGGTGAAGGCGGCGATGTCGAATCCGCGACCGGCCGGATCCTCGCCGCGCCGGACGATGACGACCCGACGGCTGGGCACGATGACCACATACTGCCCCCGATTGCCGAAGGCGGCGAAGGCGTCGCCGGGCACGCCCTCGGATTGGTTCATCAGCCAGAAGGTCGCGCCGTATCCGAACGCTCCCGTCGGCGGCTGAGGTCCGCTGGGCGCCGTGACCCGCGCACGCCAGTCCTCGGGCAGCAGGCGCTCGCCTTCCCACACGCCGTCCTGCACATACAACTGGCCGAACCGCGCCAGATCGCGCGCCGTGGTCCAGACCTGCGATGACAGGACATAGTTCCCACGCCAGTCCGTCTCGGCGAACGTGCGCGTCATGCCCAGGCGGTCGAACAGCTCGTGCGGCGGGTGGGCCGCGAACCCTGGCGCGACGGCCATGACCGCCAGCAGGGTGTCGTTGTTGGCGTACCGAAACCGGCTCATCGGCGGCGCGATCAGCGGCCAGCCCGGCGCCTGCTCATCCACCGTCGTGCCGCCGAAATACAGGGCGTCGGTGCGATTCCCCGCCGTGTCGCTGGTCAGGCCCGAGGCCATTCGCATCAGGGCGTCGACCGTGATTTGTGCGCGCGGGTCGCCCGGCGCCTGCCAGTTTGCGATGGCGGCCGGAGCATCGGGATCGATCTCGCCGCGCTGCACGGCCGCGCCGATGATCGTGCCCGCCAGGCTCTTGGCCACCGACCACGTCCGCTGCGGCGTGTTGGGACCGAAGCCGTCGGCGTATTTCTCGGCGACGACGGCGCCGTCCTGCAGCACCACGACGCCGGTTGTCACGCCTTGGCCAAATCCGCCGAAGGCCCGCGCGACCCCGGCGTCCAACGCCGCCCGATCTCCGCGCACTGCCGCCTGCGGTAGGTCGGGCGCGGACGTCCGGCGCGCCACCCGCCGCATCTCCCGCATGCCGCCGACGAAGCCGATCGGCTGAATGGCGCACCCCTGTCCGGGCGTGAACTGGGCGACGCGGGCCGGCATGTCCGCGTCCCACCCGACCGAGACCTCGCCGTCGCCGATCTCGGCCTTCATGTCGCCGATCAGGGGCTGGAGCTCTGGATATATCCCGACCAACTCATGCGATTCGACGCTCTCCGGCGTGCGTGCCGCTCCGGCCTGCTCGGCGGTGAACAGGGCGCTGCACATCGTCAGGGCCTTGTAGCCTGCCGCCAAGGCACGGTGGGTCGGCGAGGCCGGAGATTGCGCGAAGCCGGGTGCGGAGATGAGCAGGCCTGCCGCCAGGGCGGCGATCTTCAGCGTGGGTTTCATGCCGCCACAGTCGATGGCGGGGCCGCGACCGTCAACCGATCTCAGACCAGGGCTTCGAACTGGTCGATCAAGCGTTCCAGGCGACCGCAGCCGATGGTCCAGAAGGCGGGATCGCGCGGGTTCAGGCCGAACGGCGCCAGGGCCTCGACATAGGTGCGCGTCCCTCCCCCGGCCAGCAACTCGCGATACAGCGGCGTGAAGGCCTCCGGATCCTTGGCCCGCGTCTCCATCAGGGCCGCGACCAGCAGGTCCCCGAACGCATAGGCGTAGACGTAGAAGGGCGAGTGGACGAAGTGGCTGACATAGCTCCACCAGTGTTCATAGCCGGGGTTCAGCGTCACGGCCGGCCCCAGGCTGTCGCCCATCTCCTCCAGCCAGATCTGGCCGATGCGCTCGACCGACACCTCGCCTTTCAGACGCTCGTCATGGAACCGGGTCTCGAAGCGATGGAAGGCGATCTGACGCACCACGGTGTTCAGCCCGTCCTCGATCCGTCCGGCCAGCAGGGCCTTGCGGTCCGCCGTCGACGCCTCCGCCAGCAGCCGGTCGAAGGTCAGCCCCTCCGCGAAGATCGACGCCGTCTCGGCCAGGGTCAGCGGCGTGTCGGCCAGCAGGGTCCCGCGATCCGCCGCCAGGGTCTGGTGCACCCCGTGCCCCAGTTCGTGCGCCAGGGTCAGGACGTCACGCCGTTCACCCATCCAGTTCAGGAAGACGTAGGGGTGCCGGTTCGCGGTCACCGGGTGGGCATAGGCCCCGGACTGCTTGCCCGGCCGCGCCGCGCCGTCGATCCAGGGATTGTCGAAGAACAACCTGGCGCGATCCGAGAACTCCGCGCCCAGGTCCGAAAAGCTGTCTAGGACGATCTCGCGTCCTTCCTTCCAGTCGAACGTTCGGGGACGGGCCGCCGTCAAAGGGGCGTTGCGATCCCAGTGGTTCAGCGTCTTCAGCCCCATGATCCGGGCTTTCAGCGCATAGTACCGATGCGACAGGCGCGGATAGGCGGCCGCGACCGCCTCGGCCATGGCGTCGACGGCGTCTCCATCAACCTCATTGGCCAGGTGGCGGCCGTCGGCCGGGCGCTTGAACTTGCGCCATCGGTCTTCCAGGGCCTTGTCGGCGGCGACCGTATTCAGCACCAGCGCCAGGGTGGAAGCCCGCTCGCCCAGGGCCTCCGACAGGCCCTCGGCCGCCGCCTTGCGCCGCGCCGCCTTGGGATCGGACAGACGGTTCAACGCCTCGGCGAGGGTCAGGCTCTCCTTGCCGGCCTTGGCTCGCAGCGCCGCCAACGTTTCATCGAACAGGCGCGGCCATTGGGCGGCGATCGGCCCATGCTCCGCCAGGAAGGTCTCCAGTTCCTGCGATAGCTCATGCGGCTTCATGGCCCGCACGCGACGCAGCCACGGCCGCCACTTCGCCGCGCCCTTGTCGGCCGCCAGCGCCGCCTCGATCTCATCGTCCTCGAGGGCGTTGATCTCCAGCGTCAGCCAGACCGTGGGGGTCGAGACCGCCGTCAGCTTTTCACGAATGTCCGCCTCGAAGCCGTTGGCCGCCGCGTCATCGCGCGCCGTCGACGCCGCCAGGAAGGCGAATGCGCCCAAGCCGCCGAGCGCCTCGGTCGCCTGCTCATACAGGCCGATCGCCTGGTCCAGCCGTTCGCCCAGCAGGCCGGGATTTGCCCGCGCCGTGATCAGTTGACCCTGCAACGCGCCGAGTTCCGACACAGCGCGCCGACCCCGCTCCAGATCGGTCTCCACAGCCGCATCGTCGCGCGAGAGATAGAGGTCGGAAAGGTCCCAAAGCGGAGCTTCGGTCGGTTCGGGCGATTTGAAGGGCGCGTTCATGCCGCTGTTGTGGGGACGCCTGCGACGCGGTGCAAGCGAGGGACGCCGTTAACTCGCCGCATACCACGCCGCCCAACCCGATCTTCACCGTCGCGATCGTAGAACCGTCCCGAAACGAGCCAGTCCCGCTTGCGTGCGGATGCTGTGTCAGGACGAAACGAAGGGGCCTTCCCATGGCAAAGACCATTCTGGTGGTCGATGACGATCCGACCCAGCGTCGCCTGGTTCAGGCGGTGCTGGAGCGTGAAGGCTTCGCCGTGGTTCACGCCGAATCCGGCGACGAGGCGCTCAAGCGGATGCAGGGCGGCGGCGGCGCCGATCTGATCCTGCTGGACATGGTCATGCCGGGCCTGACGGGTATGGAGACCCTGGCCGAACTGCGCGCGGGCGGCGACACGACGCCGGTCATCGTCCTGACCGCCAATGGCGGCATCGAAACCGTGGTCAAGGCGATGCAGGCCGGGGCCCAGGACTTCTTCATCAAGCCCGTCGGGCCGGAACGCCTGCTGGTCGGCGTGGAGAACGCCCTTCAGGTCACCCGCCTGACGGCCGAGGTGGGCAGGCTGAAAAAGCACGTCGCCGGCCGCACCACCTTTGACGACCTGATCGGCGACAGCCCGGCCATGCGGACGGTCAAGAGCTTCGGCGCCCGCGCAGCCAAGTCGAACATTCCCGTCCTGATCACCGGCGAAAGCGGCGTCGGCAAGGAAGTGATCGCGCGCGCCCTGCACGGCGCCAGCGACCGGGCCGGAAAGCCCTTCGTCGCGGTCAACTGCGGCGCCCTGCCTGCCAATCTGGTCGAGTCGATCCTGTTCGGCCACGAAAAGGGGGCCTTCACCGGCGCCGTCGAGAAGACCTTGGGCAAGTTCCGCGAAGCCGAAGGCGGCACCCTGTTCCTAGACGAGATCGGCGAGTTGCCGCTGGACATGCAGGTCAAGCTGCTGCGCGCCCTTCAAGAAAGCGAGATTGATCCGGTGGGCGCCAAACGCCCGGTGAAGGTCGACGTCCGTATCGTCTCGGCGACCAATCGCGATCCTGCCCAGCAGGTCAGGGAAGGCGCCTTCCGCGAAGACCTGTTCTATCGCCTGAACGTCTTTCCGATCGAGGCACCGTCCCTGCGTGATCGGCGCGAGGACATCCCCGCCCTGGTCGATCACTTCATCACGCGCTTCAACGCCGAGGAAGGGCGACGCGTCATGGGCGCCTCGCCCGAGACACTTGCCCTGCTGACCACCCATGACTGGCCCGGGAACGTGCGCCAGTTGGAAAACGCCGTCTATCGCGCCCTGGTCCTGGCCGACGCGCCGTGGCTTCAGCCGCATGACTTCCCGGCCATCTCGGGGATCGCCGCGCCTCTGCCCAGCGACGCGCCGGCCACCGCTCAAGCGGAGATCTCATCGGCTGTGCCCGCGATCGACAGCCCCGTTCGCATCCTCGACGACCTGGGCCATCTGCGAACGCTGGAAGACATCGAGCGCGACCTGATCCAGCACGCCATCGACGTCTACGCCGGACACATGTCCGAGATCGCCCGTCGCCTCGGGATCGGTCGATCGACCCTGTATCGCAAGGTCCGCGAGCAGGGCCTGGACGCGATCCTTCCGCCTGACGCCCAGGCGGTCGGCTGAAAGTGTCGTTTTCCGGCAACATCTCGCCGCACTGACGGCAACATGTCCGAACTGTAACCTGAACGCCCGACGGAGGCCGCGTCTTCACGCGTTATAGCCCCCGACGTACGGAATCAGGGCGCGCCGAGCACCCGGCGCAGCGTTCCGTCTGTCCAACTCTTGTGTTTCAGACGTCCAGGACGACCCCAGTATGACTATTGCCGCCGTTATTCTTTATGCGCTCGCCTCAGGCAATGCGTCGACGGTCGATCCCGCTGTCCTGCCCGGTGCGGCGCAGCCGCCGGTCGCCCAACAGACCACTCCGGCGACGCCGACGCCCCAGACCCAGCCCGACCCTGATCAGGACGTTCCCACCGGGGTCGCTTCCGCCGACGCCTATGATCTGGGCACCCTGACCGTCACGGCCGCCAAGCCGCGCGGCAGCGTTCAGGGGGACATCCCGCCTGACATCGTTCTCGATACCGAACAGCTCAAGGCCTATGGCGCATCCAACATCGCCGAACTGCTGACCGCCATCGAACCCCTGACCCGCTCGAGCCGCGGCCGCTCCGACGCCGGCCCGGTGGTGCTGCTCAACGGCCGCCGCACCACGGGCTTCCAGGAAATTCGCGGCATCCCGTTCGAGGCCATCGAACGCACCGAAATCCTCCCCGAAGAAGTCGCCCTGACCTACGGCTACAGCGCCGACCAGCGGGTGGTGAACATCGTCCTGCGCGACACTTTCCGCCAGGGATCGGTGGCGATCCAGACCCGCGGCCCGGCCCAGGGCGGGCGTCTGACCAGCGAGATCGACGGCAACTTCTTCCGCATCCAGGGCGCCGACCGGTGGAACCTGGATCTGGAATACGAGCGCGCAGACGCCTTGTTCGAATCCGACCGCGATATCGTGCGCGACCCGGGTAGCCAGCCGTTCGACCTGACCGGCAACCTGCGCGGTGTTCCCAACGGCGCCGAGATCGATCCGGCGCTGTCGGCGCTTGTCGGTTCGCCGGTGACGGCGGCGGCCCTTCCCGTCGGCGTCACCTCCCCGACCCTGGCTGACCTCGCGGCCGGCGCGGGCCAAACCCGGACCGGAAACCTCGGCGATTACCGCACCCTGCTGCCTCGCACCGAGAGTTCGCAGATGCGCGCCTCGGTCGCCCGCGACCTCAATTCGAGCACCCAGGGCACCCTGAGCCTCAGCCTTGAGGACAGTTCGAGCCAGAGCCTGCTCGGCCTTCCCGGACTGACCCTGACGGTGCCGGGTTCGAATCCCTTTTCGCCCCTGACGAATGACGCCCTGCTGTATCGCTACGTCGACGCACCGGATGTCATGACGCGCGACAGCGACAGCCTGACCGCCAATCTGGGCCTGATGCTCAACGGCTTCCTGGGTGACTGGCGCTGGACGTTCAACGGGTCCTACGACCGCGCGGAGAGTGACTCGACGACCGGTCGCGGCTTCAACGCCTCCGCCTGGCAGGCGGACATCAACGCCGGCGCCAATCCGTTCGGCGACATTCCTCTGAACCGCCTGACCGCCTTGCAGGACACGTCCAAGTCGGTGTCCAGCGGCGGCACGGCCGAGGTGATCCTGAGCGGTCGTCCCGTGACGCTCCCGGCCGGCGGGATCCAGACCACCCTCAAGGCGGGCTTCGACACGCGTTCGCTGGAATCGGAAAGCGTCCGTTCCGGCGTGTTCAACTCCGGCGACCTTTCTCGCGATCGCGGCTATGTCACCGGCAATTTCAGCCTGCCCATCGCCAACCGCAGCCGTGAGGTCCTGACGGCCCTGGGCGACCTGTCGGTCAACGTCAACGCCGGCTACGAGGAACTGTCCGACTTCGGTGGGCTGACCACCTTCGGCGCGGGCGTGAACTGGTCCCCCATCGAGATGCTGGGCCTGAACGCCAGCTACACCAACGAGCAGGGCGCCCCAACGGTGGCGCAGTTGAACAATCCGGTCGTCACCACGCCGAACGTGGCGGTCTACGACTTCGTGACCGGCGACACCGTCAACATCACCCAGATCAGCGGGGGCAACCGCAACCTCGAATCCGACAACCGCGAGGTCCTGAAGGTTGGGTTCAACCTGCGTCCGCTCAGCAGCCAGGACCTGTCGATCAGCTCCAACTACACCTGGAGCCGGACCGAGGACGACATCGTCTCCTTCCCGACGATCACCCCCGATCTCGAGGCCGCCCTGCCGGAGCGGTTCACCCGTGACGCGGCCGGCAATCTGGTCTCGATCGACGCCCGCCCGCTGAACTACGAGCGGTCGGAACGCCAGGACCTGCGCACCGGCTTCAACTTCTCAATGCCGTGGGGCAAGCCGAACGCCCAGGCGGCGGCCGGACGCGGTCCTGGCGGCGGCGGCCCTGTCATGATCATGGGCGGGCCGCCTCCGGGCGGCGGCGGCCAGTTCCGTGGCGGGGGCGGCCGGGGTCGCGGGCCGCAGATGCAGCCGGGCCAGGGGCGCTTCAACGTCTCGGTCTATCACACCTATCGGTTCCAGGATGAGATCGTCATTCGCGACGGCCTGCCGATCATCGATCAGCTTAACGGCGGATCGACCAGCGCGCGCGGCGTGTCCCGACAGGAGATTCAGCTGCAGGCAGGCGTGTTCCGCAACGGCTTCGGCGGCTTCATGAACGCCAACTGGCGCGAAGGCACCCGGATCAACGGGGCCACCTCGGCTCAGGACATCAGTTTCGGTGACCAGACGACCGTCAATCTGAACGTCTTCATGGACCTCAACGCCCGCACCTCCTGGGTCGAGAAATTCCCGATCCTGAAAGGCGCCCGTGTCAATCTCGGCGTCGAGAACCTGTTCGACAGCCGCGTCGACGTGCGCAGTTCGGGCGATCTGCCGCTGAACTATCAGCCGGACTTCCTGGACCCCCAGGGTCGGGTCGTCCGCATCAGCCTGCGCAAGATCCTGTTCTGATCGGTCGGGGCCGGCGGTCAGTCTTCGGGCGGCTTCCGGCCCCAACGGCCTTTCGGGGTTTCTCCCTTCGCCTTCCTGGCGATCTCCTTCAGCTTGCGACCCTGCATGGCCGACAGGGCCTGGCCCGGCGCGCCCAGCTCCGGGTCGCCGAACGCCCGGCCGTGGGTCTTCACGCGCTCGCTGACCGAATCGAGAAATTCGCCTTCCCACTCGGACAAGGAAACGCCCGCCTGCTCGGCCGAGCGGCGGGCGCGTTTCAGGGCGTTCAGGGCGGCGCGCTGGCTGGCCTTGCGCTCGGCCTCGAACGGGCTCGGCGGGGACCGTTTGATCCCCCCGCCGCCGCCCATTGGGGCCTTTCGCTTCAGGATCAGACCTCGCCGAGGGCCGACAGGTAGAGGTCGAGGATCGCCTCTTCCTCCTGACGCTTGGCCTTGTCCTGCTTGCGGATGCGGATGACCTTGCGCAGGGTCTTGACGTCATAGCCCTCGCCCTTGGCCTCGGCGAAGACCTCCTTCATGTCGGCCATGACGGCCTGCTTGTCCTCCTCGAGGCGTTCCAGGCGCTCGATGATGGTGCGCAGGCGGCCCTGGGCCGTGGCGTTCAGAACGTCGGGCGAGGCATCGAAGGCGGCGTCATCGGGCATAATTCTAGTTCCTTCGGAATGCGCTATCGCTCGGCTCGCGGAGCCTCGCTGCCACAGCGCATCCAACTTCAATCAGGGGGCGGACGCTAACCATACGCGCGGCCGCGTCTCAATCCCGAACACGAAAAAGGCCACGGACGAAGCCCGTAGCCTGTGGATCGTCCAGCGCGACCGGCGGGGCCGGTCGCGGCGGGAAGCGCAATCAGCCCTGCTTGGCCTTGAAGCGCGGGTCGGTCTTGTTGATCACGAAGACCACGCCCTTGCGGCGCACGACCTTGCAGTCGCGGTGACGGGTCTTGAGCGACTTGAGCGAGCTACGGACCTTCATGGTCGGGCGTCCTGAGGCAAATCAAAATAAAAGAGCCGCGGGTCGAGCCTGCGGCGGAGCGGTGCCTATAGAGAGTCGGCGGGCGATCGTCAACCTGAGAACGAAGGCCAGACCCGCCCCGAAGGGACGCCCGCCCGCGCTCAAGCCGCGAAGCGCCGCGCGCTGAGCATAGCGCGTCGCGCAGCGACCGAAGAAAAGGATCACGCTCAAGTCGTGAGCGACCGCGTCGCGAACATAGCGCGTCGCGCAGCGGCCCAGAATGAAATGATGGAGGCCTGGCCTCCGAGTTGAACGGAGGGTCTTCGGACTTGCGGGTCCGACGCGTCGCCCCTCCGCCACCAGGCCGTCTCAGAGAGCCCCGCGGTGTTAGCGGGCGCGCCTTACCCGGCTGCGAACGAAATCGGTTAGCGCGACGTTGACCCTCCTGCAGCAGGATGGCGACGCCTTCCCGGTCTTGTGATTGCCCCTTCCCGCTCCAGCCCCCTAAACCCATTCCATGCGTTTCGATCATCGCCTGCTGCTGTTCGTCCTCGTCTCGGCCTGCGCCCCCATGCTGCCCGAGCCGCCGATGCCGGTGACGCCGGCGCCCCAGCCCGCCGCGCCGCCCGCGCCGGTCCCGATCCCGCAGCCGCGCCCGCAACCGGCGCCCCCGCCCGCCGCCGCCCTGCCCGACCAGCCCGGCTTCGAGGGCTGGAAACAGGGCTTCCTGGCGCGGCACGGCGGCTCCCGGCGCGCCTATTACGACCAGCTTCTGTCCGGCCTGACGCCGGATCCCGACGTGGTGCGTCTGGACGGGTCCCAGCCGGAGTTCAGCCGCCCGGCCGGCGACTATGTGAAATCCGCCACCTCCGCCGCCCGCATCGCCGAGGGACGCCGCCGCACCGACGCCGTGCCCTGGTCCGTGACCCAGAGGTTCGGCGTGCCGACCGAGATCCTGGTGGGCATCTGGGCCCAGGAATCCAGCTTCGGGCGCATCCAGGGAACCAAGGACGTGATCCGGTCCCTGGCGACCCTGGCCTATGACGGACGCCGTCGCGACTGGGCCGAGGGCCAGTTGAAGCACGCCCTGGACATCGTCATCGACGGCCGCCGCGACCGCGCCGGACTGGTCGGCAGCTGGGCCGGGGCCATGGGCCAGACCCAGTTCATGCCGGACAACTATCTGCGTCTCGGGATCGATCAGGACGGCGACGGCCGGGTCGACATCTGGGGTTCGGACGCCGACGCCCTGGCCTCGGCCGCCAATCTGCTGGCCCAGGCCGGCTGGAAGCGCGGCCAGCGCTGGGGATATGAGGTCCGCCTGCCGCAGGGCTTCGACTACGCCGAGGCCGAGGGCCCGCGCCATCCCTGGTCGTTCTGGGCGCGACGCGGCGTGACCCTGGCGGGCGGCGGCGCGCCGACTCAGGCCGAGGCGGCCGAGGACGGCGTCATCCTGCTGCCCCAGGGCGCGCGCGGCCCCGCCTTCCTGGCCCTGCCCAACCACTATGTCATCCGCCGCTACAACAACTCGGTCAGCTACGCCCTGGCCATCGGCCTGATCGCCGACGGGGTGGAGGGACGGCCCGGACTGGTCGCGACCTGGCCCAACGACGCCCCGCTGTCGCGCGACCAGCGGATCGGCGCCCAGGCCGCCCTGAACCGGATGGGCTATGACACCGGCGGCGTCGATGGCGTGATCGGCGCCAACACCCGCGCCGCCCTGCGCCACTGGCAGGCCGCCAACGGCCGGCTGGCCGACGGCTATCTGACGGCCGCCCTGGCGGACGAACTGATGCGTCGATAGGGGTGCCTTCTCCCGCCACCTCCCGGAGCGCCCGCTTTCCCGTCACCCTCGGCCCTGTGCCGAGGGCCCACGCCTCTGCGCGTTCGGACGGGCGACAGCCTGCGGCACCGGTCATCAGCGCGTGCGACGGCCGGAATGGGCCCTCGGGACAAGCCCGAGGGTGACGGAATTTGGGCATGCGTCGTCGGCTTCACGGCGGGGGCCTGAAGGGTGCGGGAGGGGCGGAGCGCCGGGCCTCGCCCGGTCTGTGGATTTGGGTATTACCGCGTTCGACGAAGGTCCGATGTCGGGCGAAATCTGAGACGGGGCCGAGGCCCCGCCCGATTTCGCCTGAGCTCGCTCCGCGCGAGGCCTGGACGGGAGGAGCGACGGGGGGCGCTGATTGGCGCCGGCGTCGAATAGCCCCCCGGCGGGCGGGTCGGCCGGCGCGGCCGATCCCCGGAACGGTCGGGATTTCAACTCCGACCCAACCTCGGCTCCGAAAAGGTTCCCCTCCGCGGTCGAGGCGGCGGAGCCCGTGTGAACAGACCCCGCCCCCGCTGTCTCGCCTCCACCGCCCGCAGGTCGCCGGCCGACGGCCCTCCCGTGCGGTGAAGCAGGGGTATTATGGACGAGGTTCCACCTGCGCCCGGAAGCGGGCTGCAAGTTTCGGGGAAAGGTGAGGGATTACAGCGAATCCGGGTGTTGAAGTGTGACGGATGACCGCCCTCTGCCAGACCTCTCCCTCTCCCGGTTGGGAGAGGGATTGAGCGCACGGCGGCGCAGCCGTCGTCCTGGCGCTCAAGGGTGAGGGGACGGACGGTGGAGTCGGCGTGAGCCGTGTCACGGGCGGTGCGACGGCTTCGCCGACGGCCAGACAGTCCCCTCATCCGGCCCTGCGGGCCACCTTCTCCCAAGCGGGAGAAGGACCTGTGGCGGCACTTGCGTCACCCTCACATTGCCCAGTGGGCGTGGGGAGGTTAAGGCTCCGGCCTTTCTGAACGCCTGCTCAAGACCGGTCCCATGCACGACATCAAAGCCATTCGCGAGAACCCCGCCGCCTATGTGGCCGGGTGGTCGTCGCGCGGGGTCGAGGGGGCGCAAGAACTGGTCGATCAGCTGCTGACGCTGGACGGCGAACTGCGTGCGGCGCAGACGGCGGGGCAGGAGGCGTTGGCCAAGCGCAACGCCGCGTCCAAGCTGATCGGCGCGGCCATGGCGAAGAAGGACATGGCCGAGGCCGACCGGCTGAAGGCCGAGGTCGAGACGCTGAAGGGCGACATCGCCGGGTTCGAGGCGGTCGAGCGCGACAAGGGCGCCGCCCTGCGCGACCTGCTGGCGGCGCAGAAGAACCTGGCCGCCGCAGACGTGCCGGAGGGCGAGGACGAGACCCAGAACGTCGAGCAATACCGCTGGGCCTCCGACCGGGCCGGGGCGCCGAAGCCGGACAACGCCGGCCCGTCCAAGGACCACGCCGATCTGGGCGAGGCCCTGGACCTGCTGGACTTCGAGGCGGCGGCGAAGATGTCGGGCGCCCGGTTCGCGGTGCTGAAGGGCCATCTGGCCCGACTGGAACGCGCCGTCGGCCAGTTCATGCTGGACATGCAGACAGACCAGCACGGCTATCTGGAGGTGAACCCGCCTTATCTCGTCAAGGACGAGGCGATGTTCGGCACTGGGCAGTTGCCGAAGTTCTTTGAAGACCTCTTTGAAGCGCAGCGCGGCGATTTGATGAAATCCGACATCGACAAGGATTTCCAGATCATCGCCGGCGCAGTTCTCGATCTAGCGGACCGCGAAGGCATCGAGCACGCTCGGGCTTACTATGGCCGTGACTCAGAGCGGTTCGAGTTGGTCCACAATTCGGATCGCCGCTGGCTCATCCCCACCGCCGAGGTCTCGCTGACCAACCTCGTGCGCGAGCAGATCCTGCCGGAGGATGAGCTGGCCACGCCGATGCGTCTGACCGCCCTGACGCCCTGTTTCCGGGCCGAGGCGGGGTCGGCGGGGCGGGATACGCGCGGCCTGATCCGCCAGCACCAGTTCCACAAGGTCGAGATGGTCTCCATCACCCGGCCGGAGGATTCGGCCGCCGAGCACGAGCGGATGACCGAATGCGCCGAGGCGGTGCTGAAGGCGCTGGAGCTGCCCTATCGCAAGGTGCTGCTGTGCAAGGGCGACATGGGCTTTTCGGCGACGCGGACCTATGACCTGGAGGTCTGGCTGCCGAGCCAGAACACCTATCGCGAGATCAGCTCCTGCTCCAACTGCGGCGACTTCCAGGCCCGGCGCATGGATGCGCGGTTCAAGCGGGCGGGGGAGAAGAAGACCGAGTTCGTCCACACATTGAACGGCTCGGGCCTGGCCGTCGGTCGCACGGTTGTCGCGATCATGGAGAACTATCAGCGCGAGGACGGCACGATTGCCGTTCCCGAAGCGTTGAAGCCCTATATGGGCGGGATCGAGAGCGTGGGTTGACCGTCCTTCTCCCCTCCGGGGGAGAAGGTGGCACGTCGGGCCGGATGAGGGGGATGTCCGAACCTCCCGCTCATATCGATATCCGGTCCGACAGCCCCCTCATCCGTCTCGCTGCGCGAGCCACCTTCTCCCCCGAGGGGAGAAGGAAAAAGGAGTAGACCGATGAAGTTGATTTCGACCCTCGCTGTTTCCGCCGCCCTGCTGGCCGGATGCGGCACCATTCCGGAAACCCAGGCGACGCCGGGGTTCGACGCCTCGGCGACGACCTTCACCGGATGGGTGCGGGTGTCGCAGGGCGAGTTCCAGCTGGCCTCGGAGCAGCGCGAGCTGCGCAACCGGCTGATGCGGCCGTGCGTGTCCGGCGCCCTGCCGCGCAATCTGCAGGACACGGCGGGCGACCTGCAGGGGGCGCAGGTGCAGATCACCGGCCGGGCCGTGCCCTGGGCCTCGCGCGGGGAGCGTCAGGTGATCAGCCATGAGGGCAGCGTGATCTCCAACCAGTGCCGCTCCGACTACGTGATCCTGGCGACGTCGGTGCGTCGGATCGGGTGATCTTCGGAAAGACGCTGACCTGAAGGTCCGTCACCCTCGGGCCTGTCCCGAGGGCCCATCCCGATCCGTCCCGGTGACGACGGCCAGTGACAGGCGTCGATCGACGTCTGGCGGCCCGGCGCGCTGCGGCCATGGGCCCTCGGGACAGGCCCGAGGGTGACGGAATTCATTTACGCCGCTTGAGCCTCGTCGTCGGCTGGGGGACAAGGTGCGCCATGCGAATCCTCCTGACGAATGACGACGGCGTCGACGCCGAGGGGCTGGCCGCGCTGGAGCGGATCGCGCGGGCGCTGTCGGACGACGTGTGGACCGTGGCGCCGCAGGAGGAGCAGTCGGGCAAGGGACGGGGAATCACCTTGACCGAGCCGCTGCGGGTGAACCGGCTGGGCGAGCGGAAGTTCGCCGTGACCGGGACGCCGACCGACTGCGTGGTGCTGGCGTTCAACGGCCTGTTGCCGGGCAAGCCGGACCTGGTGTTGTCGGGGGTGAACCGGGGCCACAATGTCGGGGAGGACTGCTCCTATTCCGGGACGGTCGGCGGCGCCTTGCAGGGCATGGCGTTCGGGGTGCGGTCGATCGCCCTGAGCCAGAGCCTGGAGCGGTTCCACGACGAGGTGACGGCCCACTGGGAGACGGCCGAGACCTATGCGCCGCCGATCATCAGCCGCCTGCTGGCCCAGACCTGGGAGCCGGGCGTGATCATGAACCTGAACTTCCCCGCCCGCCCGCCCGAGGAGGTGACCGAGGTCGAGGTCACCACCCAGGGCTTCCGCAAGGTGGGCGAGATGCATGCGGTGCGGCGCACCGACATGCGGGGCCGCGACTATTACTGGATGGCGTTCCGGGGCGAGAAGCAGGACCATGCGCCGGGCACGGACCTGCGGGCCATGGACGAGGGCCGGATCTCGGTCACGCCGCTGCATATCGACCTGACGCACATGAGCAGCGTCCATGAGCTGAAGAAGGTGCTGGGCGGGGCGCCGCCGAAGGCGGTGGCGGGGTGACGTCGAGGCTTTCATTCCTCCCCCGCCGGGGGAGGGGCAGCGCGCAGCGGTGGAGGGGGCCGACAGCGGACGCCGGGTCTGCCGCGAGCCCCCTCCGTCTCGGCGCGAAGGCGCGCCGCGCCACCTCCCCCAACGGGGGAGGAATGTTCGGATGAACCTGCGCGACGACCGGGCCGGGCGGTTGATCCTGTCGCTGCGTCAGCAGGGGGTGACGGACGCCCGCGTGCTGGGGGCGATGGAATCGATCGACCGCGCGGTCTTCGTGCACGAGAAGTTCCTGGATCAGGCGTGGGAGGATCAGGCCCTGCCGATCGACTGCGCCCAGACCATCAGCCAGCCGTTCATCGTCGGCCTGATGACCCAGGCCCTGTACGTGCAGCCGCGCCACCGGGTGCTGGAGATCGGCACCGGCAGCGGATACCAGTGCGCGGTGCTGAGCCGGCTGGCGCGCTATGTCTATTCGGTCGAGCGGTATCGCAGCCTGCTGGCCGAGGCCGAGGAGAAGTTGCGGCAGCTGGACATCGACAATGTCATCACCCGCCATTCCGACGGGGGTCTGGGCTGGCCGGAGCAGGCGCCGTTCGACCGGATCATGGTCACGGCGGCGTCGCCGGGCGAGCCGACCGAACTGCTGAAACAGCTGAAGCCGGGCGGGGTGCTGGTGGCGCCGGTGGGGCGGACCTCGGTGCAGATGCTGCATCGCTATGTCGGTCAGCCGGACGGCAGTTTCCGCCGCGAAAGCCTGTGCGAGGTGCGGTTCGTGCCCCTGGTCGAGGGGACGGCCAAGGAGGGGTGACGGGCGCAATTCCTCGCCGCATAGTCGCGCCGTGCGCAAGCTATTGATCCTGCCGATCGCCCTAGCGACCGTGACGGCCGGCGCGGCGCGCGCGCATCAGTGGACCGGCTATTTCGAGGCGAGACATTCGGACCTTTCCACGCAAGGGTTCAGGGCGGCAAGGGAAGCGGCTGACTACTGCCGCCTGAACCGCTGTCGCCGGGTCATCATCGACGCCCACGCGGACACCCTGGAGACCTCCCGCCCCGGCTTCCGCGAAGACCTGGAGCGCGGCCGCGCGATGATGTTGGAATTGGTGCGGCAAGGCGTGTCGCCCTCGCTCATCAGCATCCGCCGCCGCGGCTCATTTCAACTGGCGCGCGCCGCCGGCCCAAGGGCGGACGAACCCCTCAACCGCCGCGTCACCGTGGTCGTGGACACGCTTCCATCTCAAGACGGCGCTCCGCACTACGCTCGCATCGATCACTCCACGATGCCCCGGGTTTTCTTCCCGCCGGGCGACGCAGAAGTCCCGAAGGATTGGCGGTTTACACTCCAGCTGCTCGCGGCGCAGTGGCGTCCGGGCTGCTGGGTCACGCTTCGGGGCGGCGCCGACACCTCGGGTTCGACCGCAGCCAATCAACGCCTGAGCGAACGTCGCGCCGAGGGCGTCGGCCGCCTCCTCGTCCAGTATGGCGTGCCTTGGAGCGACCTGCGCCTGACCGGTTCCGGTGAGCGAATGCTGTCCCGCGCGACGGCGGATGAAGTGGCCGAGCCGCTCAATCGCGTGGTCGCTGCGGACATGCGGTGCAACCCCCCAGCCGTCGCTACAGGCAAGCATTCGTGACCATTCGGCGCTTGGCTTGGCCGGCGCGAAGGGGCACACGGTTCGCGTGGGGGGCGACTCGGGGACGGAGACAAGACCTATGGGCAAGGTGATCGGCGGTCGGGTGATCGGCGGCAAGGCGATCGGCGCCCTGGCGGCGACGGCGGCGATGTTCGGGCTGGCGGCCTGCGCCTCCTATCCCAGCGAGCCTCGATATTCGACGCGGGCCGATCCCGGCGCCTGGGTCGGCCCTCAGCCCGCCTATCCGCCCGCGCCGGGTGCGGCGCCCGGAACGCCCGCCCCGATCGAGGAGGCCCCGCCGCCGCGCACCGCGCCGATCGATTCCATCGAGGGCGGCGCCCTGCCGTCCGCCGGGTCGGGGGCGGGGGCGCCGAGACCGTCCGAAACGCAGGACACCTCGGGGCCCGCCCTGGTCCCCTCCCCGGCCGCCGGTGCCCTGGCCTATGTGGTGCAGCAGGGCGACACCCTGTCCGGCGTGGCGCGGCGGTTCCGCACGCCGGTGCGGACCCTGATCGAGCTGAACGGCCTGACCCCGGACGGGGGGGTGCGCGCCGGTCAGAGGGTGATCCTACCCGCCGGCGCCGTCGACATCGGCAGCGACCCCTACGCCACCGGTCCGGCGCCGACGGCCCTGCCGGCCAGCGCGGCCCCCGTGCGACCGGCGCCGGTCGTCCCGCCCCTGCCTGCGGCGCCTGTGACACGGCCCGCGCCCACTCCGGTGCAGCCGACCCCGGCGCAGCCGGCGGCTCCGGCGCCCGCTACAGGAGCCCTGGCGTTCCAATGGCCGTTGCGGGGCGAGGTCGTGCGCCGGTTCGGACCGGTGGCCCTGGGCGAGCGCAACAACGGCATCAACATCGCGGGCGCGGCGGGAGCGACGGTGGCCGCCTCGGCGACCGGCCGGGTGGCCTATGTCGGGGATTCTATTCCGGGCCATGGCCTGACGGTCATGGTGATCCATAGGGACGGCTATCGCACAGTCTACGCCCACCTCGGCTCGGCGAGTGTGGACGACGGCGACGATGTGCGGGCCGGACAGCCTATCGGCACGGTCGGCACAAGCGCTGGCGACGGTCGCCCCTCGGTGCATTTCGAGATCCGCAAGATGCAGGGCGACAATCCCCAGGCCATCGATCCGATGACGGTGTTGCCGCGATAGCGCGGTCGTTTCCCGCCGTCGCATTCGCCGCGTTGCAATCCGGGCGCCTCAGCCCTAGTTTCCGCGCCTTGTTTTCGACGGGCGCCCGACGCGGCTCGCCCATGCCGGGGAATTGAATATGCCTGCTGACGCCGGAACCATGGGACTGCTGATGCAGTTCGCGCCGTTCGTCCTGATCATCGTCCTGTTCTACTTCCTGCTGATCCGTCCGCAGCAGAAGGCCCAGAAGGCGCATGCCGCCAAGATCAATGCGGTGAAGCGCGGCGACGTGGTGGTGCTGTCGTCCGGCATGATCGGCAAGGTGACCCGCGTCGAGGAGGCCGAGGTCAACATCGAGATCGCACCCAGCGTCAATGTCCGCGTGGTCAAGACGATGATCGCCGACATCCGCAATCGCACGGCCATCGCCGCCAACGACGCCAAGGGCTGATCCCGGCGACGGGATCGTCCGCACCGGACCCTCAATCATGATTCAGCTGTCGCGCTGGAAAGTCATCGTCCTGGCCCTGTCGCTGGTGCTGGGACTGCTGTTCTCCTATCCGAACCTGCTTCCGGCCGAGACGCGGGCCAGCCTGCCCGGCTGGGTTCCGAAGAACGGCCTGAACCTGGGGCTGGACCTCCAGGGCGGGTCCTACCTGCTGCTGGAGGTCGACGTGCCGGCCATGCGCGAGAAGCGGGTCGACAATCTGGTTGAGGACGTGCGGGTGACGATGCGCGAGAGCCGCGTCAACCTGAACAGTCTCCAGCGTGAGCCGACGGGCGCCCTGCTGACCCTGTCCGACGCCTCGCAGCAGTCGGCGGCGTTCGAGGCCCTGCGTCAACTGGCGGGCGCACCGAACCAGCAGGGCATCCAGGAGCGGGTGGTCAGCCGCGTCGGCCAGAACCAGCTGCGCTTCGCCTTCAGCCAGCAGGCGCTGGACAATATGGGCGCCACCGCCGTGGACCAGTCGATCGAGGTGGTGCGCCGCCGGATCGACAGCCTGGGCACGCGCGAACCGTCCATCACCCGCCAGGGCGCCGATCGCATCGTGGTGCAGGCGCCGGGCGAGAGCGATCCGGCCCAGCTGGAGCGGGTCATCGGCCAGACGGCCCAGCTGACCTTCCAGATGGTCGATTCCGAGAACCTGAACGACGCGCTGCAAGGCCGCGTGCCGCCGGACGCCCAGCTGTATGTCGACGCCGACGGCGTGACCCCGATCCTGATCAAGAAGCGCATCCTGGTGTCGGGCGAGCAGCTGACGCGCGCCAATGTCGGGTCCGACCAGTCCGGCCGGCCGGCCATCGACTTCCGCTTCGACGGCGTCGGCGCCCGGCGCTTCGCCGAGGCCACCGCCCCCCAGAACCGGGGCAAGCGGTTCGCCATCATCCTGGACGGCCGGGTCATCTCCGCCCCGTCGATCAATGAACCCATCCCCAGCGGCAGCGGCCAGATCACCGGCGGCTTCACCATCCAGTCCGCCTCGGAAATGGTGAACCTGCTGAACGGCGGCGCCCTGCCCGCGCCACTGAAGGTCGAGGAACGCCGGGTCGTCACCGCCGAACTGGGCGCCGACGCGGTCAAGGCGGGCGCTGTGTCCACGGCCCTGGGTTTCGCCCTGATCGTGGTGTTCATGATCCTGTCCTATGGCCTGCTGTTCGGCGGCATCTCGGTTCTGGGCCTGATGCTGAACGGCCTGCTGATCATCGCGGCCATGTCCCTGACCCAGGCGACCCTGACCCTGCCCGGCATCGCCGGTCTGATCCTGACCTTCGCCGTGGCGGTGGACGCGAACGTGCTGATCTATGAGCGGATGCGCGACGAGGCCCGTCAGGGCCGCAGCGTGATCGCCAGCATGGACGCCGGCTTCAACAAGGCCATGGGCACGATCATCGACGCCAACCTGACCACCCTGGTGGCGGCGGGCATCATGTTCGCCTTCGGCGCCGGCCCGGTGCGCGGCTTCGCCTGGACCCTGACCATCGGCGTCTTCACCTCGATGTTCGCCTCGGTGATGACGGCCCAGGTGCTGCTGGCCTGGTGGCTGAAAGTCGCCAAACCCAAGACCCTGCCGATCGCCGATGAACCGGCGAGGGGCGCGAAGAACCCCGCTCCGGCGGCGGCGGAGTGACGACGATGCGTGGTTGGCCTCTGATCAAACTGCTGCCGCAGAAGACGAACTTCAGCTTCGTCAAATATGCCCCCTACGCGGGCGTGCTGTCGGTGATCCTCTGCGTGGCCTCGATCGTGGGCTGCTTCTACCCCGGCCTGAACATGGGCATCGACTTCCGGGGCGGCGCCTCGATGGAAGTGTCCAAGCCCGCCGGTCAGGTGATCAGCCTGGACGGCGTGCGCGGCGCCGTAGGCGAGCTGGGTCTGGGCGACGTTCAGGTTCAGGGCATCGCGCGGCGGGACAACAACGCCAATGACGGCTCCACCGCCATCCTGCGCTTCCAGGTGCCGGAAGGCCGCGGCCAGACCCAGGTCGTGCAGCAGGTCGAAGGCGCCATCACCCGCACGGTGGGCGAAGTGACCTATTCCGGGGTCAGCGTCGTCGGATCCAAGGTGTCGGGCGAGCTGTTCACCTCGGGCCTGCTGGCGCTCGGCCTCGCCGTGGTGCTGATGTTCGCCTACATCTGGTTCCGCTTCGAGCGGCAGTTCGGCTTCGGCGCCATCGCCGGACTGGTCCACGACGTGGTCCTGACCTTCGGCCTGATCGTGCTGATGCGGCTGGAGTTCAGCCTGAACATGGTCGCCGCGATCCTGACGGTCATCGGCTATTCGATGAACGATACGGTCGTGGTGTTCGACCGCCTGCGGGAGAACCTGCGCAAGTACAAGTCGATGCCGCTGCGCGAGGTGATCGACCTGTCGCTGAACGAGACCCTGAGCCGGACCATCATCACCGGCGTCACGGCCGTGGGCGTTCTGGCGATCCTGGCGATCTTCGGCGGCGAGGCCCTGTTCGGCTTCTCGATCGCGCTGATGCTGGGCATCATCATCGGCACCTATTCGTCGATCTATGTCGGCGCGCCGATCATCCTGCTGTGGGGCGTCAAGCGCGGCCAGGTCGAGGAAGACGCCAAGCCGGTCAAGCTGGGCATGGCCAGCCGGCCGTAAGGGCCGATGGCGGAGCTCGATCTCGACGCCACGGTCCGGGCGGCCGACCCGGACCGCTGGCTGGCCAGCCGCTTCGTGTCGGACGCCGACCTGCGCGCGGATCTGGTCGCCCTGTACGCCTTCGAGGCGGAGCTGATGGCCATACCGACACGGGCGGCCCAGCCGATGCTGGCCGAGATGCGCTATGTCTGGTGGTCGGAGCAGATGGACGGGGTGTTCTCGAACGCGCCGCGCGTCGGCCATCCGGTCCTGGAGGCCCTGACGGCGGCGGTGACGCGACACGCCCTGCCCCGCGCGCCGTTCGACGCCCTGATCGAGGCCCATATCGGTCGTGTCCACGGCGAGCCGCATGACCTGGACGCCTTCTACGTCGGGCCGATGCAGGCCGCGGCGCAGATATTGGCCGGAGCGGGACAAGACGACCGGGTCGCCCGGGCCGCGCGCGTGCGGGGCCTGTCGCAGACCGGACGTTTCGATGAGGCCCGCGCCCTGAGGTCAGAAGCCAATCGCGCCCTGAAGGGTCTCCCGACCGCCGCCTTTCCGGCCGTGGCGGCCGCCGCCCTGCGCGATCCGGCTCAGGGCGAGGGCGGCAAGCGGCTGCGTCTCATCTGGGCGAATCTGACCGGGCGGATCTGATCCCCGGCGTCAGTCCACGCGCTGATAGGGCTGGAACTCGCAGTCTCTGCCGTTGACGATCAGATAGACGACATAGTGCTCGGTCGTCGTCGGATCGACCATGACCCCCTGGCCTTCGTACTCGCCGCCGAACTGCACTTCGGACGGCGAGAGGATGCGCGGAAGGCCGTACTTTTCGTACCGACGACCCTGAAAGGTGATCGGGTCGCCGTTGATGTACCAGGGCAGTTGACGCGCCTCGGCGAAGCCGAGAGAGGTCCAGGCGGCGGCCCGGCCTTCATACTGGACATAGTTGGAGCCGGGGACGTCAGGCTGGCGATAGGCTCTCAAGGGCAGAAGCTCGCGCGAGCCGGGGCGGTAGCCACAAGCCATGTTGCGCGTCAGCTCCAGGCCGGGCGGTATCTGGGGCGCGGACGGAGCCGAGGTCCGGGGCTGGTCGGCGGGCGTCAGGCGAAGGCGGTAGGTACCGAGGCCGTATTCCTTGGCGGCGACCCGGACGAACCAGGGACCGCGCACGACATTCACGCGAATCTCGGCCGAGCGTCCGTCAGACCCGAAGGAGCCCCGTTCCAGATCGCCGGCGCAGCTGCGGCCCGGTCCGGAAATGACGAAGGGGTGGAAGGCGTCGGAGTCCAGATTGATGCGGTACCGCCCGGCCGGCACGTTGAACACATAGCAGTCCATCCGCCCGGTCCCGTAGGGCATGGGCGCGTCCGTGGCCGTCAGCTCGCCGTTGGTGGTGCGGTTGGGGTTCAGCGGCGTCTGGGCGGCGACCGGCTGGGCCACGGCGGAAGCCAGCAGGACGGCGGCGAGCGGGGTGAAACGGGTCATGGCCATCGCCTCAGCTCCCCTTGCGCCAATAGGGCTGGAACTCGCACTCCAGCCCATTGGCCATGACGTAGATGAGCTGCGCGTCCTCGGCGCCCATTTCGGTGACGATGGCCTGGCCGTCGTGCTCGCCGGCGAAGACGATGTCGGTCGTCGAGGGGACGCGCGGCAGGCCGTATTTGCTGTAGCGGGCGCCGCGGAAGGTGATCTCCTCATTGTTGACGTACCAGGGCCGCTGGCGCGCGTCGGAGAAGCCCAGCGAGGCCCAGTTCGCGGGCCGCCCCTGGTGCTCGACAAAGGCCGTGTAACGACCCTCGGCGCTGCTGTAGCGCTGCGGAAAGATCAGGGTCCGGGAGCCGGAGCGGTAGCCGCAGGCCTTGATCGCGGTGATCCGCAGACCCGGCGGCGGAGTGTCGGACGGCGCCGGGCGCGCGGTCGGGGTCTGGGCCGCCAAAGGGGCGGCGATCGGCGACATCATGAGCGGGGCGGCCACGGCCGCGAGGATCAGGGCGCGTTTCATGATCCGACGGTCGCCCAGGCCGGGGGGATCGGCAAGCCGGCCCCGGCTCCGCGTCAGGTTCGGAAGGGAGGGATCACAGCTGGTCCGGCCAGGCCTTGACCTCTTCGGGCCAGACCTGGCGGTTGGGCGAGCCGGTGTAGACCCAGTCCAGCGAACGGGCCATGGTTCCGGCCGCGCGGCGGGTCAGGGGCGAGGCCCCGGGCAAGCCGTGCATGGCCCGCGCCCAGTCGGGCAGGAGGTCGGCGCCGGCCTGCATGATGACCCCCGCCGCCGCGTCCTCGGCCAGGCCGCCGACCTTCTGGCGCATGACCAGGGCGGCGACCTCGGTGGTGCGGTCGTCGGCTTTCAGTTGCGGCCGAAACGACTGGATCAGGGCCTCGGCGTCCGCACGGGTGCGCGGCACAGGGTCGGCGCCGAGGGCCAGACCGATGCGGGCCATCTCGTCGAAATAGGCGTCCTGGTCGGCCGCGCTCATGTCCGGCTGCTGATAGCTGATCCAGGCGTTCAGGAAGCTGATCGTCTCGGTCACATGCACCCAGGCCAGGAGGTCGGGATCGGTGACGCGATAGGGCGTGCCGTCCGGCAGTTCGCCGCCCAGTCTGGCGTGGATGCGGTTGACCTTGTCGATCGCCGCCCGGCCCGCCGCCGCGTGGTCATAGGTGGTCACGGCGATGAACTTGGCCGTGCGCCGCAGCCGCCCGTGCATGTCGGCGCGGAAGTCGGAATGGTCCCAGACCCCGGCCAGCACCTTGGGATGCAGCATCTGCAACAGCAGGCCCGAGACCCCGCCGATCATCATGGTGACGATGTCGCCGTTGACCCGCCAGGCGACCGACGAGGTCGGGAACAGGGCGTCGGCCCGGCGCAGGGCCGGACGCTCGCCCGCCTCATAGTCGTTGAAGATGTGGTTGATGCGGCGCCGCACGGCGACCTTGACGGTCTCGAACGGCCGCATCGCCCCGCCCCTCCCGATCAGCCGGCGATCTGGCCGAAGTCGGCGACCCGACCCATGACCGCGCGGACCTGACCCAGCAGCTTCAGCCGGTTCTCGCGTTCCTCGGCCACCTCGGAATTGACCATGACGGCGGTGAAGAAGGCGTCCACCGGCGCGCGCAAGGCGGCCAGGGCCGTCATGGCGGCGGCGAAGTCCTCGGTCTCCAGCGCGGCGTCCACGGCGGTCGCGGCGGCGGCGGCGGCGAAGGCCAGGGCGGTCTCTTCCGGCGGCTGGTTCGGCAGGCCGGTCTGGACCATGCCGGTGGGCAGGGGGCCCTTCTTCTCCTCGGCCTTGAGGATGTTGGAGGCGCGCTTGTAGCCGGCCAGGAGGTTGGCGCCGTCGTCCGTGGCCAGGAAGGCGTCCAGCGCCTCCACCCGACGCACGATGCGGACGAGGTCGTCGTCGCCGAGGGCGAACACGGCGTCCACGAGATCGTGCCGCTTGCCCTGGTCGCGGAGCAGGACTTTCAGGCGATCGGCGAAGAAGGCGAGAACTTCGCCTTCGACCGAAAGCTTGTCGAGCGCGCGTTGGACGTTCGGTCCTGCCAGTCCAGCCAGAGCCGGATTGATAGACCCCGACGACAAACCGATCCGCACCCCATTCTCCAGCACCAACCGGATCACCCCCAGCGCCGCGCGGCGCAGGGCGAACGGGTCCTTCGAGCCCGTGGGCTTTTCGTCGATGGCGAAGAAGCCGACCAGGGTGTCCAGCTTGTCGGCCAGGGCCACGGCGACGGTCAGGGGCGCGGTGGGGACGGTGTCGTTCGGACCCTGCGGCTTGTAGTGGTCGCGGACGGCCGCCGCAATTCCGCCGGGGCTCCCTTCCCCCTTGATGGGGGAAGGGCTGGGGTTGGAGGTGACTGCGGTGGGAGCTGAGATGTCACCGCCCACTCCAGACGCCTTCACCCCCATCCCTGCCCTTCCCCCATCAAGGGGGAAGGGTTCCTGAGCGAGTGCATCAACGTAATACCCGCCCATGATCCCCTGCAGTTCGGGGAATTCCCCGACCATGCCGGACGCCAGATCGGCCTTGGACAGGCGGGCGGCCTGATAGGCCTCGTCCGGGTCGGCGCCGACCAGGGGGGCGATTTCGCGGGCCAGGGCGGCGATGCGGTCGACGCGCTCGGCCAGGGTGCCCAGTTTGGCGTGGAAGGTGACGCCGGCCAGCTTCTTGTTCCAGGCGTCGAAGCCGACCTTCCGGTCCTCGTCCCAGAAGAAGCGGGCGTCGTTCAGGCGGGCGGACAGGACGCGGCTGTTGCCGGCGGCGAGCGCCAGGCCGCCGTCGGAGGCCTCGACATTGGCGACGACGACGAAGTTCGGGGCGAGACCCTGCTTCGACGGATCCCGTACGGCGAAATACTTCTGGTGCGTCTTCATCGACAGCTGCACCACCTCGGGCGGCAGGTCGAGGAACTGGGGGTCCATGTCGCCCAGGATCGGCGTCGGCCATTCGGCCAGCCCCGCCACCTCGTCCAGCAGGCCGTCGTCATCGACCAGGGCCAGACCCCTGTCGGCGCAAACCTTCTTCGCCGCCTCCAGAATCTTCAGCTTGCGGTCGGCGACGTCGAGCAACACGTAGTTGTCGGCCAGTTGCTTCCGGTAGTCGGCGAAGTCGCGGATCTTCAGCGGGCGCTTGGTCCCCATGAAGCGGTGGCCCTCGGTCGCGTCGCCGCTCTCGATGCCCTGGACCCTTCCTCCGATGTCGGGACTGCCGTCCGCGATCGTGAACGGAACCACCGCCCCGTCGAACAGGCACAGGATGCGCTTGATCGGCCGCACCCAGCGCAGGGTCGCGTCGCCCCAGCGCATCGACTTGGGCCAGGGGAAGGCGCGGATGACGGCGTCCACCGTCTCGGCGATCACCTCGGTGGTCTGGCGGCCCTTCTGGCTGAGGACGGCGAACAGGACACCGTCGCGCTCGACCAGTTGCTCCTTGGTCAGGCCGGTCTTGCGCAGGAAGCCCTCCAGCGCCTGTTCCGGGGCCGAGGTCTTGGGACCCTTCACCTCTTCCTCGCGGTCG
This sequence comes from Brevundimonas sp. VNH65, assembly GCF_049445955.1. NCBI lineage: Bacteria > Pseudomonadati > Pseudomonadota > Alphaproteobacteria > Caulobacterales > Caulobacteraceae > Brevundimonas > Brevundimonas sp. VNH65. The sequence goes on along the minus strand of NZ_JBMSDX010000001.1, from coordinate 271,175 downwards.
GGCGTGGCCGTCGGCAGGCCCTCGATCACCAGGGTCAGACGACGCGGCCCGGCCCAGGTGGTCAGGGCGTCCCACGTCAGGCCGGCCGCCTTCAGCCGATCAGAGGCCATACGCTCCAGATCGCGCGCGGCGCCCTGCTGCATGCGTGCGGGGATTTCTTCGGAGAAGATTTCGAGGAGGAGTTGGGGCATCAGTATTCGCCGGAATCGTCGCGGACCCACTGATCGCGGGCGCGCCAAAGAGCCCTTCCCCCTTGATGGGGGAAGGGTTGGGATGGGGGTGAAAGCATGTCCGCCTTGATCGCCGTCATCACGGCTTCGCGGTCGTCGGTGACCTGTCGGGTCGAGAAGCGCGTGACGCGAAAGCCCTGGCCTTCCAGCCATGCGGTTCGGGCCGCGTCATAGGCGACGGCCTCGGGCGTTTCATGATGAGGGCCGTCGACCTCGATGACCAGACGGCTTTCGTGATGAACGAAGTCCACGATGAAGCGGCCGATCGGACACTGACGCCGGATGTTGGCCTCGAGCTTCCTGAGGTCTGCCCAGAGCAGCTTCTCGGGATAGGTCTGCTCACGCCGCAGACGACGCGCGCGCTCGACGGCGCCGCCGAGATGGCGGAGCCTGCGGGACGGGGTTTCACCCCCATCCCCAGCCCTTCCCCCATCAAGGGGGAAGGGAGCGCCGTCGTTGATGACGTTCACGCCGTTTTCCGCTCTTCTTCGACATACGCCAGGGCACACGCCTTACACAGATCGCGAATGCGGCCGATGTAGCTCTGCCGCTCCGCCACGGCGATGGCGCCGCGGGCGTCCATCAGGTTGAACAGGTGGCTGGCCTTCAGCACCTGATCATAGGCGGGCAGGACCAGTTGCTGGCCCTGAGGACCGGTCATGGCGAGGAGACGCGAGACCTCGGCCACCATGTCCTCGAACCGGCGCTTCAGCCCGTCGACGTCATAGCCGTGGAAGTTGGCCTCGGACTGCTGGCGCTCGTTCTCGAGGAAGACCTCGCCGTACGTCAGTCCGTCCTTGTTGAACTTCAGGTCATAGACGTTGTCGACGCCCTGCACGTACATGGCCAGACGCTCCAGCCCGTAGGTCAGCTCGCCGGACACCACGTCGACCTCGATGCCGCCGACGCCTTGGAAATAGGTGAACTGGGTCACCTCCATGCCGTCGCACCAGACCTCCCAGCCCAGACCCCAGGCGCCGACGGTGGGGTTTTCCCAGTCGTCCTCGACGAAGCGGATGTCGTGCAGGGCCGGGTCGATGCCGATGGCGCGCAGGGAGCCGAGATACAGCTCCTGCAGGTCGTCGGGGTTGGGCTTCAGGATCACCTGAAACTGGTAGTAGTGCTGGAGCCGGTTGGGGTTTTCGCCATAGCGACCGTCGCCCGGGCGGCGGCTGGGCTGGACATAGGCGGCCCGCCACGGCTTCGTGCCGAGGGCCCGCAGCACCGTCGCGGGATGCAGGGTCCCCGCTCCCACCTCGACGTCATAGGGCTGGAGCAGGGCGCAGCCCTTGTCGCCCCAGTACTTCTGGAGCGTCAGGATCAGGTCCTGGAAGGCGAGAGGTTCGGTCGGGGCGTGGGGCACGGTCGGGCTTTGGGGAGGCATGAGAAGGGCGGCGGACCCTAGACGATTTTTGCTTCAGGTCGAGCAGACCTGAATCCAAAAAATCGTCCAGAACCCCGCGTTGCCCGAAATCTAAGCCCGGCCGGACAAGTCCGACCGGGCCGATTTCGGGCGGCGGCCCGCCGCCCTCTAACTCAACTCAGCTCGGCGCGGAATGCGCCGTCATTGTCGCCGTCAAGCCTGGGGCTCGGTCGGCGGGGTGGCCGGATCGACCGGTTCAGGCGTCGGCTCCGAAGCCGGGTCCGGCTGGGTGACCGGCGGAGTCGGCGTCGGGGTCGGTTCGGCGGCCGCGTTCGGGTCCGGCGTGGTCACCGGGTCGGGGCTGGCCGTCGGAGCCGGCGTGGGCGCCGGAGGGGCCGCCGGAGCCGGAGCCGCCTCTTCCGCGTCACCCGAGGCGACGTTCGAGGCGGCGGGGTTCAGCACCTTGTCGATGGCGAAGACGGCGCCGTTGCCGGCGTCGATATCGGCCATGGTGACGGTGGCGTCATCGACCTTGATGGCGTCGCCGGTGCCGTCCAGCTGCACCTGGGTGCGGGCGGCGGTTTCGACCCCGCCCTTGGTGCCCTTGATCTGGCTGGAGTTCACGTCGGCGACGACGACGTGATAGAGCAGCAGCTGGCGCAGCTCATTGGCGTTGGCCGGATCCATCAGACGGGTGCGGTCCGCTTCCGGCAGGGCGGCGAAGGCCGCATCGGTCGGGGCGAAGATCGACACCGCCGGCTGGGCCTTCAGCGTCTCGGTCAGCTGGGCCTGGTCAAGAGCGCTCAGCAGCGTCGAGAACTGGCCCTGGGCCTTCAGCGTATCGACGATCGTGTTGGCGGCGGCGGGCGTCTCCGCCTGGGCCTGAGCCGCGGGCTCAGCCGAGGTGTCGGTCGTGGCCGGCGTCGTCGGGGCCGGTTGGGTCGGCATCGGAGTGACCGGCTCCTGGGCCGGCATGTCCTGGGCGAAAGCGGCCGGAGCGCCCAGCAGGGCGACAGCGGCGGCGGCGGTCAGAAGGCGAGTGCGAAGCATATCGGCATCCTTTCCTTGAATAGAGTCTCGGGGAGCTGAGCCGTAGAACTCACGGCTCGTTACGAACGGTTACGAGACCAAAGAACCGGCGCGAGGCCGACCCGTTCCATCTGGATGCGAATATTTATCAGGCAAGCTGAAGACCTCGGGCAATGCTTGGGTCTTACTGTGACGCTGGACACTTCGACGCCGCATTTGCGCCGAAATCAGAGGCCGGGGATCGAGGTTTCGCCCAGAACCGTCCGAGCGACCCACCAGTCGCCATGGTCTCGGCCCAGGCGGTCGCGGGCGGCGTCGGCGGCCTCGGGCTGGTCATAGAGAGCGAAGACGGTCGCGCCCGACCCCGACATGCGCGTCAGACCGACCGCCTCGGTCGCGGCCAGGGCGTCGATGACCGGCGCGATCGCCGGCTGCAGCGCCAGGGCCGGCGCCTCCAGGTCGTTGCGCTGTCGCGCCAGCCAGCGGATCACGGCGGGCGCGGACCAGTCGTCCGGAGGCGCCGGACGATCGGCGGCGCCGACCGGCCCCGCGTCATAGGCGCGATAGACGGCGCCGGTGGACGACGGCGCGCGGGGGTTGGCGAGCACGGCGTGCAGCGGCGGCAGACGCGGCTCTGGCGTCAGCCGTTCGCCCCGGCTCTCCGCCCAGGCTGAGACGGCCCTGAGGCACATCGGTCCGTCCGCGCCGACGGCGGCGGCGGCGCGATCGAGGTCGGCGTCCGACCATCGTCCGGCCCAGAGGGCGGCGGCCAGCCGCAACGCCGCCCCGGCGTCCGACGACCCTCCGCCCAGGCCGGCCGCGATCGGCAGCCGCTTCTCCAGCGTCAGATCGAGCCGGGGCGCTCCCTCCGCATCCGCCAGGCCGCGCAGGGCGCGCAGCACCAGATTGTCATCGCCGTCGGCGCGCAGACCCTCGGCGAAGGGGCCGTCGAGCGTCAGGGACAGGCGGTCCGATCGCCGCGCGGCGAGGCGGTCGCCGACGTCGGCGAAGGCGACCAGGCTGCAGATCGGATGGTATCCGGCCGCATCCACCGGACCCACATGCAGGAACAGATTGACCTTGGCCGGGGCCAGGGCCGAGACGGTCGTCATGTCGCGTCGGCGCCCGCGATCGTTTCGACGGCCTCGGCCGCCGACGGGGCCGAGGCCGGGGCCGGAGCCGGGGTTTCGACGGGACCCAGTCCCTCGGCGAGCTTGCGCTCGACCTCGGCCTTGCGGTCGGCGTCGGGATCCAGGGTCAGGACGCGGCTCCACTGGAAGCCGGCCTCGCGACGGCGACCGACGCGCCAGTAGGCGTCGCCCAGATGGTCGTTGATCTCGGCGTTGGCCGGCTGTTTCTCGACGGCCTGCTCCAGAGTGGCCACCGCCTCCTCGAACCGGCCCTGGCGGTACTGGGCCCAGCCGAGGGAGTCCTGGATATTGCCGTCGTTGGGCTGGGCGCTGAAGGCGCGGGCGATCATGGCCGCGCCCTCGTCCACCCGCGTGCCGTTGTCGACCCACAGATAGCCGAGGAAGTTGAGGTACATGGGCTGATCCGGCTGGGCCTCGACGGCCGCCTTCAGCGCGACCTCCGCCTCGGCGTCGCGGCCCAGGCCTTCAAGCGCCGCGCCCCGGAGGAAGTGGACGAAGCCGGTTCGGGCGCCGGCGCCGAGCACCGGCCCGTCGATCAGGTCCAGCGCCTCCTGGTTCCGTTTCACGCTGACCAGTTGGCTGGCGAGGGCGAGGGTCGCCGCAGAGGACTGGGGCGAGGCCGCCAGGGCGCGGCGGTAGGCCTCCAGCGCCTCGTCCTGCCGTTCGGCGCGGGCCAGGCTGTCGCCGAGCTGGGCCTGAGCGGCGGTGTAGAGCGCCGGCCGATCCGGACTGACCCTGGCCAGTTCCTCGCGCGCCGCGCCTTCGAGCCGCGCCCGCATCAGGGCGTCGGCGTACTGAAGCCGATGGTCGTCGTCGGGGCTGATCTCCAGCGCCAGACGGCTGTAGACGGCCGCGAACTGGGGCGCGCGCAGATCACGCGCCAGATTGGAGGCCAGCAGCAGGGCGCGCGAGGCGCCCTGACGCGCCGTGGGCAGACGCGGCGCCCGTCCGCCGCTGGCCGCGCGGGCGCGGGCGCCCACCAGCATGGGGCTGGCCGCCTCGCCCGGAGGCGCGGCGGCGTAAAGGGCCACAGCCTCGTCCCTGCGGCGGCGGCGTTCCAGGAATTCGCCATAGGCGACGCGGAAGGCGATCTGGCTGTTGGGCGCCTCGACCAGGGCCTTGTACTCGCTCTCGGCGTCGTCGTAGCGCCGCCGCATCTCCAGGATCTGGGCGCGTTGCAGACGCATCACCTTGAACAGGGTCTGCTCGCCCTGGGGCGGCGTGAGGAGGGCGAGCTCCCAGTCGCGCGCCGCCGCCGCGATCCAGGGCTGGACCAGAAGGGCGGCGTTGGCGTGCGGCGGGGCGATCGGCTGGGCCTTCAACAACTCGGCCGCCTCGCGTGCCCGGCCGCGCTCGAACCGCAGCACCGCCTCGACCAGGCGCGCCGCGCCGGTCAGGGTCGGCGAGACGTCGTCGCCCTGGGGCGCGGAAGCGACGGCCCCGGCCAGATCCCCGGATAGAAGGGCGGACACGAAGGCCTGTTCGGCGACCGTCGGCTGTTCCGGCGTCAGGGCCAGGGCCTGGACCAGGGCCTCGGCGCCGGCGCGGGCCTCGCCCTCCTGCTCCATGCCGTGGGCCGACAGGTAGCGGCCGCCCAGGTACAGGCCATAGGCCGTGCGGCCTTCGGCGTCGCGCGGCGCGGGGGACCATTCGGCGGGAATGGGGACCAGCGGCGGTTCCGCAGCTGCCGCCGTCTCGACCTCGTCGGCGTCGGCCTCGGGCGGTTCGGGCATGTCGCTGGGGACCTCGGTTCCCGGGGCCTCGCCGTCCTCGCCCTCGTCTTCCGGCGCGTCGATGATCTCCGGGCCGCGCGTCGGCCGGGGGCCGCTGTCGGGCGCGATCAAGGGCGGCGGCTTGCTCTGGTCCTGCGCCGGGACCGTCACCGGAGGAAAAACCTGAGGCTGAGCCTGTTCCTGACCCAGGGCGGGCGCGGCGGCGGCGGCGAGCAGGGCCGCTCCGGCGGAAGACATCAGGAGGCGAAGCGAAGCGGAGATCATGTCTTCGAACCTCCCCGCTTTGGCCTCGCCCCGCAAGAGGGCGAGACCTGACGGGGCGTCACATGTTCGGATAGTTGGGCCCGCCGCCGCCTTCCGGCGTGGTCCAGACGATGTTCTGGGATGGGTCCTTGATGTCGCACGTCTTGCAGTGGACGCAGTTCTGGGCGTTGATCTGGAAGCGCGGATTGGACTTGCCGTCCTCGTCGTACAGCACCTCATAGACCCCGGCCGGGCAGTAGAGCCGCGCCGGCTCGCCGTATTTGGGCAGATTGACCTGAATGGGGATCGAGGGGTCGATCAGCTTGAGGTGCGCGGGCTGCTCTTCCGCGTGGTTGGTGTTGGAGATGAACACCGACGACAGCTTGTCGAACGACAGCTTGCCGTCCGGCCTGGGATAGGCGGGCGCCTTGTGCTTCACGGCCGGTTCGGTCGATGCGGCGTCCGTCTTGCCGTGCTTCATGGTCCACGGGACATTGACCCGGAAGATCGACGAGAACCACATGTCGGCCAGGCCCAGGGCGCCGCCGAGGGTCGTGCCGAACTTCGACAGATAGGGTTTGGCGTTGCGGACCTGCTTGAGCTCCCTGGCCACCCAGCTGCGCTGATAGGCGGCTTCATAGGCGGCGAGTTCGTCGCCCTCGCGCCCGGCCTGCACGGCCTCATAGGCGGCGTCGGCGGCCAGCATGCCGGTCTTCATGGCGTTGTGGCTGCCCTTGATGCGCGGCACGTTCACGAAGCCCGCCGAACAGCCGATCAGGGCGCCGCCGGGGAAGGTCAGCTTCGGCACTGACTGCCAGCCGCCCTCGGTGATGGCGCGCGCGCCGTAGGAGATGCGGGTCCCGCCTTCCAGATGCTCGGCGATGGCCGGGTGGTGCTTGAACCGCTGGAACTCGTCGAACGGCGACAGGAAGGGGTTCTTGTAGTTCAGGTGAACCACGAAGCCGATCGCCACATAGCGATCGCCGAAGTGATACAGGAAGCTGCCGCCGCCGGTGTGTTCGTCCAGGGGCCAGCCGGTGGTGTGCTGGACCAGACCGGGGCGATGCTTTTCGGCCGGGATCTGCCACAGCTCCTTCAGGCCGATGCCGAACTTCTGCGGGTCGCGGCCCTTGGCCAGGCCGTGGCGGGCGATGATGGTCTTGGCGAGAGATCCCCGGACGCCCTCGGCGATGAAGACGTATTTGCCGTGCAGCTCGATGCCCGGCTGGAACTCGCCGGTCGGTTCGCCGTGACGGTCGATGCCGAAGACCCCGGCGACCACGCCCTTGACCCGGCCGGTCGCCTCTTCCCAGACGACGTGGCTGGCGGCCATGCCCGGATAGACCTCCACGCCCAAAGCCTCGGCCTGCTCGCCCAGCCAGCGCGTCAGATTGCCCAGGGAGGCGATGTAGCAGCCGTGGTTGTGCATCAGCGACGGCAGAAGCGGCATCGGGATGTCGGCCTGACCGGCCGGCCCCAGCAGCAGGAAGCGATCCTTCTCGACCGGCGTCTCCAGCGGGGCGCCGCGTTCCTTCCAGTCGGGGAACAGCTCGTTCAGCGCCTTCGGATCGATGACGGCGCCCGACAGGATATGGCCGCCCAGCTCGGCCGACTTCTCCAGGACCGCGACCGAGATCTCCTTGCCCTCGGCCTCGGCGCGCTGCTTCAGGCGGATGGCGGCCGACAGGCCGGCGGGGCCGCCGCCGACGACGACCACATCATATTCCATCACCTCGCGCTCGACCCCGGCCAGGGCTTCCAGCGGCGGCAGATTGTCCAGAATGGCCTCCTGGCGCGCATTCGTCGCGCCGCCCTCGATCGCTTCCTCGGCCATTTTCCCTAAGTCCCTGCTTCCGGCGTGGTTACGGCGTTTATCGGGACGTGACGCGAGGGAGGTCAAGGCGTATCTACCCTGCGGTAGATATGTCGCCCCAGTCCCTCGACCGCGCCGCCGCCGAAAGCCTGCTCGCCTTCTGGGCCGAAGCGGGGGTCGAGGCCTGCTATGACGAGGCGCCGGTCGATCGCACCTTTGTGGCGCCGCCCGCGCTGAAGGCCGTGGCGCGGGCGACGGCCGCCGTCGCTGCACCTGTCGCCCCGACCATGAGCGCCGATGTGATCGCCGAGGCCCGCAGACTCGCCGCCGGCGCGGACAGTCTGGACGCGCTGGGACAGGCTATCGCCGCCTTCAATGGCTGCCCGCTGCGAGGCATGGGGGCGAAGCAGGCGGTCTTCTGTCGCGGCAATCCCGAGGGCGATCTTCTGGTCATCGGCGAAGGCCCCGGCGCCGAGGAGGATGCGCGCGGTCAGCCGTTCGTCGGCAAGGCGGGCCAGTTGCTGGACCGGATGCTGCAGGCGGCGAATCTGCACGAGCGCGCCTTCATCACCAACACCGTCTTCTGGCGGCCGCCCGGCAACCGGACGCCGACGCCGGAGGAACAGGCGGTCTGCGCGCCCTTCGTGGAGCGGGCCTTCGCCCTGCTGCGGCCCAGGGCGGTGCTGCTGCTGGGCGCGGCGGCGTCCAGGAGCGTGCTGCGGACGGACGAGGGCATCATGAAGTTGCGCGGACAGTGGCGCGACTGGCGGCTGGCCGAGGCGGGACCGGACGGCGAGATCGCGGCCCCTGCCCTGCCGACGCTGCACCCGGCCTTCCTGCTGCGTCAGCCGCACGCCAAACGGCAGGTCTGGGCGGACCTGCTGTCGCTGGCCGAGAAGCTGGAGAGCGAGCGGTCCTGACGGCCTGAGAAACGCGGTCCGGCGCCGCTTCGGCGTTAACGCTTTTGTCCGCAATCCCGCCCGATTCCAGAAACATAGTGAACTTGAGCCACATGCCGCCTTGCGGCATAAAAGCCGCTGACGACCATCGAGAACCAACGCGCCGATCCTGAATCGAGACGGGAGACGCCTGGCCGAGGGGGCCGCCGCCCATGTTTGCTTTCCGTCGCGCCGGGCTGGTCCCGGCCCTCGCCCTTTCCCTGGCGGTCGCCGCGGGGGCCGCGCAGGCGCGCGAGGCGGCGGGCTCGGTGCTGGCCGTCGCCGAAAGCAATGACCGTCCCTTCGCCCTCAGCGCCGCCGACCGGCTGAGCTACACCACCGCCTTCGACGCCCTGCGGCGCGGCGATCTGGAGGCCGCCCGCGCTTCGGCGCGCCAGGCCGACGACCGCGTCCTGCTGGGTCAGGTCGAGTTCGAGCGGCTGTTTCACCGCGATCACACCGCCAGCTATGAAGAACTGAGCGCCTGGCTGGACGACTATGCGGACCTGCCGATGGCGGAACGCGTCTATGACCTGGCCCTGCGTCGGCGGCCGGACGGCGCGGCAGAGCCCCGTCGGCCCGGCGGCCAGGGGCTTCGGACCTGGGGCTCGGTCGCCGCCGCGGCGCGCGGCACGGTGGACGACCCGGCCAAAGCGGCGCGGGTGGCCCTGAACAACGACGACCTGAGCGGCGCCTATACGTTGGGCGTCCAGATCGGCGATTGGTGGACGGCCGGGCTGGCGGCCTGGCGGCTGAACCGGTTTTCCGAGTCCCTCGCCGCCTTCGAGCGGGTCGCCCTGGATCCGACCGAAGATCCCTGGGTGCGCGCCGGGGCCGGCGTGTGGGCGTCCCGCGCCGCCCTGGCCGCCGGGCGGCAGGATCAGGTGGCGTCCTATCTGCGCCTGGCCTCACGCTGGCCGGCCACCTTCTACGGACAGATCGCCCTGCGACAGCTGGGCGAGGACGTCACGGTCGAGGGCGCTTCCGGCGGTCCCCGCCCCTACGCCCCCGCCTATCAGGCCGCCGGGGCGGAGTTCATCCAGGTCTCGAATACCGACCTGAACGCCTTCATCCGCACCGACGAACGCGCCCGTCGCGCCGTGGCCCTGATGGAGGTCGGCCGTCGCGCCGAGGCCGAGAGCGAGCTGAAGGCCGGGCTGCGCACGGCGCCGGGCGACGCCGCACACCGCATGTGGCTGGGCCTGGTGTCCGCCGTCGCGCCCTTGATGGGCCGTGGCGGGGAGGACGTCACCCGCGTTGACGCGGCCCGCTACGCCACGCCGGTCCTGGCGCCGGAGGGCGGCTTCGTCGTCGAGCCGGCCCTGGTCTACGCCGTGGCGCGCAAGGAAACGGATTTCAACGCCCGGGCCCGCTCGGGCGCAGGCGCCTACGGCATGATGCAGGTGATGCCGACCACGGCGGCGGAGATGACCGGCGATCGCACCCTGATCCGCAAGCCGGACCAGCTGTATGAGCCCGCGCTGAACCTGCGTCTCGGTCAGACCTATCTGACCCGGATGTTCCAGCGGCCGGAGTTCCAGGGTGATCTGCTGCGGACCGTCGCCTCCTACAACGCCGGGCCCGGACCGATGCTGACGGCGCTGCGCAAACTGGGCCCGAGTCCCGATCCGCTGCTGCTGATCGAAACCATCGACGTGCCCCAGGCCCGCGAGTATGTCGAGAAGGTCGTGGCCGCCTACTGGATCTATCAGCGCATGTTCGGCGGCAAACTGAACACCCTCGATGCTGTCGCCGCCGGCCAGCCGCACATCTCGATCATGCTGGACTACACCCCGCCGCCGCCCGCTCCGGCGCCGGTGGTGGACATGGCTTCGGTCCCGGCGACGCCCGGCGGCCTTTAGTCTTCAGAGGTTCCGCAAGGCCTCGGCTTCCCACGCGCGGAAATCCGCGTCGGCCAGCAGGGCTGCGGCGTAGGCGACCGCCGTTCCGTCATCGCCGAGGGCGGCGAGATCGACGCCATAGTGCCGGAACCGCGTCGCGACAGGGGTGAAGAAGGCGTCGGCGATCGACCAGTCGCCGAACAGCCAGGGCCCGTCAGCGCCGAACCGACCCCGCATTTCGCGCCACAGGCTGATCAGACGACGGATGTCGTCCTCGGCCGCGACATGGCTGGGCGCCTCCGACCGGGAGTCGCCGACCATCAGATGACCGCCGTTCATGGTCAGGGCCGTACGCAACTGGATGAAGCCGCCGTGCATCTCGGCCGTGGCCGAACGGGCCAGGGCGCGCGCGGTCGGGTCGGCAGGCCACAGCCGGGCCTCGGGGAAGCGTTCGGCCGCCCATTCCGAGATGGCGAGACTGTCCCAGATCGTCTCCCCGTCGACCTGCAGCAGGGGCACCAGGCCGCTGGGCGAGACGGCCTTCAGCTCGGCGTGACCCTGTGGCGTGGTGAAGTCGATCTCGACGGCTTCGAAATCCGCGCCGGCCCGTTTCAGGACCAGCCAGGGACGCAGCGACCAGGTCGAGAACCGGCGGGGTCCGACGATCAGTTTCAGCTCGGCCATCAATAGCGTCCGTCCAGGGCGAAGATCGGCGACCGGTTTTCCCAGGCGCCGTCGGTGAAGTCAGGGAAGTCGACGGTGACGTTTCCGCCCGCGATCGACGCCTCCGACAGGGGTGTGATCGCGCTCCAGGCCACGGCGTCATAGATGTCGATCGGCATCGGCGCCCCGGCCTTCAACGCCTCGATGAAGGCGTGGACGACGAAGAAGTCCATACCGCCGTGCCCTGCCCCCTCGGCCTTTTCGGCGTGGGCCTGCCACAGCGGGTGGTCGTAGCGGTCGAACCAGTCCTGGGCCGCGTCCCAGCGGTGGGGCGCGCTGACGCCTTCGATGTGGACCGACTTGTTGATGTCCATCCACAGGCCCTTCTCGCCCTGCAGCCGGAAGCCCAGGGAATAGGGGCGCGGCAGGCTGGTGTCGTGGCTGAGCAGGATCGTCTGGCCGCCATGACAACCGATCATCGTGGTGACGACGTCGCCCAGGGCGAAGCGCACGCGGGCGTTGGGGTGATCCGCCCCGCCCTTGGCCACGATGTGATTATGCAGGCCGCGTGCCGGGGTCGCATAGGAGGTCAGGCGGGTGAAACGGTTGCCCCGGTGAATGTCGATCGCCATGGCGCACGGCCCGATCCCGTGGCTGGGATAGAGGTCGCCGTTGCGGTGGACGGAATGTTCGGTGCGCCAGCGCGCCTCGGACCAGCCTCCTCTTCCATCCTTCATCGGGCCGAACTCGACGCCGCCGCCATAGGCCTGACCGGGCACACCGGCGTTGAACTTCACCTCGCGCAGATCGTGCTGATAGCCGCCCTCCAGGTGCAGGATGTCGCCGAACACCCCCTGGCGGACCATGTTCAGCGCCGCCAGGACGTCGCGGCGGTAACAGACGTTCTCCAGCAGCATATAGGGGACGCGAGTGCGTTTCTGGACGTTCAGCACGTCCCAGTGATCCTGAAGCGTGATCCCGGCCACGACCTCGCAGCCGACGGCGATCCCCGCCTCCATCGCCGCGATGCCCTGGGGCGCATGCTGTTCCCACGGAGTGACGATGAAGACGGCGTCCAGCCCCGCCTGGGCCAGCATCTCCCTCCAGCCCGCGTCGTCGTCCTGATTCTGCCCCTCGAAGACGCGCGGGCGCGGCTTGCCCGCCGTGTCGAAGGCCGCCTGGGCCGCATTGAGGGACCAGGGATCGACGTCGCATATGGCCGCCACCTCGACGTCGTCGCGCTTGAGCAGTTCGGCCAGATGCACCCGACCGCGCATCCCCACGCCGATGATGCCGATCTTCGGTCGCGCATTGGCGGAGGTCGCGGTCCACCCTGAAGCCGGCAGGGCGGAGGCGCCCGCCGTGGCGGCTGCAGCGGCGATCATCTCGCGACGGTTCATGCGGCGGCTCCTCTGAAAGCGACGCCGCACCCTCGACCCGAGTCCCCGCCGATGACAAGGGCCGCGATGACCAGCGTCCAGCGCCTTGCGGCATCGCGAGGGGGCGATAAGGTCCGACGCCTCGTTTGTGGGAAGTCCGTCATGCGCCTCGTTGCTCTCGCCGCCCTGTTGACCCTGTCCGCCGCGGGCGTCGCCGACGCCGCTCAGGCCCAGACAGACTCGGCCCTGAGCGCGGCCCAGACGGCGCCGCCGCCCGGCGAGACGCCGTTCCTGCATGACCTGGCTGGGGCGCCCTCTGCGGCGCGGATGGAGGCGGACCTGCGGACCCTGGTGGGTTTCGGCACGCGCCACACCCTGTCCGAGACCGAGAGCGCCACGCGCGGCATCGGGGCCGCCCGCCGCTGGGTCCATGCCGAGTTCGAGAAGATCTCGGCCGCGTGCGGCGGCTGTCTGGAGGTCATGTACGTCGGCGACACCTATACCGGCGCGCGCGTGCCGACGCCGTCGGAAGTGGTCAGCGTCGTGGCCATCCAGCGGGGCACGACCGATCCCAACCGCTATGTCCTGATGGGCGGCCATCTGGACAGCCGGGTGTCGGACGTCATGAACGCCACGGCCGATGCGCCGGGGTCCAATGACGACGGATCCGGCGTGGTGGGGACGATCGAGGCCGCTCGCATCCTGAGCCAGCGCAAATTCCCCGGCTCCATCGTCTATGTCGCCTTCGCCGGAGAGGAACAGGGTCTGGTCGGCGCCCAGATCGTGGCGAAGAAGGCGAAGGACGAGAACTGGCGGCTGGTCGGGGTGCTGAACAACGACATGATCGGCAACACCCGCGGCATCGGCGGCCAGACGGACAACGGCACGGTGCGCGTCTTCTCCGACGCCCTGCGCCAGACCGAGACCGAGGCCGAGGCCCGCCAGCGTCGCCTGACGGGCGGAGAGGTGGACGGCCCGAACCGCAATCTGGCCCGCTACATCGACCGGATCGCGGATCGCTACATCCCGAACCTGGACGTCATGATGATCTACCGGCTGGACCGGTTCGGGCGGGGCGGCGATCACCGGGCGTTCAACGACGCCGGCTTCCCCGGCGTGCGGATCGTCGAGACCCTGGAACACTATGACCGTCAGCATCAGGATCTGCGGACCGAGAACGGCCGACCCTATGGCGACGTGATCGAGGGCGTCGACTTTCCCTACGCCGCCAAGGTCACGGCCCTGAACGTGGTCAGCCTGGCCGCCCTGGCGTCGGCCCCGCCGCCCCCCGCCGAGGTGACGATCAGCGGCGCGGTGTCGGCCGACACGACGCTGAAATGGTCCCGTCCCCCGGCCGCCCAGGCCCCGAATCTGGCGGGCTATCGGATCTATTGGCGACTGACCACGGAGCCGCAGTGGACGCACAGCCGCTGGGTCGGCGACGTCACGGAGTTCACCCTGGAGAACACCATCATCGACAACTGGTTCTTCGGCGTGGCGGCCGTGGCGACGGACGGGACCGAAAGCCCGATCGTCTTCCCCGGCGCGGCAGGCAGCTTCGGCGGCTACTGAAAAGCGCGGACGGCGGGCGCTTCGCCTTGACTCCCGGGGTGTCTGGACCGACACCCCGCGCCCATGATCAGCCGCTATTCCCGCCCCGAAGCCGTCGCCATCTGGTCCCAGGAGACCAAATATTCGATCTGGTTCGAGATCGAGGCCCACGCCGCCACCAAGATGGCCGAACTGGGCGTCATCCCGGTGCAGGCGGCCGAGACCCTGTGGGCCAAGGGCAAGGACGTGGTGTGGAACGCCGACCGCATCGACGAAATCGAACGCACCACCAAACATGACGTCATCGCCTTCCTGACCCATGTGTCGGAGACCGTCGGCGAGGAAGCCCGCTTCCTGCACCAGGGCATGACGTCCTCGGACGTGCTGGACACCTGTTTCGCGGTGCAGCTGGCGCGCGCCACCGACCTGCTGCTGGGCGGCGTCGACCGGGTGCTGGCGGCGCTGGAGACGCGGGCCAAGGAGCACAAATACACCGTCACCGTCGGCCGCAGCCACGGCATCCACGCCGAGCCGGTGACCTTCGGCCTGAAGCTGGCCGGCTATCACGCCGAGTTCCAGCGGGCGCGCAAACGCCTGGTCACGGCGCGCGAGGAAATCGCCACCTGCGCCATTTCCGGCGCGGTCGGCACCTTCGCCAACGTCGATCCCGCGGTGGAGGTCTATGTCGCCGAACAGATGGGTCTGGCTGTCGAGCCCGTCTCGACCCAGGTGATCCCGCGCGACCGGCACGCCGCCTATTTCGCCGCCCTGGGCGTCGTCGCCTCGTCGATAGAGCGTCTGGCCACCGAGATCCGCCACCTGCAGCGCACCGAAGTCCTCGAAGCCGAGGAGTTCTTCGACAAGGGCCAGAAGGGCTCGTCGGCCATGCCGCACAAGCGCAACCCGATCCTGACCGAGAACCTGACCGGCCTGGCCCGCCTGGTGCGGTCGGCGGTGACCCCGGCGATGGAGAATGTCGCCCTGTGGCACGAGCGGGACATCAGCCACTCCTCGGTCGAGCGCGGCATCGGCCCGGACGCGACGATCCATCTCGACTTCGCCCTGCACCGCCTGGCGGGCGTGGTCGAGCGGCTGAACATCTATCCCGAGAACATGCAGAAAAACCTCGACCGTCTGGGCGGACTGGTCTTCTCCCAGCGCGTGATGCTGGCCCTGACGCAGGCGGGCATCAGCCGCGAGAACGCCTATGCCGCGGTTCAGGAGAACGCCATGAAGGTGTGGCGCGGCGAGGGCCGGTTCATCGATTTCCTGAAGGCCGACGCGCGGGTCACCCTGCCGGACGCCGACCTGGAGGCCCTGTTCGACCTCGGCTACCACACCAAGCACGTGGACACGGTGTTCCAGCGCGTGTTCGGAGGCTGATGCCGGACAAGCGCCACTTCGCGCCCGTCGCCGACACCGGGACCCGCGTCCTGATCCTGGGCAGCCTGCCGGGTGAGGCGTCGCTGAGGGCGGCGCAATACTATGCGCACCCCCAGAACGGCTTTTGGCGCCTGGTCGGCGGCGTGATCGGCAGGGACCTGGCCGCCCTGCCCTACGAGGCCCGGTTGGCGGCGTTGCGGGAGACCGGCGTCGGCCTGTGGGACGTCGTGGCGTCGGCGCGACGGAGCGGCAGTCTGGACAGCGCCATCCGCGACGTTGAACAAGCTGATCTCAAGGGCCTGATCGCGACCCTGCCCGATCTTCGCGCGGTCGGCTTCAACGGTGGGACGGCCGCGCGGATCGGGCGACGGATACTGGGCCAAGGAGACGGCCCCGCCCTGATCGACCTGCCGTCTTCGAGCCCGGCCCATACGATGCCGCTGGAGCGCAAGGCCGAAAGCTGGGCGGTTCTGTCGGCCTATTTGTCGCAGTCCGGCGTCCGTTGAATTCGACGCCGTCCTGCATCCAAACCGGCTGCGGTTCGTAATTCCCGCACAACCGCCATGAGATGCGGTGTTGTGTGGAGAGACCCCAGTGATCACCAAGATGACCCTCGCGGCCGCTGTGTCCGCCGCCGCCCTGCTTGGCCTGTCGGCCTGCAACAGTGAAGCCGAAAAGACCGCCGCCCCGGCGGATGCCGCGCCGATGGCCCCCGCCACGACCGATCCCATGGTCGGCGGCGTCGCCATGAGCCCGAACGACACCATCGTCGCCAACGCCGCCAAGGCCCCCAACCTCTCGACCCTGGTCAGTGCGGTTCAGGCCGCCGATCTGGGCGCGACGCTGAGCGGCGCCGGACCCTTCACGGTCTTCGCGCCGGACAACGCCGCGTTCGAGAAGATCCCGGCCGCGACCCGCGAGGCCCTGATGACGCCGGCGATGAAGGCCGACCTGGCCAAGATCCTGACCTATCACGTGGTGGCGGGCCGCGTGACCGCCGCCGATCTGGCCGCCCGGGCCCAGACGAACGGCGGCAAGGTCGATCTGGACACCGTCCAGGGCGGCAAGCTGACGGCGACCGTCAACGCCGACGGCTCGGTGACCCTGACCGACGCCAAGGGCGGCATGTCGCGCGTCACCCAGGCCGACGTCATGCAGTCGAACGGCGTGGTGCACGTCATCGACACGGTGGTGATGCCGAGCTGAACTTTTCGATGAAACCTTCTTGCGCCCCCCGCATTTGATGAGGGCGCAAGACGCAGATATCGGGTGAGGCTTTCCCCCGAAGCCCCCGACGAAAGAAGGGCCGCACTTCCCCCGGGTGCGGCCCTTCGCTTTTCCTGAAACCTTCCGGCGTCGGCGACGAAGGCCGACGCGCGTTCGGTCTTATTCGCCCGCGCGGATCTGGTCGCGGGCGACGGAGGCCAGTTCGTCCATCTTGGAGCGGATCTCGCCTTCGGACACCGTCAGGCCCGAACCCTTGAAATCGCCGGCCACCTTGCGGAACACATCCTCGTCGCCGGGCTGTTCAAAGTCGGCGCGCACAACGGCCCTGGCGTAGTCCTCGGCGCTTTCCGGCGACAGGCCCATCTTCTCGGCGGCCCAGAGGCCCAGCAGCTTGTTCCGGCGGGCGATGGCGCGGAATTCCTGCTCCTCGTCCAGGGCGAACTTGGCCTCGAAGCCGCGTTCCCGATCGTCGAAAGTCGTCATTGAGCGACCATATGCTCCACACGACGCCCAAATGCCGGGCGACCGGACAGGTCTATAGGGCCCGGATCGGCCAAGGCAACACGGAACCGCGTGAACACGGCGTCCCAGGCGTCGCAGGCTCCGCCCCGGTTCGAACGCCGCCGAGGTTTGTATCCGGACCCCGGTTCCGCTAGACTGAGGCGAAATCATTTCCCGAACGCCCGATTCCAAAGTCGCGCCGTCTGGACCCCGGTCCGGCCGCGCGTTTTTTGTTTCCGGCGCCGGGCCAACTTTCCCGATCGGGACGCCGCGATGAACACCAAGCGCAAGAAGCTCTACGAGGGCAAGGCCAAGATCCTGTACGAAGGACCCGAGCCCGGCACCCTGATCCAGTATTTCAAGGACGACGCCACGGCGTTCAACGCCCAGAAGAAGGCGACGCTGGAGGGCAAGGGCGTCATCAACAACCGCATCAGCGAGTTCGTGATGTCGCGCCTGAACGGCATCGGGGTGACGAACCACTTTATCAAGCGCCTGAACCTGCGCGAGCAGCTGATCCGCGAGGTCGAGATCATCCCGCTGGAGGTCGTCTGCCGCAACGTCGTGGCCGGCAGCCTGGCGACGCGGCTGGGCCAGGCCGAGGGCACGCCCCTGCCCCGCTCGATCATCGAATTCTACTACAAGAAGGATGAGCTCAACGACCCGATGGTCACCGAAGAGCACATCACCGCCTTCAACTGGGCGACGACGCCGGAGATCGACGACATCCTGGCCACCACCCAGCGGGTGAACGACTATCTGTGCGGCCTGTTCAACGGGGTCGGCATCACCCTGGTGGACTTCAAGATCGAATTCGGCCGCGTCTGGGAAGGCGATTTCAGCCGCGTCATCCTGGCCGACGAGATCAGCCCGGACAGCTGCCGCCTGTGGGATTCCACGACGGGCGAGAAGCTGGACAAGGACCGGTTCCGTCGCGACATGGGCAATGTGATCGAATCCTACGCCGAGGTGGCCCGCCGCCTGGGCATCATGAAGGACATGCCGACCGTGATTCAGGGGGGGCTGCACTGATGGCCAAGGTCAAGGCTCATGTGTTCCTGAAGCCCGGCGTGCTGGACGTTCAGGGCAAGGCCGTCGAGGGCGCCCTGAAGGGTCTGGGCTGGGCCGGCGTTTCCGACGCCCGCGTCGGCAAGCTGATCGAGTTCGATCTGGACGGGGTGGACGATCCCGCCGCCGAGGCGAAGAAGATGTGCGAACAGCTGCTCGCCAACACCGTGATTGAAAGCTACCGGATCGAAGTGGTCTGAGCTGACACGGATGAGGCGTTCAGGCGTTCAATCTCGACCCTTTCGGCGGAGACACCCATGAGCTTCACCCTGACCTCGAACGACATCACCGATGGCGGCGTCCTGCCGGACGCCCAGGTCAAGGCGCTGGGGGATACGTCCCCACATCTGAAATGGTCGGGCGCGCCGGAGGGCGTGAAATCCTACGCCGTCACCTGCTATGATCCGGACGCTCCGACCGGGTCGGGTTTCTGGCACTGGACGGTCGCCAACATCCCGGCGGATGTGACCGAACTGGCGACCGGCGCCTCGCCGAACGCCATGCCCGCAGGATCGGTCGAGGGACGCACCGACTATGGCCCGGCCGCGTTCGGCGGAGCGGCTCCGCCTCCGGGTCACGGCCCGCACCGCTATGTCTTCACCGTCTTCGCGGTCGATGTCGAAAAGCTGGACGTGACGACCGACAACTCCGGGGCGATCTTCGGCTTCAACCTGCATTTCCACACCCTGGCCAAGGCGTCGATCACCGCGACCTACGAGAACCAGGGCTGATTGGCCGCTCGGTCGCAATCATAAGTGATCGCCGATAAGTCATGAGGCGTTGAAGGGGCGGCGCGGCGGCCTATCTTGCGGTGCAACATCCGCTCCTCCCCGGATCCCTCCCATGGCCCCCACCGACTGCGGCGTCTGCGCCGACACCGATCTCGCGCGTCTCGAACCCGCCCTGCCCTCGACGCGGGCCGTGGTCCTGACCCTGATCGCCCTGGCCATGGGCGGGTTCGCCATCGGGGTGACCGAGTTCGCGGCCATGAGCGTCCTGCCCGACTTCGCGCGAGGCCTGGGCGTCGATGAACCGACCGGCGGCCATGCGATCAGCGCCTATGCCGCCGGTGTCGTGGTCGGGGCGCCGCTGCTGGCGGTGCTGGGCGCCAAGGCGCCGCGCTGGCTGCTGCTGATCGTCTTCATGGGCCTGTTCGCCGTCGGCAACGGCCTCAGCGCCCTGTCGCCGAGCTTCGAGTGGATGCTGGTGTTCCGTTTCCTGAGCGGCCTGCCGCACGGCGCCTATTTCGGCGTGGCGGCCCTGGTCGCCGCCTCCATCGTGCCGCGCGAGATCCGCACGCGCGCCGTCTCCACCGTCCTGATGGGCCTGACCATCGCCACCGTCATCGGCGTGCCGGTCGCGACCCTGCTCAGCCAGGTCTGGGGGTGGAGATCGACCTTCGTTATCGTTTCGGTTCTCGCGGTCCTCACCATGGCCCTGGTCGCCGCCTTCGCCCCGCGTGATGCGGCCCGGCCCGGAGCCGGCGCCCTGCGCGAGCTGGCCGCGCTGAAGAACCGTCAGGTCTGGCTGACCCTGGGCGTCAGCGCTATCGGCTTCGGCGGCATGTTCGCCGTCTACGCCTATCTGGCCTCGACCCTGCGCGAGGTGACGGGCGTGGGCCCCGAGGTCGCCGCCTGGGTCTTCGCCATCTTCGGCGTCGGCATGTTCACCGGCAATCTGCTCGGCGCCTGGGCCGGAGACCGGTTCGGCTTCAAGGCGGCCGCATTCCTGCTGATCTGGAGCGCGGTCGCCCTGGCCCTCTATCCGGCCGCGTCGCACAGCCTCTGGACCCTGTTCCCCGTTGTCCTGGCCATCGGCGCGGGCGGCGGACTGGGCTCGATCCTCCAGACCCGGCTGATGGATGTGGCGGGCGAGGCCCAGACCCTGGCGGCGGCGCTGAACCATTCGGCCTTCAACACCGCCAATGCGCTTGGGCCGTTGCTGGCGGGCATGGCGGTGGCGGCGGGACTGGGCTGGGGCGCGACGGGCTGGGTCGCTGTGGCCCTGACGCTGGGTGGGCTGGCCATCTGGGTCTGGGCGGCGCTGGTTGGACGGCGATCGCACCACGTCGCCTCCTGACTGACAGTCGGATGGAATCCTGCTACAGGCCCGCGCCATGAGCGCCGCCGTCATCGTCTTCCCTGGTTCCAACTGCGACCGCGACTGCAAGGTCGCCGTCGAACGCTCCACCGGCGAGCGGGTCGAGATGGTCTGGCACGCCGAGACCGAACTGCCTTCGGGTCTTGATCTGATCGTCCTGCCGGGCGGCTTCTCCTACGGCGACTATCTGCGCTGCGGCGCCATGGCGGCCCAGGCCCCGATCATGCAGGCGGTGAAGAAGGCGGCGGACGACGGGGTCGCGGTGGTCGGCATCTGCAACGGCTTCCAGATCCTGTGCGAGGCCGGGATGCTGCCGGGCGCCCTGCTTAGAAATGCGGGCCTGAAATACGTCTGCAAGCCCATCAGCCTGACGGTCGCCAACGGCCAGACCCGGTTCACCTCCGGCTATCAGGGCCAGCGCGAGGTGGTGATGACCCAGGGCAACGGCGACGGAAACTATTTCGCCGACGCCGAGACCCTGGCCCGGATCGAGGGCGAGGGCCAGGTCGTGTTCCGCTATGTCGACAACCCGAACGGCTCGGTCGCCGACATCGCCGGCATCCAGAACGCGCGCGGAAACGTGCTGGGCATGATGCCCCACCCTGACCGCGCCTTCGAGGCGGAGCTCGGCTCGGCCGACGGCGCCGTCCTGTTCCAGAGCGTCATGGCGGCGGCTTGACGGGCTAGGCCGCGTCTTTCGCACCTGCTAACTAGCCGCAAACGGCGGGGAGGCGGCGCCATGCGCATCGGGCTGTATCCGGGGACCTTCGACCCGGTCACCAACGGACATCTGGACATCATCGGCCGGGCCGTGAAGCTGGTCGATCGGCTGGTGGTCGGCGTGGCCCAGAACGACGACAAGGGCCCGCTGTTCTCGACCGCCGAGCGTGTCGAGATGCTGCAGTCCGAGGTGGCCGGCTTCGGCGCCGACATCCAGGTGCGGCCCTTCGCCAGCCTGCTGATGCATTTCGCCGAGGAACTGGACGCCGCCGTGATCGTGCGCGGCCTGCGCGCCGTCGCCGACTTCGAATACGAGTTCCAGATGACAGCGATGAACCAGCGCCTCAATCAGGACATCGAGACCGTGTTCCTGATGGCCGATCCGCGCCATCAGGCGATCGCCTCGCGTCTCGTCAAGGAAATCGCCCGTCTGGATGGACGGATCGACAGTTTCGTGCCCCCGGCCGTCGCCGAGCGGGTCCGCCAGAAGGTCAAGCCCGCCCCATGATCCGTCGCCTCGCGTCCGCCCTCGCCTGCTCCGCCGCCCTGTCCGCCATCGCCGGGTCCGCCTTGGCCCAGTCCACGCCAGGCGCCCCGACGACGCCGCTTCTGGCGTCCGACCAATGGCGCACGGTGGCGCCGGAGGATCTGCTGGTCATCGACACCTCCAAGGGGCGGATCACCGTCGCCCTCGATCGGCGCATGGCCCCCGCCCATGTCGACCGCATCCAGACCCTGGCGCGCCAGAACTTCTACGACGGTCTGAAATTCCATCGCGTCATCGCCGGCTTCATGGCCCAGACCGGCGATCCCCAGGGCACCGGCCAGGGCGGCAGCGAACTGCCTGACGTGGCGGGAGAGTTCCGGTTCCGGCGCGGTCGCGACGGTGCCTTCCAGCCCACGGCAGGAGCCGGTCCCGGCCATATGGGTTATTTCGACGGCGTCGCCGTTCTGACCCAGCCCGACGCCCAGATGTTCGTGACGGCAGACATGAAGGTCCCGGCCAACGCCGTCTTCTGTCCCGGCGTGGCGGGCATGGCGCGCGCCGGTTCGCCGGACAGCGCCAACAGCCAGTTCTTCCTGATGACCGGCCGCTCGGACGTCCTGTTCGGCCAGTACACCGCCTTCGGCCGCGTGCTGTCGGGCCTCGAGAGGGTCCGCGCCCTGAACGCCGGGTCAGAGGCGAACAACGGCACGGTGGCCAATCCCGATGTGATGACGCGGGTTCGACTGGCGTCGGACCTGCCGGTCGGCGAACGCCCGACCGCCCGGATCATGGACCCGCGCAGCCCTACCTTCGTCGCGCGCGTGAACGCGGCGCGCAGCGGCCCGGCATTGACCTTCGATCCCTGCACGGTCGAAGTTCCCGCAGAGGTGACGGGCGGCTGATCACGCGCGTCGCGATTCGGGAGCGACGACGATGACGACACGGACACCCCTGGCGGCGATGGCCGCGGGGACGCTGCTGGCGGCCGCCTCCTCGGCCTGGTCACAGGCCGCTGAAACCCCGCCCCCGGCCGGCGCGCCGGCGTCCGAGTGGCGCACGGTGCCGCCGGAGAACCTGCTGGTCATCGACACGACCAAGGGCCGCATCCTGGTGGAGATGATCCCCGAGATCGCCCCCGGACATGTGGAGCGGATGCGGCTGCTGGCGCGGGCCGCCTTCTTCGACAATCTGAAATGGCATCGGGTCATCGACTATTTCATGGCCCAGACCGGCGACCCGCTGGGAACGGGCGACGGCCAGAGCGCCTGGCCCGACCTGAAGGCCGAATTCACCTTCCGGCGCGGCCCCGAGACCCCGTTCCAGCCGACGGCGGCGCCGGCCGGGGCCCTGGTGGGCTTTCTGCACGCCCTGCCGGTCCAGACCCAGCCCGACGCGCTGATGGCCCAGACCGGAGACGGCAAGGTGCACGGCTGGGGTCTGTACTGTCCGGGCGTGGCGGGCATGGCGCGGGACGACAATCCGGATTCCGCCAACAGCCAGTTCTTCATCATGCGTCAGGCCTATCCGTCGCTGGACAAGCGCTACACCGTCTGGGGCGTGGCCGTGGCCGGGCTCGACGTGGTGCGGACGCTGAATTTCGGCACCGACGCCTCCGGCCTGGTGGCCCAGCCCGACCTGATGACGCGCGTCAGGGTCGCGGCCGATCTGGCGGAGGCCGAACGGCCCGTGGCGCAGGTGCTCGATCCAGCCTCGCCCCGGTTCCGCGACCTGGTGCGACAGGCGCGTGAGGCCCGTGGGGCGGATTTCTCGGCCTGTGACGTGACCTTGCCGGTTCAGGTGACGGGCGGAACGCCGTCGGGCGGCTAGATCCGATCAGGACCCCGGTCGGCGGCGGCGGCGGCGCGGCCCCCGATCGGCGCGCATCCGCTCCAGCAGCAGACCCTCGCGCAGCCCGCGATCGGCCACCCGCACCCGCTCGCATGGCCAGGCCCGCTGGACGGCCTCGAGGATCGCCGCGCCCGCCAGCACCAGGTCGGCGCGGTTCGGACCGATGCAGGCCTCGGCCGCCCGGCCCTCGGCGCCGAGATCGCGCAGTCGCCGGGTCGCGGCGTCGCACTCGGTCCGGGTCATCCAAAGGCCGTCGACGCGGTCCCGCTGATACCGCTCGAGGTTCAGGTGGATTCCGGCCAGGCTGGTGATGGCCCCGGACGTGCCGACCAGATGACTGGGGCCGGATCGCCGCAGGGCGTCCAAATCCTCCCGAAAGGCGCCGCCGGCCTTCAGCGCCGAGGTCATGTCGGCGACCATGGCCTCGAACCAGGCGTCGGCGTCGGCCGCCTCGGCTTCCGGATGGCGTTCGGCCAGGCTGACGACGCCCACGGGCGCCGACATCCAGGCCAGGGTGCGCATGTCGCGACCGTCGCGCCTCAGCCAGGACAGTTCGGTCGAGCCGCCGCCGACGTCGATCACAAGGACCGCCCGTGCGCGGGGATCGAACAGGTTCAGGCACCCCTGAACCGACAGGCGCGCCTCTTCTTCCGCGCCGATGATGCGCAGATCCAGACCGGTGCCGTCGCGAACCCGAGCGACGAACTCGGCGCCGTTTTCCGCGGCCCGGCACGCCTGGGTGGCGACGGCGCTCAGGCGCGAGGGGTCGACCCCTTTACGGCGAATCCGCTCGGCGCAATGGGCCAGGGCGTCATAGGTGCGGTCCATGGCGGCCGAGTCCAGCCGCCCGGTGCGCGACAGGCCTTCGCCCAGACGCACGATGCGGCTGAAACTGTCGACGACGCGGAAGCCGTCGCGGTTCGGCCGCGCCATCAGCAGCCGACAGTTGTTGGTCCCCAGATCCAGGGCGCCGTAAATGGGCGCGCCCGACGTCGAGGCCGGCGCCGACGAAGACTCGGACGACGCCTGCCCTGTGCTGGAAGCGGCGCGGGGTCCGGATCGGCGGCGCGGGGACCGATCGTCGCGCCTCCCCGGCGCGGCGTCTCGTTCCGGCATGGGCCGAACTTTCGTTGTGGGCGCACCGTGGCGGCGCCCGTCAGCATACAGACTAGTCGCTGGCGCCGTTCAGGCAAGCGAAGGATGACCCCCACATGAACGGCGCCTTCCGGCCAGGGTCATTTTCAATGGTGCAGGATCGGCGCATGACCCGCATCAGCACAGCCCGTTTCGCCATCGGTCAGATCGTTCGCCACCGCGAGCAGGCCTTTCGCGGCCTCGTGATCGACGTGGACGCCGAATACGCCGGCGCGCCCGATGCGCCCCAGCCGGCCGACCGGCTGCAGCCCTTCTATCGTGTCCTGGCCATGGGCGAGGAGGCGGGGTTCCTGGTCTACGCCGCCGAGCGCATCCTGGAGGCTGATCCCGACGAAGACCGCCTGTCGCAGGAAGACGCGGCGCGCTGGCTCAGCGTCGACGCGCAGGGCCACCATGCGCCGCCGCACATGCCCATCCACTAGATCGTAACCGGCCACGGGCCTAGAAAGGCGCTCACAGGAGGCTCGCCATGTCCGATTTCGAGCACGTGTTCGACACCCCCCCGCCCGGCGCCGCCGCCGACTGGACCATCAGCCAGAACTGGCGCGCCTATACCGAGGAGGAGCACCAGACCTGGGACATCCTCTACGCCCGTCAGATGGAGATCCTGCCCGGCCGCGCCTGTGAGGCCTTCCTGAAGGGCACGAGGGCGCTGGATCTGGGCGGGGGCGGCATTCCCGATCTGTCGCTGCTGAACCCCAGGCTCAAGGCCCTGACCGGCTGGGAGGTGGTGTGCGTGCCCGGCCTGGTGCCGGACGCCGTCTTCTTCGACCACCTGGCCAACAAGAGGTTCGTTTCGGGCCAATTCATCCGTCGTCGCGACCAGTTGGACTACCTCCAGGAGCCGGACATCTTTCACGACGTCTTCGGCCATGTGCCGATGCTGACCGATCCCGATTTCGCCGACTACATGCAGGCCTATGGCCGGGGCGGTCAGCGGGCGGCGTCCCTGGGCAAGCTGGACAATCTGGCGAGGCTGTACTGGTACACGGTCGAGTTCGGACTGATCGAGGAGGCGGGCGGCGTCCGGCTGTTCGGCGCGGGGATCGTGTCCTCGGCCACCGAGAGCGTCTTCGCCCTGGAAGACCCATCGCCCAACCGGCTCGGCTTCGACCTGTTGCGGGTGATGCGGACCCGGTACCGGATCGACGATTTCCAGCAGACCTATTTCGTCATCCCCTCGGTCGAGGAGTTGAAGGCCGTGACGCTGCGCGATTTCGGGCCGGTCTATGCGGCGCTGGACCAGGACGGGGAGCACGATCCCGAGACGATCCTGGCGACCGATCGGGTCTTCACCCGCGGCACCCAGGCCTACGCACGCAAGGGCGGACGCTTCGCCGCCTGAAACGCGAAAAGAGGGACCGGAGGCGCGGTCGCGCCCCCGGCCAGTCGCCCCCGACGCCGGAGCCGGGGGTGGGACGAACGTCAGCGAGCGGCGTGCAAGGTCGCGCCGTCCAGACCTGACGAAGACGATGTGGCGAAGCGGCCCGGCGGAAATATCCCGCCGGGCCCTTTGCGTCAGAAACGGCTGCGCAGGGTCAGGCCGTAGGTGCGCGGGGCGCCCAGGAAGGCGTTGTAGACGCTGATGGCGTCGTTGTTCTCGTCCACCTGGAACGGGCCGTTGAAGCCGACCTGCAGATAGTCCTGGTCGGTCAGGTTCTGGGCCCAGGCTTCCAGCGTCCAGCGTTCGTCCTCGGAGCCGATGGCGATGCGGGCGTTCACCAGGGTGTAGGCCTCCTGGAACTTGGAGGGATGCAGGTCCGACCCGGTGTTGTAGTCGCCCATGTATTTGGCCGAGACATTGCCGCGGAACTTCAGACCCGAGCCGATCGACCGCTCATAGGTGGCCGCCAGCGAGCCCGACCATTCCGGCGCGAACGACAGCTGGGCGCCCGGCAGGCGGCGCAGGCTGTTGAAGCGGCTGGGCACCAGCAGGTCCGCAGCGACGAAGGGGCTGATGGTGGTCTCGGCGTTGGTCAGGCCGCCCTGCAGGGTCAGGCCCTCGATCGGCGGGAACCACATCAGATCCAGATCGAAGCCCTTGGAGATCACCTCGGGCAGGGTCTCGACGATGAAGGCCGTGCCCACGAAGGTGTTGAGCTGGAAGTCCTCATAGGTCTGGTGGAACCAGGCGCCGTTCAGCGACATGGCGCCGTCGAACAGCCTCAGCTTGGTCCCGACCTCATAGGAATCCACATATTCGCCGCGGAAGGCGGTGTTGGGATCGGCCGTGAAGTTCGGCCCCGTGGCGGTGATCAGGATCGCCTGCTCACGATCCAGGTTGAAGCCCCCGGCCTTGAAGCCCCGCGAATAGGAGGCGTAGGCCATGGCCCCTTCGGTGAAGTCGTACTTCAGCTTCATCGTGCCGGTGACGGCGTCCTCGGATCGTTCCTGGGTGAAGGTCCCCAGGGCGTCGAAGTCGTTGTTCTGGCTGTTCAGGCACAGGCCGCCGACGATGGTCTGGGCGGTGGCGGAGCCCAGCAGACCGGCGAGCGGAAGGAAGGCGCCCTCGGCCTGATCGCAGGACGTGCCGGTCGAGGTGTAGGTCGAGGTCAGAGACTTGTCGTCGACCGTCCAGCGGGCGCCGATGTTCAGGGTCAGCTTGGACGTCAGGGCCGCATTGATGTCGGCGAAGACGGCGAAGGTGTCGCCGGTCTGATCATAGCTGTCGCGCGATCCGTTGCCCGGCTGGAAGATGGCCGCCGGCGTCAGGCCGATCAAGCCCGGCACCCCGCCCAGCACCCGGCCGGCGAAATAGGCGTAGTAGTCGCTGCCGTAGAGCAGGGCCGAGCCGCTCTCCAAATCCTCGGTGGCGTAGAAGGCGCCCAGCAGCCAGTCGATCGGGCCGGAGTTTCCGGCCAGACGCAGTTCCTGCGAGAACTGGCCGAAGTCGGTGAAGTTGGACCCGTCGCTGGGACGATAGACCAGGTCGGCCGAGGTGAAGTCGCTGTCCTGGCCGCTGATGATGTTCCAGGACCGCGCCGCTGTGATCGAGGTCAGGGAGACCTCCGGCGACAGGTCGATGTCCAGTTGCAGGGAGACGCCCTTGTCCTCGATGTCCTGCAGGGTGTCGCGGTTGCTACGGGCGCGCCGATCGAACGGCGTCGCCGTCGTATCGACCGAGTCCGGCCGGACCGCGTTGATCAGATTGGCGCGCGAGTTGGCGGCCTGACCGACGAACAGCTGGGTCGCGGCGCAGCAGTTCTCTTCCCGCTTGGAATAGTCGACGATCAGCCGGGCCGAGACGTTGTCGCTGGGCAGCCACAGCAGCTGGCCGCGTCCGGTCCAGAAGTCCTGATCGTTGTCCTCGGTGAGGGTGCGCGGCCCCGGACCGGTGGAGACGTCCATGAAGCCGTCACGGGTGCGCCGCGCGACATAGAAGCGACCGGCCAGGCTGTCGCCGATGATCGGGCCGGTGACGGAGGCCGAGCCGCCCATCGCCCCGTAGTTGCCGAAGGTCAGCTCCGCATTGCCGCCGAAGGTGAAGGACGGACGCTGGGTCAGGATGTTGATGACGCCCGCGGAGGCGTTCTTGCCGAAGATGGTGCCCTGGGGCCCCTTCAGCACCTCGATGCGCTCCATCTCGCCCAGGTCGCCGAAGCCGACGCCGTTGCGCGGGCGATAGACGCCGTCGATCGTCACGAGCACCGAGCTTTCGAGGCCGGGGTTGTCGCCGACGGTGCCGACGCCGCGGACGCGGGCTGTCGTGATCGCCTCGTTCGAGGTCGAGGTCACCGTCAGGCCGGGAGTCAGGATCTGCAGGTCCTGATGTCCTTCACGCCGGCGTCGGTCAGCAGCTGTTCGCTGATGGCGGTGACCACCGACGGAACGTCCTGCAGGCTCTGTTCGCGCTTGTTGGCGGTGACGATGACGTCGTCGACCGAAGTGGGCTGGTCCTGCTGGGCGACGGCGCCGCCGGCGGCCAGTGTGGCGATGGCGAAGGCGGCGAGCGATGCGCCGGTCCGAAGCCGTTGATGGGTCCTCATGATGGTCTTCCTCCCTCTGTGCGGTTGATCCGCTGTTGTGTGGTTACGCAGGTACTGGAAGTCTCTGGCCGCCCTTCCTCGGGAGGCGGTCAGTTCACGAAGGCGACGATCGACTCCGCGAATTCGGGGATGCCGCACACGCCCAGATGCGTGCCCGGCAGGATGATGAGTTCGGCGTCCGGCAAGGCGTCGGCGAGACGCTGCGGATGGCGCGCCAGCGGGTCCTGATCGCCAGCGACGAGGCGTGTCGGCATGCGAACCTTGTCCAGGGCGATGGGGGCGGCGTGCAGCGACCGAGCCTGGGCCGCCAGCGCCTTCAGATGACCGCCGGTGCGCTCGGCGAAGATGCGGAACTCGGCCACGCCCGGATGCATGTCGGCGGGCCGCTGATCGGCCTCCAGCGCCGCGATCAGCGCGCCGGGCGGCAAAAGCCGGGTCTCGACGCCGCCCAGATCGATGACCGCCTCGCCGACGCCGCCGATCCAAAGACGCCGCACCCGGTCATCGCCCGACGCGAAGATCAGGGCGGTGACCGCGCCCATCGAATATCCCGCAAGATCGACCTGTTTGACGCCCAGATGATCGAGCAGTTCACCGACATCCCTGGCCAGTCGAACCTCGCCATAGAGGGCCGGATCGGTCGGGGCGTCCGAAGTCCCGTGTCCCCGCGCGTCGATGGCGATGACCTGCCGGCCGCCATCAAGGAGCGCCTGGACCACCCCCGTCCCGTGCCAGTTCAGCAGGGCGCTGGCGGCGAAGCCGTGGTGCAGTAAGACCGGCGGCCGCTCGCCCGCCTCGCCCCAGACGAAATAGTTCAGGCGCACGCCGTCCGAGGCCCGGAAGTCAGGCATCGACCAGACCTCCATCCAGGTCGGCGGTGGAGGCCGGAGTAAGGGAGATGAAGCGGCGCAGGTGCGGCTCGATCCCGCCCAGCTGCTGTTCGATGACCGAGGCGCGTTTGAAATAGTGGCTGAGCGCCAGTTCGTCGGTCATGCCGATGCCGCCGTGGGTCTGGACCGCCGCCTGGCTGACGAAACGCAGGGCGCGCGCGACCCCGACCTTGGCCGCCGAGACGGCGCGGGCCCGCTGGGCCGCCGGGGCGTCCAGATGGAGCGTGGCCATATAGGTCAGAGACGTGGCCAGCTCGACGGCGGCGAAGGTGTCCGCCAACCGGTGCTGCAGCACCTGGAACTGGCCGATGGGTCGGCCGAACTGCTTCCTCTGCTTCACATAGTCCAGGGTCTGGTCATGGAGCTGCGACAGCACCCCGACCGCCTCCGCGCACTGGCCGGCGACGGCCTCGTCCAGCGCCGGGGCGATGACGCCGTCGAAGGCGTCCTCGCCCAGGAGCGCATCGGCGGGGAGGACCAGCCCATCGAAGGCCACCTCCGCCGCGCGTCGGCCGTCGACAGTCGGATAGGCGCGGATCGAAAGGCCCTCCCCCGCCGACGCGACATCGATCAGGAACAGGCCGATGCCCGCCTCGTCGGTCGCGGCGCCCGAGGTCCGGGCCGAAACGATCAGGTGGCTGGCCCACGGCGCCGCCGACACCACCGCCTTGGCGCCGTCCAGCCGCCAGCCGTCGCCCTCGCGCCGCGCCGTGGTCTCGACCCTCAGCAGGGCGTGGCGTCCCGCCGCCTCCTCATGGGCGAAGGCGACGATGGCCTGACCCTCGGCGATGGTGGCCATCAGGGCCTCAGCCTGTGCGCCGCCCGCCCGTTTCAGCAGGCCGACGCCCAGCACCGCCGTCTCCAGATACGGCTCCAGCGCCAGCGCGCGGCCGATGGCGCGCATGACGATCATCGCCTCCACCCCGCCGCCGCCCAGCCCCCCGGCCTCTTCCGGAACAAGGGCGCCGAGGACGCCGAGCTCCTCGGCCAGGGCCTTCCAGACCTCGGGCCGCCAGCCGGCGTCCGAAGCCACGGCGCGACGGCGCGCCTCCAGGTCATAGGCGCCCGTCAGATAGCCGTTCACCGCATCGGCCAGCAGGGTCTGTTCCTCGGAAAACTCGAAATCCATCCGTCAGAGCCCCAGAACCATCTTGGCGATGATGTTGCGCTGGATCTCGTTCGAGCCGCCGAAGATCGAGGTCTTGCGCATGTTGAAATAGGTCGGCGCCGCGCGACCGGCCCAGACCGGCCCCACAGGGCCCAGATTGCCGGATCGGATGGCCCGCGCGTCCGGCAGGGCATAGGCGCCGACGGCCTCAACCATCAGTTCGGTCAGCCGCTGCTGCACCTCCGTGCCCTTGATCTTGAGCAGGGAGGATTCCGGCCCCGGCCCCTTGCCGGCGCTTTCGCGCGCCAGGGTGCGCAGCTCGGTGTATTCCAGCGCCAGGAGGTCGATCTCCAGATCCGCCAGCTTGCGCTGATAGACCGGATCATCGGCCAGACCCTCGGCCTCGGCGACGGCGCGCAGCTTGTTCAGGGCGTTCTTGGAGGCCGCGACCCCGGCGATATTGGTCCGCTCGTGGGCCAGCAGGAACTTGGCGCAGGTCCAGCCCTTGTTTTCCTCATAGATGCGGTTCTCGACCGGGACGCGGACGTCCTCCAGCCAGACCTCATTGACCTCATGAGCGCCGTCCAGGGTGATGATCGGCCGCACGGTGACGCCCGGAGACTTCATGTCGATCAGCAGGAAGCTGATCCCCTCCTGCGCCTTGGCGTCGGGATCGGTGCGGACGAGGAAGAAGCCCCAGTCGGCGTATTGCGCCAGGGTCGTCCAGGTCTTCTGGCCGTTGACGACATAGTGGTCGCCATCCCTCACCGCCCGCGTCGTCAGGCTGGCCAGGTCGGAGCCCGCGCCGGGCTCCGAATAGCCCTGGCACCACCAGATGTCGCCAGACAGGGTCGGAGGCAGGAAGCGCGCCTTCTGCTCGGCCGTGCCGAAGGTGTAGATCACCGGCCCGACCATGCTGATGCCGAACGGCGGCAGGCGGATGGTGTCGGCGGCGGCCAGTTCATTGGCCAGCAGGTGTTTCTGCGTCGGCGTCAGGCCCGGACCGCCATATTCGACCGGCCAGCCCGGCGCGATCCATCCCGCCTTCGCCAGGGCCCGATGCCAGGACAGATAGTCCTCGCGGCCCGGATGCTCTCCAGCCTTCTGGCGCGCCCGCAGCTCGGGCGGATACTCCGAAGCGATGAAGGCGCGGACGGCGTCGCGAAAGGCGATATCCTCGGGCGAGAAGTCGAGATTCATTGCGCAGTCTCTCTGGCCAGCGCCGCCTTCAGGTCCGGCTTGACGATCTTGCCTGCGGCGTTGCGGGGCAGCATGCCGGACGAAATCCGCACCTCCGCCGGGACCTTGAAGGCCGCCAGCCGTTCGGCGACGAAGGCGCGCAGGGCTTCGGCCCCGACCCTCTGGCCGGGCAGCAGGGAGACGAAGGCCACGGCCTCCTCGCCCAGCAAGGGATGTGGTCGGGACACCAGGGCGGCCTCGACCACCGCCGGGTGGGCGTAGAGGACGTCCTCGACCTCCTGGCAGTAGATGTTCTCGCCGCCGCGGATGATGACGTCCTTCTTGCGGTCGACGATGAAGACGAAGCCTTCTTCGTCGATGCGGGCGATGTCGCCTGTCTTGACCCAGCCGTCGACGAAGGTCTCGGCCGTCTCCTTCGGCTTGTTCCAGTAGCCCTTCACGATATTCGGCCCATAGGCCATCAACTCGCCGACCTCGCCGGTCGGCAGGGCGTTCCCGGCCTCGTCGACCACCTTGACCTCGCTGACCGGCATGGCCGGGCCGCAGGACAGGGGCCGGTGCAGATAGTCCTCGGCCAGATGGTGGGTGTGGGTGGCGCTGGTCTCGGTCATGCCCCAGCCCGAGCCGGGCGCGGCCTTCATGTCGGCGGCGATCTTCCTGACCAGGGTCTCGGGCGCCGGGGCCCCGCCATAGGCGACGATCTCCAGCGAGGACAGGTCGTGGTTGGCGCGTTCCGGGCAGCTGAGGACGGCGATGGCCACCGCCGGCACGCCGCCGATGGTCTGGATCCCTTCGCGCTCGATCAGGGCGCAGGCCTCGGCCGGCTCGAACCGGCGCTGGCAGACCAGCTTCTGACCCAGGGCCACGGCCGGCAGCAGGACGGCGTTGCAGCCCGTGGTGTGGAAGAAGGGAATGGAGACCAGGCCCACCCGCTGGGGCGCGTCCGGATCGGGGGTCGGAACAGCCTCGCCGCGCCGGATCATTGACCGGACCAGGCTGAACTGGGCGGCCATCAGGCTGCAGCCCGCGTTGCGATGGGTGCCCAGGGCGCCCTTGGGCACGCCGCTTGTGCCCGAGGTGTAGAACAGGACCGCCGGGTCCTCGGGGTCGATGGCGACCGGCGGCAGGGCGCCTTCGGGCAGGGACGCCCAGTCGGCGGGACGGCCGATGACGCTTTCCAGCGTCCGGATGCGGGGATCGGCCGGCTCGGCCTCGGCGCGGCAGACATAGAGGCGCGCCACGTCCGGCGCTCCGCCAAGAAGGGGCTCGACCCGCGCCAGCCGCTCCGGATCCATGATGGCCACGGTCGAGCCAGAATCGGTCAGACCGTAAAGCAGCTCCGGCCCGCTCCACCAGGCGTTCAGGGCGACGACCACCGCACCGGTCAGCACCCCTGCGAAGAAGGCGACCGGCCATTCCGGCAGGTTGCGCATGGCCAGGGCCACCCGGTCGCCCGGCTGGACCCCCGCCGCCTGAAGCTCGGCAGCCAGGGCCAGGCTGGCGCGCATGAAGGCGTCGAAGCTGACCCGGTCGTCCTCATAGACGATGAAAGTCTTCTGGCCGTGCGCCTTGGCCGCCATGAAGGTGTGGCGCAGGGTCGGCGGGGCGTTCTTCCACCATTTGACCGGCCGCCCGTCGATCTGGATCGTCTCGATCTCGAAGGGCGCGCCCGTCGCCGTCAGGGCCGCGTGGGCGTGCGCCAGGCTGAGCACGGGCCAGGCGGGGTGTTCGGGAGACGGCGTCCGGTTCGCGGTCTGGGTCATAGGGGCGGCTTCCTCGACAATGGCCACGTTGATCGCAGCGCCTTGGTTTGGGTTACAGAAGGGGTGAAATCAGATCTCCGACAGCCGCCCTCCCTCGCGCGCCAGTCGGTCCAGCAGGGGTGAAATCGTCAGATCAGCGCCGAAGCGCTCGGCATGTCGGCGCAGGCCCTCGACCACCGTCGGCAGCCCGATCGTGTCGGCCCAGATCATCGGCCCGCCGCGCCAGCGCGGCCAGCCGTAGCCATAGGCCCAGACCACATCGATGTCCGAGGCGCGCGAGGCCTTCTTCTCTTCCAGAATTCGCGCGCCCTCGTTGACCATCGGATAGAGGCAGCGCTCGATGATCTCCTGATCGGAGACCTCGCGGCGGACGACGCCCTTTTCGGCGGCCAGATCGGCGATCATCTTCTCGACCATGGGCGACGGCGACGCCTTGCGGGCCGCGTCATAGTCATAGAAGCCCGCGCCGGTCTTCTGGCCGCGCCGGTCGATCTCGCAGAGGCGGTCGCGGATCGTTTCGCCGCGCGAGGTCTCCCGGCTCCAGCCCAGATCAAGCCCGGCCAGATCGGCCATCTGGAACGGCCCCATCGGCAGGCCGAACGCCTGATGCACGCGATCGACCTGCCAGGGCGTCGCGCCTTCCAGGATCAGCTTGCCCGCCTCGCGCTGGCGCTCGGCCAGCATCCGGTTGCCGACGAAGCCGTGCGCCACCCCGACCAGCACCGCGACCTTGCCGATGGTCTTGCCCAGGGCCATGGCCGTGGCGATCACGTCGGGCGCGGTCGCCTCGCCCCGCACCACCTCCAGCAGCTTCATGACATTGGCGGGCGAGAAGAAATGCAGGCCGATGACGTCCTGTGGTCGCGCCGTGGCGGCGGCGATGCGGTTCACGTCCAGATAGGAGGTGTTGGTCGACAGGATGGCGCCGGGCCTGGCCACCGCGTCGATGCGGGCGAAGACCGTCTGCTTGACCGCCATCTCCTCGAACACCGCCTCGATGATCAGGTCGCATTCGGCCAGGGCGTCATAGTCCAGCACGGGCGTCAGCAGGGCCATGCGCGCCTCTACCGCCTCTGGCGTCATCCGGCCCTTGGCGGCGCTGGCGTCGTAGTTCTTCCGGATGGTGGCGACGCCGCGATCCAGGGCCTCGGCCTTCATCTCGACCAGGGTCACCGGCAGGCCGGCGTTGAGGAAATTCATGGCGATGCCGCCGCCCATGGTCCCTGCCCCGATGATCCCCACCTTGCCGATCGGGCGCAGCGGCGTGTCGCGCGGCACGTCGGGGATGTCCGCCGCCTTGCGTTCGGCGAAGAACAGATGGCGCAGGGCGGCCGACTGTTCGCCCGTGACCAGTTTCAGGAACAGGGCGCGTTCCAGCCGGCAGCCCTCGGCGAAGGGCAGCTCGACCGCCGCGCGAACGGCCTCGACACAGGCGACAGCCGCATCCTGACCGGCGGTCCGCCGCGCATTGGCCGCCTGGAAGGTCTGGAAGACGTCAGCCCCCGTATCGCCCGGCACGGCCAGTTCGGAGACGCGACGCAGGGCGCCGTTCCCCGCCATCTCGAGCGCCAGGGCGATCGCGTCGTCCCGAAGCGATCCCTCGGCCGCAAGCCGGTCGATCAGGCCGGTCTCCAGCGCCGTTCCCGCCGGCGCCGGATCGCCGCCGACCACCATGTCCAGCGCCCGGGCGACCCCGACCAGGCGCGGCAGGCGCTGCGTCCCGCCCGCCCCCGGCAGCAGGCCCAGCTTGACCTCGGGCAGACCGAGTTTCGCGGACGGGACGGCGATACGGCCGTGACAGGCCAGGGCGATCTCCAGCCCGCCGCCCAGAGCCGTGCCATGGATGGCGGCCACGACCGGCTTGGTCGCGGCCTCGATACGGTCGACCAGTTCAGGCAGGGAGGGCGAGACCGGCGCGCGGCCGAATTCAGTGATGTCGGCCCCGGCGAAGAAGGTGCGTCCGGCGCAGATCAGGACGACGGCGCGCACGGCCGGGTCCGCCTCGGCCACCTCGACGCCCTTCAGGATCGCGCCGCGAACCGCCGCCGACAGGGCGTTGACCGGTGGACTGTCCACCGTCAGCACGGCCACGCCGCCGTGTATCGCCGAGGCGATCACCTGCTCCTGAGTTTCCATGGCGCACATTCTAACGATGTTGACGCAATCCCTATGGATGGGATCATGGCCATACCCTTTATTCTAATCAAGCGGTTTTCCGGCTTGCTCAAAGGCTTACCCATGGTAAGCCTGCCCCATGCAGACGACCGCCCGAAGGCGTAGCGATCGGTTCAACGATCGGCGCCAGCAGATCCTCGACGCCGCCGCCCCCCTGTTCAATCAGAAGGGTCTGGGCGGAACGACCCTGGCGGAGGTGGCGGCGGCCGTCGGCCTGATCACCACCAGCGTGACCTACTACTACCGGCGCAAGGACGACCTGGCGGCCGCCTGTCTGATGCGGACCATCGCGGCCTATCAGGCGCTGATCGTGGAGGCGGCGGCCGAGGCGACGCCGGCGGATCGACTGACGGCCTTCATCGACGGCTATTTCGCCCTGCTGGCCGATATCGCGACCGGACGCGGGCCGGCGCTGATGAACTTCTTCGACATCCGCTCGCTGACCGGAGCGGCGATCGAGCCGGCGTTTTCGGCCTTCGCCGACATGTTCCGGGCCCTGCGCGGCCTGATGCGGCCGGAGCCGCAGACGCCCGCCTTCGCCCAGCCGGAGGAGAACGCCCGCGTCCACCTGGCGCTGTCGATGATCCTGTGGGCCCGCACCTGGGCCATGCGCTATGATCCGATGGATTATCCCCGCGTCGGGCGGCGCCTGTCGGACATCCTCGTTCACGGCCTGGCGCCTGGGCGGGCGTGGGCGCCGCCGACGCTGGATCTGCCGGTGGAGACCACGCCCGGCCTCGGCCTGTCGCGCGCCGACTTCCTGCGGGCCGCGACGGAGACCATCAACGACTTCGGCTATCACGGGGCCTCGGTCGATGCGATCGCGGCGCGGCTGAACGTCACCAAGGGCGCCTTCTATCATCACGTCTCGGCCAAGGACGATCTGGTGCTCAGCTGCTTCGAGCGCAGTTTCGGCGCCGTGCGGGAGGCGCAGGGCGCCGCGCTGAGGGCCGAACTGTCGGCCTGGGACCGGCTGACGGCGATCACCGACGCCCTGGTTCGCCGGCAGTTGGGCGGCGATCCGCTGTTGCGCCACATGGCCGTGGCGGCGGCCCACGCCGAGGTCCGAGGCGAGTTGCGCGAGGCGATGGAGCGTCAGACCGAACACTATGCGGGCCTGATCGCCGACGCCGTCGCCGATGGGACCATGCGGCCGGTCGATCCCGCCGTCGCCGCCCAGATGGTGGCCGAAACCATCAACGCCGCGCCCGACCTGCCGCGCTGGACCGGCGGGCGGCTGGACCCCGATGCCGCCGCCTGGGTCTATGTGCGTCCCCTGTTCGCCAATGGGGTGCTGAACCCCTGAGGCGACGACGGCGGATCGGGGCCGATACCCCTGAGGCGCAAGGACGTGTAGGACGGCCGTGTGAACACCCCCGCCCCTTCACCTGAGACCACGCCGCCTCCCCCCGTCCCGGCCTGGGTCTGCGCCCCCGGCGTCCTGCGCGTGCCCAATCTGGCGGCCTTGCTTCCGGAATATCAGCTGAGGGCGGCGCCGGGCGCCGAAGCGACGGCGGTTCTGGGCTGGGGCATGAAGCCGACCGCCGCGGCCGGACGGCGCTGGGCGGCGGCCAGGGGCGTGCCCTATGTGGCGCTGGAGGACGGATTCCTGCGCTCCGTGGGGCTGGGCGAGAGGGGGGCGACGAGCCTCAGCCTGATCGTCGATGACCTCGGCGTCTATTATGACGCGACCCGGGCGAGCCGGCTGGAACAGCTGATCACGACCGCGCCCGACTGGTGTGACGCCGGGATGAAGGGTCGCGCGCGCGCCCTGATCGATCGCATCGTCGAGAGCGGCGTGTCCAAGACCAATATGGGCGGTGCTCTGGATCCGACGGTCCTGAAACCCGGTCGCCGCATCCTGATCGTGGACCAGACTCTGGGCGACGCCTCGATCGGTTATGGAATGGCCTCCACGGCGTCATTCACAGACATGATCCGGACCGCCCGCGCCGGGGCGCCGGACGCCCAGTTGATTGTCAAGCGGCATCCGGCCGTGGCGGCGGGACGCAAGCAGGGCTGCATACCGACCTCGGAGCTGACCGGTGTCACCCTGATCGACACCGACTTGCGGCCCGCCGACCTGCTGGCCGCGGTGGACGAGGTCTGGTGCGTGACCTCGGCCTTGGGATTCGAGGCCCTGCTGCGGGGCCTGCCGGTACGGTGTTTCGGGGCGCCCTTCTATTCCGGATGGGGCCTGACGACAGACACGGTGAACACCGGGCGCCGGGGCGTGGCGCGTGATATCGAGACCGTCGCGGCCGCCGCCCTGATCGCCTACAGCCGCTACTTCGATCCGGTCGCCGGTCGACGCTGCAC
Organism: Brevundimonas sp. VNH65; assembly: GCF_049445955.1. NCBI lineage: Bacteria > Pseudomonadati > Pseudomonadota > Alphaproteobacteria > Caulobacterales > Caulobacteraceae > Brevundimonas > Brevundimonas sp. VNH65. The sequence goes on along the minus strand of NZ_JBMSDX010000001.1, from coordinate 233,311 downwards.
GGCGGAAGAGGCGCTGGAACGGCTGATCTCGCTGCGCGACCGGGCCGACCGGCTGTCGGGTCTGTGGTCCGCCGCCGGTTTCGCCCCCGCCAAACGCCCGCCGGTGCGCCGCCTGCTGAACTCGCCCAAGGGCCGGGTCCGCTATCACTGGAGCGCCGCCGCCGCCGCGCGCGACGCGGAAGCCGGTGAAGGACGGCTGATCTGGTGGGCGGGCAAGGAGAGCGAGCCGATCCGCACGGCCGCCGCCGCGACCTCCGCGCCGACCGTACGGATGGAGGACGGTTTCATCCGCTCACGCGGCCTGGGGTCTGACTTCTTCGGCGCCCTGTCGGTGGCCCTGGACGACCTCGGGGTCTACTACGACGCGACGCGGCCGAGCCGTCTGGAGACCCTGATCGAGACGGGTGAGCGTGACGACCGCGACCGTGACCGCGCCGCCGCCCTGCGCCGCCGCGTCGTGGCGGCTGGCCTGTCGAAATACAATCTGAAGGGCGCGCCCCCTGTCGGCTGGCCGGCGGACCGCATGAAGCTGCTGGTCGTCGGTCAGGTGGAGAACGACAAGTCGATCCAGTTCGGCTGCACCGACATCCGCACCAACTCCGGCCTGGTCGAGGCGGCGCGGCGGGATTTTCCGGACGCCTTCCTGATCTATCGCAACCACCCGGACGTGACGTCCGGCAATCGACCCGGGCTGCTGGATGCGACGGCGATCGAGGCTGTGGACGCGGTGGCCGACGATCTGGACATCATCGACTGCCTGAACGCCTGCGACCGGCTGGCGACCCTGACGTCCCTGTCGGGCTTCGAGGCCCTGATGCGGGGCAAGCCGGTCAGCGTCTATGGCCGCCCCTTCTACGCCGGGTGGGGCCTGACCGACGACCGGACCGGTCCCTTCCCCCGCCGCACGCGATCGGCGACCCTGGACGACCTGGTTCACGCCGCCCTGATCGCCTATCCGATCTATGTCACGCCGGAGGGCTGGCCCTGCGAGGCCGAGGATCTGGTCGCGCGTCTGATCGCCCAGAAGGATGCGCCCCTGCCCGCTGCGCCGCGCGGACGCCTGAATCGGTGGTGGCGCGGACTGACGGCGTCTCTCGACCGGACGCCGCCCCCGTCCTATTGAAGGCGCAGAAACATATCCGGCGCGAATGTCGCGCGCTCAGAATATCCCGGTTCGCGTCCCTCAAGCAGCGAGGCTCCGCGAGCCGAGCGATAGGGACCAAGGCCCTTGATCAACTCCATCATCGCCGCCACCGGCCTGTTCACGCCCGACCAGGCGATCTCGAACGAAGAGCTGGTCGCCGCCTACAACGCCTACGCCGATCGCTGGAATGCGGAGAACGCCGCCCAGATCGCCGAGGGCGACCTGGCGCCCCTGACCCATTCGTCGGTCGAGTTCATCGAGAAGGCCTCCGGCATCCAGAGCCGGTTCGTGCTGGACAAGTCCGGCGTGCTGGACCCCGGCCGGATGACGCCGAACATTCCGGAACGCGGGAACGACGAGTTGTCGACCATGGCCGAGATGGCGGTGGCCGCCGCACGTCAGGCCATCGCCGCCTGGGGCAAGGACGTTTCGCAGATCGGCGCGGTGCTGTGCGCCGCCTCCAACATGCCGCGCCCCTATCCGGCCCTGGCCATCGAGGTGCAGCAGGCCCTGGGCATCGAAGGCTTCGCCTTCGACATGAACGTGGCCTGTTCGTCCGCCACCTTCGGGATCAAGACGGCCAGCGACTTCATCGGCTCCGGCTCGGTCAAGGCCGTGCTGATGGTCAATCCCGAGGTCTGTTCGGCGCATCTGAACTTCCGCGACCGCGACAGCCACTTCATCTTCGGCGACGTCTGCACGGCCGTGATCATCGAGGCTGAAGACCAGGCCGGGCCGGGCGGTTGGGATATTCTGGGAACCCGGCTGCAGACCCAGTTCTCGAACAACATCCGCAACAATTTCGGCTTTCTGAACAACGCCGCGCCCGAGGGCATCGGCCAGGTCGACAAGCTGTTCGTCCAGCAGGGCCGCAAGGTGTTCAAGGAGGTCGTGCCGATGGTGTCGGACATGATCATCGACCATGCCCGCGACCTGGCTGTGAACACCGACGCCCTGAAGCGTCTGTGGCTGCATCAGGCCAACATCAACATGAACGTGCTGATCGGCCGCAAGGTGCTGGGCCGCGAGCCGTCGCCGGAAGAAAACGTGATCGTGCTGGACCGCTACGCCAACACCTCGTCCGCTGGATCGGTCATCGCCTTCCATCTGCATCAGGATGGCTTCGAGCCGGGCGAGACGGGTCTGATCTGCTCGTTCGGCGCCGGCTATTCGGCGGGCACGGTCTTTGTCCGCAAGCGGGGCTGAACGTCGTCGCAGGCGAAATTGTCGCATCGCAGCCGCCGCAGCGGTTGATTCTCAAGCGCGAGTTTGTTTTTGTTCGCGCCCAGCGACCTAGACCAACGCGTGGGGGCCATCCGAATGGCGGACACCGGGATCGAAGCTGCGGCGCAAACCGCCCGAACCTTTATGGAAGGCCTGGCGCGCGATGTCGCCCTGGTCCTGAAACGGCTTGGCGGCTCGGCGCATCAGAACGTGGTCATCGACTGTGTGGCGGCCATGAAGCGCAACCGCGGCGAGCCCGTCGGTCAGGACCTGCGCCACGCCATCGTCCAGGCGTTCGAGACCTATAACCAATGGTTCACCCGCCCCTTCGGCGAAGGCTCCATGCGCTGGGCCCTGATCGCCGACCCGGTCTGAACCCGCGCTGACGACAGGAAAAGGGCGCGCCCCATGCGGAGCGCGCCCTTTCCTTTGGCTGGGATACAGTCCCGTCAGAAGCGACGCACGAAGCTCAGCGTATAGGCGTCGGCCTTACCGTCGCCGTCGCGGAAATCACGGCGCGTCCAGTCGGCGCGGATGCCGTTCTGGCCGTCCAGGCGATACTCGGCGCCCGCGCCGTAGTTGAAGCTGTCCATGTGGTCGCTGGCGCTTTCGCCCAGGGCCTTGGCCTTGAACTCGGTCACGCCGTAGCCGGCGCGAGCGAAGAGATCGAGGTTGGGCTGAACCGGCAGGGTCGCCACGCCATAGGCGGCGGCGTCCCAGCGGTGCTCGAACTTGGTCGAGACGTCGCCGACGTTGCGGCGCTCGCTGCGCACGCCGATCGATCCCTCGCCCTCGACCCCGAAATAGGGCGTCAGTTTCGCGCCGACCCGACCGGTCAACGCGCCGAGATCACCCGCCTCTGAGTCCAGATGCGTGTAGCCGCCCGAGGTATAGATCTGCGGATCACTGATCGACTGAGCAAAAGCGGGCGCCGAAATCGCAGAGACAGCCAGTGCAGAGAGAATGATGTTACGCATTTCTTTTTAACTCCTAGATGTCGATGACATGACGTCATCGGCCCCATCCAGCGAGTTCGGAAATGGGTACTCGACTTGTCCGTTCCATGGCCGTCAGATTACAGAACCGAAACTGTAGCCGTACTGACGCACACGCCGTTATGCGGATTGCCCAGGCACGCGCGATGTCTGTCAGCGGGCTTCGAGGGCCGCCAGAAGGGTCGCGGCCATCTGGTTCAGCGGCGCCGCGATCCCGTGCGGCGCGCCGAGACGAGGGATGACCGCGTTGCGCGCGTCCCACTCCATCGGACGTCCCGCCAGCCGGTCGCCGAGCAGGGAGTTCACCGAGTCCGGCTGGGAAGCGAAGGTCCGCTCCACCACCCAATCCGGCAGATCGTCGGGCAGGTCAGCGCCCAGCGCCTGGCCCACCACCACACACTCGGCCGCCATCGCCCGCATAAGCTCCGCCATGCCCGGTTCGTGCACGACGCCGGAAGGCCGACCGGTCAGGGCGCAGACCGCCCCCGCGCAGTTCAGCGCCAGCTTCGTCCAGGCGGCGGTCAGGAAGTCGTCGGTAAGAACCGGCTTCAGCGACTCGTCCTGAAACAGGGCGGCGAACGCCCGTCCGGTCTCGCTGTCGGGCACGGTCAGGGTGCCGTCACGCCGATGGCGGATCTGGCCCGGCCCCTCGCGCTCGGCGGGCAGGTCGACGATGACAGGCAGGATGCGGTCCGGCGCGACATAGGGCGTGAACCGCTCGACATGCTCCACCCCGTTCTGCAGCACGGCGAGACGGCTGTGCGGTCCCATCAGCGGCTTCAACCAGGCGGCCGCGCCCTCGACGTCATAGGTCTTGGTGGCAATCAGCACCCAGTCCGCCGCCGCCTCGACCTGATCCGGCGAGGTGAGCACGCGCGGCGTCGCTTCGATCCGCCCGCCGTTCGGCGTCTCAACGCTCAGCCGGTCCAGCGGAGAACGGGCGCAAAGGATCAGGTCGTCTATCGCCGCATTACGCGACAGCCACGCCGCCACGGTTCCGCCGATGGCGCCGGGACCGATCACGGCGATGGAAAGGGACTGGGACATCATTCCTCCCCCGTCGGGGGAGGTGGATCGGCGCGCTTGCGCCGAGGCGGAGGGGGCCCGATCCAGAGACGGTGTCCGAGGCTGGCCCCCTCCACCGCTTCGCGGTCCCCCTCCCCCGAGGGGGGAGGAATGAGCATCAACGATCCTTCTCGCGCGCTTCGCCGCCCCGCGTGACCAAGGCGGCCTGGGCCGCCGCCAGGCGGGCGATCGGCACGCGGTAGGGCGAGCAGCTGACATAGGCCAGGCCCACCTCCTCGCAGAAGGCGATGGACGCCGGGTCGCCGCCGTGTTCGCCGCAAATGCCCATCTTGATGTCGGGACGGGCCGCCCCGCCCCGCTCGGCGGCGATGCGGATCAGGTCGCCCACGCCGTCCTGATCCAGACGGACGAAGGGATCGGTCTCGAAGATGCCCTTGTCCATATAGGCCTGCAGGAAGCGGCCGGAATCGTCGCGGCTGATGCCGAAGGTGGTCTGGGTCAGGTCGTTGGTGCCGAAGGAGAAGAACTCGGCATGCTCGGCCAGGTCCCCGGCTCGCAGGGCGGCGCGAGGGAGCTCGATCATGGTGCCGACCAGGTATTCGACGCTGTCGCCGGCCTTCTCGAACACCGCCTTCGCCGTCCTGTCGGTCAGTTCGCGCAGGTATTTCATCTCCAGGCCCAGGGCGACGAGGGGATGCATGATCTCCGGGATCGGGGCGACGCCGGAGGTCGCCTTGACCTCAAGCGCGGCTTCCAGAACCGCCCGAACCTGCATCTCGTAGATTTCGGGATAGGCGACGCCGAGACGGCAGCCGCGGTGACCGAGCATGGGGTTGGTTTCCTGCAGATCCTTCGCCCGCCGCTTCAGCTTGGCGGCGTCCAGGCCGGAGGAGGCGGCCAGAGCGTCGATTTCGGCTTCGGTGTGGGGGATGAACTCGTGCAGCGGCGGGTCGAGCAGGCGCACCGTGACCGGCAGTCCGGCCATGATGGTGAACAGCTCGACGAAGTCGGCCTTCTGGAACGGCTCGATCTTGGCCAGGGCCGTGCGGCGGCCCTGTTCGTCGTCGGCCAGGATCATCTCGCGCACGGCGGCGATCCGCGCATCGTCGAAGAACATGTGCTCGGTGCGGCACAGGCCGATGCCCTCGGCGCCGAAGCCGCGCGCGGTCTTGGCGTCCAGCGGGGTCTCCGCGTTGGCTCGGACCTTGAGGCGGCGCACCCCGTCGGCCCAGGCCATCAGGGTCTGGAAATCGCCGGTCAGTTCCGGCTCGATCATGGCTACGGCGCCGTCCAGCACCTCGCCCTTGCCGCCGTCGATGGTGATGACCTCGCCCGCCTTGAAGGTGCGGCCGCGCACGGTGAAGGTCCGGGCCTTCTCGTCGATATGGATTTCGCCGGCGCCCGAGACGCAGGGACGGCCCATGCCGCGCGCCACCACGGCCGCGTGGCTGGTCATGCCGCCGCGCGCCGTGACGATGCCGCGCGCCGCGTGCATGCCGTGAATGTCCTCCGGCGAGGTCTCCTCGCGCACCAGGATGACCGCGTCGCCGAGCTGGGCCATGCGTTCGGCCTCGTCGGCGTCGAAGACGATCTTGCCGGTCGCCGCGCCGGGGCTGGCCGGCAGCCCTTGCGCGACCACCCTGCGTTCGGCCTGGGGGTCGAGGGTGGGGTGCAGCAACTGATCCAGGGCGCCGGGCTCGACGCGGCTGACGGCCTCCTCCTGCGAGATCACGCCCTCGGACGCCAGGTCCACGGCGATCTTGAGCGCCGACTTGGCCGTCCGCTTGCCGTTGCGGGTCTGCAGCATCCAGAGCCGGCCCTGCTCGACCGTGAACTCGATGTCCTGCATGTCGCGATAGTGGCTTTCCAGCCGGCCGACCACGTCGACGAACTGGGCGAAGACCTCGGGCATGGCCTCCTCCATCGAGGGGGCGGTCTCGCCCATCTCCTCGCGGCCGGCCCGGGTCAGGGACTGGGGCGTGCGGATGCCGGCGACGACATCCTCGCCCTGGGCGTTGATCAGGAACTCCCCGTAAAGCCGGGCCTCGCCGGTCGAGGGGTTGCGGGTGAAGGCCACGCCCGTCGCCGAGGTCTCGCCCATATTGCCGAACACCATCGACTGGACATTGACCGCCGTGCCCCAGCTTTCGGGAATGTCGTGCATGCGGCGGTAGAATTTGGCGCGGTCGTTCATCCAGCTTTCGAAGACCGCCCCGACGGCGCCCCACAGCTGGTCGTTCGGGTCCTGCGGGAAGGGGTGGCCGAGCTCGCGCTCAACGACGGCCTTGTAGTCGGCGACGACCTTTTCCCAGTCGGCGGCGGTCAGCTCGGTGTCGACCGAGACGCCCAGGCGGTCCTTGTGGTCGTCCAGCACGCCCTCGAACTCGTCATGGCCGAGACCCAGCACCACGTTCGAATACATGGTGATGAAGCGGCGATAGCTGTCGAAGGCGAAGCGACGGTCCCCGGACAGGGCGGCCAGGCCCTCGACGGTCTGGTCGTTCAGGCCCAGGTTCAGGACGGTGTCCATCATGCCCGGCATCGAGGCGCGGGCGCCGGAACGGACCGACACCAGCAAGGGGTTGGCCGGATCGCCGAACCGCTTGCCGACGATCCCCTCGACGGTCTTCAGGCCCTCGGCGACCTGGGCGGCCAGGTCCGCAGGATAGGTCTCGCCATTGGCGTAGTACCAGGTGCAGACCTCGGTGGTGACGGTGAAGCCGGGCGGCACCGGCAGGCCGAGCGACGACATCTCCGCCAGGTTGGCGCCCTTGCCGCCCAGCAGGTTCTTCATCGACGCGTCGCCGTCGGCGGTCCCGCCGCCGAAGCCGTACACCCACTTGGTCATCCGCATACCCCTGAGCTGGATTCGTCGTTGGCGGGTTCGTCCCGCTCCTGCGCGGCATGAGTAACGTGCTGCGTCTGCGAAGGCGAGAGGCGCTGTAACAGATCGTGAAAGCCGGAGTTCCGTCGTCCCGCCCGGCGTCTTCGTCGTGAAGGGATTGCGGACGTCCGGCGCCGCGCGCCGAATGCCGTCGCCGAGATGGAGGACTCAACATGATCGACGCCCTGATCGCCGCGTTTCTTCTGACCGGCGCGCCCGCCCCCCTGGCGACGGCGGCCGCGCCCCAGACCCAGTGTCCGCCGGCCGGCGCGCGTTTCCGCCGGAACAACATCACCGGCGCCTTCGTCGTGGTCTCGCTGGGCGGAGCCTATGACGACACCCTGGGCTGCCGCTGGCGGCGGGAGGACACGGGCGCGACGATCTGGCTGACGATGGAACTGATGACGCCGCTGGCCGGCGGGACGGGAGCAGGCGCGGGGGCGAACGGAGCCCGGCCGGCGAACGGTCAGGCGGGACCCGCCGGCTTCGGGCCGGTCCAGACCGGGGTCTATGAATGCGACGCCCCGATCAACGTCGGGGGCATGGTGATGGGATCGCCGCAGACCGGCCTGTTCTTCGGCGTGACCGGACCCGGCGCCTATCGTGACTTCAACGGCGGACGCGGCGCCTTCAGTCTCAGCGGCAATGTGCTGACGATGACGTCGGGACCGTTGCGGGGCACGCGCTATCGCCGCGAAGGCGCCACCCTGTTCAAGCCCCTGAACGCCCAGGGGCAGACGGGATCGATCCGCTGCGTGCTGAACCGGGCGAAGTCGCTGACCGGGCGCTGGTAAGCCCCGGCCGATTTCTCTCTGGCCCCCGGCGGGAAAATCGCCATGATCCCCCGCCATGTCGAAACGGCGCGCCGCCCCCTCCCCCGACACGCTGGAAGCGGCCCTGGCGCGGGTGTTCGATCACCGCGCCAGCAAGGCCAGCTGGTTCGCCCTGACCGGAGGCGAGCCGCTGTTCGCCGCGGGCGCCGAGGCCGATCACCTGTATCTGCTGCGTTCGGGGCGGCTGGGAGTGTTCCGTCGGCTTGAGGGACAACCGCCGCAGATGCTGGGCGTCATCCGGCCCGGCGAACCGGTCGGCGAGATGGCCCTGATCGCGGGCAGTCCGCATTCGGCCGACGTCGTCGCCCTGCGGGACTCCGAAATCCTGGCCCTGCCGCGCGAGGCCTTCTTCGAGGTGGCGCGGACCGAGCCGGAGGTGATGATCCATCTGTCGCGCCTGATGCTGGCGCGGGCGCGGGACCAGTCGACCGGAGCGGCCGAGCCCGCGGTGTTCGGCTTCGTCGGCGCCCGCCCCCGGCCGATACGGGCCTTTGTCGAACGGGTGGCGGCGGCCGTGGCGGCCATGGGCCACACGGTTCAGGTGATCGACGAAACCGCGCTGAGGTCGGCGGCGGACTGGTTTTCCCGGGTCGAGGACAGCCACGACTATGTCCTGTATGTCGCCGAGGCCGATCAACCGGCCTGGGCCGCCCTGTGCGCGCGACAGGTGGACCGTCTGTTCGTCGTCGGCGACGCCCTGACCCCGCCCCCGGCCGTTGCGCCGGCCCGTGATCTGGAGGGGCTGAGGCGTCAGTTCACGGACCTGATCCTGCTGCGCGACGCCCGCATGACCCGGCCGGCCAATACGGCGGTCTGGCTGGACGCCGTGTCGCCCGGCCGCTGGTTCCATGTGCGCGAAGGCGACGAGGGCGATTCGGCCCGGATCGCCCGGCTGGTCACCGGAACCTCGGTCGGCCTGGTGCTGTCCGGCGGCGGGGCGCGGGCCTATGCCCATATCGGCGTGGTGCGGGCGCTGCGCGAGATGGGCGTGCCGCTGGATTTTCTGGGCGGGGCCTCGATGGGAGCGGTGGTCGCGGCGGGACCGGCCCTGGAATGGTCCGACGACCAGCTGGACGCCCGCATCCGCCACGCCTTCGTCAAGTCCGACCCCCTGTCCGACATCGCCCTGCCGATCGTGGCCATGACCCGGGCGGGCAAGGTCGCGCGCCTGCTGCACGAGGCCTATGGCGACATCGACATCGCCGACATGCCCCGCCCCTTCTTCGCCGTGTCGTCGAACCTGACGACCGGCCGGCTGGAGGTGCATCGGCGCGGCCTGCTGCGCCGGGCCATGCGGGCCTCAATCGCCATTCCCGGCGTCATGCCGCCGGTGGTCATCGACGGACAGGTGCTGGTGGACGGCGCCGTGGTCAGCAACTTTCCGACCGACGTCATGCGCCAGCTGAACAGCGGGCCGGTGATCGGGTCGGACATGTCGCAGGTGCGCGGCGTGGACCCCCAGGCGCTGTCGAACCCTCCATCCTGGTGGCGCTGGATCGCATCGGGCGCCTGGAAGAAGGGACCGCCGATCGTCTCGGTGCTGATGCGGGCCGCGACCATCACCACGGACGCCGAACTGGAGCGGTCGCGACGTGAGACGGACCTGCTGATCCTGCCGCATCCGGGCGGGGCGGATATCCGCGACTGGAAGGTCTATGAGCCCACCGTGGCGGCGGGACACGCCGCCGCCCTGGCCGCCCTCGCCGCCCTGGACGGGCCGGGGGAGACGCTGCGCAAGCGCAAAGTACAGGCGACGCCGGGCGAGATGGCCGAGGCCGTGAAGGCCTGACAGGGCATCAAGACGCAGCCAAACCTCGCGCTGAAACCGCGTCGAGGCGGACCGTTTCGTGGTCTTGTGAGGAGCGCCGCAGCCGGCGTTCGTCCCCGCGTGCGCGGGGAGGAATGGTACCGCCTCTCAGGCTTGAACTGAGGACCTCCGGCTCCACAAACCGGCGCTCTAACCAACTGAGCTAAGGCGGCACATACGAGGCCTGGCCCCGTGCGAGGCGGGTTGTTTAGCGGCGAGGCCGAACGCGATCAAGCGGGAAGCGTCGCTCGCATCTCGCCGTACAAAGAAAAACGCCCCGGAGCGAACCCCGGGGGAAATTACTGACTGTGGGAATGATTAGTTAGTGCCTTCTGAGGCGATCACACAGCCTCGTTGCTTTACTCAGAGGTCGACCCCCGTCACGGACACGCCCACTCGCATCTGTCGAGCACAATGTTGCCCTGTGCATCGCGGCGGTAGGTGCAGAGCCATACCTGGGGTTCACCGTTCGGGCACAGCGACTGTTGTTGATCCTGCGCTTCGACAGTGCTGGAGCCAACTGCCGACAGGAGAAGCAACGCAGCCAGCACCATCGACTTTGAAAATTTCATTTTTGCCCCTCCAGAATTCAATAGGTTGGCCTCATGTCCTAGTTGGCCAGCACTTCAAATACCCACGTTACGGCAAAATTTCCAGTTCCTAGGCAAACAAAAAACGCCCCGGAGCGAACCCCGGGGCGTCTTGTCTGGAACCGAAGTCCCTATTGCAGGCGGAACGGAACCGAGAACCGGACCTTGCCGCCCACAGCCACACCGTCCACCGAACGAGGTGACAGACGGGCGCGTCGGGCGCCGGCCAGAGCAGCCTGACCGAATCCGGCGCCGGTCGGCGTCTCGGACAGGATGGTGCAGTCGCTGACGGCGCCGCTGGGCAGAACCGTGCACTCGACCTCAACCCGGCCATTCTCGATGCCACGATCTTGCGCCCGTTGCGGGAACTCGATGCGCGGCTGTTGCGACCACTGCGGGTTGGTGATGACCGGCGGACGCGGCGGAGCAGGCGGAGCCGGCGGCGGCGGAGGTCCGGGGACGATCACCGGCGGGCCGGTGTATTCGACGCGATCTTCCTTCTTGGTCGGTTCGATCGGAAGGGTGATCGGCGGCGGCGGCGCGTTCGGCACCACGGCCGGCGGACGGATCTGCAGCTTCGGCGGCGGCGGAGTGTCCGGCGGCGGCGGCGGCGGAGGCGGCGGGGGAGGCGGCGGCGGAATGATATCCACCGTCACAGCCTCATCCGTGTACTCCATCTGCTTCATCTCGAACTTGGTCTTCTGAACCCAGAAGATCAGAGCCGCGAACATGATGCAGACCACGCCGAGAGCGATCGCCCAGACGCCGGTCGAGACCCCCATGAAGCCCTTCTTGCGAGGGGCGTCATAGCGACTGCGGTGATATTCAACGGGTGTATCGGTCATGTGATCTCCCGCCTCACTGCACTTTGTCTTCGCCGACCAGCGCGACGCTGTAGAAGCCGCTGTCCTGGAGCGAGTTCATGGCCTGCATGAAATCGCCATACCGGGTGCCCTGGTCAGCGCGGATGTAGATCCGCTCCTTCGTAGGATCCCGGCGGCCGATCTGTTCCGTCAGATCAGCGCCCAGGCCGTCATAGGTCGTCTCACCGTCCCCGATAAACACCCGTCCGTCGCTTTGGATCGAGATGAAGATGGGCTTCGGCGGGCTTTCCTTGGGATCGGCGACGGCGATGGGAAGCGTGACTTGCACCCCCGGGGTGGCGACCGCAGACGCCACCATGAAGATGATCAGCAGAACCAACATGACGTCCACGAAGGGCGTGACATTGATATCGGCGTTCTGCTCGACGTTATACTTCCCGCCGCCCCCGCCTCCGAGTTTGGCTGCCATCTAGATTACGCCCCCTTGTCGAGCTGGCGCGAGATGGCGTTCAGCAGTTCAGCGGCGAAGCCGTCCGAGCGGGTGCCGAAGGCCGAGATGCGGGTGTTGAAGTAGTTGTAGAAGACCACCGCCGGGATAGCGGCGAACAGACCGATACCCGTGGCCAGCAGGGCCTCGGCGATACCGGGGGCCACGGCGGCCAGGTTGGTGGTGTTCGACTGCACGATGCCGATGAACGAGTTCATGATGCCGTACACGGTGCCGAACAGACCGACGAACGGGCCGGTCGAACCGACCGAGGCCTGGAACTGCTGGCCGCCGGAGAGGCGAGCCGCCAGACCGGACTGCACGGCCGAAACGGCGTGCTGGGCGCGGCCCAGGGCCGAGTCGCGGTGATCGCCGGTGACGCTCAGGCCGGCCTGACGCGACAGTTCGACTTCTTCGGTGGCGGCGGCGGCCATGTCGGCCAGCGGGTTGCCCTCGAACTCTTCCGAGGTGGCGACCTTGTGCATGTCCGCGATGGTGCGGGTGCCGCGGAAGGCTTCCAGGAAGTTGTCCGACTTGCGGTTCAGACCGCCGAACTCGATCAGCTTGATGATCAGCAGGGTCCAGGAGAAAACCGAGGCCAGCAGCAGGCCGATCATCACGACCTTAACGACCGGGGTCGCTTCCATGAACATGGAGATCGGGGTGATGTCGCCGTGACCGCCGGCGGCTTCTTCTTCAGCGGCCGGAGCAGCGGCGGCGTCGGCGGCCGGAGCGGCGGCAGGCGCGGCGGCCGGGGTCGGCTCAGCCGGGGCTTGCGCCAGGGCGGGGGCTCCCGCCATCAGGACGGCGGCGCCGGCCATGGCAAGAAGGATATTCGTCTTTTTGCTGTCGAGCATGTGTCGCCGGTTCCTGCTTTTCGGTCTGACTCTTGTGACCCTGAAGGGGCGGGACGTGGGAACGCCTGCCCCTCCTGTGAAATCGTTTCTGTCCGGGCTCCCCCTCTGAGAGCCGCCCGGACGCCTATATGTTAACGCTTAGGCAACCCTTGGGGAAGCCGCCGCGCGGATTGATCGGGCGATCGTGGCGGATTCCCCCCACGCGCCGTTCGTTGACCGATGCCCGAGGACAGCGGTCAAGCGTCTTTGGCGAAGGGTGTCGGGAGCGTCAAGGGCGCAATTCCGGATTTCGCGCCACAGGGGCAGAGAACATGCGCCATGCCGTCGCACCGGGATAGAAACCGGTGTCATCCGACATTTTGTCTGATTTCGACGCAAATTTCTTTCATTCGGCGAGATCAGGGCAGGAACCGCCGGGTTTCAGCAGATCGCGAACAACAAGCTTTCAAGAAGCGACGAAACGGCCGCACGTTCCGTTCCGAACAACGGCCGCACACGCCATGCGCGCTGCGCCAACACCGCTATGTGAAAGCGGCGTCCTGCGACGATCTGGCGGGAGGGAAAGATGGTGCCTGGAGGCGGATTCGAACCACCGACACGCGGATTTTCAATCCGCTGCTCTACCAACTGAGCTATCCAGGCCCCGGCGCAATCTCGGGGTCCCCAACGGGGCTCCCGACGCGAGAGCGGGGTCTATAGGCGAGCCGCATCGGGGTGTCCAGAGGCGTTCAATCCTCGGACGCGTCTTCTTCGTCCGGCCTGTCTTCGTCACGCACCGGGATGGCGTAGGCGCCCGTGAACCAACGCTGGAGGTCCACATCGGCGCAGCGTTTCGAGCAGAACGGCCGGTATTCGGGCGCGGAGGGGTTTTTGCGGCAGATCGGACAGGTCGCCATGTCAGGCCTCGTCTATCGGTTCGGCGCCGGGGCGGACCGCAGGATCGACGACCAGTCCGGCCCTCGGCCCCAGCCGCGCCACCAGGGGCGCCGCCCGCCGGGCGACGTGCGGACGGCATCGGGCGACCAGGCGCGGCACGGCGGTGTCGCTCAGGCACGCATGTCGCAGACGTCGCGTCAGGTCGATCGCCTGGGTCTGGGACGCACGCTCGGATCCGGGCCGTCCGAGATGATCCTCCAGCGGCGTCTCGCGCCACGGCAGGGTCAGTTGCAGCAGACCGAAACGGCTGACCGGGCCGAAGGCGGCGGCCGGCTGCCAGGCGAAGGCCTCTCGCGCCAGGGCCGTGACGGCCGCGCCGTCCAGGGCCGCGCCCACCAGATCGACCGCCACCAGACCGCCCCAGCGGTTCAGACGGATCAGACGCGCCGCCTGTTTCAGCCCCTCGCGATTCGCGAGGGCGCGGCCCCTGCGCGCGTCACGTCCCGGCAGGGGGGCGTAGTCGATGTCCACCGCGATCAGGGCGCGTGTCCGCTGCACCGCCAGGTCCAGACCGAACTCGGCGAACAGATCGCCCTGGCCCAGCGCCTCCTCCTCGGAGTCCCAGACGGCCTGGATGGCGGCGACGCCGGTCTGGATCTCGACGCCGGGCGCGACGGCGGCCAGGGCGGTCTTCAGTTCTGGCGCGGGGGCCAGCAGGCGCGGCGCCCCCTGCCCGTCCGCCACTCGGCGCACGACCGGCCCCTTCAGCTCGCGCGCCTCTGCGGTGACCACCACTTCGAGGACCTGACCGACCAGCAGCTGACGGCCACGCTCGAACGGCAGAAAGGCATGGGGCGGATCGACGCCCAGATCGACGAAGGCGCCGGACAGGCCCGGCTCCACCGCCACAACCCGGCCGACAGATCGAGCGCCCAGCCGTGCGGCCTTGGGATCACCCTCGCGATGGATCAGAAGTTGTTCGAAACGGCCGTTCCGGACGACCAGGCCGCGCTGCTCGCCCGGCGTATCGTCGTGGAAAAGCTCGATCTCGTCGGTCACGACGCGGCGGCGTCCGCCCGCCAGCCGACGCCGCCCAGCAGATTCGCCGTCTCGTGCAGGGGCAGACCCATCACGGCCGGGTGGCTGCCGACGATGCGGACGACGAAGGCGCCGGCCGGGCCCTGGATGCCGTATCCGCCCGCCTTGCCGCGCCAGTCCCCGCCCGCGACATAGGCGGCGATCTCAGCGTCCGACAGCGGCTTGAAGGTGACGCGCGTCTCGACCACCCGGTGCGACGTCCGGCCCGCATGGGCCACCGCCACTCCGGTGAAGACCCGGTGATTGCGCCCCGACAGCAGTTTCAGGAACCGCGTCGCCTCCGCCTCGTCGGCGGCCTTCTCCAGCAGCCGACGCCCGACGGCCACGACGGTGTCGGCGGCCACGACCACGGCGTGCGGATCCCGCTCGGCGATCGCCTGGGCCTTGGAGACGGCCAGCCGCGCGGCCAGGCGCGGCGGGGTCTCGTCGCGGCGGGGCGTTTCGTCGATATCGGCGGGTTCGATGCGATCGGGAACGATCCCGATCTGCGCCAGCAGTTCGATGCGGCGCGGGCTGGCCGAAGCCAGCACCAGGGGCGGACGGGGGCTCACCCCGCCCTTACTTGAAGCGATAGGTGATCCGGCCCTTGGTCAGATCATAGGGCGTCATTTCGACCAGGACCTTGTCGCCGGCCAGCACGCGGATGCGGTTCTTGCGCATCTTGCCGGCGGTGTGGGCGATGATCTCGTGATCGTTCTCCAGCGTCACGCGGAAGGTGGCGTTCGGCAGCAGTTCGCTGACGGTGCCGGGAAACTCGAGAAGTTCTTCCTTAGCCATGCGGCCTCTCTCGCCCGTCGGATACGATTCAGGGCCGCGCCGGGCGGAGCGCGGAATGAAGGCGCGCCGCTTACACGAAATCCCAGGTGCGGTCGAGGCCGGACCCGATCAGCCGCGTCGATACAGGGCGCAGACCAGGGTGAAGAGACGACGGGCCGTCTCGTGATCCAGCTCGACCTTGCCGTCCAGCCGCGCTTTGAGCGCCTCGGCCCCTTCGTTGTGCAGGCCGCGCCGGCCCATGTCCACGGCCTCGATCTGGGTCGCCGAGGAGCCGCGCAGAGCCTCGTAGTAGCTGTCGCAGATCAGGACGTAGTCCTTGAGCACTGTCTTGAGCGGCGTCAGCGACAGGGCGTAGGTGCGGGCGAAGCCCTTGGCCGCGACGATGTCGAAGACCAGCCGGTTGTCCTGCAGCGACAGCTTCAGGTCATAGGGGCCCTGGTCCTCGGCGTCCTCCAGCGGGCGGAAGCTGTTCTTCTCGACCAGATCGAAGATGGCGACCCGGCGTTCGTGCTCGATTTCGGCGGTCGCGGACGGCAGGGTCGCGGCGTCCAGTTCGACCGATTGCAGCCTGTGCTCGCTCATGCGCCCTCCTCGGCGGCGACGGGGGCCGGCTCGTCCTCGGGGTGACGCGGCGCCGCGCGCGCGGGCCAGCGATCCGAGATGTCGACCACCACGGCGTCCAGGCACTCCACCTCCAGCCTCAGATCGCCCCCGCCCGCGAACATCAGGGTGACCCAGCCGCCCGGCAGATCGCCCGGCGCGAAATCCAGCGCCAGAAGCTCCAGATGGGTGTCCGGCAGGCGGGGCAGACCCCGGCTCTGGACCGCCTGCACGTCGCCGAACTGCATGGCCGACCGCACGCGCGTGCCGCCGCACTCCCAGCAGAAGCGGCTGAACTCGATGGTCAGGCGACGCGCCGCCTTTTCCCAGACGATGTCGGCGGGGCGCAGGATGGCGTCCTGGAGGGCCGCCGAGATGATGGCCAGGTCCTCGCCGTCCTCGGCCAGCAGCCGCAGGGGTTCGCTGGCGCGCGCGCTGTCGGGGGTCGAAGCGTCAGTGCTCATCGGCCGGACTTTCGACGGGCGGGCCATGGATTCGGCGGATCTGGGCGCCGCACCGTCCGAGTTTTTCCTCCAGCCGCTCGAAACCGCGGTCCAGGTGATAGACGCGCCCGATGGTGGTCTCGCCCTCGGCGACCAGACCGGCGATCACCAGGCTGACCGAGGCGCGCAGGTCGGTCGCCATGACCGGCGCGCCCTTGAGCCCGTCCACGCCGCGCACCCGGGCCTCGCCGGCGTGAACCGAAATATCCGCCCCCAGCCGGCCCAGTTCCGGCGCATGCATGAAGCGGTTCTCGAAGATGTTCTCGTGGATGACGCTCTCGCCCTCCGCGGTGGTCATCAGGGTCATGAACTGGGCCTGCAGGTCGGTGGCGAAGCCCGGATAGACCTCGGTGGCGACATCGACCGCCCTCAGCCGCACGGCAGGATCGCGCTTCACGACCACGCCGTCGTCGGTCGGCGTCACCTCAACCCCGGCCTGGACCATCTTGTCCGTCAGGGCCTGGATCAGATCCGCGCGCGCGTTCGTCAGCCGCACCTCGCCCCCCGCCATGGCGGCGGCGCAGGCATAGGAGCCCATCTCGATCCGGTCGGGAATCACCGCCCAGTCCGCGCCCGACAGGGACGACACGCCGGTGATGGTCAGGACGTCGGTGTCCACACCCTCGATCTTCGCGCCCATGGCGGTCAGGCAGCGGACCAGATCGCCGATCTCCGGCTCGCGCGCCGCGCGCCGCAGGACCGTCGTCCCCTCGGCCAGGACCGCCGCCATTAGGGTGTGCTCGGTCGCCCCGACCGAAACGAACGGAAACTCGATCTCCGCGCCCTTCAGCCCCTTCGGCGCCACGGCCGAGACATAGCCCTCCTCCAGTTCGATCACCGCGCCAAGCCGCGACAGGGCGTCCAGATGCAGATCGACCGGCCGCGCCCCGATGGTGCAGCCGCCGGGCAGGGAGACCTTGGCGTGCCCCGTGCGCGCCAGCAGCGGTCCCAGCACGTTGAAGCTGGCCCGCATCTGGCGCACCAGATCATAGGGGGCGAAGGTCGAGGTGATCTCGGCCGCGTGGAACAGGGTCTGCTGGCCGTTCACGCCGGCCTCGGCCGCGCCGTCGCTCTCGATCACCTGGACCCCGAACTGGCGCAGCAGTTGGCCCAGGAATTTGGTGTCGGCCAGGCGCGGCATATTGGTCAGCCGCAGCGGCTGGTCCGTCAGGATCGAGGCGGCCATCAGCTTGATCGCCGAATTCTTGGCGCCGCTGACGGGAATGTCGCCGTGGAGGGGGCCGTTGCCCCGAACCGCAATACTGTCCATGTCGATCCTGGCGCCGCGTCCGATGGTGGAGGCGGCGAGCCGGCTATCTAGCGCCCCAGCCGGGTCCTGCGAAAGGGGGACGGCGCCGGCAACGGATGACTTTCGGTTGCCGCCTTCGTCGCGCGGGAACGGTCCCCCGTCGTGTCAGTTTTCCGGGCGAGCCGCCGGGGCGCGCGGCGCCTTTCGGCGGCGCAGATTGTCCCGCAACGCCTTGGCCAACCGCTCCGCCCGCTGGTTCTGCTCCGGCGAACGGCGCGGCGCGGCGGGCGGCGGGGCTTCGGGCGCGCCCGCCTCAACGGGGTCTGCGGCGGGGATGTCGGGACGGTCGGCCATGGCCGCATCAAGCCCGCAAAAACTTTCCGCGCCAAGCCGCATTTAAGGCTTTCCCCCCGCCGGACCTTTGGCTATACGGCCGCTTCCTCAGATTTCGCCGCCGTAGCTCAGTGGTAGAGCGCATCCTTGGTAAGGCTGAGGTCGTGGGTTCGATTCCCCCCGGCGGCACCACCACAGACAGAAGGCCCGGTCTCCCGACCGGGCCTT
Source organism: Brevundimonas sp. VNH65 (assembly GCF_049445955.1). Classification (NCBI taxonomy): domain Bacteria; kingdom Pseudomonadati; phylum Pseudomonadota; class Alphaproteobacteria; order Caulobacterales; family Caulobacteraceae; genus Brevundimonas; species Brevundimonas sp. VNH65. The sequence continues at coordinate 214,976 of NZ_JBMSDX010000001.1, read as the reverse complement.
CTTCGTTTTCCGCGCAATGACCCATCATGGGCACGGATGGGCCAACACGGCCATGGTTGCAAACCTCCAGGCTGGCCCGAAGTTCGCTGATCCGCGTTATTTCGTGTAGGATATGTTTGGGGGAAAGCGGCCCTCCGCACACGACGGGCCGCCGTCCTCGCCGTCAGTCATATGAGCTCGCGTCATGAACATGCTCGCCCTTCTCTTAGCCGCATCGCTGGTCGTGCAAGAGGCTGAGCAGAGCCCGCCGACGCAGCTGCCGGATGTCACGGTGACCGCACAACGCAATGTCGACACCGCCCGTCGCTTCGTCAGCCGCGTCGCGGCGCCGGCGCCGCGTCGGGGGCTCGCGCGCTGGCGAAGCGTTTGCGCCGCCGTGGCGAATTTGCATCGAGACGTGGCCCAACCGATCGCCGACCGACTGGGCAATCGCGCCGTGGACCTCGGAATCAAGGTCGAGGGTCCCGGCTGCGACGCCAATCTGATCGTGATCTTTTCCGCAGACGCGCGCAGTGTCGCACAAGCCTTGGTCCGGGCCGATCCGGACGTATTCCGGCCAGGGACGAGCGGGACGGACCGAGGCGCAGCCGCCCTGAGAGATTTTCAGGACACCGATCGGCCGGTTCGTTGGTGGACTCTGAGCATTCCGATCAACAGCGACACCGGGCGACGCGCCGTAAGGGCGCCGGGCGACCCGACCGGCGGGCCGATGCCGCCGCGCATCGCCGCTGTTCTGGGATGCGACCAGCCGGCGGATTGCGCCGTTGCACCCATCGTCCAGACCAACGTGTCGTCGCGCCTGAACTCCCAGGTCGTCGACCAGATCTACAAGTCGATCGTGATCGTGGACATCGATGACGTGATCGGCCTCGGCGCCGACCAGCTGGGCGATTATCTGGCGATGGTGACCCTGGCCCAGATCGACCCGCAGGCGGATACGGCGGCGTTCGACACGGTGCTGAATCTGTTCAGCCAGCCGGACCAGATCGCCGGCCTCAGCGAATGGGACCGCTCCTATCTATGGGCGCTGTACAATTCCCGCTCACGCCGCAGCCACGCCAACGCCCAGGCTGAAGCCGTCGCCGCCCTGATGAACCGCGCTCCGGCCGACGACTGACGGGCTGACCTGCTGCCGCGCTCACGAGGTCAGGGTCCATCGCTCACACCGACGCCGTTCACCAGCATAAGGCGTCGATCGGCTTGGAAGGACGGCCTCAATCCGTCGCCGTCGTCCTGGCCTCGCGTTCGGGATAGGCCTCTTCGCGCTCGCGCCAGGGGCGGAAGGTGCGGCCCGGCCAGACGACGCCCTCGCCGAAGAATTCCGGATCGTAGTGGCCGCGATAGCTGGAGCCGAAGCGCGGATCGTAGGCGGCGCGGCCGTTGAAGCCATAGCCGTATCCATAGCCGTACGGACTGTTCTTCGACTCGCTGTAGCTGAGATCCAGCCGCCCGGTCTCGCCGATCGGCAGGGAGACCCGCGCGCCGAAGGCCGTGTGGTCGCCGGTGCCGATGCCGGCGAAGACCTCGCCGTGCATCTTGCGGTCGTCGAAGGCGAAGGGATCGCGCGCGGCGTCGGCCGGGCGGCGCACCGCCTCCCCCGCCGCGACCCAGCGTTCGATCTGCTGAGCCGTGGTCAGGCCGTGCGGGGTCTGGGAGTCCAGCGACACGCTGGGCGACGCCTCGGCGGTCGGGGCCACGGCGCCCACAGCCACCGACTGCACGCCCGTCGGCGCCGTCGTCACCACCGCGTCCGGATCGTCGGAGCCAGCGACAAGGGCCAGGGCGGTCAGGGCCAGGGTCTGGGCCAGGGTCTGGGCGATCAGCATGGGCGAAGTCTCCTGCGGCCCGACCCCGAGATCAATCCCGCAGCCGCACCGTGGCGGTCGAATGCGGCGAGGTTCAGGCCACGCCGTCTCCACGCCGTAACGGATCGGGCAAGGCTTGCCCTTCCGGCACGAAGCTCAGGGCGACGGAGTTGATGCAGTAGCGCAGGCCGGTCGGCGGCGGCCCGTCGGGGAAGACGTGCCCCTGGTGCCCGCCGCAGCGGGCGCAGACGGTCTCGGTGCGAACCATGCCGTAGCTGGTGTCGCGAATGGCGACGACGTGATCCGGATCGACCGGCTCGGTGAAGCTCGGCCAGCCGGTGCCGCTCTCGAACTTGGTTCCCGCGCGGAACAGGGGCAGGCCGCACTGTCGACAGCAGAAGACGCCGGCCCGCTTTTCGCCCAGCAGCACGCCGCAGAACGGCGCCTCAGTGCCGTGCGACAGCAGGACGCGCGCCTCCTCGGGATTCAGGTCGGCTTCCAGCGCGACCCGCTGGCCCTCGCTGGGCGGGGTCAGGTCATATCCGGAGGCGGAACGGACGGGGTCGGTCTGGGGCGCGGTCATGGTCGTGAAATAGGAAGGGCCGGACGAGGGTTCCACCCCGTCCGGCCCAAATCCAGATAGGCGCTCAAGCAGCGAATGACCGCGTCAGGAGCGGTAGCGCCCCCCGAACACGGCGCTGAAGCCGCGAGCGATAGCGCCCCTTTTCCTTACTGGAACAGGGTGCCGACCCAGGTCCGGACGGCGGCTTCGTCCGCCGGGTTGCCCGTGTAGGCCAGGCCCTGAGCGGGCTTGAAGCCGGTGTTGGACGGACGCTGGCGCGAGGTCCAGGCCTTGTGGCCGTAGCTGAGGTCCGAATAGTTCGACGGCAGACGCTGGGTGGTCTGTTCGATGAAGATCGAGTCGGTCGAGGTTTCCGAGCCGGCGATGCGGACGTTGGGCAGGCGCTGCAGCAGGTCCAGCGTGTCCAGGCAGCCGCCGGCGCACCCGGCGTCGACCAGAACGACCACCTGTCCCTGCACCGGATTGGGCGCGCCCGTGTCGGCCACCGGCGGGCGGCCGGTCAGAGTGAAGGTCCGCTGACCCGAGGCCATGGCGGCGTCCATGGCCGCGATGATGGCGCGGGTCTCTTCGATCACCGGCATCGATTCCTGGACGAAGCGGGGATCGGCCTCCATCCGGCCCAGGGTCTCGGCGTACCACTGGCGGTTGCCGGCGGTGGCGCGATAGGTGATCTCGCCGGCGGCCGGCTGGCGGCTGACGGTGAATTCGGGGGTCCAGATGCGGTTGGCCAGGCCATAGCCGCGCGTGGTGGAGTTGTAGGACTGGCCGCGCGCGCCGCGCAGGTCCAGCACGAAGCCCTGGGCGCGCAGGGTCGCGGCCTGGGCCTCGACCTGGGCGTTGAAGGCGTCCCAGCCGGCGGCGTCGGCGAACGAATGGGCATGGATCCACGGGCGGCCGTTGACGCTCTCGATGGCCAGCGGCTGGGCCGGCGCGACATAGACGGTGGCGCGATAGGCCGCTTCCAGATCGGCGATCTGGACCGGCTGGTTGGTCAGGCGGAATTCGCGCGCCCGACGGCTGTTGTTGATGCGGAAATTGCACGCCATCGGCATGCCGGCCGTGAACGGGTTGTTGCGGTTCCACAGCAGGAAGGGCGCGCTGCGCACGCGGCCGGCCTCGGACGTCAGGTCGGCCTCCCACTGGTCCAGCTTCTCCTGCGCCAGATCCTCGGCGGACTTGCCGGCGCAATCGACCAGTTCCGCGCCGACCGGCGGCGTGCTGCGAACGCCCGGCTTGACGTAGGTCACGACGTATTTGCCGTCGCGCCAACCCGTGGTGAAGCCCGGCCAGCCGATAGCGAAATAGGGGCTCAGCCCCTCGAAGCTCGGCGTCATCGAGATGTTCGAGTCGCGGAATCCGCCCGCATAGTAGCGCATCAGATAGGCGTGGCTGTCGCCGCTGTTGACCTGACCGGCCTTGGCCATGGCGTCGGCCAGACCCGTGTCGATCCAGCTGCGGAACGGGGCGCTGGCCTGCCCCTGCACGACCGCCGCCGGGTGGTTGGCCTGGAGGGCGTCATGGGCGGCTTGCAGATCCTGGCGGGCGAGCGCGCGGAAGTCCTGAGCCTGGACGGCTCCGGCGGACACGGTCAGGGCGAGAACGGCCGTCGAGGCGGCGAGCAGGCGAGACAACACGGGGAGCGCTCCAGATAATCGGTCGCGGGAAGAAGGCTTGCGTTAAACCTTTCTCGACCCCGCTTGCCAACCCCTGGCGACCGGCGAAAGCTGACCGTGCGACAATCTCTCCCGTCCGGAATCGGACCCGGCGTCGTCCGATCAGGCAGATTCGGCGGCGATCACCTGACCGATTCCGTCCAGCAACCGCTCCGGCGTCACCGGCTTGGCGAGATGCAGATCGGCGCCGGCCAGACGGGCGTCGCTGCGGTGCCGGCCCATCGCATTCGCGGTCAGCATGATGATCGGCGTCGGCCGCGCCCCGGCCTCGGTCTCCCGGCGCCGGATTTCACGCGTCGCCGCCAGACCGTCCATGACCGGCATCTGCATGTCCATCAGCACGACATCGAACGCCCCGGCCTCGAAGGCTTTCACGGCGGCGGCGCCGTCCTCCACGGTTTCAACCTCGGCGTCGACGGCCGCCAGGATCAACTGCACGACCTGCTGGTTCACCGGATGATCCTCGGCCAGCAGCACCCGCAGCCCCGTCGGCACGACGGCGGCCGGGCGCGGGCCGCCGCTGGTCACGCTGTCATCGCGGGGCAGCGACAGGGTGAAGGTGAAGCGGCTGCCGCCGCTCGGGCGTGACTCCGCCTCGATCGCACCGCCCATCAGATCGGCCAGGGCGCGACAGATGGACAGGCCCAGGCCCGTGCCGCCGAAGCGGCGCGTGATGCTCTCGTCCGCCTGGGTGAACCGCTCGAACAGCTGCGCCATGAAGGCCGGATCGAACCCGACGCCGGTGTCGGCCACCTCGAACGTCAGTCGCTCCATGTCGCCGTCCGCAACGAGATCGACGGCGATCGACACGCGACCGGCGTCGGTGAACTTGACCGCGTTGGACAGGAGGTTGGTCAGAATCTGGCCCAGGCGCGTGCTGTCGCCCAGCAATCTGGCGTCGGCCACCCGATCGGCGACGGTCAGATCAAGGCTTAGTCCCTTGGCCCGGGCCTGAACCTCGTGCGGGGCCACGGCCGCCATCACCGTGTCCGCCAGCCGGAAAGGCGCGGCCTCGACGGTCATGCGCCCGGCCTCGATCTTGGCCATGTCCAGCAGATCGGACACCAGCCGCTCGAGAGTGGCGCCGGACTGGCAGATCATGCCGACCAGGCGTCGCTGCTCGTCCGGCATGTCCTGACCGGCCAGCAGACCGGCGAGGCCCAGCACGCCGTTCAGCGGGGTGCGGATCTCGTGGCTCATATTGGCGAGGAAATCGCTCTTGGCGCGACTGGCCGCCTCGGCCGCAGCCTTGGCCTCGACCAGGGCGCGTTCGGCGGCCACGCGGTCGGTGACGTCCCGCGCGACGCCATAGATGCGGTCACCGAAGCGATGCGCCCGCCATTCCAGCGTGCGATAGGAGCCGTCCCGGTGGCGGTAGCGGTTGATCTGGCCGTGAACCGGGCCGCCGGGTCGCCGGGTCTCGACCTCGACGACGCTGTCCAGCGTCGCGGCGAGGTCGTCGGGATGCACCAGCCGCAGAAGGGGGAAGCCCTCGAGTTCGTCGGCGCGCCAGCCCAGGACGGTCTCCCAGGACTTGCTGGCCTTGAGAACCAGCCCGTCCATGTCGCGGATGACCAGCATGTCCAGCGACACGTCGAAAAAGGTGGTCAGATCGACAGACGGATCGGCCTGGCGTGGAACCGCCGCGGCAGCCGCCGTCATCGCACCCATCGCCAACCCCACATTGGAACGCCAACCTGAGCTGCGAGCGTAAACCGTGGTTGTTAAGCGCGTATTTCGGGCGCGACCGATTTTACGACAGGGCCGAAAATCTTCTGGAAGGCCGACTTCAGGGCCGCATCCGCCTCGTCCATCGTCGCCGGCACGCCCAGGTCGACCAGGCTGGTCACCCCATGCTCGGCGATGCCGCAGGGCACGATGCCGGTGAAATGCTCCAGCTCCGGCTCGACGTTCAGGCTGATCCCGTGAAAGGTGACCCAGCGACGGACCTTGACCCCGATGGCGGCGATCTTGTCCTCGCGCCGCCACAGACCGCCGGCGCCCGGACCTTGCGGATCGGCCGGACCCTTGCGCTCGACCCAGACCCCGACCCGGCCGTCACGCACGCCGGCCTCCACGCCGAAGGCGTCCAGCGCCAGGATCAGCCACTGCTCCAGCCCGCGCACCAGCCGACGCACGTCGCGGCCCCGCGCATTGAGGTCCAGCATCACATAGGCCACCCGCTGGCCGGGCCCGTGATAGGTGAACCGGCCGCCTCTCCCGGTGCGGTGAACCGGGAACCGGCCGGGGGCCAGCAGGTCGTCGTCCCGGGCCGACACCCCGGCCGTGTAGAGCGGCGGATGCTCCAGCAGCCAGATCCGCTCCGGCGCACGGCCCTCGGCGATGGCGGCGACCCGCGCCTCCATCTCGGCCACCGCGTCCTCATAGGCGACGGGCGCCGGCGCCACGACCCATTCCACCGGCGCGTCGTCGAGCCGAAACAGGGTGGACCCCTCCGGGATGTTTAACGGGTCGGCAATCATGCGGCCTCAATGTGGGGGCGGATCGCGGCGCGCAACAGTCCTTATCGACGCCCGACCAAGCCAGAGCCCGTCTTGAGCCAGATCAACGCCGTCAATGTCGAGATTTCCGTCGTGTTGGGCCGTTCGGTCCTGCCGATGGCGCAGCTGTTGAAGATGGGTCGCGGCGCCGTCATTCCGCTGGACGCGTCGGAGAACGACGAGGTCTGGATTCTGGCCAACAACCATCCGGTGGCGCGCGGCCAGATCGAGATCCGCGACGACCGGATCGCCATCACGGTGACCCGGCCCGCCGACGTCTACGACTTCGCCGCCGGTCAGGCCTGACCCCGCCGCGCCGCTTTCCTCTTTTCTTTCCTCACGACCTGCGCTATCGCCCCGCCTCCGATGCGAGCGGTCGTGGCGGAATTGGTAGACGCGCAGCGTTGAGGTCGCTGTGGGGCAACCCGTGGAAGTTCGAGTCTTCTCGACCGCACCATCGCCAAGTCAAAATCGGTCCTGACCGGCCTCGCCGGACACGTTTCAGATTTTGACCGGGATCGAGGCAGAATCAGGGATAGATTTCGGCTCCTACCAGGCTGGACATATCGAGAGGGAGGCGACCGCGTGAGCGACCAGACAGCCACTCTCGACCTTGACGTCATCGAAGATCACGCCGCGCTGGACGAGGACTATGTCCTGACGCCGGGGTTCGTCGAAAAGGTCGTGGACGCGGCCGACGACGGCGACGGCATGCGGCTGCGTTCGCTGCTGGAAGACCTGCACCCCGCCGACGTCGCCGACCTGATGGGTTTCCTGACGGCCGAGCATCGCGCGGTCGTGGTGCTGTGGCTGCCGCCGGAACTGCTGGCCGAAACCCTGCCCGAGCTGGATGACGGCATTCGCGAGGAGGTGCTGGAGCGGGTTCCGCACGGCACCCTGGCCGAGGCGCTGCAGGAGCTGGATTCCGACGACGCCGCCGCCGTCGTGGAGGAGATGGAGGACGACCAGCGCGAGAAGGTGCTGTCGGCCATGCCGGCGCCCGATCGCGCCGCCATCGAGACCTCCCTGGCCTATGACGAGGAATCGGCCGGCCGCCTGATGCAGCGCGAGGTGATGGCCGCGCCGCAGTTCTGGACCGTCGGCGACACCATCGACCACGTCCGCTCCCAGAGCGAGGACCTGCCGGAGCTGTTCTTCGACATCTATGTCGTGGATCCTGTCAACCGCCCGGTCGGGGGGGTGGCGATCAGCCAGCTGTTGCGGGCGCCGAGGGCGACCCTGCTCAGCGACCTGATGGAGCCGATCAACGAGATCGCCGTCGATCAGGACCAGGAAGAGGTCGCCTACATCTTCGAGAAGTATCACCTGATCTCGGCGCCCGTCGTCGACGCGGGCGGGCGACTGGTCGGCCAGATCACCGTCGACGACATCGTCAACATCATCCAGGAAGAGAACCGCGAGGACATCCTGCGCCTGGCCGGCGTCGCCGACGAGGATCGCGGCTCGTCCGTGCCCGAGATCGTGCGCGGCCGCGTGCCCTGGCTGACGGTCAACCTGATCACCGCCGCCCTGGGCGCCAGCGTCATCGGCCTGTTCGAGGGCACGATCCAGCAGATCGTCGCCCTGGCCGTGCTGATGCCCATCGTCTCGGCCATCGGCGGAAACGCCGGCACCCAGGCCATGACAGTGACGGTGCGCGCCCTGGCCACGCGCGAGCTGAACTCGGCCAACGCCATGCGGACCTTCGTGCGCGAGCTGATGGTCGGCATGGCCAACGGCCTGGTCCTGGCGCCCCTCATCGGCGTGGCGGCCGCCCTGTGGTTCCGGGACGAGGACTGGCGCATCGGCCTGGTCATCGCCGGCGCCATGGTGCTGAACCTGCTGGTGGCGGCCTCGGTGGGCATGCTGACGCCGCTGACCCTGTCGCGCCTGAAGTTCGACCCGGCCGTGTCCTCGGCGGTGTTCGTCACGGCGACGACCGATTTCTTCGGCTTCCTGATCTTCCTCGGTCTCGCGACGATCGTCCTGCTGTAAAAGGACGGCGCGGGAGTTGCGTGTTCCCGTGACGGGCGACCCCGCCTGTGCCGATTTGGGTCAATTGCCGTGTCCGACGCCGCCAGTCCCCGGATGAAGATCTCCCGCGAGGGGGTTCTGCTGATCAAGAGCTTCGAGGGCTTTCGGTCGCGCGCCGTCGCCGGCCCTGACGGCGGCTGGATCATCGGCTACGGGCACCGGGCGTCGGCTCGCGAGGGGGCGTCGGTCAGCGAGGCCGAGGCCGAACTGCTGCTGCAATACGATCTGATGCCGGTCCAGGCCGCCCTGTCCCAGGGCCTAACCCGTGAAGTGAACCAGCATCAGTACGACGCCCTGGCCAGCTTCGCCTTCTCGGTCGGCCCTGACACCTTCCGCTTTTCCGACGTCCTGACGCGGTTCAACGCCGGCGACGACGCCGCGACCGCAGAGGCCCTGGCCGGCTGGCCGGAACCGGTTCGTCGCGATGTCGGCCTGCGCCGTCGCGCGGCCGAACGGGCTCTGTTCCTCGCCGACCCGGCCCAGCCCGTGGCCCTGGCCGACCTGCTGGCCGCGCCCCTGCCGATTCCCGTCGCGCCGGAGCCGACGACCCCTGAGGCGCCGGTCCTGGCGGACGCTGCACCCAACGACGCCGACGCGGTCGAACCGGCTCCGGTTGAGGGAGGGATCGAAGCCCCGTCAGAGGCGGCCCTCGCTACCGCAGACGCAGACGCAGACGCAGACGCGAAGGTCGACGGTTCGGCCGCCGATGCCGAGAGCGCGGTGGAGACGGCGCCCCCGTCCGATGACGTGTCCCAACCGGCCGCCGCAGACGCGCCCGCCGTCTCGACCGAAGACGCCGAAGACGGCGCCTCGATGACGGAATCGCCCGAGGCAGCCGCCGTGTCGCCTGACCCGGAGCCGGCGGCCGAGGCCGACACCCCCCCTCCCCTCGCCGACACGCCCGTGGAAGCGTCGGTCGAGGCCGCCGCAGCGGTGACCGACATCGTGGAGCCGGCGCCGGTCACTCCGGTCTTCTCGCCGCGCTACATGGCCTATTCCGGCACGAACTTCGGTCCCTTGCCCACGGCCAACGACGACACGCCGCAAGGCGACGCCGACCTCACGCCCGAGGCCGCGACGACCCAGGTTGCGGAAATCGAGCCGGCCGTGATCGAGGCCGTCGAGAACGCGCTGCCCGTCGCCGAGGCCGCCGAGGCCGCGACCGAGGTCGAGCCCGCGCCCGAACCCGTTTCCGTCGAGGCCGAACTCCTTCCTCAGGTGGAAGCCGAAGCCCCGACGCCCGCCGCGGAAGCGCCGGAGGTGGAGACGCCTGCGGTCGATGCGCCCATGCTCGAAGCGCCAGTTGTCGATGCGCCCGCCGTCGATGCGCCTGAAGTCGAGACCCCCGCCGGCGACATGGAGCCGCTCGCTCCGCCCGTGACGCCGACCTGGGCGGCGCCGTCGGTCCAGGCCCCGCTGGTCCTGCCCGAGGCCCCGGGGGCCGATCCGTTCGCCAATGCACCCCAAAGTTCGACCCTGGGTTCGACCCTGACCTCGCCGCCGCCCGCGCCGGCGCCGCTGGTCTGGCCGGCCCTGAACGAGGACCTGGGCGGGCCGACCGACAGCGCCGGACTGGCGACGCCTCGCCTGGTCTGGCCGCGCGACGAGGCCGCGCCCGTCGCTGCGGCGCCGGGCCTGTTCGAACAGGACAGCGGCGAACTGAACCTGTCCGGCGCCGGTCCGGCCTGGGGGGAGCCGTTCGACCCGAAGCCCAATGTCTTCGCCTGGCGCAAGGTCTGGGCCTATCTGGTGATGGGCGGGTTCGGCCTGGTGTCGCTGGCCATTTCCATGGCGGCGTTGCGACGCGCCTCCCTGGCCAACACCGACGTCGGCGGCATCCTGGCCATTGCGGGTGTTCTGGCGCTGATCGGCGCGGCCTGCGTCGGGGTGTCGGCCTACAACATCTATCAGCGGATCACCGACGACCGCTGAGGTCAGTCGGGGGCGACCCTCTCGCCGGTCGGCGCGGCTTCGTGCTAACCCGGCGGCATGAGCATTCCCTTCGCCCCCCAATCGATGGATTTCGGCCTCGGCGAGAACGCCGACATGATCCGCGAGACCACCGCCCGCTGGGCCGCAGACCGCCTGGCGCCGCGCGCCGCCAAGATCGACGAGACCAATCAGTTCGCCCGCGACCTCTGGCCCGAGATGGGCGAGCTCGGCCTGCACGGAATCACCGTCGAGGAAGAGTTCGGCGGCCTCGGCATGGGCTATCTGGAGCACGTCGTGGCCATGGAGGAGGTCTCGCGCGCCTCCGCCTCGATCGGCCTGTCGTACGGCGCCCACTCCAACCTCTGCGTCAATCAGATCCGCCGCTGGGGCAGCCCGGAGCAGAAGCAGAAGTATCTGCCGAAGCTGATCTCCGGCGAACATCTCGGCTCGCTGGCCATGTCCGAGGCCGGCTCCGGCTCGGACGTCATGTCCATGCGCACCCGCGCCGAGAAGAAGGGCGACCGCTACGTCCTGAACGGCACCAAGTTCTGGATCACCAACTCCCCCACCGCCGACACCCTGGTCGTCTACGCCCGCACCGGCGACGGCAACGGCGGCGTCACCACCTTCCTGATCGAAAAGGGGATGAAGGGCTTCAGCGTCTCGAAGAAGCTGGACAAGATGGGCATGCGCGGCTCCGACACCGCCGAACTGGTGTTCGAGGACTGCGAGGTCCCGGAAGAGAACGTCATGGGTCCCGTCGGCGGCGGCGCCGGCGTCCTGATGTCGGGCCTGGACTATGAGCGCACCGTCCTGTCGGGCGGGCCGCTGGGCATCATGCAGGCCGCGCTGGACGTCGTCCTGCCCTACGTCCGCGAGCGCAAGCAGTTCGGCAAGGCCATCGGCTCCTTCCAGCTGATGCAGGCCAAGGTCGCCGACATGTACGTCGCCCTGAACTCGGCCCGCACCTATGTCTATGCGGTGGCCCGCGCCTGCGACGCCGGCAAGACCACCCGCTACGACGCGGCGGGCGCGATCCTGCTGGCCTCGGAGAACGCCGTGAAGGTGTCGCTGGAGGCCGTCCAGGCCCTCGGCGGCGCCGGCTACACGAAGGAATGGCCCGTCGAACGCCTGGTCCGCGACGCCAAGCTCTATGACATCGGGGCGGGGACCAATGAGATCAGGCGGTTCCTCATCGGGCGGGAGCTGCTGGGGTCATGACGCCGTCGCAGGAACGGCTTTCCCGCATCCCAGGGGCCGTTCTCGACGACCTGAAGCGCCGGTATGCGGAGCCTCAGCGTCACTATCACTCGTGGCTCCACATCGCCGCTTTGCTGGGCTGGTTCGACCAGCGCGCAGCGGGACTGTTCAACGCCGACGCTGTCTTCCTCGCCGTTCTGTTTCACGACGCGATCTATGACCCGAAGGCCAAGGACAATGAGGCCGCGAGCGCACGACTGTTGGCTGCGACTGCTCTACCCGGCTGGGAGCAGGATGCTATTGACCGCGCAGTCGTCCTTACGGAGGCCACAGCGGCCCACCGAATTCCCGACGACCTGGCGCCGCAAGAGCAAGCAGACCTGGCCGAGTTTCTGGACATGGATCTGTCGATCCTCGGCGCCTCGTCAGCGGCGTTCGACGCCTACGATCGCGCCATCCGCAAGGAATATCGCCACGTCCTCCGGCCGCTCTACGAAATGGGTCGGCGGAAAATCCTGGCGGGCTTCCTCAAACGCGAGCACCTCTATCTCAGCGATTGGGGCCGCGCTTCCTTCGAGGCCAGGGCGCGAGACAATCTGGAACGCCGGGTCGGCGTCGGTCGCCGGAACCCGACCTGAGTCTCAAGGATTGGGTAGGTCAAAGGAGCCGCCCATGCCCGCCAAATCCGCCGCACAACAAAAGGCCGCCGGCGCCGCTCTTTCGGCCAGGCGCGGCGACACGCCGAAGTCGAAGCTGAAGGGCGCGTCGAAGTCGATGGCCGAAACCATGACCGAAAGGCAGCTGGAAGAGCTCGCCCACACCAAACGCACGGGAAAACCCGAGCACGTCAGGAACTGACGCTGGCGTCACGGCGCGTCGCATCCTAAGTGTCGGCCGGACCAGATGGGTCCCCCTGGTCCCCCGTTTCGCATGTCCCTGATCCACCCTTCGCCCGCCGCCTCGCACCGGACCTTTTCCGAGGTGCTGGAGTCGCTCGGCCAGGGCGACGATCCGAAACTGACGCTGGATGAGGTGGTCGAGGCCTTCGGTGATCGCGGCCTGGGCGCCCTGATCCTGGTCCTGACCCTGATGGCCCTCCTGCCCTGGCCGCCGGGCGGCAAGGCGGTGTTCGCCGTGCCGATTATCCTGCTGGCCTTTGAACTGGCGATCCAGCGCAATGAGGTGTGGCTGCCGCGCTGGGCGCTGAAGGCGTCGCTGAGCCGGGTCGCCTATCGTCGGGCGGTGTCGCGTGTGCTGAAGCCGATCCGCTATGTCGAGAACCTGACCCGGCCGCGTCTGCCGATGCTGACAGGTCCCGGGCCTGAAATCCTGATGGGATCCGCCTGCGTGCTCCTGGCCGCCGTCATGGCCCTGCCGGTGCCGTTCGGGGACATGCTGCCCGGACTGGCGATGCTGTTCTTCGCCCTGGGCGTTATGCAGAAGGACGGCGTCTCGGTGCTGATCGGGGCCTTCTGGACCGCCGCCACCGCGGCCTATCTGTTCCTGATCTGGAAGACGGTGGTCGAGATCGTCCAGGCCGTCGCCGGCTGGGTCGCCCACCTGTTCGGCTGACCCTCAGACCACGATCACCTCAGGCCCCGCCGACCGGGCGAAGAGGCGGTCCACCGCGTCGGCGCGGCGGCGCACGACGGCGGATCGATTGATCGAGCCCTTGTCCGACAGTTCCTGTCCGGCGACGCTGGGCGGCTCCTCGAGGAACATCAGACGCCCGACGCGTTCGGTCTGGCCCGGATGGTCCGCGTTGTGGCGGACCAGGCCTTCGCGCACGGCTCGCGACACGCCGTCCGGTCCCAGTCGCGTCCACGCCGCGGCGTCCGCCCAGACCAGCAGACCCAGCTGCTCGCGACCGTCCCCGCACACCACAAGGTCGCGGATCAGACCCGGACAGGCGGCCAGGATCAGACCGCGCACCCGCCCGCCCGAAACGAAGGCCCCGTTGCCCAACTTGAACTGCTCCCCCGTTCGGCCGGCGAAATACAGGCCCTGCAACGGATCGTCTCGGTCGTGAAAGTCCGCCAGATCGCCCATCCTCAGCCAGCCTTCCTCGTCGAAGGCCTCGGCGTCGCGGGCGGGATCGTTGAAATAGCCGGGGGTCACGCTGGCGGCCTTGACCCGGACCTCATACGCCTGCCCCGCCGGAACCAGCTTCAGCTCGGCGCCGGGCACGGGCAGGCCGATCCCCACCTTGTCGCTCTCCCACCAGGTGTAGCTGATCGCCGAGCCGGTCTCGGTCGAGCCATAGCCGGAGACGAAGACGAACCTCTGGCCCGTGGTCTGGACCGCCAGCTTCTGAAAGCGGTCGTGCAGGGCCTGCGGCAGGCCGGCGCCGCCGAACAGCATGGCCCGCAGTTCGCGGAAGAAGACCCGGCGCAGCGCCTCATCCATCTCCAGCGCGTCGGCCAGCAGCGAATAGCCCAGCGGCATGGTGCCGTAGAACCGCAGCGGCAGCTCGCGCAGGTTTCTCAGGGTCTCGCCGAAGGCCTCGGCCGTCGGCCGCCCGTCGTCGATATAGAGGCTCCCGCCCAGGTGGCTGATGTTGGTCAGTAGGGACGACCCGGCGATATGGCTCCAGGGCAGCCAGTCCAGAACCTCCCCGTCCCAGGCGAAGGCGTCGCCCATGGCCTGGAACCCGCTGGCGGTGTTGCCGGTCATCATGGCCTGGGTGTGGATCACCGCCTTGGGCAGACCGGTCGAGCCGGAGGTCAGCAGGTAGCGGGCCGGCGCCGTCGGATCGAGCTCGTCGATGCGGGCGCCGATCCCGGCCACGTCCGGCCGATCCAGCACCTCCGAAAACTCGACGGCGTGCGGCCCGACGGCGGCGGCGTCGCCCGCCACGATCACGGCGTCGGCAGGCGCCACCGCGCGGATCGCCTCGGCGAACACGTGGCCGTGCTCGGCGACGATGACGCCCGGCCGGATCAGATCGACCACATGGCGAAGTCGGGAGAAGTCGTCCCCCGCCCCGAGGGTGGAGTAGTTCACGCTGACCGAACAGACCGGGACGCCCGCCGCCATCGCCCCGAACAGCCAGCAGGCGTGTGCGGGCGAATTCTCCGACAGGATCAGCACCGGACGCTCCGGCCGCGCCCCCCTCCGGATCAGCCAGGCCGCGATGGACGACGCCCGGCTGCGCCCCTCGCCATAGGACAGGCGCGCCCAGTCGCCTCGCCCGCCCGCGCCGTCCGGCTCGCGCCGCGCGATCCAGGTGCGATCGGGGTCGCGATCGGCCCATCGCCAGAAGGTCTTCAGCAGGTTCCGCTCATAGGGCTGGAGCGCCGCCCTGGCCGACAACACCCGTGATCCATCTGGCCGATCGGTCACCACCAGACCCACGTCCCCGAAACGCACGGGCCGGCACGGCGCCGCGCGCCAGTCCATCTCCGCCTGCGTCATGCGCCTCTCCCAGTTGAGCCATGGGTCGCCCTTACGCCACCGGCCTAGGACCTTCCCACGTAACTTGCAAATCAGGATTTATCGGACGCCGAACGGCCTCGGTTTCCCCTTGCTGTAAAAGACCGTAAAAGGCGTCGGTGACTGACGCCCCGACCGAATCGGCGACCCCGGCCGCCGCAGCGCCCTCCACCCGCGACCTGATCATGGGCAATCCGACGGCGCGCGCCTTCGCCATCACCGGCGACGCCTGGACCCAGTTGATCCTGCGCGAGGCCTTTTACGGCGCACGACGCTTTTCGGTGTGGCGCGAGCGCCTGGGCATTCCCCGCAGCGTCCTGACCGACCGGCTGAATCGCCTGGTCTCCTCCGGTCTTCTGGAACAGCGCGGCGCTCCCGGATCGGCGACGCGGATGGAATACCGGCTGACCGAGATGGGGCTGGACATGTTCGGCGTCGCCGTCATGCAGGGTCAGTGGGAACGGAAATGGGCCCGCTCGCCGCTTCAGGAACGGTATCGGCTGTCCTTCTTCGACCGCAAGACGGGCGAGCGGGTCACCCCGGCGATCTTCGATCATGAGCGCGGCCACCCCGTCGATCCCCGCCACGTCCGCTGGGAAGCGGACGAAGGGCTCGTGCCCATTCCGCCTCCGACCAGCCGTCGTCGCCGCACCCAGCCGGTGGAGACTGATCGCCCGATCATCGACCGGTCGACGGACATCATGGGCGACTACTGGAGCTGGGCGGTGCTGGCGGCCGCCTTCTTCCGCCTGCGCCGCTTCGACGAGATTCACGAGGCCCTGGGCGTCGCCACCAATATTCTCGCCGATCGCCTGAACCGTCTCGTGCTGCACGGCGTGTTGCGCAAGGAGTTGTACCAGAAGGCTCCGCCGCGCTTCGAATACCGCCTGACCGACGCCGGACTGGACCTGTTCCCGATCATCATGGCCATGCACGGCTGGAGCGAGCGCTGGCTGTGCCCGGACGGCGCGCCGCTGCACCTGATCGACGCCGAAACCGGCGAGCCGATCCGCGCCGTCGTCTGCGATCTCGCCACGGGCCGCGCCCTGGACCCGCGCGACATCCGCTGGGAGGTGGAATCGACGACGGCGCCGGGCGAACCCGGCGCCGCCTGATCCGGCCGGCTGACGTCAGAAGCGTTGCGACAGGCTGACCCCGAACGACCGGGGCGCGCCGAACACGCTGAAGCCGATCCCCACATTCTTGATGATGTGGGTCTGGTACTCCTCGTCGCCGAGGTTCTTGCCGTAGACGGCCAGCTTCAGCCCGCCCGCCGTCTCATAGGACAGATAGGCGCTGGCCAGGCCGTGGGCTGGCGACAGGACTTCCGGATTGTTCGACGGGTCGAAGAAGAAGTCGTCCTGCCACTGATAGTCGGCGCGGGCCGCCAGAACGCCCCCGGCGACGTCCCATTCGCTGTCGATGTACAGGGTGTACTGGCTGTCCGGCGACCGCGGCAGGGTCAGACCGTTGTAGGGCAGGACCTGCGCCCCCGACACGGCGTTGGACGTGTATTTGGCGTCCAGGCTCGTATAGGAGCCGCCGATCGTGATGTTGGAGCTGACGGCCAGGGCCGTCTCGATCTCGAAGCCGTTGACCTCGGCCGAGGCGTTGGACGTCACCAGGTTCAGGCCCAGCAGTTCGTAGACCTGCAGATCCTGGTAATCCAGCCAGAAGGCCGCCGCGTTGAACCGCAACCGGCCGCCCAGAACCGTGGACTTCAGACCCAACTCATAGTTGTCCAGCAGCTCGGAACGGATCGGCGTGGAGGCCTGCAGCGCGCTCTGGGCGGTCGAGACGAACGACCCGGCCTTGTAGCCCCGATCATAGCTGGCGTAGAGGCGCACGTCGGGCAGGGGCTCGACCGCCAGGGCCACCTTCCAGGTCGGCTCCTCGAACGTCGCATCGCCCGCGGCGGTGTACGGCGCGCCGCCCGGCCCAAGGGGAATGCCGGCGGGCGGACTGGCGCCCCGGTCGTTGTCGATCGCCACCTGGGTGATCTCGCGACTGTCGTGGGTCCAGCGGGCGCCGAGGGTCAGCTCCCAGATCTGGGCGAACGGGATGTTTGCCTGGCCGAACACGGCGTAGCTGGTGTTGGTCCCGTTCTGCAGGAAGTCGACGTCCCCGCCGAAGTTCGGCGGCGCGATCGGCAGGGCGGCGTTGACGATGAAACGCTCGCCCCGCCGCACCTTCTCCTTGAAGCCATAGACCCCGGCGACCCAGTTGATGGTCGACCCCGGCTTGGACGTCAGGCGGAACTCCTGGCTGAACTGGCTGGCCTCCTCATTGGCGCGGTCGTCGATCATCAAGGGGAAGCCCGGGAACGGCAGGCCGCCCAGGTTGTCACGCCAGCTGTAGTTGTTGTCGCGATAGGAGGTCAGGGAGGTGAAATCGAACGCCTCCGCCTCACGCTCGACACGGGCCGTGACGCCGTAGTTGGTGCGCCGCTGATAGTTGTCCGGCGACGAATAGCTCTGGCGCACGTCCAGGCCGCTGCGCAGGCTGTTGATCAGGGCGACGAACGCCGGGGCGGTGGACGCCGTGGTCACCGGGATCCGGGCGTGGCCGTCCATGTCGTCCTCGGAATAATCGAGGCCCACCACGAACTTCCACGGTCCGGTCGTATGCAGGACCGTCCCGCGCAAGCCCCAGGACGTTCCGCCCTCGAGACCTTCGCCGGTCGGCACATGTTCGGCATAACCGTCATTGGTGGTGTAGCGGAACGCCAGGCGCCCGGCCGTGTTCTCGTCCATCACCCGGTTGATCACGCCCTCGACGCCGTATTCGCCGAAGCTGCCGGCGCGGGCTGTCAGGCTGGTGGTGTCCTCGAAGGCTGGCCGGTTGGTGTAGATGTTCAGCGCCCCGCCCGAGGCGTTGCGGCCGTACAGCGTCCCCTGCGGCCCGCGCAGCACCTCGACGCGCTGGATGTCGAGGAAGGCCAGGGCGCTGGCGCCCGCCCGGCCGATCGAAACCTCGTCGATGGAAACGCCGATCGAGGGGTCGCTGGCGGCCGAATCGCTCGTGGTGCCGACGCCGCGGATATAGACCTGCGGCTCGCCGATATTGAACTGGGTCAGGGTCACGCCGGGCGCCTTGCCGACGATGTCCTGAATACCCGTCGCGGCCGTGCGCTCCAGGGTCTCGGCCCCGAAGGCGGTGATGGCCACCGGCACCTCCTGAAGCGACTGTTCGCGCCTTTGGGCCGTGACGATGACCTCGTCCAGCATGGTCGCTGGGTCATCCTGAGGCGTCTGTTGAGCCTGGGCCGGCGCGGCGAGGCCGGCGGCGAGCATGAGCGTCGCTGCGGACGCGGCTGTGGCGTGGATCCGTTTCATTCCTGATTTCCCTCCCCGGGACGCCGTCTTCCGTTGGCCGGACTTGACGTTGCAAAGAGAAGCTTGCACCAACGGACCACTTCTGCAAGTCTTTTTACGAAAGCCGAATGGCGGTGTTGCGTGGGAGAAACGGCATGGGCGATCGCTCGCTTGAGGGGCGCGTCATCGTGGTGACCGGCGCCGGGCGGGGCCTGGGCCTGGCCTATGCGCTGGACCTCGCGGCGCGCGGGGCGTCCGTCGTGGTGAACACGCGCCCACGGGCGTCGGGCGGCCCGGCGTCGGCCGAAAGCGTCGTCGACCAGATCACGGCGGCGGGCGGACGGGCGATCGCCTGCCCCCTGGCGGTCGAGGCCGATGACGCCGGGGATCGCCTGCTCCAGGCCGCGCTGGACGGCTTCGGCCGGATCGACGGCCTGGTGAACAACGCCGGCGCGCCCGAGGCCAGGACCCTGCACAAACAGACCCTGTCCGAAATCCGGTCGGTGTTCGAGATCAACTACTTCGGCACCGTCAGCGTCACCCTGCCGATCTACCGCCACATGCGCGAACAGGGCGCCGGTCGGATCCTGATCACCACCTCGGCGGCCGGGCTCTACGGCGTGCACGGCATGGCGGCCTATTCCTCGTCCAAGGCCGCCCTGATCGGCCTGGCGCGGGTGATCGCCCTGGAAGGCGCCTCGCGCGGCGTCCACGCCAACGCCCTGGCGCCCTACGCCCTGACCGGGATGACCGAAAAATACGTCAGCGCCGAGATCGGCGCCGCCCTGCCCCCCGAACATGTGGCGCCGGTCGTGAGCTGGCTGATGAGCGAGGCCTGCACCCTGAACGGCGAGACCCTGGTGGCCGGAGCCGGCAAGGTGCGGCGCGCCGTGCGTATCGAAGGCCCCGGCGTCGCCTTCGACCGCCCCGAAGACCTGGCCGTCGAGGATCTGGACCGCGCCATCGGGCCGATCCTGTCGCTGGACGGCTGGACCTTGCCGCCCGACGGCACCTCGTCCTTCGACGCCTTCCTGCATGATAATCCGCCGCGCCTCGTCGCGGTGTCCTGACCTCGCTCGAACGGAGAAAACTCATGGCCGACGACGCGACCCTCGCCTCCCGACTGCCCAACACGACCCTGATCGGGGTCAATGAGATGAACCCCTACCTTCAGGGGCTCTATGCGCCCGTGTCGGCCGAGACGACCGCCCTCGACCTGCCGGTCATCGGCGAGATACCCCGCGACCTGCACGGCGCCTTTGTGCGCAACGGCCCCAATCCCGCCCAGTCGCCGGAAGGCCTGCATCACTGGTTCGACGGCGACGGCATGGTGCACGCGATCTATTTCGAGAACGGCAAGGCCGAATACCGCAACCGCTGGGTCGGCACGGCGGACCTGCAGGCCGAGCGGGCCGGGCGCGACATCGGCGCCGGCGGCGTCCTGCTGCCCTCGGCCCGCGCGCGCGCCGGCTCGACGCGCGGCGACCTGGTCTACAAGGATACGGCCAACACCGACCTGGTCTTCCACAACGGCTCGCTGATGGCCCTCTGGTACATCTCGGGCAAGCCGGTGCGCGTGGACGCCCGGACGCTCGAAACGATCGGCGACGAGAGCTTCGGCCGCGCCCTGCCCCGCCACGTCTCGGCCCACGGCAAGGTCGATCCAAAGACCGGCGAGTTCTGCTTCTTCGACTATTCGCTCTACGAGCCGTGGATGACCTTCGGCGTCGTGGACGCCCACAACCAGCTGACCAACTTCCAGAAGGTCGACCTGCCCGGACCGCGCCTGCCGCACGACATGGGTCTGACCGAGAACTACATCATCCTGCACGACCTGCCGGTGGTCTTCACCGAAGGCGGCCTGCGCAACAGCCAGTGGCAGATCAAGGTCGCCGACCAGCCCGCCCGCTTCGGCGTCGTGCCGAAAAACGGCCGGGGCGATCAGATCCGCTGGTTCGAGACCGAGACCTGCTACATCTATCACGTCGTCAATTCCTGGGAGGACGGCGACGAGGTGGTCATGACCGCCTGCATGATGACGCCGAACGGCTTCGCGCCCAATCCGGCCTATGGCCCCTATGCCGCCATGGTCAACGTCCTGGCCCTGAACGCCGTGCCCGTCGAATGGCGGATGAACATGGTCACGGGCGAGGTGAAGAAACGCATCCTCGACGACCGCATCGGCGAGTTCCCGGTGGTCAATCTGGACTACACCGGCCGCAAGACCCGCTGGTCCTACCACGTCTCCATGGCCCCCGAGCAGTTGCAGCGGTTCGACGGCCTGTACAAGTACGACCTCGGAACGGGGGCGACCCAGACCCATCGGTTCGCCCCCGGCATGGGCGGCTCGGAACCCGCCTTCGCCCCGCGCGTCGGGGCCGTGGAGGAGGACGACGGCTACGTCATCGTCTTCGTCACCGACGCCGCCGAGGGAACGTCGGAGGTCCAGGTCCTGAACGCCCGGGACTTCGAGGCGGGCCCCGTCGCCCGCATTCCGCTGCCCGCCCGCGTGCCCGCTGGCTTCCATGGGACCTGGGCGCCCGGCGACCAGATCCGCACGGCCGCCTGAGGAGATCCCCGATGACCGCCTATATCCTCGACGCCGTCCGCACCCCGCGCGCCAAGGCCCGCCCCGACGGCGGTCTGGCCTCGCTGAAGCCGCATGAGCTGGTGTCGGGCCTGATCGACGCCATCGACGCCCGCAACGACGGCGCCGCCCATCGCGCCGACGCCCTGATCCTGGGCGCCGTGGGTCAGGTCGGCGCCCAGGGGGCCAATGTCGCCCTGGTGTCCAAGCTGCATGCCGGCCTTCCCGACGCCGCCTTCGCCTTCAGCCTGAACAACTACTGCGTCTCCAGCCTCACCGCGATCGGCCAGGCCGCGAACATGGTCGAGGCGGGCGGGGTCAAGACGGCCCTGGCCGGCGGGGTGGAGATGATGTCGCGCGTCCCCTTCATGGGCGACAAGGCCGACTATTATGAGGACCCGGATTTCCCGACCCGCACCCGATACATCCCCGTCGTCGTCGCCGCCGACCGTCTGGCCGAGGACATCGGCGTCACCCGCGAGGAGATGGACGCCGCCGCCCTGACGTCGCAGCAGCGCGCCGCCGCCGCCGAGGGCACGCCCCTGGTCAAGTCGCGGATCCCGCTGAATGGTCTCGACAAGGAAGAACCCGCCCGCGCCTCGACCACCGCCGAGAGCCTCGCGGCCATGCCCGCCGCGTTCGCGCCTTTGGGCGAACAATATGCCGAGGCCCTGGGCGGCCGGGTCATCGACCATCGCCACACCGTCGCCCACGCCCCGCCCATGTGCGACGGCGCTTCGCTCGCCCTGATCTCCGGCGAGGCGGCCGGCGCCCGCGCCCGGATCGTCGCCTATGCCGAGGCAGGCGGCGACCCCGCCGCCTCCCTGACCGCCGGGTTCGAGGCCATGGATAAGGCCCTGGCCACGGCCGGGCTGACGCTCGCCGACATGGACCGGATCGAATTCATGGAGGCCTTCGCCGTCACCATCGTCAAGTTCCTGCGCGAGCGGGACATCGATCCGGACAAGGTCAATGTCGGCGGCGGTCACATGGCCAAGGGGCACCCCATGGGCGCCTCAGGCGGCATCCTGCTGTCCTCCCTGCTCGACGCCCTGGACGCCTGCGAGGGTCGCTATGGGCTGGTCGCGGCCGCGGGCGCACAAGGCGTCGGCGCCGCCATGATCGTCGAACGGCTCGGCTGATGGATCGCTCCTCCCCCTCTCCGAGCATCCCGGCGAAGGCCGGGATCCAGCTCAAGGGTCTGGACCGCAGGGAGGTCGCCGTGCCGGCCGTTGCTGAAGACTTGGTGTTCGCATTCTGGACCCCGGCCTTCGCCGGGGTGCGCGGAGGATTGTGATGGAGGGCTCCGCGACCAAGCTGGACGACCGCAGGGACGTCGTCGCCCGCCACGCCGCGACCTTGAACGCCGCCATCGAGGCGGTCCGGACCCGCAAGAGCTGGTCGCCCTGGCGCGACAGCCCCTCGACCAAGATCCACGGCCCGGACAAGCCGGTGCAGGGCAAGGCCGCCTTCGAGGCGCGACTGAACACCCTGTTCGATCTCAGCCAGCCCGGCGTGGTCGGAGAGGTGGGCGAGGAGGTCTCGCCCTTCACCGGCAAGCCCCTCGGCGTTCGCTATACCGTCAGCGATCCGAACGTCCTGGTCGACGCCGCCCTCGCCGCCTGGACCGACTGGCGCGTCGCCGATCCCGAGCTGCGGCTCGCCCTGTGTCTGGAGATGAGCCAGCGGCTCTACGACCGCAATTTCGAGATGGTCCACACCGTGATGCACGTCGCGGGACAAAGCTACACCCAGGCCTTCAGCGGCTCCGGCCCCAATGCCCTGGATCGCGGCGTCGAGGCCCTGGCCTACGCCGCCAAGGCCATGCGCGACGTGGCCCCGACCGCGCAGTATCACCGCGACTTCGGCGGCGAGGCGGTGGCGCTGGAGAAGACCTACACCCTGGTCCCGCGCGGCGTCGGTCTGGTCATCTGCTGCGCCTCCTTCCCGACCTGGAACGCCTATCCGGCCATGTTCGCCAGTCTGGGGACGGGCAATCCGGTCATCGTCAAACCCCACCCGATCGCCGTCCTGCCGATGGCCATCGTGGTCGAGACCTGCCGTCAGGTTCTGGCCGATCACGGCTTCGACCCCAACCTCGTGACCCTGGCCGTGGACACCCTGGCCGAGCCCGTCGCCCAGACGCTGGTCGATCACCCGGATGTCCAGATCATCGACTTCACCGGCAGCCCCCGCTACGGCGGTCATCTGGAGCGGACGGTGACGAACAAGCTGCTGTTCACCGAGACCGCCGGCGTCAACACCGTCGTCATCGACAGCGTCGCCGAGGTCCAGCCCGTCGCCCGCGCCGTGGCCCGCTCATCCAGCCTGTTCTCGGCCCAGATGTGCACCAGCCCGCAGGTCATCTACATCGCCCCGGACCTGTTCGCGCCCATATCCGCCGCCATCGTGGATCAGATCGACGCCATCGCCGCCGACCCGGCGCAGGCCGCGGGCATCATGGGCGCCATCCAGGGCGAGGTCAGTCTGAAGGTCGTGCGCGACGCCCGCGCCGAGGTCGAGGGCAGGTCCGGCGTCCGCGTTCTGCGCGAGGCCGCCCCCTACGCCCACCCCCAATTCCCCGACGCCCGCACCCTGACCCCTCTGGTGATCGCGGTGGAGAGCGACGGCCACTACGAACTCTATGCCGAGGAACGGTTCGGCCCCGTCCTCTATCTGGTCCGCCGCTCTTCCGACGACGCGGTGACCGAGGCGACCTGGCTGGCCAGGACGCAGGGCTCCATCTCCTCCTACCTCTATTCGACCGATGACGATTTCATCGACCGCGCCGCCCCGGCCTATGAGGTGGCGGGCGCCAATCTGTCGATCAATCTGACCGGGGCGATGTGGATCAACTTCGCCGCCGCCTACAGCGACTATCACGTGACAGGCCTGAACCCGGCGGGCAACGCCTGTCTGGCCGACCTGGCCTTCGTCGCCTCGCGCTTCCGCATCGTCCAGCGACGACGGCCGATCCGGTGAGCCAGGACGTCTTCATCGCCGGGGTCTCCATGACCGCCTTCGGCAAGCGGCCGGCCGACAGCGTCAAATCCCTGACGGCCGAGGCCGTGACGGCGGCCCTGGCCGACGCCGGGGCCGGCGTCGCCGACATACAGGCCGCCTGGTTCTCCAACACCCGCCAACCGATGCTGGAGGGCCAGAACACGGTGCGCGGCCAGATCGCCCTGCGTCCCCTCGGCCTGACCGGCATACCCGTCGTCAATGTCGAGAACGCCTGCGCCTCCGGTTCGACCGCCCTGCTTCAGTCGATCCACTGGCTGCGCGCCGGGGCGGGCGACATCGCCCTGGTCGTCGGGGCCGAGAAGATGGTCTTCCCCGACCGGCCCGACCGGGTGGCCGCCGCCTTCGCGGGCGGAACCGACGTCCACGACCGCGAGGGCGTCCTCGCCTATATCAAGGCCATGGGCGGCGAGGACCCCGGGCCCGGTCGCAGCCTCTTCATGGACCTCTACGCCGCCCAGGCCCGCGCCCACATGGCCCGCCACGGCACGACCCAGGCCGACTTCGCCCGACTGGCGGCCAAGAACCACACCGCCGCCCGCGACAATCCGCTGAGCCAATACCGCACCCCGATGACGGTCGATCAGGTGCTGGCCGACAAGCCTGTCGTCTTCCCCTTCACCCGCGCCATGTGCGCCCCGGTCAGCGACGGCGCCTCTGCTGTTGTGCTGTGTTCAGCCGCCGGTCTGGCGAAGCTGGGCGCCGCGGGCCGCGCCGTTCGCGTGCGGGGATGCGCCCTCGTCAGCGCCGGCGCCCGCGCCCCGGCCGACCTCGGGAACCACATCGGCCGCCGCGCCGCCCTCGCCGCCTATGAGCAGGCCGGGATCACACCCGCCGACATCGACGTCGCCGAAGTTCATGACGCCACCAGCTACGCGGAGTTGCAGCAGATCGAGAACCTCGGCCTCGCCGAACCGGGAACCGTCGGCGCCCGCGCGGCGACCGGCGACTTCGCCCTGGGCGGCCGCACTCCGGTCAATCCCTCGGGCGGTCTGGTCGCCAAGGGTCACCCGGTCGGCGCCACCGGACTGGCGCAACTCTACGAACTGACCACCCAACTGCGCGGCGAGGCGGGTCCGCGTCAGGTCGAGAACGCCCGCATCGCCGTGGCCGAGAACGGCGGCGGCTTCCTCGGTGTTGAAGAGGCGGCGACCGTGGTCACGGTTCTGGAGCGGGCCGCATGACCCACCCCATCCACGCCGTCTACGAAAACCTTGCCGCCAAGGCCGATCGCCCCGCCCTGATCGACGGCGACACCACCCTCACCCACGCCGACCTGATCGACCGGGTCGAGGCCGCCGCCGCCGACCTGATCCAGCGCGGCGTCCGTCGGGGCGACCGCATCAGCCTGTGCGCCGCCAACAGCGCCGATCACATCGTCGCCTATCTGGCCATCCTGCGCGCCGGCGCCGTCTGGACCCCGCTCAATCCCCGCAACGGCGCACAGCTGAACTCGGACTTCCAGGCCCGGGCCAGGCCGGTGCTGACCCTCCATGACGCCGCCTCGGTCGCGTCGGCCGGGGTGTGCGCCCGCCCCCTGCCGCTCGAGCACTGGCTGGCCGACCTGCCCCCAAATCTCGATGAAGGGGCCGCCGACCTGCCGCCGATCCACGACGATCCTGCCGCCCCTTTCGCCCTGAAGTTCACCGGCGGCTCCACCGGCGTGCCCAAGGGGGTGGTCCAGAGCCAGGCCAGCGGCCGGGCCGCCCTGGACTCGATGGCGGGCTTCTACGGCTTCACCGCCGAGGACGTGAACCTGGCCGTCGCCCCCCTGACCCACGGTTCGTCCCACTATGTCCTGCCGGTGCTGGCGGCGGGCGGCGCCCATGTCCTGCTGGCCGAGCCTGACCGGGCGGCGATCCTGGCCGAGCTGAAACGCCGGGTCAGCGTCGCCTTCATGCCCCCGACCCTGATCGCCCTCCTGATGGCCGAGGCGAGCTTCGCGCCCGACGACTTCCCGGCCCTGCGCCACATCACCTATTCGGCGGCGCCCATGTCGCCCGACCGGATCGCCGAGGCCATCGCCCGTTTCGGTCCGGTCATCTCCACCCTGTTCGGCCAGACCGAAGCGCCCATGACCATCGCCGGTCTGTCGCCCTCCGAGATGGCCGACCCGGCCCTGCGCGCCTCGGTCGGCCGCACCTTTCCTGGCACGCGGGTGGCGGTTCTGGACGCCTCCGGCGTTGTACACGACCACGGCGAGGGCGAGATCGTGGTCGCCGGCGACCTGGCCCGCACCGAATATCTCGGCGCCCCCGAACTGACCGCCGCCTCGCGCCACGGCGACTGGCTCAAGACCGGCGACATCGGCCGCCTGTCGTCCGACGGTCTGCTGACCCTGATCGGCCGCTCGAAAGACCTGATCATCACCGGCGGCTACAACGTCTATCCGGGCGAGGTCGAGGCGGCGCTGAACCGCCACCCGGCCGTGCGCGAGGCCTGCGCCTTCGCGGTCGAGGACGAGGTCTGGGGCGAACGTCTGGAGGCGGCTGTGGCCGTCACCCCCGGCTTCGCCGACGACGCCTCGATCCGCGCCTTCGTGCGCGAGGCCATCGGCCCCGTCCGCACCCCCAAACGTCTGCACCTGCTCGACGCCCTGCCCCGCAATCCGGTAGGCAAGGTGGTGCGGACCCAGGTCCGTGATCTGGTTCTCCCCGACCAGTCGACCCCATCGTCCGTCGCCTTCAGGGAGAACCGTCCATGATCGTCGTTCCGCAGTCGCGCATCCGGGAAATGAAGGCCAGGGGGTGGTGGGGCGACGTCACCCTGGAGGACCTGTTCCAGAAGCACCTCAAGGCGCATCCCGACGCCGAGGCCCTGATCGACCCTCCGAACATGCCGGAGATCACCGGCGGCGAAGCCGAGCGCCTGACCTGGCGCCAGACCGGCCATGCCGTCAGCCAGCTGGCCGCCGTCCTGACCGCCCACGGCGTCCGCAAGGACGATGTGGTGGTGATCCAGCTGCCCAACATCGCCGAACTGACGATCGCCTATCTGGCCTGCCAGCGCCTGGGGATCATCTCTAGCCCCGCGCCCGTCCAGTACCGCGAGCACGAGCTTGCCTACATCATCGACAGGACCGACGCCGTGGCCGCCATCACGGTCGACCGCATCGGCAAGCAGAAGCACGGCGACATGCTGGTCGGGCTCAAGACCCGCTGCCCCAGCCTGAAGCACGTCTTCGTCCTGGGCGAGACCTGTCCCGAGGGAGGGCTGGACCTCGAACCCCTGATGGATCGCGTGACCCGCGACCAGCATATGGCCGCGCAGAAGGCCCGGAAGAAGGCGGCCGTCACCGCCGACGACATCGTCACCATCTGCTGGACCTCCGGCACCGAGGCCCAGCCCAAGGGGGTGCCGCGCAGCCACAATGAATGGATCATCATGGGCGACGGGGTCATCGACGCCGCAGACCTGGCGCCAGGCGCACGCCTCTTGAACCCCTTCCCGATGGTTAATATGGGCGGCATCTCCACCGCCCTGATCGGCTGGCTGCTGCTGGGCGGCGCCCTGATCCAGCACCACCCGTTCGATCTCAAGGTGCTGCTGCAACAACTCCGCGAGGAGCGGATCGACTATACCGTCGCCCCGCCGGCCGTGCTGAACCTGCTGCTGCAGAACGAGGCCATGTTGCAGGGCATCGACTTCCAGCGGCTGAAGTCGATCGGCTCCGGCTCCGCCCCCCTGTCCGAATGGATGGTGCGCGGCTTCCACGAGAAATACGGCGTGCAGATCGTCAACTACTTCGGCTCGAACGAGGGCGCCTCCTTTCCGTCCGCCCTCAAGGACCTGCCCGAGGCGGCCGACCGCGCCAGCCTGTTCCCCCGTCTGGGCGAGGGCTTCAAATGGGCCTGCAAGCTGCACGACCGCATCTTCACCCGCCTGGTCGATCCCGAGACGGAACAGGAGATCACCGAGGGCGGCCGCGTCGGCGAGCTGCGGGTCAAGGGCGCGACCATCTTCTCCGGCTACTGGCGCGCGCCCGAGATCAACGCCCGGGCCTTCGACGCCGACGGCTGGTTCCGCACCGGCGACCTGTTCGAATACGCCGGCGACCGCCTGCAGCACATCCGCTTCGTCGGACGCCTGAAGGACATCATCATCCGCGGCGGCATGAACATCTCCTCCGAAGAGATCGAGAGCCATTTGACCGCCCATCCCGCCGTGGCCGAGGTCGCCGTCGTCGGCGCCCCCGATCCGACCCTGGGCGAGCGTCTGGCGGCCTTCGTCGTCTTCCGCCCCGACCAGAGCGCCACCCTGGCTGAGCTCAACGCCTTCCTCACCGGCGAGCGCCAGGTGGCCGTCTACAAACAGATCGAGCGGCTGGAGCCGATCGACGCCCTCCCCCGCAATCCTGTCGGCAAGATCCTGAAACGGGATCTGCGCCAGACGTTCCAGACGACCGAGTCCGCATGACCGCCTCCGCCTCCCCGTTCGCCTCCCTCCGCCTGCCGGTTTTCGCCGCGCCCATGTTCCTGGTCTCCGGGCCGGACATGGTCATCGCCGCCTGCCGCGCGGGCATCGCCGGCGCCTTCCCCACCCCCAACTGCCGGACCAGCGCCGACCTGGACCAGTGGATGGGCACGATCACCGGCGCGCTGAAACCCGGCGACGGGCCGTGGATCGCCAACATGATCACCCACTCGACCAACGTCCGCCTGGCCGAGGACCTGCGCCTGGTCGCCGAGTACAAGCCGCCCGTGGTGATCACCGCCCTTGGGTCGCCCCGCCCCGTCATGGAGACGGTCAAGGCCTACGGCGGCCTGGTCTTCGCCGACGTCGTCAACATGACCCTGGCGCGCAAGGCGGCCGAGGCCGGCGTTGACGGTCTGGCCTGCGTCAGCGCCGGCGCCGGCGGCCACACCGGACACCTGTCGCCCTTCGCCTTCATCTCGGCCGTGCGAGACTTTTTCGACGGCTATGTCGCCGTCGGCGGCGGCGTCGGCGACGGCGCGGGCGTGGCCGGTGCGGTCGCGGCGGGCGCCGACTTCGTCTACATGGGCACCCGTTTCCTGGCGGCCGCCGAAAGCCTGGCCCAGGCCGAGTACAAGCAGATGGTGGTGGACGCCGGGCCTGACGACCTGACGGTCTCGGCGGCGGTCACCGGGACCCCGGCCTCCTGGCTCAAGCCCAGCCTGCGCGCCGCCGGTCTCGACCCCGACGACCTCGGCGGCCCGGCTGTCCGCGACTATTCGGGCGGCCAGAATCAGAAGCGCTGGAAGGACATCTGGGCCGCCGGCCAGGGCCTGGGCGCCGTCCGCGGGATCGAACCGGTCGCCGACATCGTTGCGCGACTGGAAGGCGAATATGCGATGGCCCTCGATCGCTTCGCCGCCCGCGCCGATGTGGCCGCCCGCCGCGCCGCATGAGTGACGCCGAAGCCTCCGGCGGCGTCGTGGCGCCCGTCGCCTTCCGCATCGACGCGACCCGCTCGGGCCGTCACATGGTCGAACAGTGGCGCGAGATGGGACTGTCGGTCGGCGGCTTCCTGACCCGGCTGTCCTGCGTGGTGGCCGAGGCCGGGGACGGCTGGATCAGGGTCGTGTGCGACATCGATCCCGGCCACTCCAACTTCGTCGGCCTGGTGCACGGCGGGGTCACCGCCGCCATGATCGACATGGCCGGCGGCGGCGCCGTGATGACCATTCTGAAGCCAGGCGAGACCCTGCTCTCGACCGACATCACCATGCGCTATCTGAACGCCGTGCCGGGCGACTGCGCCCGGCTGACGTCCGAGGGGCGCGTGACCTACAGCGACGCCCGCAAGGCCGTGGTCGATGTCAGGGTCGTGCTGCCCGATGGACGCATCGCCGCCATGGGGGTCGTGGGCCTGTCGATCCGGTCGCCGAAGTCGCCGACCTAGCCGAAGTCGCCGAAATTTCGTCTCCGAATTCCCCGGCGTCGCTCAACCTCAGTGAAATCGACGACTACACCCCTACCAGCAGGCTCACCGTCGTCGTCGTCGATCCCCCGATGTTGAGGGTCTGGACGTGCTTCGCTCCCTCGACCTGATAGTCGCCGGCCGTTCCCGTCGTCTGCTTGAAGGCGTCCAGCGCCATCCGCACGCCGGTGGCGCCGACCGGATGGCCCAGGCCGATCAGGCCGCCGGACGGATTGATGGGCAGGCGCCCGCCCATGGCGATGTCCCCCGCCTCGACCGCCTTCCAGCTCTCGCCGGCCGCCGTCAGACCCAGATGGTCGATGGCCATGTATTCGGTCATTGAGAAACAGTCGTGGGTCTCCACCGCATCCACGTCCGACAGGCCGACGCCCGCCCGCGTCCGCGCCTCGTCTATGGCTCGCTTCACATGCGGGAAGACATAGTCCTGACCGGCGCTGTTCTCGATCTTGGTCGCATACTGGATCGGCGCCGACCGGTGCCCCCAGCCCTTGATGCGCGGCAGGCTTTCCAGAGCGATCCCGCGCGCCCTGGCGTATTCCGCCGCCCGTTCCTCTGACGCCAGGACGATGCCGGCCGCGCCGTCCGTCACCTGGCCGCAGTCGGTCTTGCGCACCCGGCCTTCGATGACCGGATTGGCCTCGTCGTCGTCGGTGAAGCTGGCGTTCGAGAAGACGTAGTTGCGGGTCTGAGCGTTCGGATTGCGCTTGGCGTTGTCGAAGTTGATCTGGGCGATACGGCGCAGGTGCGCCTCGTCGATCCCATAGCGCCGGTCGTATTCCTCGGTCAGGTTGGAGAAGGCGCGCGGCCAGACATAGGTGGCCTCGCCGAACTCATGGCCGGTCCAGGCGGCGGCGCCCAGATACTCGGCTCCGGTCTGGCCGGGCACGTTCCGCATCATCTCGATGCCCAGGACCATGGCCGTGCCGTAGTAGCCCGCCTCGATATCCGCCATGGCCGCCAGCAGAGCCAGACTGCCCGAGGCGCAGGCGCCCTCATGCCGGGACGTCGGCAGATCGCGGAACCTCGGCTCGGCCTGGGCGAAGAAGCCGCCCAGCAGCCCCTGGCCGACGAACAGGTCGGCCACGAAGTTGCCGACATGGCCGACATCGATGTCCTCGGGATCGAGGTTCGTCGCCGCCAGCGTCCCGTTCACCGCCTCGCCGAAGCCGTCGATGATCTCCTTGCCTTCGCGCGCCCAGTTGCGCCCGAAGTCAGACTGCCAGCCGCCCAGGATATAGGTGGTCATGCGTGTTCCTTTCAGGCCGCGTTCCGGTCGGGACGAGAGGCGTCGCGCGCCGCCCGGATGGTCGGTCCCTGCGACCAGGTGGCGTGGGTCCCGCTGGAGATGCGCCCCGGCAGGATAATGCGCGCCACCGGCCCATCGCCGGCCTTCTGCGCATCATAGATGACGCACTCAGACCGGTCCTCGTTCATGTCGGTGACGAAGGTGATCAGATAGCCGTCGTCCTCATCCGTCGCCCCGATACGCGGCGCGAAACAGGGCTCGGAGCCATAGCGTTCCGGTCCGAACTCGACCGTCTGGCTATCACCCGTCTTCAGGTCATGCTTGACCAGGCCCGTGAACAGGAACCAGCCCGGCTTGGACACGGCGCTGTAGGCATAGCGATAGGGCGTGCCGCCGACCTGGTTGTTGATGACGCCGAACTCCAGCACCCGGTCGTCCAGCCGCTCTTCCTTCGTCTCGCCGGTCTTCAGGTTGAAGCGCCAGCGGTGCAGTTTGGGCTGCAGCATGTTCTGGTCGAGGAAGGTCATGATCCGCTCATAGGCGGGCCAGGCGTCCGGGCTGGTCTTGGGCACCGGGTTGTCCTGGAAATACCCGTCCAGCACGACCTCGTCGCCCTCTTCCCAGGCGTTCAGGAAGTGCAGCACATAGGTCGGCTCGGCCTCGAACCAGCGGATCTGATCGGCCGTGCCATAGCGCGGGATCAGGCCGAAGCGCGACTTCATCTCCGGATGGAAGCGCGCGACATGATAGCCCTTGGGCAACAGCTCCTCCTCCCAGAACAGGGGGAAGTCGTTCAGGATCGACCAGTTGGTCGTGAAGGCCATGTCGTGCGGCAGGCGCGCCCCCGGCAGGGGGATGGGCGTGAAATGCTTCAACTGGTTGTCCGGCCCGACCACGCCATAATGCATGTAGGGGGCCTGCTTCGAATAGTTGAAGAACAGCAGTTCGCCGGTCTTCTCGTCCACCTTGGGATGGGCCGACACGCCTTCGGGCGGGCACCAGTCGTCCGTGCCCAGCGGCTCCAGCGTATAGGGATCCAGCCGATAGGCCTCGCCGCACTGGTAGAAGGTCGAGAGGATCGATCCCGCGTGGATGATGACGTCGGTCGATGACGAATCCTTCAGGCCGCCGTGCGCCCCCCAGCCCGGCTTCTCCGAACGCGACGGCTGCTCGGCCAGGCCCGACCACAGGGCTCGACCCGCCTCCTGCTCGGCCTGGAAGCCCTTGGTGCGGACGAAGCGGTTGCGATAGGCCGCCTTGCCGTCCCGGAAGCTGATCGCGTGGATCATGCCGTCGCCGTCGAACGGGTGATAACGACCCAGCGGCGTGTGGACCGGGTTTTCGGTGTTGCGCACATAAACGCCGTCGATGTCGGTCGGGACGGTCCCGATCACCGGCATGTCCTCGGCGGTGTGCTCTTCATGCTGCGGCGTCCACGCCCCGTTCAGATACGGATGGTCGCTGGCTTCCAGCGTATAGCGGATCGGCGCCTCGGCGGCGCCGGCGGAGAAGGCGGCGCGATCAGCGCCCGTGCGTTCGAAACCCATGTCAGGCTCCTTGTTGTGACGGCACAGAAATAGTGGGTTGCGTTAGAATACCATTATTGCAGCCCTTGGCGAGAGGTTTTAGTATCATTTCGCAAGCCACGCCGGTTAGCGGCGGGCACAGGGAACGCTCAGGGGATAGATCATGGCTGACAGAACGCCGACCACACTGGATTTTGATGCGCTTCGACCGCCCAGCCCCTTCCTGACGCCGGCCCATGACGCGTGGCGCGCCAAGCTGCGCGACTTCGTCGACACCCATATCGCCCCGCATCTCGACGACTGGGATACCGCCTCCGATTTCCCCGACAGCCTGTATGTCCAGGCGGCCCAGGACGGGATCCTGGGCATGGGGTTCCGCGAGGACCTCGGCGGCACGGGCGAGGACATCGGACTTTATGAGCGGATCCTCTTCGCCGAGGAATTCTTCCGCCTGGGCTCCGGCGTGGTGTTCGCCGACCTGGCCACCCCCTGGATCGCCCTGCCGCCGATCATCAACGGCGGGACGGCCGAGATGCTGGACCGCGTCGCCCGGCCCGTTCTCGCCGGCGAGAAGAAGATCGCCTTCGCCGTCACCGAGCCCGGCGGCGGGTCCGACGTTTCCAACTTCACCACCACGGCCGAACGACGCGGCGACGTGTTCGTGGTCAATGGCGGCAAGACCCTGATTTCGGGGGCCATGAAGGCCGACTATCTGCTGACGGCCGTCCGCACCGGCGGCCCCGGCATGGGCGGTCTGTCGATGCTGTTGATCGAGACCGATCGGGCGGGCGTCACCCGCGGCCCCCTGCCCGGCCTGCAATGGTACAACAAGAACAACGGCTGGCTGAAGTTCGAGAACGTCGAGGTCCCGGTCACCAACCTGATCGGCGAGGAGAACCGCGGGTTCGCCGGCTTGGCCGGCCAGTTCAACATCGAGCGGTTCAGCGGCATCTCGGCCACCCTGGCCATGACACGCACCTGCGTCGCCGAAGCCATCGCCTTCGCCCGCGAGCGCCACACCTTCGGCAAGCGGCTGGTCGACCACCAGGCCATGCGGCACAAGATCGTCGACATGATCCAGCGGTTGAAAGCGGCCTATGCCTTCCTCGACATTCTGGTCTGGCGCTTCGAGCGCGGCGAGAACGTCATCGCCGACCTTGCCATGCTGAAGATCCAGGCCACCACCACGCTCGAGCATTGCGCCCGCGAAAGCCTTCAGGTGCTGGGCGGTCGCGCCTACACCGGCGGCAACCGCGTCGAACGCATCTATCGCGAGGCCCGCATCTTCGTCATCGGCGGCGGGTCGGAGGAGATCCTTCGCGACTTGGCCGGACGCCAGATGGGTCTCTGAATTCGGTTCTTCCCCGACGACTGAGGGCCGCTCTTCGGAGCGGCCCTTTTTCTTTTCCAGCGGCGCACACGGGAAAAAGAAGGCCCCGCCGCTTTCGCGACGGGGCAGGTGGATCCAGGAACGGATCTTTGCGGTCTCAGAAATTCTTGCGCAGCGTCACGCCATAGGTGCGCGGATCCCCGAGGAAGGCGGAATAGGACCCGGCCTGGAAGGTCGCGGGAATGACGCGCCGGTAGTAGCCCTCGTCGGTGATGTTTCGGCCCCAGACGTCGACCTGCCAGCCTCCATCGACCGACCGCAGGGAGAAGCGGGCATTGGCGGTGGTGAAGGCCTTCTGGATCCGGTTGGGATCAAACCCGCCCGTGAAGAACTCCGACGAGTATCTCGCGTCGATGTACGCGACCCCCGTCAGACTGGCGCCGATCGGAAACTCCCATGTGGCGGACGAGACGTTCACCCAGTCCGGAGACTGCTCCATCTCCTTGCCGGCATAGGTGCGGTTGCCCGTGACGTTGGGATAGTAGGCGTCGGTGTAGGTCGTGCCGTTGGTCAGCGTCAGCCCTTCGACAGGACGCCATGTCAACTCCAGCTCCGCCCCCTTGGAGATCACCTCGGACAGGCTCCGCACCACGAAGCTGACGCCGGTGTATTCGATCAGCTGAAAGCCCTCGAACGTCTGATGGAAGACGGCGAAGTTGGCGCGCAGGGAGCGGTCGAAGAACTCCCCCTTCAGTCCAAGTTCATAGGCGTCCACCGTCTCCTCGACGAACGCCAGGTCGCGGGCGTTGGGGGTCGCCGGCGTGGTGAAGCCGGCGCGGTCGAAATTATAGCCGCCGGACTTGTAGCCTCGCGAATACGAGAAATAGGAGTTCAGAGTTTCGTTGAACTTGTAGCCCGCGTTGAAGGTGCCGGTGACTGCCGATTCCGAGCGCGAGTCGCTGTCGCCGGCGACGTTGAATCGCGTGTCCCAGAACGCCGCGCAGAAGATCGCCGTCCCGAGGGCGTCGGCGCCGGCGACCGCCACGCCGCAGGCCGGATTGAAGTTCTCACCACGATAGGTGATCGACTTTTCGTTGTTGGTGTACCGCAGACCAGCCGTCAGGCTGAGCTTGTCCGTTACCCGCCAGATGTTGTGGGTGAAGATCGACAGATCGGTTCCGTCCTGGTTGCCGATGCCGCGGGCGCCGTCCCCGGGCGTGAAGGCGGCCAGGGTCGCCGGCTTGAAGCTGGCGGCGCCATACATCAGCGGCAGGTCGGCGCCGATCCGGTACGCGGAGTCGTTGAGCACCTTCTCGTCCGAGTAATAGGCGCCGACCAGCCAGTCGAGCGAACCGGCGGTTCCGGCCAGGCGGAATTCCTGGGTGAAGACGTCAAATCCCTGATGCAGGCCGTTCGGCGCAAAGAAGCCCAGATCGACGCCCGAGTGATCGAAGTCCTGCGACCGCCAGGCCTCCCAGCTCCGGAACGCCGTGATGCTGGTCAGCTGCGCCCACCCGAGGTTGAAGTCGCCTTGGGCCGAGACGCCATAGTCGGTGACGTCTTCCTGATTGCGACGATTGTTGTTCTTCGACGCCTGGCGGTCAAAGGGATCGGTTGACGGATATCCGATGCCGCCGCCGCGCGCGGCGGCCAGGCTGTTGACGAGATTGAATGTCGGCCCGGCGATCGCCAGCAAGGCGACGCAGCAGTTCTCTTCCCGCTTGGTGTAGTCGGCGCTGAACAGCCAACGCACGTTTTCGCTCGGCGCGTAGAGCAGCTTGCCGCGAATGAAGCTGCGATCGATGTTGTCCAACGTTTCATCGCTGTTGGCGTCCGAATAGAAGCCGTCGCGCGTCTCACGGCTCGCCTCGATCCGAAGCGCCGCGTCGTCAGACAGAGGCAGATTGTAGTAGCCGCCGAAGCGGACGTTGTTGAACGCCCCGTAGGTCGCCTCGATCCGTCCCGCCGCCGCAGAAGGGTCGGGCGCGCGCGTCACGACGTTGATGAGGCCCGATGAGGTGTTGCGGCCGAACAGGGTGCCTTGCGGGCCACGCAGCACCTCGATCCGCTCCAGATCGCCGAGCTCGGACAGGGCGACCCCGGTCCGCGCCCGGGCGACGCCGTCGATCACCACGCCGACAGAGGATTCCAGACCTGGATTGGTGGAGGTCGTGCCTACGCCGCGAATGCGCACCGAGGAGTCGGACCCGCCGCCCGGCGTCTGGAACTGAACGCTCGGCGCCAGACCCGTCAGCTCGCGGATATCCGTCACGCCGGAATTTTCCAGCTGTTCGCCACCGACCGCGGTGACGGCGACAGGCACGTCGATCAACCGCTCCTCGCGCTTGGTGGCCGTGACGATGATGTCTTCGACCTGGGTCGCGCCGGGATCGGCTTGCTGTGCCAGGGCCGGCGTCGCCCCGAGAACGCCGGCGAACACCAATGCGGTTACACTGATCGAACCTTTGACGGTCATGCCTCGTATCCTCCCATGAGCCCTCGTTCGCCGAGGTGCTTCACCGTCACAATGTCACTGGCATATTGAGACTGTCAAATAGCTTTTGTAATCAGACCAACATCTGTGCTTGGGTGTGCCCTTGGGATTCCGGGAGGCGGAACGAAGCCCGTCTCGACCCCTCCTGGGTGACCGCTGATTACATATGAAGACCCGCACAGGCGGGCTTGTGTAGGAGAACGGACACCATGATCCGACCGAGCGCGTTCACGGCGGCGACGACAGGTCACAGGCCCGTCGTATCCAGAGACAGGCGTGAAATTCGGCTTCCCTTTGATCTCAAAGTGACTTTCAACTTGAGATCAAACGAGGTGGTCTTGCCATGAGCGCGCCGCTCGATCCGCCCACCGCCGTCGCGCCACGACTATGGCCGTCCGCCGCCTGGGGCTGGTTCGCCGTGGCGGCCCTGATGGTGGCCTACACCTCCAGCTTCATCGACCGGCAGATTCTCAGCCTGCTGGTTCAGCCGATCCGGGCTGACCTTGGAATCACCGACACCCAGTTCAGCCTGCTGGCGGGCCTGGCCTTCTCCCTTTTCTACACCCTGATGGGCGTGCCCCTGGCCAAGCTGGCCGACAGGGGATCGCGCCGGCTGATCATCTTCTTCGGGATCGTGGTCTGGAGTCTGATGACCGTGGCCTGCGGCCTGGCCAACAGTTTCTGGGCCCTGTTCGCGGCCCGGATCGGCGTCGGCATCGGCGAGGCGGCGCTGTCGCCCGCCGCCTATTCGATGATCTCCGACTACTTCCCGCCCAGCCGTCGCGCCCGGGCGCTGGCGGTCTATTCGATGGGGCCGTACATCGGCGCCGGCCTGGCCCTGATGATCGGCGGCGGGGTGATCGACATGATCGCACGGTCCGGCGCCGCCGATCTGCCCCTCCTAGGCCATCTCGAGCCCTGGCAGCAGACCTTCGTCCTCGTCGGCGCTCCCGGCCTGCTGATCGCCCTGCTGTTCCTCATCGTGCGCGAGCCGCCCCGGCATGGGGTGGCCAGGGCCGCCGCTCAGGACGGGGTGCTCAGATACATGTGGAGCCGCCGCTCGACCTACTACGCCCTGATCATGGGCTATTCGGTGTTCGGCATCGCCGGCATCTCCTACCTGGCCTGGATGCCGGCCGTCTTCATCCGGCAGTACGGCTGGACGGCGCCCCAGGTCGGGTTCACCTACGGCCTGATCCTGCTCTGCGCCGCAACGCCGGGTGTCTTGGTCGGGGGCTGGCTGACGGACAAGCTGGCGGCGCGCGGACGACGCGACGCACCGCTGTACGCCGCCGTTCTGGCCCTGGCCCTCGCCGCGCCCTTCGCCCTGGCCACCCCCTTCGCCCCCAGCGCCGAACTGGCCGTGGCAGGCCTGGCGATTTTCAGCTTCTTCGCCGGCGTGATGAACAGCCTGCCGGCCACCTCGCTGCAGGCGGTGGCGCCGAACCAGCTCCGCGCCCAGGTGACCGCCATCTATTTCCTGATCGGCAACCTGATTTCACTGGGCCTCGGCCCGACGATCGTGGCCGCGCTCAGCGACCGGCTGCTGGGCGGACCCACCCATATCGGCCAGGCCCTCGGCATCGTCAGCGGCGCGTCGATCGTCATCGCCGTCATCGTCCTGGCGCGGGCCTTGCCGTCCTATCGCGCCAGTATCGAAGAGGCCGACGCCTGGCAGCCGCCGGAAGGCCTGAAGTGAGTTCATCCATGCAGAAGCGTTCGATTCCCTGGTTCGACCCCGCGCCGCCCACCGCCGATCAGTGCG
The DNA here is from genome assembly GCF_049445955.1 of Brevundimonas sp. VNH65. Taxonomy (NCBI): domain Bacteria; kingdom Pseudomonadati; phylum Pseudomonadota; class Alphaproteobacteria; order Caulobacterales; family Caulobacteraceae; genus Brevundimonas; species Brevundimonas sp. VNH65. The sequence continues at coordinate 176,631 of NZ_JBMSDX010000001.1, read as the reverse complement.
TCATTCCCCGCCTCATCGACCGCTACGCCGCCCTTCACCCGGACAAGGTCTTCATTCGGTTCGAAACCGGCGAGACCTGGACCTGGGCGGAGACGCGAGACCGGTCACGACAAACCGCCGCCGCCCTCCAGGCGCGAGGGGTTAAGAAGGGGGATATCGTCGCCGCCTGGGCCCCGAACGGCCCGGCCCTGCTGCGCGCCTGGTTCGGCGCCAACTACGCCGGCGCGGCCCTGGCGCCTCTGAACACCAGCTTCCGCGGCAAGCTGCTGGAGCATGCGATCCGAACCAGCACGGCGCGCCTTCTGATCATCCATCCCGAACTGCTGGATCGCCTCGACGGTCTGTCCCTCGGCGCGGTCGAGCGGCTGATCGTGACGGGGCCCGTCGCTGCGGATGCGCCGCTCCCTGACGTTCCGGTCGAAGGCGCGGAGACCCTGGCGGGCGACGCCGCGGCCTATGTCCAGGTCGACAGCGATCCGTGGGACTGCCCGGTCATCATCTTCACCTCCGGCACGACGGGACCATCCAAGGCCGTCATCACCTCCCACGTCCAGGAATGGACCACGGCGGCGGTCACCTACGGCTATATGACCGCCGACGACCGCATGCTGGTGAACCTGCCGATGTTCCATGTCGGCGGCGTCGCGGCGATCACCGCCGCGGTCCAGTGCGGCGGCTCGGTGGCCCTGTTCGACGCCTTCGACACGCGCCGGTTCTGGGATCTGGTGCGCGAGACGGGTTCGACCGTCTGCAGCGGCCTGATCGGCGCCCTGACCACCTTCCTGACCAAGGAGCCGGTCCGCCCGAACGACGCCGACAACCCACTGCGGATGGTGACCTTGGCGCCGATCACCGAGGAAACCGCGCCGTTGGCCCGCCGGTTCGGTTTCGACTACCTGTCCGGCTTCAACATGACCGAGGCCTCGGGACCGCTGATCTGCGCGGTCAACGACACGGTTCTCAGAAGCTGCGGCCGCGTGCGAGACGGCATGGAGGCCCGCATCGTCGATGATTACGACAATGAGGTCCCCCATGGCGAACCCGGCGAACTGGTGCTCCGCGCCGACAATCCCTGGGTGCTGACGCCGGGCTATCTCGGCGACGCCGAAGCGACGGCCAGGGCCTGGCGCAACGGCTGGTTCCACACCGGCGACCTGATGCGACGCGACGCGGAGGGGAACTTCTTTTTCATCGACCGCAAGAAGGACGCCATCCGCCGCCGCGGCGAGAACATGTCCTCGCTCGAGATCGAACTGGAGGTCTCTGCCCATCCCGACGTTCGGGAAGCCGCCGCCTATGGCGTCGACATGCCGGGCGGCGAACAGGAGGTGATGGTCTGTGTCTCGCCCGTTCCCGGCGCCGTGATCGACCCACGCGCGTTGATCGAATGGCTGATCCCGCGCATGACCCATTTCATGGTGCCGCGCTTCGTCCGGGTCGAGGCCGAGCTTCCCAAGACCCCGACCAACAAGATCCAGAAGACCGGCCTCAGGGCCGAGGGCGTCACCGCAGACACCTTTGATCGCGAGACTGCGGGACTGACGGTGAAGCGGACGAAACTATCGTCGGCTTGATCCGTTTTCCGAACCGTCGTTATGAGGGGACATGGCATCTCGCGGCGCGCCGAAAACCCGACTGGTTCCAAAGAGCTCGCTGAACCGCGCGCTGAATGCGCTCGGCGATCGATGGAGCCTGCTGGTGATCCAGGAGGCCTTTCTGGGCGCCACGCGGTTCGAGGAGTTTCATGAACGGCTGGGCGGAGCGCGCAGCACCCTCTCCAGCCGCCTGCAGGCGTTGGAACGCCACGGCATCCTGAAGAAGAAGCCGCACCGCGAAGACGGCGCCCGGATGAGCTATCATCTCAGCCCACGCGGCGCCGACCTGTTCGACAGCATACTGGCCATGTGGGCCTGGGGCGTCCGCTGGGGCGTGTCGGGCCGACGCGCGCCGACCGTGTTCGTGCATGAAACCTGCGGCAAGCCGATGCTGCCGGAACCGGTCTGCGGCGCCTGCGGCGGAGCCCTGACCCTGCATTCCTGCACCTTCACGCCGGGGCCGGGTCAGGGGTGGGAGCGGCTGCCCGTCCAGCGCATGCATCGCCGGCGTGCGACCGGCGAGAACCCCACCATCGAACTCGTCGACCTGCTCGGCGATCGCTGGACCGGCCTGGTCGTCTCCACCCAGTATTTCGGCATCCACCGGTTCGACGAGATGCAGAACATGCTGGGCATCGCGTCGAACATCCTGACCGACCGCCTGCGCACCCTCGAACTGTCCGGCATCTTCGAACGCCGGCTCTACGAGATCAGCCCGCCGCGCTATGAATACCGGATGACCAAAAAAGGGATGGACCTCTACCCTCACGCCCTGCTCATCCTGGCCTGGGCCGATCGCTGGTTGCGGGACAAGGCTGGGCCGGAAGTGGTCATCACCCACAAGTGCGGCGCGCCGGTCGAACCGCAGGTCGCGTGCGGGGCCTGTCGCGGCCGACTGACCATGCAGGATGTCCTGCTGAAGGCCGGCAAGGGCCATACGATCAGCTGATCCTTCGGCTTGCATAAACGGACTTATGAACCTAGCGTCATCCCCGTCGGAACAGGGAGAAGCGCCATGGGCGAGAACATGAAGGTCGTCGAAGCGATGATGGCGGCCTGGAAGCGACGCGACGTCGAGGGCTTCATCGACACCCTGACCGACGACATCGAATACCACTGGCACCCCACGAAGCGGCCGGCGGTCGGCAAGGAGAAGATGCGGAAGTTCCTCTCCAACTACGAGGCCGGCTTTGACCAGCAGGAATGGAACATCCGCCACACGGCCGAGACGGGCGGCGTGCTCTTCGTCGAGGGCATGGAGGTGCTCGTGGACCGCTCGACCGGCGTGAAGATCGACAATCCCTTTGTGCAGGTGTTCGAGATCCGCGACGGGAAGATCGCCCGCATGCGCGACTACTACGACACCAGCCAGGTCCACGCCCCCGCCAAACCCGAGGTCAAATCCGCCTGACCTCGGCTCAGCCTGTCGAGAGCCGCTGAACGTCAGGCGGCGGCGGCCATACGCGCCTCACGCAAGGCGCTGCGCCGTACCTTGCCGGCGTCGTCGCGCAGCCGTTCGGTGGTGACCTCGATCGTGCGCGGCTGTTTGTAGCGGGCGATCCGCTCGGCGAGGAAGGCCATCAGGCCCTCCCGATCCAGAGCCCCGTCCGCTGTCTCGACGATGGCGTGCACCCTCTGCCCAAGGTCCGCATCAGGCAGGCCCACCACCACGCTGCACTGAACTCCGGGCCAGGCGTCGATCGCCGCCTCGACCTCGGCCGGATAGACGTTGGCGCCGCCGGACACGATCATGTCCACGCGCCGGTCGGCCAGGAACAGATACCCGTCCTCGTCGACATACCCCATATCGCCCAGCGTCTCGAACTCGCCCTGCGCCCTGGGTTCAGCCCCGAGGTAACGGTAGGTCGTGCCCTGCCCTCGCAAGGGTTTGAAGAAGATTTCGCCCACGACATCCGGCGGACAGTCGCGGCCGTCGCCGTCCAGAATCCGCATCTCGTATCCGGGCAGGACCTTGCCGACCGAGCCGCGCTTGGTCAGCCACTCCACGCCCCGGATCCCCGTGCCGCCCAGGGCCTCGGTGCCGGTGTAGATCTCCCACACCGTCTCGGCGCCGACCCACTCGATCCACTTCTCCTTCAACCAGGGCGGACACGCGGCGGCGATATGCATGACGACGTCGATCGACCCCATGTCGTATCGCGCCTTCACCTCTTCGGGCAGTGACCAGATGCGGTGCATCATTGTCGGCACCTGGAACAGCCAGCTGACCTTGTGCCGGTCGGTCAGACGCAGGGTCTCCTCCGCGTCGAAACGCGGCATCAGCACGACGTGCAGGCCCCACCCCATGGCCAGACAGGTCATGCCGAACGGCGCCGCATGATACAGCGGACCCGGGTTCAGAAGGACGTCTCCCTCCTCCATGCCCAGCAGCGGCGCCATGGGATCGGCGATGGCCGGGGCCATGTCCACGATCACCTTGGGCCGGCCGGTGCTGCCGCCGCTGGCGATGGCTTTCAGATGCCGGGAGGAGATCGCGGGCAGGGGCGAGGGGTCCAAGGCAGGGTCATAGGTCGCCGCCTCGGTCATCACCGCACGCCCCGTCGCCCGCGAGACGTCCTCGATAACGACGATCCTGGGCTGCAACAGATCGAGGATGCCCGCCAGTTCCGCCGCCGGCAGCCTGTGCGACAGCGGCGCCGGCGTCGCCCCGAGAGCCCAGGCGGCGTAGGCCAACTCAAGGAACGCCGGACTGTTGGGCAGGGCGATGGCGACGAAGTCCCCCTCTCCCACGCCGGCCCGCGCCAGGGCTCTGGCGCGCCGGTTGACCCGCGCGGCCAGTTCTCCCCGGCTCAGGGTCACGCCTTCGAACGTCAGCGCAGGCCGGTCCGGATCACGTTCGGCATGAATGTTCAACAAGGCCCCGACCGCCCGAGGATCGGCCATGGCGATCCCGGGCGTGGACATGAGGCGGGGTCGGCGGACGCGCGTCATGTTCCGAACTCAGCCCTTCTTCGGGAACCAGGGAATCATGGGGCTCGTACGGGCCATATAGTCGGCATAGCCCGGTCGCGTGTGCTTCAGCCGCTTTTCGTAAGAGACGCCGCCGCTGTACTTGATGAACATCACCACCAGCAGCAGCGGCCCCACGATCGAGGCCATGCCCCACAGACCGGTCTCGGCGGCGATCAGCCACAGACCGAACCAGACGCACAGGTCGCCGAAATAGTTCGGATGCTGGGTGTAGCGCCACAGCCCCCGATCCATGACCTTGCCCTGATTGGCGGGGTTCTTCTTGAACCGCACCATCTGCCAGTCGGCCGTGCTCTCGAACAGGATGCCAAAGATCGCCAGACCGGCGCCGATCATGCCGATGGTTCCCACCATGGCCGGCGTCGCCGACATCTGACCGATCTGCACCGGCAGGCTGACCACGAACAGGATCGGTCCCTGCAGCTGGAACACCATGGTCCAGGCCGCCTTGGGATAGCTCATGCCCTTTTCCTGAGCGCGATCCAGCATCTTCACATAGCGCCGGTCCGGGCCATGGTCGCGCCAACGCCACAGCATGTAGCCGCCCAGCCGCACGCCCCAGATACACGCAAGGATCAGCATCAACTGCATCCGCTGCGGCGAACCTTCCGCCTGGAAGAAGGTCGCGACCCCCATGGAGGCCAGCCCCAGGGCCCACCAGGCGTCGACGAAGGTCACGTCCCTGATGGCCACGCCCAGCGCCCACAGCAGGACGAAGGAAGCGATGCAGAGGCCGAAGTTGATGGCCAGTATCTGCAGGATGTCGAGAATGGGCGGCATGGTGTGGTTTCCCCCTGAAGGTCTTGTTCTGTACGGCGTCTAGCGGCCGGTGGATGGATTCTTGACGTGAAGCATCTTGGCCATGCCCCGCTCCATCCCCTTGGGATCGCGGGCCAGGGCGGCGCGGCTCTCGACCGCGAAGATGTCGGTGTCGATCTCGTCCGTGCCGCGGGTGATGCCCTTCATGGCGGCGCGTGCGATGTCCTCGGGCTTCTCCTTGGCGCCCGCGACGTGCGAGGCCATCCGTGTGTCGACCGACCCCACGATCAGCGAGGTCACCGTCGTGCCCTGTTCGGCCAGTTCCGCCCGGATGCAGGTTCCGGCCGCGCGCATTGCGAACTTGGACGGGCTGTATCCGCCCATATTGGGTACGGCGACGATGCCGCCGACCGACAGGACGTTCAGGATCGCCCCGCCCCCGTTGGCCTTGAGGATGGGTGCGAAGGCGCGCGCCATCTGCAGTGGGCCGAAATAGTTGACCTCCATCTCGTCCCGTGCGGCGGAAATGTCGTCAGCCCCGATCAGCAACTGATTGTGGAAGGCGCCGGCGTTGTTCACCACCACCGACACGTCGGGACAGGCGGCGGCCGCCGCGATGATCTGATCCGGCTTCGACACATCCAGCTCGACCGCCACCGCCTTGCCGGGAAACTCCGTCTCCAGATGGGCGGCGGCGGACTTGGCCCGAGATCCCACATAGACCTTGGCCGCACCCTGTTCGATCAGCACGCGGACGAAAGCCTCGCCGATGCCTCGATTGCCGCCGGTGACGATGGCCACGCATCCCTTGACGTCCATTGCCGTCTCCTCAGTTCGCCGCCGCGCGGGCGGTGTAGATGATGTCGTCCGGCTTCTTGGCCCCGCGACGCAGGGTCGAGGGGTCGGTCGCGATGGCGCCCCGCGCCCAGGTCTCGGAAACCTCGCGCGTCTCGTTCCATTCCCAGCACATCGTCCGGCGGAGGATGCGCCATTCGCCGCCGCGCTTCTCCATCTGATCGACGCAGCGGGCCAGCACGCGGTTCTCGAAGGTCTGACCGTCAACGGTCGGCCGGGTCGCTGTGAGGATGTAGCTTTCCGCCGTCGCCCGGTTCGGCCCCTCCAACTCGATCAGCAGATTGGTCAGCAGATGGTTCATCAGGCCGGCGGCCGGCAGACGCGCCTTGATCGTCGCGATCCAGTCACTGGCCGGGCCATCGAAGGTGCCGCCGTGGTCCTCCCAGCCGTCCGGCCAGTAGGTGCGTTCGATCAGGTCCGCGTCGGCGCGGTCGCAGCCGCGCAGAAACCTCAGCAGGGCTTCCTCGATCGCCTTCTTGTCCAGCAGGCCCTGAAGCTCGGGATCGCGAGCGTCCATCGGCGTCCTCCACCCCGGTCGTCTTTTAGTCTTTAAACGAAAGTGACATGGCTTGCGTTAGCGGGCAAGTTCGAACCGCGTCACAGCCTCATCAGTCCCGGTTCGCCGGCCACGACACGCGGGATCGCCTCCCTGACCATGGCGGCGACCGCAAACTGCTCGGGCTTGGTGCGCAGGCCTTCCGGCGCCGTGTCGATCAGGTCGGCCGACATCCGAAGTCCGGGCAGGCCGTCTATGGCGATCTCCCAGTGCGGCTTGCCGGCGAAGGCGGGATCGGTCGGGTCCATGATCCAGTTGACCTCATGGGTGATCCGCCGGACGCCGCCCGCGATACCGTGAACGCGCCAGGTGGTCGCGGCCACCGTTCCCGCCGGGATCAGCCCCGCCGCCACCTGCAGATCCTCGCGCGCAGGATGCAGCGCATGGTCCGGCTCGAACGCGTCCAGGCTCAGGCCGATGCGCGCCGCCAGGCCACCCGCCGCCTGGCTGAACATGGCGTTGAACGTCCTCGCCAATGCCCCGTCTTGCAGATCGATCGTCACCGGGTCGGCGCCGAATCCCAGGACGCCGAACACATAGTCAGGGTTCGGAACCGAGGTGCAGTCGATGATCTCCCGGGTCAGGATGTTGCGATGCTCAAGGCAAAGCGCGACCGCATTGGCCGCCATTCGCTCGGCGATCCATCCCGGATTCACGCCCGTCCCGGCCAGGGTCACCCCGCCCCTGCGCGCGCTGGCCTCCAGCACGGCCGCGTGGTCCGCCCCGAGCGCGGCCGGCTCGAAGTAGTTGTTGATCGAAATGACGTTCTTGCCCGACTCCAGCAGGCGACGGACATCGGCGTCATGACCGTCATAGGGCGCCGCCAGCATGGGGCAATGCAGCACCACGTCGGCGTCCAGCGCCAGAATCTCTTCGATGTCACGCGTCGCGATCACGCCTGTCGCCGGGCGACGCGCGATGTCCCCGGCGTCCCGGCCCGCCTTGCCGGAGCCATAGACGAACAGGCCGACGAGACGAAACCGGGGGTCGTCCAGCACGGCCCGAAGGCAAGCTTTCCCCATGGATCCCGTGGCCCACTGAATCACGCGAATGGGTTCGCCCATCTCGCATCGCCCTCCCTTGCGAGTTCAGACCGTCCCGCTTTCAGTCCAGAAACGCAAGCGGGTTGTCACGACCGAGATTGTGTTTAGTGTGCTTACGCAAGCGACCGCGCCGGCGGATCGAGGAGACACGTCCATGGCCGAACCGCCGCCGCTCCAGGCTCTGATGAAGTCGATCAACTTCTATGGTCGGTTCGCGCCGTCCTTCACCCGCATCGGCTATGTCGCGCGCGGCCTGCCATTCAAGCCGGTTCGCGCTGACTATGCGGGTCAGACCTGGCTGGTGACGGGGGCGACCGGCGGCCTCGGCCGCGCGACGGTTCTGCGCGCCGTCGCCAAGGGCGCCAGGGTGCTGGCGGTCGGTCGCAACGTCGCGGCTCTGGAGCAGTTGAAATCAGACACCGCACGCATGCGCGGCGCCGTCGTGCCCGTCGTCTGCGATCTGTCCTCCATGAAGGCGGTCGCCGCCCTGCCCGACCGACCGGACATGGCCGACATCCGGCTGGACGTCCTGGTCAACAATGTCGGCCTGCTGATGCGCGAATTCGGCCAGACGGCGGAGGGGTTCGAGATCTCCTACGCCACCAATCTTCTGGGCCACTATGTGCTGACCGAGGCCCTTCAGGCGCGCGGCATGCTGAAGCCGCGCTCGGCCATCATCAACGTGGTCTCGGGCGGCCTCTACAACATGCCGCTGAATACGCGGGCGCTGAACGCGCCGGAAAAATACTTCAACGGCTTCGCGGCCTATTCCACCCACAAGCGCGCCCAGATCGGCCTGGGCGAGCACTGGCGCGAGGCCTGGAAGGATCTCGGCGTCCGCACCTATGCCGTCCATCCGGGCTGGGCGGACACCGATGGGGTGAAGACCTCCCTGCCCAAGTTCCGCAAGGTTCTGGCCTCGGTGCTGCGCAATTCCGACGAGGGCTGCGACACCATCGACTGGGTGGCCGCGACCCGGCCGCCGGAGGTCACCGACCAGATCTGGTTCGACCGGAAGGCGCGCACGGCCCACGCCTATCCTCACACCGTCAATCCCAGGACGACCCCCGCCGATATCGTGGCCTATCTGGCCAAGGACCGGGTGGCGGTGCTGGGCCTGGGCTGACGCCCCTTCCCTTCCTTCCCAGAAGGGGCTTCAAGGGGCGGATGATCCGTCATTCGCCCCGCGTCCGTCAGCTCGCCTTCGCGCTGCCTGCGCTGCTGATCCTGGCCGGTTGCTCGGCGGCGGGACAGGTGCGGGAGGGCTTCGCCGACGCCGCGACCCAGCCGCTGGTCGATCTGAACGTCCGGCGCGACCAGATCCCGACCGTCCTGTTGCAGGCCCAGGCCAATCCCTATGACGGGCGCAACCTCAACCGGTGCTCGACCATCGCCGCCGAGGTGCGCCGCCTCGATGACGCCCTGGGGCTCGATCGCGACGAGCCGCCGGCGCCGAACGGCTCTACCCTGAACGAGCGCATGCAGGACGAGATCGCCGAGGCCGCCCTGCGCGCCATCCGCGATGCGACCACCGACTTCATTCCCTACCGCAGCTGGATCCGCGCCCTGACCGGCGCACAGGCGCGGTCGAAACAGGTGCAGGACGCGGTCGAGGCCGGCCGACTGCGCCGCGCCTTTCTCAAGGGGCTCGGCATGAAACAGAACTGCGCACCGCCGGCTTCGCCCGGCTGGTACCGGCCGACGGGACGCAGTCAAAGATAGCGGCCCCTACTGCCGCTCGGCCACCACGCCGCGCTGGGCCAGAATGGCCTGAACGCTGTCCTCGCCCGTCAGATGGGCGGCGCCGACGGCGATGAAGCCGACGCCGGAACCGGCCAGTATCGTCTGGATCTGGTTCGCCCAGTCGGTGTTGCGCCGAACCAGAAGGGCATCATGGATATGCGGCGCCTCGACCTTCATCTTGGCGACAGCCACCGAATCCAGACCCTCGACATCGCCGGTCGCCCAGGCGGTGACCATCTTGTCCAGCTCGATAGCGGCGTTGTCGAACTCCTTCAGCGTGGAGCGGAGGAATTCGAGCTGCTGGTCCTCCGGCAGCTCGGCCAGGATGCGGATCTGCTTGTCGATCGTCTCCAGTCCATGGATCGACTTGCCGCCGGCCTCAGCCCGCGCCTTCAGCACGAGCTCCACCCCCGACTGAGGGTCGTAGCCGGCGGCGACCAGCGGCGCCATGGCCAGGGTCAGGCCGGCGAACCAGGGCCGCAGGGCGTCCAGTTGCGGACCGGAGGCGCCGATCGTCTTGGCCGCACGGTCCAGGTCGGCGAACTCCTCGGCGCTCAGCAGGCTGGACAGGGGCGTCTGCGGCGAAACCCCATGCTGCTGGATCAGAGGCACGATCGCGGCCTGATCATCGGGATTGGAGATTTCGAACCAGATGTCCGAGGCGCTGTCGAACGCCGCGTTCACCTTGGCGGAGTCCCACTCGGTGGACGGCTTCAGCACATGGACAGTGCCGAACAGATACAGGGTCGAATCCGCATCACGGATCACCCAGAGCGCCGGACCGTCGGCCGCGGCCGCGACGGGCGGCTCGGCGGCGAAGGCTTGGATCGGCGCGGCGATCGCCGACAGGCCGAGGGCGGCCCCGAGGGCGACGCCGGCGACGGTCAGGGAGAAGCGGCGGGTGGACGCAGCCAGACGGCGGAGGGACATGGCAGGACCTTTCGGGGAATGCATGAGGATGGACATTACAGGATGGCGGTCAGGCGAGGCCGCGACGCGCTGTCACAACGGCTGCGGCGACGAGGTAGAGGCCCATCAGCACGACATAGACGTCCCAGGCCGACAGGCTGGGCGCTGCGCCGAGTCGCTCGGCGGCGGCCCAGAGAAACAGCAGTCCCTGGCCCAGCCAGAAGACCACGGCCCCGGCCTCGACCGTCACCGCCCGGATCAGTTCGTCGCTTCGACGCCACAGATCGAGGTTCATCATCGTATGGAGGACCAGCAGGCCGCCGACGGCCAGCATCGCCGCCACGGGGTTCACGCCTAGGGCGGGCAGCACCACCGGCAGCGTCAGGATCACGGCCGACAGCCCGCAGACCGCCGACTGGCGACGCAGGGACGAAAGGTCCTCCGCGCCGGCCTCGCCCTCGAGATTGGCGAGGCGTGCGGCGCGGCGGGGACTGAGTGACGCGAACAGGGTGATCAGCGCGGCCACGGCCAGGGCGGCGGCCAGCAAAAGACCGACGACATCGGCCCAGCGCACGCCTTCCAGCGCCGCGTCGAGGGGACCGAGATCGGGACCGAACTTCGCGATCAGGGCGCCGAAGCCATAGCCGAGCGGCAGGGCGACGATCGCCGGCACGAGGAAGCGCAACAGGCGCAGGGAGCCGCGCGACGGGGCGGATTTCAGGTCGGAATTCATGTTCACTCTCCGTCGGAGAAGATGGATTCGATGGGCTGGCCAAAGACGCGGGCGATCTTGAAGGCCAGGGGCAGGGACGGGTCATAACGGCCGGTCTCCAGCGCATTGACCGTCTGGCGCGATACGCCGAGGTGTTCGGCCAGTTCGGCCTGGCTCCAGTTGCGCTCGGCGCGCAGGACCTTGAGACGATTGTTCATGCGGCCACCCCTATCGCCGCGCCAGCCACCACCACGCCCAGACGATGGCGTAGCCGATGAGCATCAGGAACAGCATGCCGAAGGCGCCCGTGGCGGCGTAGGCGGCCGGGTCCGTGCGACCGTCGAACCAGGACGGGAAGACGAAGGTCTCGGCCGGCGGCAGCGAGGCCAGGACCAGGGCGATCATGCCGACGCACATCCCGCCGGAGCCGCCCCAGAACCAGGCCGCCTTGTGGGCCTCGCGCGCGGCCTCGTCGATCGACCGCATCCAAACGACGCTGACGACCATGGCGATGACCATGGCGGCGACGACGAACACGCCCATGCTCCAGAACATCGCCATGTCCTTGGACCCGCCCGTGTGGGCGGTCCAGAAACCGGCGGCGATCCCGGCCAGGAAGCCGAGCCCCAGGATGCCGACGAAACTGGCCGCCAGCAGAAAGATCAGTTTTCTCGCACGCGGCGACATCGACAGGCTCCTCAAACCCCACGACCGGAATACTGGGTCGAGGCCGCTGCAATGTCAAGTATCATTGTCATAATGACAATGGAGCTTGCCGATATCAGGTCGAGCCGCTTCTGGCGTCTGTCAGGTGCGCCTCTGCGACCGGCGCCGGATCGGAGGCGATCAGTTCCGGCCGGTTCAGCGCGCGCGGCGCCTGATCGACGGGCGGCAGTTCAGGCAGGTCCTTGCCTTCGTGATCGACCTTCAGGTCCTCGAACCGGCGGGCCGAGACCATGACCTGACTCTCCAGCGAGCCGACGAACTGGTTGTACTTCCCGACCGCCGTTTCGAGCGCCCGCCCGACGCCGGCGGCGTGTCCGCCCATGACCGACAACCGCTTGTAGAGCTCCTTGCCCAGCTTCGCGACGTCCTCGGCGTTCCGCGCCTGCTCCTCCGCGCGCCAGCCATAGGCCACGGCCTTGCACAGGGCGAACAGGGTGGTGGGGGTGACGATGACGACGCGCGACTCCATCGCCTGGCTCATCAGGTCCGGCTCGTGGTCCAGCGCGGCCGCCAGGAAGGCGTCGCCGGGCACGAACATGGCGACGAAGTCGGGGCTGGGCCTGAACTGGTCCTGATAGCCCTTGGAGGCCAGTTGCCGGACGTGGGTCTTCATGCTGGCGGCGGTGCGCAGCGACATGGCCCGCGCCTGGGCCGCCTCGTCGCCGTCGGTCTCGTCACCGAAGGCCAGCGACACCTTGGCGTCGATGACGAACATGCCGCCCCCCGGCAGACGCACGATGAAATCCGGCCGCGACTGGCGACCCTCGTCATTGGCGGCCGAGGTCTGTTCCTCGAAATCGAACCGGCCGGCCATGCCCGCCGCCTCCAGCACATTGCGGCAGGTCTGCTCGCCCCACCGACCGCGCCGCCCGGTGTTGCCCTTAAGCGCCTCGGTCAGCCGCCGCGCCTCGTCGCGCGTGGCCGACGAGGCCGTCATCAGCAGAGCCAGTTGCTCCTTCAGCCCGCCGGTCTCTTCCGCGCGGGCCTTTTCCAGCGCCGAGACCTGGTCCTGAAACGCCTTCAGAGTGTCGGCCACGGGCTTGAGCTGGGCCTCCATCCGCTCCCGCGCCACGCGGTCCTGGGCCCGGAAGGTCTCGGTGGCGCGGGTCACCATCTGATCCGCGACGGCCTGGGCCGACTGGGCCGCCTGCGCCTTGACCAATTCGGCCATCTGCAACTGACTGTCCTTGATCACCTCAGCCTTGTGCTCGGCCAAGGCCAGGGCCGCCCTCGCCTTCTGCCGTCCCATGAAGGCCCACAGGAAGCCGCCCGCCAGGACGAGGACCAGAACGGCCAGGACGATCTCGATCACGTTCATGCTCCGTTCCTAGTCAGAGTCGGCGGTCCGGACCAGAGCCCTCGCTCACGCCCCGCCTTCGAAAACAGAGTCGAGAGAGTCGGGAGAGTCGGGTCCGAAGACCGGCCAGGCGTTCTTTCGGATCGACTATGGACCATCGGTGCGTCAGAAACGGTCGCGGCAGCCGACGCGCATCCTTGACCGCCCGCAGCCGTTGCCTTTCCAGCCACGGAAATGCCGGGCGCAAGCGTCGGAGAGATCGCCATGGAGCAGAGACTGTCGCTGGTCAGCCTGCACACGACCGACCTGAGCCGCAGTCTGGACTTCTATCGATCGCTCGGCTGGACCGTCGCCTTCGCCAATGAAGAGGTCGGCTTCATCCAGTTGAACGGGGTGGTCCTGTCGCTGTTTCCCGGTCTGGCCCAGGACGCCGGCCTTACGGGCGCCGGCGCCGGATCGCGCTTCGCCCTGGCCCACAACGTCCGCAGCGCAGATCAGGTCGATGCTGTCCTGACCGAAGCCGAAACCGCCGGCGCCGTCATCACCCGGCCGGCCCACGATGCGGACTGGGGCGGCCGCAGCGGATATTTCGCCGACCCTGACGGCCATCTGTGGGAAGTCGCCTTCAACCCCGCCTGGCCCCTGGCTGACGACGGGTCGGTCACGGCGCGGTTCTGAGCGCCCATCAGTCCGAACCGGCCGGGGCGGGATACCATTCGGGATCGGTGATCTGATCCCAGCTATAGCCGATGTCGACGCGCGGCGGCGTCGCCGTGTCGAGGAGCCCGCGTTCCGCCAACTCGACGGCGGCTTCCTTCACGACTTCGGCGGCCTGGGGCTGAATCTGACGCGTGATCGACGGCGTGAGGGTCCGGGCCAGGCTTCGACGGAAGGCCCTGATCTCTCCCTTCCAGTGTGGCAGGTCCTGGCCGCCGATGTATTCGATCTTGAGCAGGTGTTCGACGATGCGATCGATCAGGGACAGGCAGGCGCGAATCTCGGACTTGCCCAAATCCTCAATCTCCTCAGCCAGATGATCATAATCCAGGGCGTTCTCGCCGCCCCTCCGCGTCCTGAGGGCACGCGCCTGCGCCACCGTCCACGCCACGAAGTCGCGGTCGTACAGGCTCGCCGGAGGGTGGAGATCATCGGCCATGACGGCCTTGTATCACGCCGGGCGGCGCGCCCGAAGCGCCTGGACGATGGTGCCGTCGTCCAGCCAGTCCAGATCGCCGCCGACGGGCACGCCGCGCGCCAGGCTGGTGATCTCCACGCCCGAGCCCGACAAGCGTTCGGCCAGATAATGGGCCGTGGTCTGGCCGTCGACTGTGGCCGGCAGGGCCAGGACCACCTCGCGCGCCCCCGTCCCCTTCACCCGCCCGACCAGTTCGGCCACGCGCAACTGATCCGGCCCGACCCCGTCCAGGGCGGACAGCAGGCCGCCCATCACATGATAGCGGCCTCTGAAGGCGCCCGAGCGCTCCATGGCCCACAGGGCGCCGGCCTCCTCGACCACGCAGATCAGACCGTCGTCCCGCGCCGGATCGGAGCAGATGGCGCAGGGATCGCGGGTGTCGGGCGTGCCGCAGACGGAACAGGCCACGACCTTCTCCGCCGCCTCGGTCATGGCGGCGGCCAGCGGAACCAGCAGCTGGTCGCGCTTTTTCAGCAGTTGTAGCGCCGCGCGGCGCGCGGAACGCGGACCCAGCCCCGGCAGCTTGGCCAGCAGGGCGATCAGACGCTCGATCTCGGGTCCGGCCGAGGCGGCCATGGCGGCTTCGCCTCAGAACAGCTTGGGCATGCCGGGGATGTTCATCCCGGCCATCGGCCCGGCCGCGTCACGCATCAGGGCGTTGTTGACCTCGTCCAGGCGACGCTTTGCGTCGGCGTGAGCCGCGATGATCAGATCGGCCAGGATCTCGCCCTCGCCCGGCGTCAGCAGGCTGTCGTCGATCTTCACCGAGGTGATCTCGCCCGGTCCTCTGAGGGCGATCGTCACCATGCCGCCGCCGGAGGAGCCTTCGGCGGCCGATTCGGCCATTTTCGCCTGGGCGTCCTGCAGCCGTTGCTGCATGGCCTGGGCCTGTTGCATGAGGGCGTTGAGATCTTTCATGCACCCTAGATAGGCGTTCGCCGGCGGAAACGGAACCGAGGTTTGTCGTCCCCCCTTGCGCGATCCTCCGCCATGCCTATTTTGCAACCAGTCTTGTTACCGATTGTCGGAGCCTTCCCTTGGCCTATGATCCTTCCACCCGCGACGCGCCGCTGACCGACGTCGCCCTGGCCCAGTTGTTCACCGAGGCGCGGACGCGCAACGCCTGGTCGGACCGACCGGTCGCGCCCGAGTTGCTGCACCGGCTCTATGACCTGACGAAATTCGGGCCGACGGCGGCCAACACCACCCCGGCGCGTTTCCTGTTCCTGGCCTCGCCCGAAGCCAAGGCGAGGCTGGCGCCGCACATGGCGGAGATGAACCGCGCCAAGACCCTGCAGGCGCCGGTCAATGTCGTGATCTGTCACGACCTGGATTTCCACGAACACACGCCGTTCCTGTTCCCGCACAATCCGGGGGCCAAGGACTGGTTCGCCGACGCCGAGGGCCGCAAGGGCACGGCGATGCTGAACGGCTCGCTTCAGGCCGGCTATTTCATGATCGCGGCGCGGGCCCTGGGTCTGGACGTCGGACCGATGATCGGCTTCGACGCCGACGGGGTGAAGGCGGAGTTTCTGGCCGACACGACCTGGGCGCCGTCCTTCGTCATCAACCTGGGCTACGGCACGGACGAAAACCTGTTTCCCCGTTCGCCGCGACTGGACTTCGACACGGCCGCGAAACTGCTCTGATCGGGCCTATTTCGCCGGGGCGGCGCGCAGGATGTCCACCGCCCTGGCCGAGGCCCATTCGGCGAGGGCGACCTGGGCCTCAAGCCGCGCCCGCCCGAGGGCGGCCGAGGCCTCCGGCTCTCCATCGATCGCCAGCGACCCGATGTAGGTCGTCCGCAGCCGTCGCCCGTCCCCCTCTGTGAAGGTGGTGACCGCCAGCATCCAGACATCGTTCTCCAGCGTGGTCACGCCGCAGACGTGGCCCGACAGCCCGTCCCGGATCCAGCGCCGGAAGTGGGCGATCTCGGTCGCCGGACGGTCCTGCGGCAGACAGGCGCGCGCATCGTCCAGCAGGCGGTGGCCGTCGGCGTCGGGACGGCGGGCGGCGTCGCCCAGGGCGAAGTCGATCTTGAAATCCATCACCGACCCCCAGGTGCGATCGTCCCCCTCGGGACGTCTCGGGGCGGCGGCGTCCATCAGGCGGCCGAGTTCGGCCTCGTCCAGGACCGGCGGAGGCGCGCCGAGGCTGGACGCCATCGTCGTCAGCGGCGTCCTGACCGCTTCACCCCTGCCGCCGCCCTTGGTCTGACTGACCAGGGCGTCCACGATCAGTTCGCCCAGGGCGTCGGCCACGGCCAGGTTGGGATCGATGACCGCGCGCATCATCTGTTCGGCCGGACCGGCGCCGCCGTCGACCGTGCCGGCGGCGGCGATCCTCAGGGTGGCATGCCGATCCGGTCCCTCGACATAGAGGGCGGTGGACAGCATCGCCCCGCCTTCGGTCTCCGAGGGACCGAAGAAGCTGCACATGTGACCCGCCAGCCCATCCCGGATGACGGCCCGATGGCGGAACACCGGACGCGATCCCGGATAGACCGAGGCGCAGGCGGCGGCGTCGGTCGCGACCGTCAACCGGCCTTCCTCGGGCGGATCGTCATAGACGCTGCTGTCGAAATCGAAACCGATGGAGAAGCCCCAATCGCCGGTGGCGGGGGGCGTGGGCACGGCCGCGCGGACCAGCGGCCCCAGCCGCCGGTCGAAGTCGTCCGGACTGATGCGCGCCACCTCCAGGATCGGTCCCAGCTTGTCGCGAAACTCCCGCAGCATGGCGGTGATGTCATCGTCCTCGGCGACGCCGTCGCTTTCGGACGTCGTCGACTGCGCCATGGCGGAGCCGGCCAGGGCCGCCACGGCCGCGATCGAAGCGATGAAAAGGCGGGAACGTCGGGACATGGCGTATCTCCAGTCCCCTCATTCAGCCACGGGCCGGCCTCGCCCGACAGGGCCCCGGCCGCTGCTGACAGGTTCCGTCAGGCCGCGTTCAGAGCCGCAACGACAGAAGCGGCTTCAGAACTCCTCCCAGCCGTCGCTGACCGCCGCCACCGCGCCGCCGCCGGAGGCGTAGGCGCGGATGCGCGCGCGCTCGCGCGCCAGGGGGACGGGCTCGGTCGCCGGACGCTGCGTCACAGCGGGGCGGGCGCCGGTTTCGAACCGCTCGACCAGGTCGGCGAGGTGGTCGGCCTCGCTCTTGAGGCTGACGGCCGCTGCCGTCGTCTCTTCCACCATGGCGGCGTTCTGCTGGGTGATCTGGTCCATCTGGTTGACGGCGACATTGACCTCGCCGAGGCCAGTCGCCTGTTCCTGGGCGGCGGACGCGATCTCGGCGACCAGACCGTCCATCTCGGCGACCTTGACCGCGATGGCCTGGAGGGCGGAGCCGGCCTGATCGACCAGTTTCACGCCCTGGGCCACCTCATGCGTCGAGTGGGAGATCAGGGTCTTGATCTCTCTGGCGGCCTCCGCCGAGCGTTGCGCCAGGGCGCGGACCTCGGAGGCGACCACGGCGAAGCCACGGCCGGCGTCGCCGGCGCGGGCGGCCTCGACCCCGGCGTTGAGGGCCAGGAGATTGGTCTGGAAGGCGATCTCGTCGATCACGCCGATGATCTCGTTGATCTCGCCGGAGCTCTTGCGGATGCCGTCCATGGCGGCGACGGCCTGACGAACCACCTCGCCGGACTGATCCGCCTCGGCCCGGGCGCCCGCTGCGGCCGCCGAAGCCTGGCGCGCGCCCTCGGCGCTCTTTTTCACGGTGGCCGTGATCTGGTCGAGGGCGGCGGCGGTCTCCTCCAGCGAGGCGGCCTGCTGCTCCGTGCGCCTCGACAGGTTGCCGGCGGCGTCCGAAATCTCCTCCGAACCGCCGCGAAGGCCGGACGAGGCCTCCAGCACCTGGCTGACGGTCTGGCGCAGGCTGTCGACGGCGCGGTTGTAGTCGTCGCGGATGCGGGCGTGAGCGCCTTCCATCGGCGCGTCCACCTGGGCCGTCAGGTCGCCGGACGACAACCGGGCCAGGGCGCCGCCGAGGGCGTCGACCAGGCGAGCCTGGGCCTGCTCGGCCGCCAGGCGCTCGGCCTCGCTGCGGGCCGCCGCCTGTTCGGCTTCGGTGATGTCGACGGCCAGCTTGATGACCTTCTGCGGCCGGCCGTCGGGACCGAATACGGGATTGTAGGAGGCCTGCAGCCAGATTTCGCGCCCGCCGTTGGCGCGGCGTCGGAACTTGCCGGACTTGAACTGCCCCGCGTTCAGGTCGCGCCAGAAGGCGGCGTATTCCGGTGAGGCGGCCTCGGCGGGGTCCATGAACTGGCGGTGGTGCGTGCCCCGGATGTCGTCGATCCGATAGCCCATCGCGCTCTGGAAATTCTCATTCGCGTCGATGATGGTGCCGTCGAGGTTGAATTCGATGACCGCCTGGGATCGGCCGATCGCGGCCAGCTTGCCTTCCAGGTCCTTCAGTGTGCGCGACGCCTCGGCGTCCTGACGCGACTTTCCGAACACGGCGCCCCCCTTTGGCCATGCCGGGCGAAAACACGCCCTGTGCGCCCATGACGCCGGAAATGGGTTTCAGAACCGTTTCCAGGACCGAACGATGATATTTCCACGATGGGCCGGTCCGGCGGCGACGGGCGCGCCGACACTTCACCGGCCGTTAACCATGTTCGCCGCATGCGTTAACCCATGCGCAACCTTGTCGAGGCGGTTCAGGCGATCGATCCCCTGGTCGTGACCGGCAAGGTCGCAGGGGTCAGCGGCCTCCTGATCGAGGCGCGCGGAGGTCTGTCGCGCCTGGCCGTCGGCGCCCGGGCCGAGATCGAGCGGCGCGGGGCGACCGCCCTGCCGGCCGAAGTGGTCGGGTTTCGCGACTCCAAGGCCCTGCTGATGCCGTTCGGACCGGTGGAGGGCGTCGCGCCAGGCGCCGACATCCGCATCATCGGCGAACGGGCGGCGGTGCGGCCGACCACGGCCTGGCTGGGGCGGATCATCGACGCATTCGGGAATCCCATCGACGGCAAAGGCCCCCTGCCCCAGGGGCCCGCCCCTTACCCCTTGCGCGCCTCGCCGCCCCCGGCCCATTCGCGCGGTCGGGTGGGCGAGCGGCTGGACCTGGGCGTCCGGGCCATGGACGTCTTCACCACCACCTGCCGGGGCCAGCGCCTGGGCATCTTCGCCGGGTCAGGCGTCGGCAAGTCGGTGCTGCTGTCGATGCTGGCCAAACAGGCGACCTGCGATGTGGTCGTCGTCGGCCTGATCGGCGAACGGGGCCGGGAGGTGCGCGAGTTCATCGAGGAGACCCTGGGCGAAGAAGGCCTGCGTCGCGCGGTGGTGGTGGTCGCCACCTCGGACGAACCCGCCCTGAAACGCCGCCAGTCGGCCTATATGACCCTGGCCGTGGCCGAATATTTCCGGGACCAGGATCTGGAAGTCCTGTGCCTGATGGACTCGGTCACCCGTTTCGCCATGGCCCAGCGCGAGATCGGCCTGGCCGCCGGCGAGCCGCCGACCACCAAGGGCTACACCCCCACCGTCTTCACCGAACTGCCGAAGCTGCTGGAGCGGGCGGGGCCCGGCCCGGTCCGCCCCGACGGCACGGAGGCCGGGCCGATCACGGCCCTGTTCACCGTCCTGGTGGACGGCGGGGACCATGACGAGCCCATCGCCGACGCCGTGCGCGGCATTCTGGACGGCCACATCGTCATGGACCGAAAGATCGCCGAGCGCGGCCGCTTCCCGGCCATCGACGTGCTGAAATCCGTCAGCCGCACCCTGCCGGGCTGCCAGACCCCTCCGGAGCGTGAACTGAACAAGCGCGCCCGCCAGTGCCTGTCGGCCTATACGGACATGGAAGAACTGATCCGCATCGGCGCCTATCGCGCCGGCGCCGACCCCATCGTGGACCGCGCCATCGCCCTGAACCCCGCCCTCGAAGGCTTCCTGAGCCAGGACAAGGACGATGCGACCCGCCTGGCCGACTCGTTCGATCGCCTGGAGGCGATCCTGAACCAGGGGATGGTGGCGGGATGAGGTTCGAAGGGATGAGGTTCGAGGTTTCAGGGTCGAGGTTCGAGGGCTGAACGTGGAGGTACGTTCGTATCGTGACCTCATGGTCTGGAAGAAATCCATGGACCTGGCCGCTGCTGTCTATCGGCTGACACGCCAGATGCCAAAACAGGAGGAATACCGGATCACTTCACAGATGATCCGTGCCTCTACTTCCATTCCAGCCAACATTGCAGAAGGCCATGGTCGGGGCACACGCAAAGACTACGCACACTTCGTCAGTATTGCACGGGGCTCCTTGTTTGAGCTCGAGACCTTCGTCCTGCTCGTGCAGCACCTGAAGATCGTTGACGAGTCTGAATGCGGAAACATCCTCGAACAGGCCGATGAGGTCAGTCACATGCTGACCGCCCTCCGTGCCCGCCTCGCCCCTAGAACCTAAAACCTCGAACCTCGAACCTCCTCTTAACCTTTCGGCCACATTCTCCTTCTCATGACCACCTGGGCCCACTCCCTGATCCGCATTTCGAACTATGAGGTCGAGACGCTGCAGAAGCGTCTGGCCGAGATCACGGCGCGCCGTGCGACGGCCGAGATCCGCCTTGCGGTCCTGGACGCCGAGGTCGAGGTCGAACAGACGCGCGCCCAGGGCGACGCCTCCGCCGCCATCCTGCTGACCGCCTATATGGACGGGTGGAAGATGCGAAAGGCCGCCGCCGAGAGTGACCTTATGACGATCGACTCCGAAGAGGCCGGCGCCCGCGACGCCCTGACCGGCGCTTTCGAAGAACTGAAGAAGTTCGAGCACGTCGCCGAACAGACCCGCCTCAACCAGCTGATCGCCGCCGCGAAGCGCGAAACCGCCGCCTTCGACGAAATGGCCCTGCGCCGCCGCAGCGCCTGAGTTTCCTTCTCCCCTCGGGGGAGAAGGTGGCCCGTCAGGGCCGGATGAGGGGGATGTCCCAGCCTTTTCCGATCGCCCGAGAGCCGCTGCGATGACCCAGCCCCCTCATCCGTCTCGCTGCGCGAGCCACCTTCTCCCCCGAGGGGAGAAGGATGGTATCGACCGCCGCGCCCTGCTCGCGGCGCCGCTCGCCGTTGGAACGCTGGCGGGGTGTGACCGACTGGCCGTCGCCGAGCCGACGCCGCCGACCGTTCCGCCGTTGAAGTCGATCGCCCCCTTCCCGATCGGCACAGCCGTCATGGCCGGACATTTCGACGATCCGGCCTGGGTCGCCCTGGCCCGCGCTCAGGTGAACCAGCTGACGCCCGAGTGGGAGATGAAGATGGAGTACATCCTCCAGTCTCTCGACCGCCTGACCTTTGACGCGCCTGACCGGATCGCCGCCGCCTGCGAGCGCGAGGGGGTGCGCCTGCACGGCCACGCCCTGATCTGGTATTCTCAGGGCGAACAGGCCTTTTCCGGTTTCGACCGCACCCATTTCGGCCGCGCCTTCGACCGCTATATCGCCGAGGTCGCCGGACGCTATCGTGGCAAACTGGTCAGCTGGGATGTCGTCAACGAGCCGATCGCCGAGGATGGAAACGGCCTGCGCGACAGCCACTGGTCCCGCAACCTGGGCGACGACGGATACATGATCCGCGCCTTCGAACAGGCGAAACTGGCCGATCCCGAGGCCGTCCTGTTCGTCAACGACTACAACCTGGAAAACAATCCGGTGAAAGGAACGACCTTCCTGCGCACCGTCGAGCGGCTGCTGAAGGCCGGGGCGCCGATCGGCGGCCTGGGCACCCAGTCGCACCTGGACATCGAGATCCCGGCCGGACAGATCAGCCGCTTCATGCGCGACCTGGGTTCGTTCGGCCTGCCGGTCCACATGTCCGAACTGGATGCCTCCCTGCGTCGCGAACGCGGCGGCGATTTCCGGTCCCGCGCCCAGCGGCTGGAGCAGCAACGCGCCCGCGTCGTCGAACTGGCCGAGGCCTTCATGGCCCTGCCCGAACGCCAACGGTTCGCCTTCACGATCTGGGGCCTGAGGGATTCCGACAGCTGGCTGCGCCGAGACAACCGCGACGACGGCAAGGACCAGCCCCTGTTGTTCGACGACGCCGGCCGAGCCAAACCCCTGACGGCGGCTGTGGCGGAGGTGTTCGGGCGGGGATAGGCCGGGCGGCGGGCAGCAGCGCCCCTCTCCCGGTTGGGAGAGGGATTGAGCGCACGGCGGCGGAGCCGTCGTTCCGGCGCTCAAGGGTGAGGGGACAATCGCTGCGGTCGGCGTGAGCCGTGTCACGGCAGGTGCGACGGCTGACGCCGACCTCAAAACCGTCCCCTCATCCGGCCCTGCGGGCCACCTTCTCCCAACCGGGAGAAGGGAGCACTGATTTCGGGCTTGGTCGTAGCGACAGCTTCCGACACGGCGCCGCCCTCCTCTGTTCCCTCTCCCGGTTGGGAGAGGGATTGAGCGCACGGCGGCGCAGCCGTCGTCCTGGCGCTCAAGGGTGAGGGGACAATCGCAGCAGTCGGCGTGAGCCGTGTCACGGGCGGTGCGACGGCTGTCGCCGACTTCGACACTGTCCCCTCATCCGGCCCTGCGGGCCACCTTCTCCCAACCGGGAGAAGGGAGGGCGTTCAGGCGCGCGGCGCGGGGAGGAGACGGGGCGTCACCCCCTCAAGATCGTCTCCATCGGCCGGCCCCTGGCCAGTTCGTCGATCAGTTTGTCGAGGTAGCGGATCTCGCGCATCAAAGGGTCCTCGATGTTTTCGATCCGCACGCCGCAGATAACGCCGGTGATCGTCTCCCGCGCCGGGTTCAGCGCCGGGGCCTGGGCGAAGAAGGTTTCGAAGTCGGTCTTGTCGGCCAGCAGGGCCTCGAACGCCTCGGGCGAATAGTCGGTCAGCCAGAGGATGATCTGGTCCACCTCGGCCTTCGTCCGCCCCTTCTTCTCGGCCTTGGCGACATAGTGGACGTAAACGCTGGCGACGCTGGTCGTATAGATGCGGTGCTTGGTCATGGCGGGCTCCCGGCGTCCAGCATGCCCCGAACGGCGCCCGACATGCAAAACGCCCGCCGGTCTCCCGGCGGGCGTCTGATGTTCTGGTCGTTTCTTCCCGAAAGGATCAGGCGGCGACGCTGTTCGAACCCTCGGCCGGATCGCGCAGGACGTAGCCGCGGCCCCAGACGGTTTCGATGTAGTGTTTGCCGCCGGCGGCCGTGGCCAGCTTCTTGCGCAGCTTACAGATGAAGACGTCGATGATCTTCAACTCCGGCTCGTCCATGCCGCCGTACAGGTGGTTCAGGAACATTTCCTTGGTCAGGGTCGTGCCCTTGCGGAGCGAGAGCAGCTCCAGCATCTGATATTCCTTGCCGGTCAGATGCACGCGGTGACCGTCGACCTCGACCGTCTTGGCGTCCAGATTCACGGCGATCTCGCCGGTGTGGATGATGGCCTGGGCGTGGCCCTTGGAGCGACGCACCACGGCGTGGACGCGGGCGATCAACTCATCCTTGTGGAACGGCTTGGTCAGATAATCGTCGGCGCCGCCGCCGAACGTCTTGACCTTGGTTTCGATCTCGTGCGTGCCCGACAGGATCATCACCGGGGTGTTGATCTTGCCGACGCGCAGCTGGCGCAGAACCTCGAGGCCGCTCATGTCGGGCAGGTTCAGATCAAGCAGGATCAGGTCGTAGTCATAGATCTTGCCGAGATCGATGCCTTCCTCGCCGAGATCCGTCGTATAGACGTTGAAGCTCTCGGACTTGAGCATCAGTTCAATGCTCTGGGCCGTCGCGTGATCGTCTTCAATCAGCAGAACGCGCATTCATGCCCCTCCAAGGCAAAGCTTGATCGTCGAACACCCAGGCAAGAGCCGGGTAACCTTGTTCGAGAGTTAACCGGCGAAAACCTTAAGAACGGTTAACGCCACCCCATTAAGGCGAATCGTAGGCTGATTTGCGAATCGACGTCGAGAGTCCCGAGTCAACGATTCGAATTTTTTTAACCCTCCCCGTCCGGCCGACGACGCCGCGACCGAAGCTGACGTAGATCTAGGATAGGCATATTTTCCTATCAATGCGGGAGGATGAGTTGGCGGGACAGTATCGCGTGCCGGTGGGGGAGCGGGATCAGGTGCGGGCCGGCCTGGTGATTCAGATGATCTCCGTCTGTTTCGGCGTGTCTCCGGACGAGCTGAGAACACGGGGCCGGCTGACGCCGAGCGGCGGACGGGCGCGGCGAGTGGCGCTGTACCTGGCCCATGTCGGATATGGCTGGCCGTTGGAAAGGCTCAGCCATGTGTTCGGGGTCAGCCGGGCGACAGCGGGTCAGGGATGTCGCTGGACCGAGGACGCGCGGGACGATCCGGCCCTGGACGGGCTGCTGGACAGGCTGACCGAAGCGGTCCGCGACGTCTGTGACGCGCCGCGACTGGAGCTGTCGGCCGACGCCGACCTGGCCGCCTCGGCGGGCCCGCGATGACGGCGGCGGCGATCGAGCCGGACATTCGCCTGCGCCGGGCGCGCAGCCTGCTTTCGAAGGGCGACGCCTGGATCGACGAAGCTGACGACGGCGCCTATCCGCTGCGGCTGGCGCCGGATCGACGGCGTCGCGCCGCCATGCGGCTGACCGAGGCGGAGCTGGCCGCCCTGATCGAGGCGCCCGGCCTGCGCGCCCGGCCCGCCGGCGGCTGGATCAGTCGTCGCGCGCCGACCGATGGGCCGGATCAGGCGGGTCGGCCCGGCGTCCTGCCGGGCGAACGGACGGTGACCCTGCCCGACGGTCGCACCATGACGGCGCCCGCAAACCTGGGCCAGTGTCCGCTGGATCGGCTGTTCCATCGCCGCGACGCCGACGGTCGGCCCCTGCTGTCGCCCGCCCGGTACGCCGCCGGACAGCGACTGAGGTCGGAAGCCGAGCAGGCGATGCGCGGACCGTCCCTGACCATGCGCTGGGACGCCCTGCCGCGCGCCTCGGCCGGATCGGCCGCGCGGGTCGAGCCGGGGCCATCGGCCCATGCGGCCGCGCGACGCGTCGTCGTCGCCCTGGCCGCCGTTTCGCCCCGCGCCCGGCCCCTGGTCGAACGCGTATGCCTGGCCTGGACCGGGTTGCAGACCGCAGAGGCCGAACTGGGTCTGAGGCGTCGCCAGGGCCGCGGCCTGCTTGAGCAAGGGCTGGACGATCTGGCCCGACACTACGGCCTGGTCTGAGGCCGTGCGGGTCTTCTGGAGGCGCCAGACTCAGGGGCGGTGGCAGCGCAGGAAGTAGTCGGCGCCAGCCTCGTTGGAGAAGTCGATATAGTCGTAGCGCCCGCTGTAGGGCGAACTGGTCTCGCCGAAATAGCCGCTGATGATCCGACCGCGCGTCACCAGAGGGCCGCTGGTCGGCGTCAGGGTGGTTCCCGATCGCCGCAGGGCGCCCGAGCCGTTCAGACCGTCGCCCGGCTTGGGGTCCCAGGCGGTGTTGCGGACGGCCTGAAACCGATAGCCCGCGCCCGAAACGGTCAGGATCCCGATCGGGATGTCGCCCTGGGCCTTGCAGCGCCAGGTTCCGTTCGGCGATCGGGCCGTCTGGGCGGCCTCGGCCGTGGCAGGCGGAAGCGACGACAGCCCCGCCGAGGTCAGGACGGCGGCGGTCAGCAGGGACAGGGCGCGGGTCATGGGCGTGAACCTCCTCATTGCCCGAGCCAGCCTCGCCATCGCGCCATGGCCTTCAATCGACGCGCGACGAACCCGCCGCCCCGCACGCCGAAACTTCGCCTTCAACCGGCGGCGAGGGCTTCCTGACGGATGCGGCCGACCATGCTGTTCAGACCGTTGGCCCGCTGGCGCGTCAGGGCCTGGGGCAGGCCCAGCCGATCCAGGGCGGCGCGGGCGTCAAAGGCGGCGATCTCCTGCGGCGTCCGGCCCGAGTAGAGCCGCAGCAGCAGGGCGACATTGCCCTTGGAGATGGCGCTGTCGGAATCCGCGCGGAAGAACAGGCGTCCGTCGCGCGTCTCCGACGCCAGCCAGACCTGGGCCGCGCACCCCGGCACCTTGTTGGCGTCGATCCGGTCGGCGTCGGGCAGGGGCGCCAGGTCCTTGCCCATGTCGATGACATAGGCGATGCGGTCCTCCCAGTCGTCGAACAGGTCGAAATCCTCGATCAGCACATCAAGCGTCTGGTCGATGCTGTCGGCGGAGATCGGGGCGTCGTTCGGCATGCCGCCGGGCATAGTCCGGCCGGGCCGCAGCCACAACCGTCCCCGGTTTCGGCGGACGCGAGTCGCCTGTGGCGGGAGCCCCGTCGCCGCCCGTCGCCCGCGCCGCTACTGTGCTTGATCCGTGCCCGTAGCAACCACTGCCTGATTCCTCTCTCCCGCTTCCGAACCTCAAAAAGCCGCTTGTCGCCCTCTAACCCGCCCCGTCCCGCATCGACGCCGTCGCCGGAAACGCGCCGCGCCGCCCTGTGGCATGGGGCGACGGCGCTGGGCGTGGCCGCCCTGCTTCTGGGCGCCCTGCTGACGCCCGCCTCGCCGGACGTGGCCGTGCGCGCGGCCCTGGTGCTGATGACGGCGCCCGGGCTGGCGGGCGTGGCCCTGCGTTTCCGCGCGGACGGGCGGCGGGACCGCCTGCTGGTGCTGGGCGTCTGGGGGCTGGCCGCGGTCGCGGCCTCGGCCCTGTCGGGCGGGATGAGCGGGCCGCTGGCCGGACTGCTGGTCCTGCCGGTGGCCGCCGGACTGCTGCTGGGCGGTCGGGGCTGGGGCCTGGCCGGCGCACTGATCGGACTGGGCGCCGCCGCCACGGCCGCCCTGGTCGGATTGTTGTCGCTGTGGGTCGCGGGGGACGCCGTGTCTGCGCCGATCCTGGCGACCGGAGGCGGCCTGCTGGCCATGGCCGCCGCCGCCGCCGCCCTGATCTGGACCTGGGGACCGGTGGAACGGGACGCTGCGGCCGCCGAACAGTCACGGCGCCGCGCCCAGGACCTGCTGGACGCCCAACCGGGGCTCATTCTGGTTCTGACCGCTCAGGGCGGGCTGATCGCCGCTGAAGGCCGGGCGCCCCCCGCCCTGTCCGTCGACGCCCTGGCCGTTCAGGGCCTGACCGCCCTGACCCACGCGCCGGACAGGCCGAAGCTGCTGGACGCCCTGGAGCGGGCCGCTCGCGCGCCGGCCGAGGCCGAGCCGGTTCAGGTGGTCATCGCCCCGCGCGAGGCCCTGGACCGACGCATCGCCCTGCATCTGCGCCGGCTCGACATCGGGCCCGACGGCGCGCCGCGTCTGGTGGTTCTGGCCCTGGACGGCACCGCCCAGTTCGCCCGCGAACACGGACTGGAGACCGCACGCGCTGAGGCGGCGGCCCGCGACGCCGGCAAGAGCCGCTTCCTGGCGAACATGAGCCATGAATTGCGCACGCCGCTGAACGCCGTCCTGGGATTCGCCGACATCATGCGGTCGCGGCTGTTCGGCCCCCTGCCCGACCGGTACGCCGAATACGCCGCCTCGATCCACGAGGCCGGCGGCCACCTGCTGAACCTGATCAACGACGTGCTGGACGTGTCGAAGATCGAGGCCGATCGCTATGAACTGTCGCGCGAGCGGTTCGACGCCCGCGAGGCGGTCTCGGCGGCCGTGGCCCTGGTCCGCGTCGCCGCCGACGACAAGGGACTGGCGCTTCAGTCGGTGCTGCCGGGCGACGCCGTCATGGCCGACGCCGATCGCCGGGCCCTGCAACAGATCGCGCTGAACCTGCTGTCCAACGCCGTGAAGTTCACCCCCGCCGGCGGATCGGTGACGGCCACCCTGACCGCCGTCGGGCCCTATCTGGAGCTTGTCGTCGCCGACACCGGCGTCGGCGTGGCGCCGGAAGACCTGAAACGGCTCGGCCGGCCGTTCGAACAGGCCGGCGCGGCGGACCAGCGCGCCCAGGGCACGGGCCTGGGTCTGTCGCTGGTGCGGTCCCTGGCCGAACTGCACGGCGGCCGGATGAGCTTTGAAAGCACCCTGGGCGAGGGAACCGCCGTCACCGTGCGCCTGCCGGTGATCGATCTGGGCGGACAGGACGACGACGCCGCGGCTCCGGGCGCCGAGATCGTGACGCTAAGGCCCGCCGTCGAGACCTCGGACGGTCTCTAGGAAACCCGCCTCACAGCGGACCGAGGGCGGCGAAGGCGCGGCCGGCGGCGAAATCCCCGACCTCGAACCTGACGCGGGCGACGCTGTCGTCACGGAACAGAAATTCGACCACGAAGGTCTCGCGCGGATCCAGTCGGGCCAGGGCGTCGGCGGCGGACGCCGGAAACACCCACAGACGTCCGTCGCCCTTCAAGGCGCCGGTCAGCGCCGGTTCGGTCGGGGCGTTGGACGCCGCCATGACGCTGGTCGTCGTCCAGTGCGGCGCCAGGGCCGCGCCGCCGTCCTTGAGCCAGGGCAGGTTCACGCGCTCGGCGTCACGCAGGGTGATCCGCGCCGCATAGGGCCGCGCGGCGCCGGGAAAGGCGACAGCGACGGCCACGTCGTCGGACCCGTCGATGCGCGCCAACAGGCCCACCGTGGCGCGGGCGCCGCCGATCCCGCCGGTCTGGGACAGACGCCAGGCGTCGGCGTCCCGTCGGGTGCGATCCGCCTTCCACGCGCTGCGCGCGCCGGGGAAATCCATCCGTCGCAAGCCGGTCCAGGCGCCGTAGGCGCTGACGGCCCGCTCGCGCACGACCGCCAGATCGGGATGGTCGCAGGCGGTCGCGGCGGCGAGCGCCTCGGCCCGCGCCAGCCCCTGGGCCAGCTGTTCCGACGTCTCTCCGGCCCGAGCCGCCGCGCCGCGCGCCTGGAGCGCGGACGCCTCCAGGGCGGCGCCCAGCGCCGGATCGAACAGGCGGCATTTGCGGTCCGCGGCGGCGACGAAGCTGCGTTCGAACCAAGACTGGGCGGCGCCGGACCCGCCTTCCGTCGACCCGGCTGCGCCGGGCAAGCCGATCGCCAGGCAAAGGCCCGCGACGGCGGCCGCGAGGCGTGACCGAGGCGCGGCGAGGCAGACGGACGGCGAGGATCGGTCTATCATGACCCCCGGAACCTAGACCGTCAGGGTTCCGGTCCCGTTTCCGATCAGGGTTACCGTTTTGCTTCTGTCCAGCGACCTGTGGGTCGGCGCCCTGGTCCGCCGCGCCGAGATCGGCGGGGCCTTCGCCACCGTCGTGCGCAAGGGCGACGCCCGCGCCGGCACGGTGATCGTCAAGGCCTATGACACCGCCGAACGCCGCGCCCGCCTCTATACGGAGGCGTTCGGACCGGACGGCGACCGGCTGTGGATCCAGCCCGTCGCCAGCGAGAGCGAGAGCGAGCTCGACGCCTATATCGAGCGCCAGGCCCGCTATGACCCCGATCTGTGGGTGGTCGAGATCGAGGACCGACAGGGGCGGCATTTCATCACCGAAAAGGTCGCCGACCCCGACTGAAGGTCCCGCCCCACATCCGGCCACCAATCCTTAACCGCGTTCGTGAACGGGACCGCAAGCGGCCGGCGCTAGGGTGGCGATGTCGACAACGACGTCGGCGATGTGGGCCTGGTTCATGCTGTTTCTTCTCAATGACGTCGTCTTCGATCTCGACGAGGCCTGCCCGGTCTCGCCCGCCGACGCGCGTCGTTTCGAGAAGCTGGACTTCGACTATGTGCTGGAGCTCGGCTGCGAACTTTTCGCCGAGGATCCCCTCCTGCACCGCACTGATCCCGGTCGCGCCCGCCGCCTGGCCTGGCTGATCGCCGAGCGGAGCCCGGAGGTTAATGCGGCCCTTTTCGCCGCCCCGGCCCGCGACTGCGCCCCGGAACTGGTCGAGCCGCGTTTCTGCGCCCTGCCGGAGGCGGTGATGCTTCAGTTGAACGCTTCCGACCGTCTCGGCGCCCTGGACGCCGTCAGCGCCGACCGCGCCGTCTGGAACCGCCTGGCGGCCTGATACCCGGCGAAGGTCGCGACACCGGCGACGCTTGTCCCCTGCGTTTCAGTGTGGCCTCTGTGTCCCGACACTTCCGGGATCACAGACATGTTCCGACGCCTGAAGGGCTGGACGGCCGCTCTCCTCCTCGCCGTGACCGCTTCGGCGACGCCGGCTCACGCCGACTGGCTCAAGGCCGAGAGCGAGCGGTTCATCGTCTACAGCGATGGACCGGAACGCCCGCTGCGTGAGTTCACCCAGAAGCTCGAGACGTTCGATCGCCTCCTGCGCATGCATATGGGTCTTCCGCTCGAGGAAGCGCCTCACCGGAAGCTTCCCATCTATCTGGTGCGGTCGCCGTCGGGTCTGGCCGCGGTGCGGCCGGGAATCCAGGACGAGGTGGCGGGCTTCTACCACTCGTCGGGCGAGGACATCTTCGCCATCGCCACACAGTCCGGCAGCGGCCTCGGCGCCGACGACGTGCTGCTGCACGAATATGCGCACCACTTCATGATGCAGCATTTCCCCTACCCCTATCCCGCCTGGTTCATCGAGGGGTTTGCGGAATACTATATGACCGCCGAAATCCGGCCGGATCGGGTGCTGGTGGGCAAGTACAACGCCAACCGCGCCTCCTGGATCACCGACGGCTCATGGATGCTGATCAGCGATCTGCTGTCGTCACGACCCTTGCAGCGGCGGGTTCGCAACAGCGAGACCTTCTATCCCCTGTCCTGGCTGTTGACCCACTGGTTCATGGGCGACGAGGATCGGCGTCGGCTTCTTCACGCCTATCTGCTGGACGTCGGCGGAGGCGGCGATTCCATCGAGGCGATGGAGCGGGTCACCGGCATGAACATGACCCAGTTGCGGCGGACGCTGCGCGCCTATCGACGCATTCCGTATCAGGCCATCATCCACCCGTTCCCGACCGTGCCGATCGAGGTGACGTCCCTCCCGTCGTCGGCCAATGATCTGCTGCTGCTGAATCAGCGCCTCAAGGTCGGCGTGCCCGCAGACCGGCGCGCCAACACCGTCCGCGACGTCCGGCGCGTGACCGCCCGTCATCCGAACGATCCGCTGGCCTTGCTGGTCCTGGGACACGGCGAGCTTCACTTCGGCGAGCGGGAGGCCGGGCGAGCGGCGCTGAACCAGCTGCTCGCCGTGGATCCCGATCACGTCGAGGCGATGCAGCTTCTGGTCTCGGACCTGTTTCACCAAATGCGCGAGACCGAGGACCCCGATGCGGTCAACGCGCTGCGAGGCCAGGCGCGCGCCTTGCTGGCCCGCGCCTATCGGGTGGACGAGGCCAACTACACCACCCTTCTGCACATGTCGGAGCTCAGACGGGGGGTGTTGGGCTGGCCGAACGAGAACGACATCGCCACGCTCAGGATCGCCTATACCCTGGCGCCCCAGCTGACCGAGGCCCGGCTGAACCTGGCCACCGCCCTGATCGCCGTGGAAAACAGGGAGGAAGCGATCGCCTTGCTGGCGCCTCTGTCCAACAGTCCGCACGGCGGGGAAGGCGCCGAAGCGGCGCGGCGTCTGATCAATCAGGCGCGCGGCGTCACCGATGAAGAGGCCGAGGCCGAGGAAGAGGCTTCGCGTCGTCGCGCGAACGCCGAAGAGGACGACACCGGGGGATCCGCGGTGCGAAAGAGTTCGACGGACTGAGCACCTTCGACGTCGCCGCAGCCGCCAGGCCCCAGGCCGTCATCGGGAAAGCCGCCCGCGACGCTTGCCCGGGGCGCCGCCGTATGGCCTTATTTGAGCCGCGCCCGTTCACGGGACGACGACGGACGCCGACGGGGATCACAGTGTTCAAGACCATCAAATCCGGCCTCGCGGCCCTGGGACTTTTCGTGGCCGCCCTCGCGACCGCCGCCCCCGCCCATGCGGAATGGCTGCGCGCCGAGACGGATCACTTCATCGTCTACGGCGATTGGTCCGAGGCCAGCATCCGCCGTTACGCCCAGCGCATCGAGCGGTATGACGCCCTGCTGCGGACCTATTATCCGGTCTCCACCGAAAACGAGATTCCCAAGCTGGAGATCTATCT
The DNA here is from genome assembly GCF_049445955.1 of Brevundimonas sp. VNH65. Lineage (NCBI taxonomy): Bacteria > Pseudomonadati > Pseudomonadota > Alphaproteobacteria > Caulobacterales > Caulobacteraceae > Brevundimonas > Brevundimonas sp. VNH65. Next base: position 144,369 of record NZ_JBMSDX010000001.1, on the reverse strand, counting down.
CGCCGACGGCGGGCGGGACATGAATCGCGTGTCTCCGGGCATCAGCGGCAGCGTGGCCGGCTATTACTCGCCGAACAGCGGGCGCATCTACGCCGTGGTCAACCGCGGCGCCATGTCCGGCGACGTGGTGATGTTCCACGAATACGCCCACCATTTCATGTTCCAGATGGGGGCCAACGCCTACCCCTCATGGTTCGTCGAGGGCTTCGCGGAATACTATGCCACCGCAGACGTCCAGGAAGGCGATCTGGAGCTGGGTCGGCATCATCCCGGCCGGATGAATGCGCTGAACATCGGGTTCAACAGCTGGGCCAAGATGGAGGATGTGCTGACCTGGCGCATCTCGCGCACCGGTCGCGCGCCCATCTTCCTGTACTACGCCCAGTCCTGGGCCATGGCGCACTACTTCATGAGCGATCCGGAGCGCACCCGGATGCTGGGGCGCTATCTGAACGCCGTGAAGCAGGGACAGCCTTCGGTCGAGGCCATGCAGGCGGCCACCGGGCGGACCCCGGCGCAACTTCAGGACGACGTCTGGCGCTACATGTCCGGCCGGATCACCCTGCTGACGCCCCAGATCGAACTGCCCGTTCCGGACGTCACGGTGACGCGCCTCAGCCGCGCCGAAGCCGACACGATCTGGCTCGACATCCGCCTGGACACCATGCCGATCACGCAGGAGAAGTTCGACAATGACGGGCAGCGGGAAGTCCGCGCCTCGGAAATCGCCAAATATGAGAGGGAACAGGCGGAAGAGCGGGAAGAGCTGATCCGGTCGTCGATGACCATGGCCGAACGTCTCGGCGACGATCGCATCGGCGCCCTGCTGGCCGCCCGCGCGCACCGCATCAATCACCGGCCGGATCTGGCGCTGGAGGTCCTGTTGCCGAGGCTCGACGACAGCTCGACGGACGGCGACATGCTGCGCGTGGCGGCGAACGCCCTGCTCGACCAGGCCAAGGCGGAGACCGATCCCCAGGCCGCCGCCAACCTGCGTCGGCGGGCCAGCGGCTTCCTGGCCCGTTCCATGGACGCCGACCCGCTGGATTTCCGGGTCTATGTCGGACTGAACGACACCCGTCGCGGCCAGGCCCGCTATCCCACGGACAACGACATTTCGACGCTGGAGGTGGCCAACGCCCTGGCGCCCCAGTCGTTCGAGGTCAGGCTGCGGCTCGGCGAGGCCTATATCGCGCGCAATCTCTACGGCGAGGCCATCCAGACGCTGACCCCCGTGTCGAACAGCCCGCACCGCAGCGCCTACACCCGGCGGGCCCGGGAAATGATCAATCAGGCCCACACGGCTCTCGGCCAGGCGACCGAGGACTTCGGCGAGTCGCCGTCGGATCAGGAGGAAACGCCGACCGAACCCGCGGCGGCGGCGTCCGGCGCCCGGTGAGCCGGGTGACGCTGTGACCCGGCCAGGGGAAGCGCCGGCTGCGGGTATCCCTACAGAAGGGCGTTGAAGATCACATGCACCGCCAGAGCGGCCACGACGATGAAGCCGAAGCCGCCGGCAAGGCAGATCATCGGGTGTTTGGTCGGCTGTTCGGAACGACCCGTTTCAGGGGAGGCGGAGCGGTCGTCCGCGGGATCGAGCAGAGCCATGAGGCGCTTCCTTTCGCACGTTTCCTGTCCCGACGGCGTCCGGCTGCATGGTCGGGCGTCTCGTCACTTTCGACGATGAACCCAATAGCCCTTCCTGACTAGGGTTATTCGGGACGTCACATGGCTTCGTCACAGTGTTCTGATCGCTTCGCGTCGAGTGTTTCCCATGTTCGCCTCCCCGTCCCGCCTGATCCTTGCCCTCTCGGCGGTGCTGGCCGTGTGCCTGGCCGGGGCGCCGGCCCAGGCCGAATGGCGGCGGGCCGTGACCGACCGTTTCATCATCTATTCCGAAGGGGATGAGGCGAGCCTGCGCGAACAGGCGGAGCGCCTTCACCGGTTCGACCGGCTGATCCGCGCCCCGTTCGGCGTGTCGATGGATCCGCCCCGGCGGCCGCTGACCGTGTTCCTGACGTCCGGGCGCCGCGGCATGGAGGCCTTCTGGCCCAATGTGCCGCGCAACGCGGGCGGCTATTACTCGGCGACCGAGCACGATATCTACGCCACCCTTCCGCGACAGGCGGACCAGGGCACCCTGCTGCACGAATACGTGCATCACATGACGCACCAGTACTTCCCCGGCGCGACGCCGGCCTGGTTCACCGAGGGCGTGGCCGACTACTACAAGACCGCCCGGATCGACCCCGACGAGACCCGTGTCGGCTATCGCGACGATGCGCGTATCGCGACGATGAACCGCCTGCCCTGGATGCCGATCGAGGTGTTGCTGACGCGTCGGGCGCTGTCGGCGGACCGACAGTCCATGGCCGCCTTCTACGCCCAGTCCTGGCTGCTGACCCACTATCTGCTCAGCGACCCGACCCGGCTGCGCCAGCTGAACGCCTATCTGGCGGCGGTGCGTGACGGAACCTCGTCCCTGGACGCCGTTCCGCCGGCCTTCGGCATGACGCCGCAGGAGCTGGACGCGGCCATGCGCCGCTATCGCGCCGGGACGATGCCCTACGCCGTCTATCCGACCCCGCCGTCCCCGCCGGTCGCGATGCGGATCGAGACCCTGCCCGCCTCCGCCGACGCCCTGTTCCCGCTCTATATCCGGCTCAACTACGCCCAGCGCGGCCCGGACCGGCCGCAGCTTCTGGCCCAGGTCAGGGAGCTGGCCGCCCGGTGGCCTGACGACCGGCTGGCGCGCATGACCCTGGCCAAGGCCGAATATCAGCTGGGCGAGGCCGCCGCCGCCGAGGCCGTCCTGACCCAGGTCCTGGGCGCCGACGCCGCCGACGAGGAAGCGCTGCGCTGGATGGCGCGCCTGCGGATGGATGCGGCCGGTGCCGCGGCCCAGGCCGGCGACGTCGAGGGCCGGGATCGGCTGCACCGCCAGGCGCGCGCCTTCCTGGGCCGGGCCATGAACGCCGATCCCGACGACTACCGCACCTATCTGGCGCTCGGCCGCAGCCGTCGCACCGCCGCCGGCTATCCCGACCAGAACGATCTGGCGACCTGGGCCCTGGCGGTGCAGTTGGCGCCCCAGGTCGGGACCGTGCGCTGGGAGGCCGCCGAGGCCTTCAGCCGCGCCGGACGCACGGAGGAGGCCGTCGTCCTGCTGCTGCCGCTGGCCAACAGCCCCCACGGCGGCCCCGGCGCGGCGGCGGCGCGCCAGAGGCTCCAGCAGCTCAGGCCGGATTCGGAGGCGGCGAACGAGCCGGAAACGGGCTCCGACGTTGCGGAGGAACCCGATCAGGGCTAACCGCGCGCCCATGTCGAAACTCTCCGTCGCCGAGGAGGCCCTGCGTCGCAGGACCTTCGCCATCATCGCCCACCCGGATGCGGGCAAGACCACCCTGACCGAGCACATCCTGCTGGCGGGCGGGGCCATCCGTGCGGCCGGCGCCGTGCGGGCGCGCGGCGAGAACCGGCGGGCCCGGTCGGACTGGATGAAGATCGAGAAGGAGCGCGGCATCTCGGTCACCGCCTCGGTCATGACGTTCGAGCACGACGGCAAGATGTTCAACCTGCTCGACACGCCGGGCCACGAGGACTTCTCCGAAGACACCTATCGCACCCTGACGGCCGCCGACTGCGCCATCATGGTGCTGGACGCCGCCAAGGGCATCGAGCCCCAGACGCTGAAGCTGTTCGAGGTCTGCCGCCTGCGCGACATTCCGATCATCACCTTCATCAACAAGCTGGACCGCGAGGCCCTGGACCCGATGGAGCTGCTGGACCAGATCGCGTCCCAGCTGCAGCTCGACCCCGCCCCCATCTGGTGGCCGGCCCAGAGCGGCAATCGTCTGCGCGGCATGGTCGAGGTCGGGACCGGGCGGTTCCAGCCCTACGCCCGCAAGGCCCCCGGCGCGGTCGAGGACGCGGGTCATCCCGACGCCCTGCATCTGGACGCCGCCTCGCACTATTTCGAGCCGGGCGAATTGCAGGAACTGCGCGACGGCGCCGAACTGGTCGAGGGCGGCTATCCGGCCTTCGATCGCCAGGCCTTCCTGGAAGGTCACATGACGCCGATCCTTTGGGGTTCGGCCCTGCGTCATTTCGGCATCGAGGAACTGCTCAAGGCCATCGGCGACTGGGCCCCGCCGCCCAAGGTCATGAAGGCGCGCAAGGAAGCCCCGCCCGAGACCCGCAACGCCCCGGAGCCCGTCGACCTGACCGTCGCGCCCGGATCGGACGAGGTCACCGGCTTCGTGTTCAAGGTCCAGGCCAATATGGACCCGAACCACCGCGACCGCATCGCCATGTTCCGCATGGCCTCGGGCAGCTTCAAGCGCGGCATGAAGCTGAAGGTCCAGAACACCGGCAAACAGCTGTCGGTGAACGCCCCCATCATGTTCTTCGCCAGTGACCGCGAACTGGCCGAGGACGCCTTTGCGGGCGATGTGATCGGCATTCCCAACCACGGCGTGCTGCGTGTCGGGGACAGCCTGTCGGAAAGCGGCATGATCCGTTTCGCCGGCCTGCCCAACTTCGCCCCGGAAATCCTGCAGCGCGTCCGTGTGAAGGACCCGCTCAAGGCCAAGCACCTGAAAAAGGCCCTCGAAGGCCTGGCCGAGGAAGGCGTGACCCAGCTGTTCCGCCCGGAACTCGGCAGCGACTTCATCGTCGGCGCCGTCGGCCAGCTGCAATTCGAGGTCATGGCCGACCGCCTGGGCGAGGAATACGGCCTGGACGTCGTCTTCGAACACAGCCCCTACGCCGAGGCCCGCTGGCTGGGCGGCGACAAGGCCGACCTGGACGACTTCGCCTCCAAATACCGCCCCCAGATGGCCGTCGACATCGACCAGGCCCCCGTCTTCCTGGCCAAGTCTTCGTGGGAGACCGGCTACGTCGGCGAGCGATTCCCGAAGGTACGGTTCATGAAGACGAAGGAACGGGGGTAGAGACCACGTCCCTCCCCGCCTGAAACCAACCGAACGCCTCATCGACCGTGATCCATTCAGGACCGGTCAGGGTCAGGCCCGTGGGAATATCCGACAGCCGGATACGCCCGTCGTGAATGCGGACAGGGCGCACGCTTCCCGTTGATGGAGAGGGACCACCGAGGATGAAGTCGAGCGGGGTCATTGTGTCGGCGGCATCCAGCTCCGCGAGCCGCGCCAACGCTGCGCCCGTCCATTCTGGAAAGCGACGATCTATCCAGTCCTGCGCGCCCTCCCACCGCGGCGCGCCATCGAACGACGCAACCAGAAGCAGCAGGTCTTCCCCGACCGGACAAGACTGATTTCGGGTCTGATAGAAGTCCCAGAGATCAGCGAAATCGAACTCGCCGGTTCTGGAATCTCGTTCGAACGGAAACGGTCGATAGGGTGCGCCCACATCGCCTCGCACGACCCTGAGCCTGGCGTGCTCGCTTTCATTGCTTCGCCCCCCGCCTGTGCACGACAGGACCCGGACCTGAACGAGCCCTATGGCCGATCCGAACATCGCCTGAACAGGCAGTCGGGAGGCGGCCAGATCGGTCGCGCCTGCCGTCGCCGCCCGCAGTCGGCCCAGGAACAGGTCGTCTGCATGGAGTACGGGCTCCAAGGCCATCACCCCGCCCAACGTATCCCGAAAGACGACGTAGCTCATCTTCGGATCCAGTGTCGGAACGCCTCCGCAGGAGTTCGACCGATCCATCGAGAATTCCACCCGGCCATCGTCCCAGAATTGAAGATCCCGATGGCGTCCCTCTGCGCGGCTTCGTTCGTCCAACGACACGCTGATCTGGACGGTGGAGGGCAGGATCCGAAGGTCGGAGAAACGTTCCCAGCGCCCCGGAACCCAATCGCTACGGCGGTCTGACGGGTCACGCCAGGGCGGCGTGTAGCGCAGCAGATTGATCCTGTCCGGCGACTGGCCTTTCAGCCGCTCTCTCACCTTGCCGACGAGTTCCACCTTCAAAGCCTCACCGAAAGGGTCCTGACAGAATTCCGGAATACCCGCCCAGGCGGTCTCGTCGTCGTCCACATCCGGCCGGGAGAAGTCGTCCGGAAATTCAGGGCATTTCGGCGGGGCGGGCGGTTCGATGGATATCCAGTCGATGGTCGCGGCCCGGGCCAGAAGATCGCGCCCCGGGGTCCGGGCGAAATCCTCATAGACATTCCAGTTGCTGAGACTACAGGCCCGGGCAGGAACCGGTGTCAGGCAGAGACCGAGAGCGGCGGCAAGCGAGATCAAGCGCATGGAGCTTCCTCCTGATCCCTGACACTCGCCCGGGCAGGACAGTCATGTCCATGTCCATCTGCCCCCCCCCGAAACGACCGCCAAGCCGCTCGGGAGCGTCCGATGTCTCGAACGCTCCCGATAACGCGGTCTTACTTCCCGAACGCATACACCAGCGACACGCGGGTCACGGTGTCGGTCTTTTCGAAGCCGGCCGGGGCGTCGGTGTCGTGGCGCACGTCATAGGAGGCGCGGGCCGACAGGGCGCCGGTCAGGGCGGCGGTGACGGCCAGGGTGTTGACGATCTGGGTCGAGGCATCCGCCCAGGTCACGGTGGTGTCGTTGGTCAGCTTGACGTTGTCGTTGAAGGCATGGGCGAGCTTCGACGCGCCGATGACCGAGAAGCCGGTTTCGGAATCGCCAGGAACCAGCAGGGTGTCGCGGGTCTGTTCATAGCGAACGCCCGGCGCGATCTCGACGGCCCATTGGGTCGGCTCGCTGACGATGACGCGATAGCCGAGACCGACGCCGGCGAAGGCGCGGCTTTCAAAGCCCGAGAACTCGTCGCGCTCATAGGAGACGCGGCCCAGGCCATACAGACGCTCGCTGAAATCACGGTCGGCCTGAACGGCGCCGAACACGCGGTTCTTGGTCTCGACGCCGTCCGTCTTGCCGTAGTCGGCCAGGGCCTGGAGCGACAGCTTCCAGTCGCCCGCCTGACGGCCCAGCTTGAGGCCCAGGCCCAGATCGCTGGTCTCGGTGTTGCCGGTGGTGACGCCGGCGCCGAAGGAGCCTTCGCCGGTCCAGACGGCGTCCTGGGCGAAGGCGGGAGCGGCGACAGCCGAAGCGATGGCGATGGCGGCCAGAAGGCCGGCGGCCTGGATTTGGATTTTCATGGGGGAGGTCCCGTTCTGAGAGAAAGGGCGGCCCCATGTCAGACCGGACGGCGCATCAATATGGCGAAGCTGACGCCAGACTGTGAACGACTGTAACCCGGACGGGCTCGAGTTCGATATCAGCGTCCGGCCATCGGCATCTTCATCGCCAAAATTTCCCGGGTCCGGCGGGTGATGCCGTACAGCATGCCAGGCTCGCTCTCGTCCCAGTCGATCGCCTGCCCCTCGGCCTCGATGCCGTAGGTGGCGACGTGGTCCAGCACCCCGCCGCCCATCGGGATGGCGACGACATAGAGCTCCGGCAGGTCGTGCCCGGTCAGATAGAGCCGCCCGTCCGGCCCCCAACCGCCGCCGGAAATGCTCATCGGCCTGATCCGCTCCAGGATCGACGGCGGCAGGGCCCAGGCCTCAAGCCGGCGCCACTGGTCGTCGAACTTCACCAGGGTGGTGTGGCGGTGGTCGCGGGGCGACTCGCCGCGCGGCCCGTCGTAGTTGGCGAACATGGCCCACCAGAAGCCGTCATGCCGCTCGACCCAGGTGATCGATCCGGTTCCCAGGCCCAGGGCCACGCTGCGCTTGTGGTGGAGATCGACGGGATCGAACACCTCCACCGTCGAGACGTGCGGCACGCCGGGAAAGTTGGAGCTGGCGCACACCAGTTCGCTGGCCAGTTCGCTCGAGATCAGGGTGCAGGAGTTGATGTGCGGAAAACGCGCCCGGTCGCCGGTCCAGCGCGCCTTCTCTTCGCCCGTCCGCTTGTCCAGCCGGGCTATGGTCCAGTTGGAGACCGCATAGACGTCGTTCGGCCCCACGGCCACGCCCTGCCGCGCGTCCGAGGCATAGCGGCGCGTCGTCTCCGCCTGTCCGGCCAGTTCAACCGATGGCGGGGCGGCGTGAATGTCCGCCGGCGTCTGGACCGCCGTCTGAAGCGCCGCGGCGGCGATGAGCGAGACGACCATGATGTATCTCTCGAAAACAAAAGGGGCCGCGCCCGAAAGCGCGGCCCACACGGTGACGTTGTCAGAAGCTGGCGCTGACGCCCAGCCAGAAGGTCCGGCCGTATTCGGCCGACTCCTGCAGATAGGTGCGGCCCGGGCCCGTCACCTCGCGGCGGCCCGCGTCGTTCAGATTCTGGCCTTCGGCGAAGATCGTGACGCCGTTGCCCAGTCGCCAGCTGATCGAGGCGTCGTACAGATGGCGCCCCTTCCAGTACTGGTCGGCGTTGGGGATGGAGTCGTTGATCGTCTCCAGGAAGCCGCCGATGTAGTTGTAGGACACCCGCGCCTCCAGCGGCCCCTTCTGGTACCAGATCGCGGCGTTCAGGGTGTGGTCCGGCTGCTGGAACAGGCTGGCTTCGCGCCGCCCGGCCGCCGTCAGGAAGGTGAACTCCGTCTGCAACAGGGTGGCGTTGGCGCTGACGCCTAGTCCGTCGAACGGCGCCGGCAGGAAGTTCAGCTCCTTCTGGACCGCGACTTCGAGACCGTTGATCGTGGCGGACTCGGCGTTCCGGGGCGTCGAGACCAGCACGTCCTCCACGCCCCGGCCGACATCCAGACGCTGGTTGGAGGTCAGGGTGAAGATCTCGTTCTCGATCGACTTGCGGAACACCGCCACCGAGACCAGACCGCCGTCCGGATAGTATTCGAACGACAGGTCGAAGCCCTCGCTCTCGCGCGGCTTGAGGCCCGGATTGCCCCGCGACACCGTCGGCACGGCGTCGGCGAAGCTGACGCTCTCCGTCGCGGACAGGGAGCCGAAATCGGGGCGGCCGATGGTGTTGCTCCATGCCGCGCGCATCACGATGTCCTCGCGCACATCCCACCGGACGTGGACGCTGGGCATCCAGCTGTCGTAGCCGCCCGAGTTCGACACCGGCGTGGTCCCGTTCCGCAGGGCCGAGGACTCGACGTCGGTGCGTTCGTAGCGAACTCCGGCCAGAAGGGTCCAGTCGCCGAGACGGTAGCTCCCCTGGGCGTAGCCGGCGCCGACGTCCTCGGTCACCTCATAGTCGCCGTTGGTGTTCGAGACGACGGCGTTGAAGTTCGCGCGGTTGGTCTCGAAGAAGTCGGCCGCCTTCTTCACATCGATGCGCGGGCTGAGCAGGTAGCGGCCCTGAATCAGCTCGGTCGGCGCTTCGCCCACGACCGGAGCGAGGGTGTAGATGAAGCCGGATCTGGCCGTGTAGGTGGTGCGGGTGGCGGCGTAGTCGCGCTCGGTCGCGCGATACAGGCCGCCGAACTTGAGCTTGAGGTTCCGTTCGGCGCCGCCGTCGTCGAAGGCGAGGTTCAAGCGGGCCTGGGTTGTCCCTTCTTCCGTGTTCAGCAGATCCTCGCGCTGCTGCACCAGGTTGTAGTTGGCCGGGTCGCGCACGAAGGCCTGGTTGGCCTGGGTGAAGATCGGGAAGAAGTCGGACGTGTCATAGTTGAAGCCGAAGCTGGCTCCCTGCCCCCGGAACTCGATCGAGGTGTTCGGCGTCTCCAGTTCGGCCCGCGAATGGACCAGGTCGCCGTCCAGAGCCCAGCGATCGTTCACGTCCCAGGCGAAACCGGTTCGCGCCATCGCGATCTCGCGCTGGGTGATCGGCTGGTTGACGTGGATGGTGTTGCGACCCTGAGCGAAGGTTCCGGTCGTGGCGGTCTGGTTCGAGACATTGCCGATGGGCTCGATGCGGTATTCGATCCGCTCCTCGTCGTCCTCCATTCGGGCCCAGAGGCCGGTGACCTCCCAGCGGAAGGCGTCGGTGGGTCGCCACTCCAGCTTGCCGTTCACGCCGGAGCGCTGCTTGGTGTTGTTGTACCAGAACAGCCGAACCTGGGTCGGCACCTGGATGTCGTTGCCGGTAGGGGCGCCCGAATTCACCGGCGCACCGGCCGAAGTGTACTCGCGCACCGAGGGAGCGGCCGCCTCGACCTGGGCGATGTCATAGTCGAGCTGTTCGTGCGAGGCGCCGACGACCACGCCCCATTCCTCGTTCGCGCCGAAGCGACGACCGGCGGCGAAGGCGGCGCGATAGGACGGCTCGTCATTACGCACGTCGCCGCTGCGCTCGTACATGCCGTAGGACGCGATAGCGTCCAGGAAGGCGTCGGAGCGATCGAAGGCGCTGCGGGTGGTGACGTTGATGACGCCGCCGATGGCGTTGCCGTCGTTCTCGGGCGTCACCGTCTTGATGACCTCCAGACGGCCGGCCATGACCGAAGGCACGATATCCATGGGCACCGTGCGGGCGCTGTCGTCCACCGAACCGACGATCGCACCGTCGATGGTGGTTCGGTTGTACGTCGAGCCCAGGCCACGCAGGATGGGCCAGCGCGGCTCGCCCTGGTCCTCCATGATCGAGACGCCGGGAATGCGGCGCAGGGCGCCGGCGGTGTTGTGGTCGGGCAGTTTGCCGATATCGTCGGCCGAGACGACGTCCATCACCTCGAACTCGGCGCGCTTGACGGCGATGGCGGCGCGCTGGGCCTCCCGCTGGCCGGTGACGACGATCTCCTCGACCTCGTCGGCCTGTGAAGCGTCCTGGGCCAGGACCAGGGTCGGTACGACCAGTGGAGTCAGGGCCGTGGCGGCGAAGAGCAGGGCGGCGCGCAGGCCGCGCGGATTGCGGTTGGTCATGAGTATCCCCCTCAAGATGACGGGGCGGCGGTAGGCTGCGTCCGCGACGACCCGCTGATGATACGGCGGCGGTCTCGCGAAAACTGAACGACAGCGGCGCGTCGGTTGGATCGTTCACGGAGCGACGCCGATGCGATCTTGCGCCGATCGCCGGCCGATCCGCCTTCCTTCGGACGCGCGGACGTGATGTGGTGGGGATCGGAGCTTTCATGTCCTACGCCCTGATCTTTTTCGCCCTTCTCCAGAACGCGCCCGCCGTCACGCCGGCGCGGCTGATGTCCTATGAGGGGACGGTGCGCTGCGCCGGCCTGACCCAGGCGGCGTCGGAACTGGAGGGCGGCGAGAGCGCCGAGGGCAAGGCCCTGTCGGACGCGGCCCTGTACTGGTCGCTGACGGCGGGCCAGGCCGCCGTTGCCGCCGGCAAGCCGGCCGGCGAGGCGGATCGCGATCAGTCCGCCGCGCGTCAGCTCGCGGTGCGGCAACTGACCGCCGGCGACGACGCGGCGCGTGAGACCCTGGCGGCCTGTCGCCGCCGGACGCCCGACCTTGGCTGACCCCCATCCCAGAGACTGGCGGCTGGCGCCCCTGATCGCCGCGATTCCTGTGGAGAACCGCGAAGGCGGCGCCGCGTTTGCGGAGCATGGGACGGGGCCGGCGAACCGGTCCCGAACCGGGACGCGGGAAAGGCTGGCCAGGCGCATGTTCGAGTTCGGCAAGGGGCTACGCAGGATTTTCGCGCCGGAGGCCAGGGGCGAGACGGACGACCTGTCCTGGACCGAACTGGTCATGCCCGAACTTCTGGCGCGAGAGGCGCGGGGCCAATGCACGGACGCCGGGCGCGTCTCGGCCGCGCGACCGTTCGAGGCCTGGCTGCGCGGGTCGGCCCTGTGGCGCGAGCACGCCCGCCGCACCGGCGCCGACGACAGCCTGGGCCGGGCGCGGGAGGCCGCCCGGAGCGCGGCCCGCGCCGCGCGGACGCCGGACCAGACCGCTCGCGCCGCCGTCGAGGCGGGCCTGGTCGAGATCCTGAGGTTCGACCTGGTGGGCGGGGTGGCCGAGCTGGAAGCCGCCGTCCGCGCCGCGCCTGACGTTCAAACGCGCCGGAACACCGGCCTGTCCGCCGCCACCCTCGCCGCCGTCGCCGCCCTTGACGCCCGGCTGCGGTCGCGACAGGCGCGGCTGGACGGCAAGCCCGACGCCCTGCGCCGCGCCGCCCTGGCCCTGGACGAGGCGGTCGCGGCGGCCGAGGCCGCGGGCGACCCCGAACTCGACCATCTCCGGCTGGAGCGCGCCGCCCTGGCGCTGGAGGCGGGGGTGATGCGCCGCGATCCGAGCCTGCTGGATCAGGCGGGCCGCGAACTGCGGCGACTGGTGTCGGCCGCCGATCCCGACCGCCGCCCCCTGAGCCGCGCCCGCGCCCTTTGCCTGTGCGCCGCCGGGCTGTCGGCCCTGGCCGCCCTGGCCGGCGACGAGGCCGCCCACGCCCAGGCGCGCATCCTGTTCGACGCCGCCGCCGACCAGTTCACCCCCGACCACAGCCCCATCGACTGGACCGCGATCCAGCTGGCCCGCGCCGCCACGCCAGGCGCCGTATCCCTGGCGGCCCTGCTCCAGGCCGAGGCCGTCTCGGCCGGCAAGGATCTGACGCTGGGCGCCCTGGCGCGCGACCGACGGCTGGAGGTCGAGGCGGCCGCCGCCGAAACCGCCGCTGACGCAGACCGTCTGGGCCGCATGGCGGCCGAGGTGCGTCGGCGACTGGTCGTTCGTCGTCTGACGGCGAGGCCGGGCGGCGAGGCCCGCCACGAGGCGGACAGCGCCAGTCTGGACCGGGGCGACCTGGACTGGGCGGTGGATCAGATCGGACTGGCGCGGATCGAGGCGGCCATCGGCCGTCTGACGGGCGCAATGGTATCGACCGACTCCGCCTTCTCCCTGTTCGAGGCGGCCGAGATCGCGCGCGAACGCGGCGTTCCCGCCCTGGCCGAGACCGCAGAAAGCCTGATGCCGGTCCGGTCCGTCAGGGCCTGAACCGGCGCCGGCTATCCGCCGAGGGCGGTGAAGGGACCGTTCAGGAAGCCCGACTTGCCATAGGCCAGCGGCTGGCCGTCGCCGCCCAGAACCCGCCCGCCGGCCGCCTCCAGAACCGCCTGCCCCGCGGCCGTGTCCCACTCGCTGGTCGGGCCGACGCGCGGATAGACGTCAAACCGCCCCTCGGCGATCAGGCAGAACTTCAGCGAGGAATCCATGCCCTGCCAGACGGCGCAGCCGTTCTGGCGCATCAGCCGTTCGGCGTCCTCGTCGCTGACCGAATGGCTGAGCAGGGCCACGCCGTCGGCCGGGCGTTCGCGCACGCGGATGGGGCGCCAGGCCTCGCCGAACGCGCGCCGCTCCGCCCCCTGGGTGGAGACCCGCCAGGTGGTGGACAGGGCCGGCGCCGTGACCACGCCGGCGACCGGCCGCCCTTTCTCGATCAGGGCGATGTTGACGGTGAAGGCCTCCTTGCCCTGGACGAAGCCGCGCGTGCCGTCCAGCGGATCGATCAGCCAGTAGCGGGTCGCCGCGGTCTCGGGCGCGCCCTGGGCGGCGACCTGTTCTTCCGCGACCGCCGGAACACTGGACCAGATCGCGGCCAGCCGCTCCAGGATCAGGGCCTCGGCCCGCTGATCCGCCAGGGTGACGGGGCTGTCGTCGGCCTTGGACAGCACTTCGACGTCGGCCCGCCAGTAGGGCAGGATCAGTTCGGCCGCCGCCTCGGCGGTCTCGGCCAGAATGTCGTGGAGCTTGCCGGATTTCAGGTCCCGGGCGAGGGAGTCGGTCTTCATCGCGCCCCGATAGCCGACATCGGCGGTTTCGCGAACCGCCAAATCAAGGCAGTGAGAGTTTGCCGCCGTTAAGTGTCCGGACGACCATGACCGAACCCGCCGACCTGCCCTTCGCCCCGACCGAGCTGGCCACCTTCGTGGCCGGGAAACTGTGCCACGATTTCATCACTCCGGCGGGGGCGATCCTCCAGGGCCTGGACCTGATCAACGATCCGACGGCCCAGGACATGCGCGACGACGCCCTGAACCTGATCGGCCAGAGCGCCAACAAACTGGTCGCCATCGTCCAGTTCGCCCGCGTGGCCTTCGGCGCCGCGACCAGCAGCGAGAGCTTTTCCGGCGACGCCCTGCGCGGCCTGGTCGAGGACATGGTCAAGGGCGGCCGGGCGACGATGGACTGGGCGGTGACGGAGCCCGCCTTCGACAAGCCCGCGGCCCGCACCCTGCTGAACCTCGCCTATCTGACCATGGGAGCCCTGCCGTCGGGCGGACACGCCGTCATCACCGCCGAACGGTCGAGCGAGGGCTTGACGCTGAAGGGCGTGGCCGAGGGCGCGCGCGCCCGCCTCAAGCCCGAGGCGGCGGTCGGGCTGAAGGGCGAGCGGCTGGAGGACGGTCTGGTGGGCCAGTGGATCCAGCCCTACTGGCTGTGGCTGAACGCCCGCGACGCCGGGGGTCGGCTGGACGTGGCCGCCGAGGAAGGCCGCGTGGTTCTGACCGCCGTCCTGCCCGGCTGACCGCGTTCAACCCCTTGACGCCAACGGCTCGTTAACCCGCCGCCTGCGATCATGGCGGCCGTGAGCGCCGCCGATTCGCGCGCCGGAGCCCCGCCTTGGACGCCAGGACCTGTTTGATCGTCGACGACAGCCGGATCATCCGAAAGGTCGCGCGCCGCATCGTCGAAGGCCTGGGTTTCGAGGTGGACGAGGCCGCCGACGGGTCCGAGGCCCTGGCCTGGTGCGCGTCCGCCCTGCCTGATGTCGTGCTGCTGGACTGGAACATGCCGGTGATGGACGGCTTGACCTTCTTGCGACGCCTGCGCGCCCTGCCCGGCGGAGATCGGCCCAAGGTGCTGTTCTGCTCGGTCGAGGCGGCGCCGGACCGGATCGCCGAGGCGCTGGCGGCCGGCGCCGACGACTATGTGATGAAGCCGTTCGACGGCGAGATCCTGCACTCGAAGTTCGCGGAGGTGGGCGCCGTCTGATCGGCCTTGACGCCATGACCCCGGAAGATTTCGAACGACTGCAGGTCCTGATGGCCACCCGCGCCGGCGTCCGCCTGGCGCGGGACCGTATCCAGCTGGCCGAACATCGTCTCGGACCGGTCGCGCGTCGCGAGGGCTATGAGTCGGTCCAGGCCCTGCTGGACAGCTTGTGGTCGCGGCCGGTCGCATCGCTCGGCTGGGCGGTGATCGAGGCCCTGCTGAACACCGAGACCTGGTTCCGGCGTGACCGCGCCCCTTTCGATTCCTTCGGCCGAGAGCTTCTGCCGGCCCTGGCGCGCGCGCGACCGGGCGGGCGCGTCAGCGTCTGGTCGGCCGGCTGTTCGTTCGGCCAGGAGGCCTATTCCCTGGCCATGGCCGCGCTCGACGCCCGCGCCCAGGGTCTGGCGGGCGAGGTCGCCGTCACGGCCACCGACCTGTCCCTGGCCGCGATCGAGCGGGCCAGGGCCGGAGCCTACACCGGCTTCGAAATCCAGCGCGGCCTGTCCGCCGCCGCCATGTTGCGCTGGTTCGAACCGCGCGACGATCAATGGGTCGCCCGTCCCCAGTTGCAGGAAATCGTCCGCTTCTCGCGCGCCAATCTGCTGGACGAGACCGCCGACGGCCCCCGGCACGACGTGATCTTCTGCCGCCATGTGCTGAAGGACATGGAGCCGGCCAGACGCGCCCTGACGCTGGAGATGCTGGAGCGGCGTCTGGTCGATGACGGCTGTCTGTTCGTCGGCTTCGACGAGCGGCTGGACAGCGAGAGCGTCGCCTTCCGCCCCGTGAACGGCCGGCGCGGCCTGTACGTCAAGTCGCCCGCCTTCCTGTCCCGCGCGGCCTGACGCGGCGACGGGGTGACAGAGGCCGCCTCCCCCTCCTAGTCTCCCCCCAACGGTTGGGACTTCGGGGGTGATCATGACCGGCGACGCTGAACACACCACGATCCCGGCCGAGGCCGCTCCACCGGCGCGCGGCCCCGCCACGCCCCTGGTCCTCGGCCTCTTCCTCGGCGCCCTTCTGCTCGCCCTGGCGCTCGGCGTGCTGGCGCTTCAGTCACCCCGGCCTCTGGGTCGGGAGACGCCGGCCAACCACTTCTCGGCCGCGCGCGCCATGATCGACGTGCGCGAGATCGCCCAGAGGCCGCACCCGGTCGGCAGCGCGGACAACGCCCGGGTTCGCGCCCATCTGACGGCGCGCATGACGGAACTCGGCTTGAGCCCGGAGTTGCAGATCGGCCTGCTGTCGCCGCGCGCCGAACGGCGGATGACGCGCTGGGGCCTGGATCCCTCGGCGCGCCCGGTCAACATCATCGGCGTCCTGCCCGGGGTCGAGCCCGGGCCGGCCGTCCTTTTGATGGCCCACTACGACACCACGGTCCATTCGCCCGGCGCGGCGGATGACAGCGCCGGCGTGGCGGCGGCTCTCGAGACGGTGCGGGCCATCAAGGCGCGCGGCCCGATCCGGCGTCCCCTGGTGGTGCTGCTGACCGACGGCGAGGAGCTGGACCTCGACGGCGCCCGCGCCTTCTTCAGCGAGCATCGCTGGCGCGAGCGCCTGGGCGCGGTCGTGAACCTGGAGGCGCGCGGCGGCGGCGGCCGGGCCATGATGTTCGAGACCGGTCCGGGCAATCGCCAGACGATCGACCTGTTCGCCCGCTCGGCGGTCAAGGCGCCGGGCGGCGTGACCAGCAACTCCCTGGCCGTCGTCGTCTATGAGAACATGCCCAACGGCACCGACTTCACCCTGGCGCGGCAGCGCGGTCTGGCCGGAATGAACTTCGCCTTCATCGGCCGACCGGATCAGTATCATTCCGCCGACTCGACCCCCGACAACCTCGACCAGGGCGCGCTTCAGCATCTGGGCGGCCAGGCCCTGGAGACGGTCGACGCCCTGGTTCGCGCCCCGGCCCTGCCCCAGGCCGCGGAGCGCCGCGTCTATGCCGACGTGCTCGGTCGTGTCGTCATCGGCCATGCGCCGGCCATGGGCTGGCTGATCTTCCTGGCGGCCCTCGGCCTGACCGGCTTCGGCCTGTGGGGCGCCCGCCGCGCCACCGGGCTGAAGTTCGCCGAGGTCGGGCGCGGCGCGGCCGACGGTCTGTGGCTCGTGGCGGCCGGACTGGTCCTGACCAAGGCGGCGCGGCTGCTGGCCGGGCCCCTGTCCAGCCGGGCCGAGAGCGCAGAGACCTACTACACCCTGCTGCGCCGTCTGCCCTGGATCGAGGCGGGCGCCGCCAGCGTGATCCTCGCCGTGGCCCTGTTCGTCCTGGCCGGCCGCCCCGCCTTCGCCCGCATCGGCGTGACGGCCCTGGTCGCCCTCTCGGCCGTCGCAGCCCTGGTGCTGGGCGGGATCGACCCGGTCCTGATCGGGGCGGCCCTGCTCGCGCTCGGGCTCGGCTGGGGCCTGCGCGGGGCCCGGTCGTCGCGGGGCGGATGGATCGGGACGGTTCTGCTCGTCACCCTGCTGGGCGGCGTCGCCCAGGCCATTTCGCCCGAGGCGGCCTTCCTGCTGCTGTGGCCCGCCCTGCTCGGCGGCCTGGCCCTGGCCGTCTCCATGCTGATCAGCGCCAGGATGGTCCGGCCGGCGGCCCTGATTCCGCCCGCCGTCGCGACGGTCATCGGCGGCGCCTGGCTGGTCAGCCTGGCCCACCCGGTGTTTCTGGGGATCGGCATGGACATGCCGGGCGTGCTGGCGCCGCTGGCCCTGCTCTGCTTGGCCCTGGTCTATCCGCTCGGGCGGATGCTCCCCGGCCAGCGCAGCCTCGTCGCGGCGGCGGCCGTCCTGCTGATCCTCGGCGCGGGCTTCAGCATCGCCGCCGTCGTGACCGAACCCGAGACGGCCGCCAGCCCGACCTGATCTGCGTCATTATCGGTCGTATTGCGGCGGCCTGACCTCGCGACGCCGAAAAGAACATATTGGCAACGACCCGAAACCGTGTTCTACATCTGTTCACGCGGACGGCGGGAGCCTTTTCCCAGCCTTTCCGGCGGGTCGACGGGAATCATGGCAAGGGAGAAGAAGGCAATGGCACAGGCGGCATTGAAACTGGTGGGCAAGGAAGACGGCGACAAGCAACGCGCGCTCGAGGCGGCGATCGCCCAGATCGATCGCGCCTTCGGCAAGGGCTCGGTGATGAAGCTGGGCAAGGCCGGGGTGGTGGCCGAGATCGAGAGCGTCTCGACCGGCTCGCTCGGCCTGGACATGGCCCTGGGCATCGGCGGCCTGCCGGTCGGCCGGGTGATCGAGGTGTTCGGCCCGGAATCCTCCGGCAAGACCACCCTGGCCCTGCACACGGTGGCCGAGGTCCAGAAAAAGGGCGGCGTGGCCGCCTTCGTCGACGCCGAACATGCGCTGGACCCCATCTACGCGGGCAAGCTGGGCGTCAATCTGGACGACCTCCTGGTCAGCCAGCCCGATCACGGCGAACAGGCGCTTGAGATCGTCGACACCCTGGTGCGCTCGGGCGCCGTGGACATCGTGGTGGTCGACTCGGTCGCCGCCCTGACGCCGCGCGCCGAGATCGAGGGCGAAATGGGCGACAGCCTGCCGGGCCTTCAGGCGCGCCTGATGTCCCAGGCCCTGCGCAAGCTGACCGCCTCGATCAACAAGTCCAAGTGCATCGTCCTGTTCATCAACCAGATCCGTCACAAGATCGGGGTGATGTACGGCTCGCCCGAGACGACCACCGGCGGCAATGCGCTGAAGTTCTACGCCTCGGTCCGTCTCGACATCCGTCGCACCGGCGCGATCAAGGACCGCGACGAGGTCATCGGCAACTCGACCCGCGTCAAGGTGGTCAAGAACAAGGTCGCCCCGCCGTTCCGCGAGGTGCTGTTCGACATCATGTACGGCGAGGGCATCTCCAAGATCGGCGAGATCATCGACCTGGGCGTCAAGGCCGGCATCATCGAGAAGTCCGGCAGCTGGTTCAGCTATGACTCGATCCGCATCGGCCAGGGTCGTGAGAACGTCCGCGTCTTCCTGCGCGACAATCCCGACATCGCGGCCCAGATCGAAAAGGCCGTGCGCCAGTCCACCAACAAGATCGCCGAGGACATGCTGGGCACCCCCGAGCCTGACGAGGGCCAGGATCTGGAGGGCTGAAACCTGGCCCTTTCCTCCCCACGCCCCGCGTGGGGAGGGGGACCACGAAGTGGTGGAGGGGCTCTTCAAATCCTCCCGCTCACCCAGCCTCCCCGAGATGCTCCCCGCGACGTCGCCGACCCCGACGTCGCGGGCCGAGCCGGCCGCCCGACCCCGCGTCGGGCGGCCTTTTTCTTGCGCGGTCGTGGCCCGAGGCGGAGCGGCGCCGCCATATGTTCGCGCGAAAGGATGCGTCCGGGGGAAAACCCCTATATGAGGCCCTCTCCGTTCGTTCGCGCCCGACAGCACCAAAGTCATGACCAGCCTGAAGCAGATCCGCTCCACCTTCCTCGACTTCTTCGCCGCCGACGGACACGAGAAGATCCACTCCGCGCCGCTGGTTCCCCAGAACGATCCGACCCTGCTGTTCGTCAATGCGGGCATGGTCCCGTTCAAGGACTATTTCACCGGCGCGGCCCGCCCGCCCGCGCCGCGCGCCACCAGCTCCCAGAAATGCGTGCGCGCCGGCGGCAAGCACAACGACCTGGACAACGTCGGCTACACCGCCCGCCACCTGACCTTCTTCGAGATGCTGGGGAACTTCTCCTTCGGCGACTATTTCAAGGAACACGCCATCGAACAGGCCTGGTCCCTGGTCACCAGGGATTTCGGCCTGGATCCCAAGCGCCTGCTGGTCACCGTCTATATCGACGACGACGAGGCGGCGGCGATCTGGAAAAAGGTCACCGGCTTTTCCGACGACAAGGTCATCCGCATCGCCGGTTCGGACAATTTCTGGGCCATGGGCGACAACGGCCCCTGCGGTCCCTGCACCGAGATCTTCTGGGACTATGGCGACCACGTCCCCGGCGGCCCTCCCGGTTCGCCGGATGAGGACGGCGACCGGTTCGTCGAGATCTGGAACAACGTCTTCATGCAGTTCGAGAAGGAGAACGACGTCATCGTCCGCGACCTTCCGAAGCCCTCGGTCGACACCGGGATGGGACTGGAGCGGATCGCCTCGGTGCTCCAGGGCAAGAACTCGGTGTTCGACACCGACCTTTTCCAGACCCTGATCGCCGCCTCCGAAGACGCCACCAACACGAAATCGGACGAGGAGCGCGCGCCGTCGCACCGCGTCATCGCCGACCATCTGCGCTCGTCGTCCTTCCTGATCGCCGACGGCGTCACCCCGTCGAACGAGGGCCGCGGCTACGTCCTGCGCCGCATCATGCGCCGCGCCATGCGCCACGCCCACCTGCTGGGCGCGACCGAGCCCCTGATGCACCGGCTGGTGCCGACCCTGGTCTCGGAGATGGGCGAGGCCTATCCCGAGCTGAAGCGCGCCCAAACCTTCGTCGAGGACACGCTGAAGCAGGAGGAGATCCGCTTCCGCACCACCCTGTCCAAGGGCATGACCCTGTTCGACACGGCGGTTCAGGGCTTCCGCCCGGGCGACATGCTGGACGGCCAGACGGCCTTCACCCTGTCGGACACCTACGGCTTCCCGCTGGACCTGACGCAGGACGAGGCCCGCCGCCGCGGGTTCAGCGTCAATGTCGCCGGCTTCGAGGCCGCCATGGCCGAGCAGCGCGCGCGCTCGCGCGAACACTGGAAGGGATCGGGCCAGACGGCCAACGCCGGTGAATGGCTGAAGATCCGCGACCGCCTGGGACAGACCGTCTTCACCGGCTACGAGAACATCGACGGCTCGGGCGAGGTCCTGGCCATCATGAAAGACGGCCAGCCCGCCGACGTCGCGGAGACCGGCGCGATCGTCGAGGTCCTGTTCGACACCACGCCCTTCTATGCCGAAAGCGGCGGCCAGGCGGGCGATCATGGAACCCTGGAATGGCCCGGCGGCAAGGCCGAGGTCATCGACGTCAAGAAACACGCCGGCGACCTGCATGTGCTGTCGGCCGAGATCACCTCCGGCAAGCTGGAGATCGGCGCCCGCGTCGCCCAGTCCGTGGACGCGCAAAAGCGCCTGACAACGCGGGCCAACCATTCGGCCGCCCACCTGCTGCATACTGCGCTGAAGAACGTCCTCGGCGCCCACGTCGCCCAGAAGGGCCAGATGGTCGACGCTGAACGCGCCCGCTTCGACTTCAGCCACAACGCCCCGGTCACCGAGGCCGAGATCGAGGCCATCGAGGCCGAGGTCAACGCGGTGATCCGCCAGAATGTCCCGGCCGAGACCCGGCTGATGGCGCCCGAAGCCGCCATCGAGGCCGGCGCCATCGCCCTGTTCGGCGAGAAATACGGCGACGAGGTCCGCGTTCTCACGCTCGGCAGGTCGCTGACCACCGACAACAAGGCCTATTCGGTCGAACTGTGCGGCGGCACCCACGTCGCCCGCACCGGCGACATCGCCCTGTTCAAGGTGGTGCAGGAGACCGGCATCGCCGCCGGCGTCCGCCGCATCGAGGGCCTGACCGGCGAGGCCGCCCGCCTCTATCTAGAAGGCCAGGCCAGGGTCGCGCGCGGCCTGGCCCGCGACTTCAAGATCCAGCCCGCCGACGTCGCCGGCCGGGTCGAGGGCCTTCAGACCTCGGTCAAGACGCTGGAGAAACAGGTCGCCGAACTGAAGAAGCAGCTCGCCCTCGGCGGCGGCGGCTCCGCCAACGCCGCTCCGGAAGAGATCAACGGCGTCAAGCTGATCGCCCGCGTCCTGGACGGGGTGGACGGCAAGGGCCTGCGCGGCGTGGCCGAGGACTTCCGCAAACAGGTCGGAACCGGCGTCGTCGCCCTGATCGGCGTGACGGACGGCAAGGCGGCGGTCACGGTCGCCGCGACCTCGGACGTGACGGATCGCGTCAACGCCGCCGATCTGGCGCGCGCGGCGGTCATCGCCATGGGCGGACAGGGCGCGGGCGGCAAACCCGACTTCGCCCAGGGCGGCGCGCCCGACGGGTCGAAGGCCGAGGCCGGTCTCCAGGCCGTGCGCGACGCCCTGAAGGGCTGAGACCTCAGTCCAGCCGTCGGTAGGCGACGTTGCGGGCGCGTTCGATGCTGACCCGCATCGTCGCCGCCCGCCCGGCCGCGTCGCGATCGAAGGCGACATGGCCCAGGCCGAAGGTGAAGACGTCCTTCTGGGCCGGACGCAGCCTCATCGGCGGCTGGTGCGGCAGGCGGAGTTCGGCGCCGCCCGCGACCGGACGGATCTCGATCTCGCTCCGGGCCTCGTCGCTCCACCAGCGGCCGGTCAGTTCGCCCCAGCCGTCGGCCGCCATCGTCGCGGCCTCGACGCGGCGGTAGGCGAGACGATCCCCCAGCGGATTTCGCCGTTCAAACCGGTCGGGGCCGTCAAAGACGATCTCGACATTGCCCAGTTTCCAGACCCCGCCGCCGATCGGCGTCAGCCCGCCCAGGCCCTCGATCCGGGCGCCGGCGTCATCGGTCGCCAGTTGCAAGGGCTCGCCCCACAGGTCGCCCGCGAACAGGCCCGGCGTCAGGACCTCCGGGGCCGCGCCGACGACCGGCTGCACCGTCGTCGGCAAATCCGCGTCCGGCGGCAGGAACAGATCGGCGACGCGACGCGCCAGGTCGGTCGGGGGCGCATCCGCGGCGTTGCACAGCAGGGCCACGGCCAGCCCGTCATCCAGATAGCGTCCCAGCCAGGCCCGGTAGCCGCCCGTCGATCCCGAATGGGACAGTTCCCGGCGCACCGGGCTTCCGTCGCCGCCATAGACGAACAGACCGGACGCATATCCCACAGCGCGGCCGTCGTTCAGGACGCCTGGCCGCGTCAGCTCACGCATGAAGTCCTCGCCCAGACGACCGTCGTCCAGCGCGCGGCTCCACAGCATCAGATCGCCGACGGTCGTCAGCAGCCCGCCGTTGCCGTGCGCGTTCTCGAACGGCATCTCCTGTCGCCATCCTTCCGCCGTCCGGCCATAGGCCGTCGCCCGGCCGGGGACGACGGCGGTGAAATCGTCACGCCAGCGCGTCCGCTCCATCCCCAGGGGTTCAAACAGCCGCTGGCGGGTGAACTCGGCCAGCGTCAGGCCCGAGACCCGCTCGATGATCAGGGCCATCAGATTGTAGTTGGAGTTCGAATAGATGATCCCCGCGCCGGGCGGATGATTCAGCGCCGTCTGACGCGCCACGACGTCCAGCACGTCCTGATTGTCCATCGCCCGACGACCGCGCGGCCAGCCCTCCAGGGCGGCGACGGCGCCCCAGTCCCTCAGGCCGCTGGTATGGGTCATCATCATCCGCAGGGTGATGGGCGCGCCATAGTCCGGCAGTTCGGGAATGAACCGCCGCACGTCGTCGTCCAGCGACAGCCTTCCGTCCAGCGACAACAGGATGATCGACGCCGCCACGAACTGCTTGGAGACGGACCCGGCCTCATAGACGGTGGCCGTGGTCGCCGGCGCACCGTGCTCCAGTTCAGCCAGGCCGTAGGCGCGGCTGAACGCCGGGCGGCCGTCCTTCTCCACCGCCACGGCGCACCCCGGCGATCCGGCAGCGGTCCAGCGGGCGAAGATTGCGTCGACCCGGCCCGCGACGTCGTCGGCCGCTCGCGCCTCCGCCGCGCCACACGCCATCGCCAGGGCGGCGGCCAGACCCGCCGCCGGGATCGTCAGTCGCAGATTCATCGTCGTCCTCCGGACGCCGACGATCCGGAAAGCCGCATCGGCGGTCAAGGCGCTCGTCGCGCCGCGACAAGATCGCCGCCCTGTCCGGGCTTGTCCCGGACGCAGACGCCTCTAAGGTTCGCCCGCCTTTGGTCACAGTTCAGGATCCGCCCATGCGCCGCGTCGTACCCGCCATCGCCCTTGCCGCCCTTATCGCGCCCACCCTGCCGGTTCTGCCGGCGCACGCCCACGCGGCGGTCGCGGCCACCGCCACGCTGGATGAGACCCTGCGCGGCGCGCCGCCCTCGGAGCTGGTGTCGCGGGTCAATATCCCCTGGTCGCGCTTCCAGCTGGACAACGGCCTGACCGTGATCGTGCACGAGGACCGCAAGGCGCCGGTCGTGGCGGTGTCGGTCTGGTACAACGTCGGCTCCAAGGACGAGCCCAAGGGCTCGACCGGCTTCGCCCACCTGTTCGAGCACCTGATGTTCGGCGGGTCGGAGAACTCGCCGTCCAGCCACATCCAGACCATGCGGGCCGCCGGCGCCACCGGCCTGAACGGCACGACCTGGTTCGACCGCACCAACTATTTCCAGACCGTCCCGACCCCGGCGCTGGACTACACCCTGTATCTGGAAAGCGACCGGATGGGCTATCTGCTCGGCCAGGTCAGCCAGGAGGTGCTCGATCTCCAGCGCGGCGTCGTCCAGAACGAGAAGCGCCAGGGCGACAACCAGCCGTATGGGCTGACCTATTACGCCACCCTCGCGGCCCTGTTCCCCGAAGGTCATCCGTACCGCCACTCCACCATCGGCTCGATGGCCGACCTGGACGCCGCCTCGATGGAGACGGTGCGTGACTGGTTCCGCGAGAACTACGGCCCCAACAACGCCGTGCTGGTGCTGTCGGGCGACATCGACGAGGCGACGGCGCGTCCCCTGGTCCAGAAGTATTTCGGCGCCATCGCCCGCGGCCCGGTGAACACGCCCGCGCAGGCGGACGTCCCGACCCTGGCGGCGCCGGTCGAGGAGGTGCTGCATGACCGTGTGGCCCAGACCCGCATCAGCCGCACCTGGGCCGTGCCCGGAATGCTGGATGCGGACGCCGTGCCGCTCAGCGTCGGCGCCTCGATCCTCGGCGGCCTGGCCAGCTCGCGTCTCGACAATGCGCTGGTGCGCGGTGACCAGACGGCGTCCAACGCCTCGGCCGGCAACCAGTCGTTCCACCGTCTGGGCATGTTCAGCTATTCGGCGACGGTGAAGCCGGGCGCCGACGAGGCGGCCGTCGTGGCCCGGATGGACGCCGTGTTCGCCGACCTGCTGGCCAACGGCCCGACCCAGGACGAGATCAACCGCGTCGTCACCCAGATGGCGTCGCGCCGCATCCAGGGTCTGGAGACCTCGAACGGCAAGGCCTCGGTCCTGGCCGAGGGCCAACTCTACGCGGGCGATCCGGACCACTACAAAAAGGAACTGGCGGCCTATGCCGCCGTCACCCCGGCCCAGGTCCAGGCGGCCATGCGGAAATGGCTGACCCGCCCGGTCTACAGCCAGATCGTCCGGCCCGGCCAGCGTGAGGCCTATGCCGACGCCGCCGCCGCCCCGTCGGGCGCCACCCCGGTTCCGGCCGCCCCGATCCAGCGCGTTGAGCGGGATCCCGCCCCGGCCATCGGCACGGTCGACAATGTCGACTTCCCCGCGGTTGAGCGCGCCACCCTGTCGAACGGCGTGCCGGTCATCTACGCCCGCTCGACCACCGTGCCGGTGACGCGCGTCAGCCTGGCCTTTGACGCCGGGGTCGCCGCCGACCGCGCCGACAAGCTGGGCGCCCATACCCTGATGACCACCCTGATGGAGGAAGGCACCACCACGCGCGACTCCAACGCCCTGGCCGAGGCGCGCGAACGCCTGGGCGCCGGCGTCAACGTCGGGTCATCGATGGACACCACCACCGCCACCCTGTCGGCGCTCACCGTCAATCTGGAGCCGTCCCTCACCCTTCTGTCGGACGTGCTGCGCAATCCGGCCTTCGCCCCGGCGGAGATCGAACGCCTGCGCGCCCAGCGTCTGGCGGGCCTGGCTAATGAGCGCACCCAGCCGGCCGCCCTGGCCGGACGCGCCCTGCCGCCGCTGATCTATGGCGAAGGCTCGCCCTACGGCCGTCCGGGCTCGGGCTCGGGCGACGAGGCCGTCATCCGCGCCCTGACCCGCGACGATCTGGTCGCCGAACACGCGCGCTGGATCCGTCCGGACAACGCCCGGCTGTTCGTGGTGTCGGACCTGCCGCTGTCGGAACTGACGCCGAAGCTGGAGGCCGCCTTCGGCGACTGGCGCGCGCCGTCGACGCCCAGGGGGACCAAGACCTTCTCGGCGGACTTGCCCCAGACCACGGCCCGGATCGTCCTGATCGACCGGCCCCAGTCGCCGCAGTCGCTGATCTACGCCGGTCAGGTTCTGCCAGTCTCGGGCACGGACGACTATCTGGCGCTCAGCACCGCCAATGTGGTCCTGGGCACGGACTTCCTGTCGCGGATCAACGCCGACCTGCGCGAGACCAAGGGCTGGTCCTATGGCGTGCGGGGCAACATCAGCGCCTATCAGCACCGCATGCCCTACGTCATCAACGCCCCGGTCCAGGCCAACCGGACCGGGGAATCGATCCAGGCCCTGATCGACCAGTACACCCGCTTCCTCGGCGCCGAAGGCGTCACCGCCACCGAGCGCGAACGGACGGTCCAGGGCCAGACGCGGGCGCTGTCGGGCAGCTATGAAACCTCCGGGGCCGTGCTCGGCGCCCTGCAGTCCAACGCCCTCTACGGCCGTCCGGACGACTATCAGGAGACCCTGGCCGGCCGGATCAACAGCCTGACCGCGCAACAGCTGGACGCCGCCGCCCGCGCGGCCGTCGATCCCAACCGGTTCGTCTGGGTGGTGGTCGGCGACGCCTCGGTGGTCAAGCCGCAACTCGACGCCCTCGGCCTCCCGGTCGAGGTCCGCTCGGCCGAAGCGCCTGCCGCCGGCGGCCAGTAGGCTTTCAGTCTGGCCGAAAGGATGCGCCGGGCTCGGATCGAGCCCGGCGTTTTCTTTTCTCTAAAGCCGCCCCAATCGCATCCGCACCGGCCAGACCACGAGTCGGCGCAGCCCTGGTTCGCCCCACAGCCCGGCCAGATCGCGAGCGAAGGCTTCGAGCACCTCTGCCCGCCCCGCCTCCCGCGCGCGCCGCGCGGCCGACCAGGTGCCGACATAACCGAGCAGGTCGCCCAGAGCCCAGTCGCGGCGGATCGCCGTCTCGGGCGGGGTCAGTTCCTCGAACGGAAACCCCAGATCGACGTAACCGCTGTCCACCAGACGTCGCTCGGCCGGCCAGTAGGGGCCGATCTCATCCGCATAGAACCGGTTGAAGCGCGCCCCCAGGTCCGGCTCAAGCACCGGCGCCCCATAGGTGATCAGCGCCAGCAGCGCTCCCGGGGCCGCAAGCCGCCGCGCCTCGTCATAAAAGGGTTCCAGATCGAACCAGTGCGCCGCCTGTGCGGCGGTGATCAGGTCCGCCTGTCCGGGCGCCAGCCCCGTCGCTTCGGCCGGAGCGACGACATACCGGACGCCCGGATGCGGCCGGGCGTGAGCGATCTGGTCGGCGCTGGGATCGACCCCGATCACCGCGTCGAATCGTTCGGCGAGGGCGGCGGTCAGTTGACCGGCCCCGCATCCCATATCGATCGCCAGCCGACGGCGCGGGGCCAGGTCGGACAGGGCGTCGACCAGTTCCAGAGGATAGTCGGGTCGAAAGGCGGCGTAGTCCGCCCCGCCCGCGTCGAACCAGTTGGTCGTCATCGTCGTCCTCCTACTGGAGAGACCCTAGGACGGATCGACATTCCGTTTCGCTACTTCTGCGCCTCGTCAGGAATCGGACCGGCGGCCATTGACGCGGCCCTCGCGGCGCCGCCCCATGCGCGCCGTCTCGTTTTCGGGGGAATCCGCATGATCCGCACACACGCATCCGTTGCCGCCGTCCTGGCCGTCGCCCTGCTCGGCTCGGCCGCCGTGCCGGCCCTGGCCCAGGCCGCCGCCCCGGCGCAGACGCCCCCAGCGGACGTCGCCCCCAGCGCCCCCCTGGCCGCCCTGCTGAGCGACTATGAGGCCTTCCTCAAGGCCAACGATCCCATCTCCGCCGGGATGGAGGGGGATCAGGCCGCCAAGTCGAAACTGCCCGACATCAGCCGCGAGGCCGAGGTCGCGCGCAAGGCCCCGCTGGAGGCGTTCAAGGCGCGCGCGGAGGCCATCTCTGTCGATCGCCTGTCGTCCGAGGACCGGCTGAACCGCGACTTCCTGATCTGGGTGCTGAACCGCTCAATCGAGGCCATCAGCCATGACAGCGGCCGCCTGGCCTTCGATTCCGAGGGCGGGATCGGCCAGATGGCCAACTATCTGGCCAGCGTCACCCGCATCTCCAGCCGCGCCGACGCCGACGCCTGGCTGGCCCGGCTGGAAGGCCTGGCGACGCTGTACGACGTCGGGCTCGCCAACGCCCGGCGCGGGCTGGAGACCGGCTTCACCCAGCCGAAATCCGTGGTCGAGAGCCTGCTGGTCTCGCTGCGCAACGAGGTCGCCTTCACGGCCGAGACCGACCCGCTGCTCAAGCCCTTCGCCCAGCTGCCGGGCTCGATTTCGGCGGCGGACCAGGCGGCGCTGCGGGCCCGCGCGGCCGCCATCGTCGCCGACCGGATCGTCCCGCGCCGCCAGGCCTGGCTGACCTTCATCCAGAACGACTATCTGCCCGCCGCCCTGCCGACGGTCGGCATCGGCTCACGGCCCGGCGGCAAGGACTACTACGCCTTCCAGGCCCGCTCCTACACCACCACCGACCTGACGCCGGACCAGATCCACGAGATCGGCCAGCAAGAGGTCGCCCGCATCCGCGCGCGCATGGATGTGGAGATGAAGGCCTCGGGCTGGACCGGCGACTTCGCCGGCTTCCTGAACCACCTGCGCACCGATCCGCGCTTCTACGCCACCTCGCGCGAGGACATGATCGAGAAGGCGTCGGAGATGTCCAAGCGGGCCGACGGCGGCCTGCCGGCCCTGTTCCGCACCCTGCCGCGCCTGCCCTACAACGTCCGGCCCGTGCCGCTGGACATCGAAGACACCTACACCACCGGCCGCTACAACGGCGGCTCCCTGACCGAGGGCGTGCCCGGCGGCTATATCGTCAACACGGGCAAGCTGGACCAGCGGCCCCTGTACGAACTGCCGGCCCTGACCCTGCACGAGGCTGTGCCCGGTCACCATCTGCAGATCGCCCTGCAGCAGGAGGCCGCCCAGGGCCCCTATTTCCGCCGCAACGTCGACGTCACCGCCTTCACCGAGGGCTGGGGCCTCTATGCCGAATTCCTCGGCGAGGAGATGAACTTCTACCGCACCCCGGAAGAACGCTTCGGCCGCCTGTCCTACGAGATGTGGCGCGCCTGTCGTCTGGTGGCCGACACCGGCATGCACTGGATGGGCTGGACCACCGAACAGGCCCGCGCCTGCTTCACCGAGAACTCGGCCCTGTCGCCGCACAACATCGAGACCGAACTGCAACGCTACATCGGCTGGCCCGGCCAGGCCCTGGCCTACAAGATCGGCGAGATCCGACTGCGCGAAATCCGCACCCGCGCCCAGCAGGCCCTGGGCGACCGCTTCGAGGTCCGCGACTTCCACGACGCCCTTCTGGTCGACGGCCCCCTGCCCCTGGCCCTTCTGGACCAGCGCATGGACGCCTGGATCGCGGCGCAGAAGGCGAAGTGAATATCCTCCCCCATGGGGGGAGGGGGACCGCGAAGCGGTGGAGGGGGCTCACCCCAGACGTGGCGTCTGGATCAGGCCCCCTCCGTCACGGCGCGAAGGGCGCCGCGCCACCTCCCCCAATGGGGGAGGATCACGGGAACTCCACGCCCGACAGCTTCCAGTCGAACAGGCCGTGGCGCGTCATCAGCAGGCGCAGGGGCTGCTCCGGCCGGTCCTCGCGGCTCAGCTTGATGACGAAGGTATTCAGGTCGCGATAGCCGTAGGCGCGGTGCAGCCGGTCGTCGGTCGGCCTGGGCTCGGCGTCCCCGCCGCGCACGGCGTCGCGGGCCACATCCCGCGTCTCTGGCCTTTGCCCAGTGCGCACCACCTCGGCGACGACGCGGGGCGTGACCAGGGCGTCCACGGCGCTGTCCGCCAGGCTCGGCGCCAGGGCCAGACCCAGCCCGCCCAGACCCGCGCCCAGACCGCCCGCCTTTTCGCGCAGTTCATCGGCGAACCGACCGGCCATTTCGTCCTTCAGGCTCTGACGCAGGGCCGGG
Organism: Brevundimonas sp. VNH65; assembly: GCF_049445955.1. Classification (NCBI taxonomy): domain Bacteria; kingdom Pseudomonadati; phylum Pseudomonadota; class Alphaproteobacteria; order Caulobacterales; family Caulobacteraceae; genus Brevundimonas; species Brevundimonas sp. VNH65. The sequence goes on along the minus strand of NZ_JBMSDX010000001.1, from coordinate 114,625 downwards.
AAATCGACCTTGCGCTCCAGCGCCTCGGCGTCCCCCGCCTCGGCCGCCTTGATCAGCGACTGGACCGCCACGACCGGCGACCCGAAATAGGCCCCGACGAACGCCAGAACGGCCAGGACCAAAAGGCCCTTCAACAACTTACCCATGGAAACTCCCTGCCCCCGCGCCAGTCTGGCACGCCTCGGCTTTCAATGCGCGGCGGCGGTCAAGGTTCACCCGCCGATATCGGGGCGCGCGCCGGCAGGCCGACATGCACCAGCACCCAGCGATAGGGCCCGCGCCGCTCGAAGGTAAACAGGGTCTCGCCGCCTCCGTCGGGGGTCGGCACGGCCATACGCGCGCGATTGACGCCCCAGTAGCGCGGGCGCGGCCAGGGATCGCCCTCGACCGTCGCGCCGGACGCGGCGGTTCTTCCTGCGCCGCGCGTCAGCGCCTCCAGCGCCGCCGGCGCCAGATAGGCCTCCACATCCGGGCCGGCGGGCGGCGGCGGCTGGGTCGCCTGGTCGAACTGGCGGCGGATGGCGCCGATCGGGTCCTCCAGGATCGAGGGCGGCGGCGTCTGGGGCGCGGGCCGGGCCGACAGCTGCGACCTCAGGGCGGCGCGCAGATCGCCATAGTCCACCAGTTGCGCCAGCCCCTCGACGTCGCCCGCCTGACCCGCCGCCCGGACGCCGTAGAAGGCCGCGAACGGCGCCGCCACGAACGCCAGGACCGCCGCGACGATCGCGGTCGTGGCCAGCCGCAGGATCAGCCGCTTGACCGACGGCCGACGCCGCTCGGCCTCTCGCGCCGCCTGGGCGCGCCGCCAGACCGGATCGGTCTCGGGCTCTGGAGCAGAAGTCGTCAAACGGGGGCATCCCTGTCGCTGGTCCGGCTGAGGCTATTCCGAAATCCGCGCCCCGCAAGACCGATGACCGCACGAATGAAAAACGCCCGCCGGAGCGATCCGGCGGGCGTTCTGTTTCCGGGGCGCTGTCACGCCCGAAGACCTTCGTCAGCCGACGTCGGGCAGGGCGGCGCGCAGGTTCTCGGCCACCTTGTCGATGAAGCCCTCGGTCGACAGCCAGCCCTGCTGATCGCCGACCAGCAGCGCCAGATCCTTGGTCATGAAGCCGGCCTCGACAGTGTCGACGACGACCTTCTCCAGGGTGTCGGCGAACACGCCCAGCTGATCGTTGCCGTCCAGCTTGGCGCGGTGCTTGAAGCCGCGCGTCCAGGCGAAGATCGAGGCGATCGAGTTGGTCGAGGTGGCCTCGCCCTTCTGATGCTGGCGATAGTGGCGGGTCACGGTGCCGTGGGCGGCCTCGGTCTCCAGCACCTTGCCGTCCGGCGTCATCAGCACCGAGGTCATCAGACCCAGCGAACCGAAGCCCTGGGCCACGACGTCCGACTGCACGTCGCCGTCATAGTTCTTGCAGGCCCAGACGAAGCCGCCCGACCACTTGATGGCCGCGGCCACCATGTCGTCGATCAGGCGGTGCTCATAGGTCAGACCGCGCGCCTTGAACTCGGCGGCGTAGTCGGCGTCGAACACCTCCTGGAAGATGTCCTTGAAGCGGCCGTCATAGGCTTTCAGGATCGTGTTCTTGGTCGACAGATAGACCGGATAGTTGCGCGCCAGGCCGTAGGCGAACGAGGCGTGGGCGAAGTCGCGGATCGAGTCGTCCAGATTGTACATGCCCATGGCGATGCCGGCGCCCGGCGACTTGAACACCTCGTGTTCGATCACCTGGCCGTCTTCGCCGACGAACTTGATCGTCAGGGTGCCGGCGCCCGGCATCAGGAAGTCGGTGGCCTTGTACTGGTCGCCGAAGGCGTGACGCCCCACGACGATCGGCTGGGTCCAGCCCGGCACCAGACGCGGCACGTTCGAGCAGATGATCGGCTCACGGAAGACCACGCCGCCCAGGATGTTGCGGATGGTGCCGTTCGGCGACTTCCACATCTTCTTCAGGCCGAACTCGGCCACCCGGGCCTCGTCCGGGGTGATGGTGGCGCATTTCACGCCGACGCCGTGCTTCTGGATGGCCTTGGCCGCATCGATCGTCACCTGGTCGTCGGTGGCGTCGCGGTGCTCCATGCCCAGGTCGTAGTAGTCCAGCTCAAGGTCCAGGAACGGGAAGACCAGCTTGTCCTTGATCATCTGCCAGATGATCCGGGTCATCTCGTCGCCGTCGATGTCCACGATGGGGTTGGCGACCTTGATCTTGGCCATGCGTTTGTCCGCCTCTGACGTTTGGGGAAGTTTGAGTTGCGGGCGGTATAGCGAGGCCGACCGCGGTTCGCAAAGGGTCAGACGTGCCGCGTTAAGCCTGCCCGAAAATTGTCACCGGCCAGCGCCCGAACTTCCGCCCTGCCCGAGGCGTTGGGCGATCCAGTAAGCGTGGCGCCGGGGACCCGACTGTGGACGACGACATCGAGGCCGCCCTGGTCCAGCGATGGATCCTCGCCTTCTGCGAGATTCCGACCCTGATCGACGTCGAACTGATGACCCGCCTGCTGGCCGAGCACGATGCGCGACGCGAGGAGCCATAGACCGCCGCCCTTGCGGGCCGACAGGCCCCGGCACAGTATCGACGCCGGACCCGGCGCCAGACTGGGCGAACGGATCGGAAGACGTCTCACATGATGCAGCTCACGCCACGCCGAACCGTGAAGTCGGCCCTTCTGACCTGCCTGTTCGCGCTGGCGTCCTGCGGACCCGAGGCCGGCACGGCGAAAGGCGGAACCGGGACATCGGCCGAGCCGGGAGCGCCCGCCGCACAGTCCGGCGCCCAGGCCGCCGCCCCATCCGACGCCATGGCGTCCGAGACGAAGACCTTCCGCGACTGGTTCGCCGTCTGCGACAACGGCAATGACTGCATGGCCTTCGGACCGGCGGCTGACGAGGGCGCCACAGGCTGGGTGCGCGTCCACATGCCGCCCGGGCCGGACGGCAGGCCCGACGTCATGGCCGGCTTCTGGCCGAGTAGCGGAGAGTTCGGCCAGGGGGCCGTCACGGTTTCGATCGACGGCCGAAGCTTGCCGGTCGGGCGGTGGCAAGCGGATGATCAGGACGTCGTGCTGTCCCAACCGGCCGCCGCCGTCGCCGCCCTGGTCGCCGGGCGGTCCATGACCCTGAGCGCCGGGGGCGAGACCCGGACGATGAATCTCAACGGCGCCGCGGCGGCCTTTTTGTGGATCGACGAACGTCAGGGACGGCTGAACACCGTGACGGCCCTTGTCCGCAAGGGCGTGAGACCGGCCACGGACGTGCCCGCCGGTCCCCCCCTGCCCCGCGTCGTGGCCGCGCCGGCCGTGTCCCAGGCCGGGTACGGCGATAGCGGCCAGACCTTGCCCGCGAGCATCGAAGCCATGGCCGAGGCGAAAGCCTGCCGGGCGGACACCGCCGCCTCGCCCGGAATCCAGAGAGAGGTCCGGTCGGCGCGACTGAACGCCTCGACCGAGCTCTGGGGTCTGCCCTGCTACGTCGGCGCCTACAATACCGGCGTCCGCTACTTTCTGTCGGGGCCCGATGGCGCCGATCCTCGCCTGCTCTCCTTGGCGGGAACCGGCGAGGCCGAGGATATCCTGATCAATGCGGAATACTCGCCCGAGACCGGAGCCCTGACCCAGTTCGCCAAGGGGCGCGGCGTCGGCGACTGCGGCGGCGCCACGACCTGGACCTGGACCGGCCGCGCCTTCGTCCTCGCCGAGGAGAGCGTGATGGGCGAGTGCTGGGGCGTCGGCGCCGATCGCTGGCCGACCACCTGGCGCAGCCGGGCGCGATAGAGCGAGATCGGTTCGAATGCGATCGCATTCGGACCCAGATCCTCGCTCAAGGGATTTCGCGCTGATCAGGCCGTCCAGTCGCGCGAAGCCCTCAGGCTCCAGGGCGTGGTCACCCGGTCGCGCGGCGGCAGGACGCCCCTGATCGCCCGCCCCAGGGCCGCCGGCAGAGGCTGGAGGGCGGCGACCCACCCCCATGCGACATCCTTATGAATGCGGTGAGCTTCTTCCATGTCGACCTCCTCTTCATGACGTTTCGACACGGGCATGATTGACTTGGACAGCGCCTGACCTCAAACCAGATCGCAGCGATCACTCACAAGGTTTGCTTATGTCTGATCCCCTTGCGAGCGTCCCCCTGTCCTCGCTGCGCGTCTTTGAGGCGGCGGCGCGGCTCAGGAGCTTCACCCGCGCCGCCGAGAGCCTGGGCATGACCCAGGCCGCCGTCAGCTGGCAGGTCAAGGCGTTGGAGCAACGGCTGGGCCTGACCCTGTTCCGGCGCCTCCCCCGCGAGGTGGCCCTGACCGAGCCCGGCGAGCAGCTGGCGCGCGCCGCGACCGAAGCCATGCAGTTGTTGCGCCGCGCCCTGACCGACCTTCGGGACGCCGACGACGGCGTGCTGTCGATCACCTCCCTGGCGACCCTGGCCAGCCAGTGGCTGGCGCCCCGGCTCGGCGCCTTTCAGGTGGCCAACGCCGGACTGGCGGTCCGCGTCGATACCTCCAGCCAGCTTCTGGACCTGGAACGGGAGAATTTCGACATCGGCATTCGCGTGGGCTCCGGCGAATGGCCGGGGCTGGAGTCAGCGCGACTGATGCCCGACGCCTTCACTCCGCTCTGCACACCCAGTCTGGCCGAAGCGCTGGAACTGACAGACCCCTCGCGTCTGATTGACGCACCGCGCATCGGCGATGACAAGGAGTGGGCCGCCTGGTTCGCCGCTGGCGGCGTGCAGGATGCGCTTACGCCTCGCGCCGTTCGGTTGAGAGCCGACATTCAGGCGTTGGAGGTTGCGGCGGCTCTTAGCGGGCAGGGCGTCGCATTGGCCTCGCCGATCCTCTATGCGCGCGAGATCGCCGCCGGAATGCTGGTCCAGCCCTTCTCCGACCTCGTCGAGCTCAGCCGTGGCCATTGGATCGCCTGGCCCGCGGACCGGCGGCGTTCGCCCAAGATCGCCCGCTTCCGCGACTGGCTGATCGCCTCAGCCTCGCAGGACCCCGCGATCCGCGCGGCGGAGGATCGACTGGCGCAACAGGCCGTTTCCTAGGCCTTCATCCGCGCCTCGAGCACCGCCAGCGGCAGGGAGCCGCTCTCCAGCACCTTGTCGTGGAAGGCGCGCAGGTCAAAGCCGGGCTTCGCCTCGGCCTCCTGGCGCAGGCGGGCGATGACGGTGTGGCCGACCTTGTAGGAACAGGCCTGACCCGGCCACACGGTATAGCGGTTGATCTCGCTGTTTGACGCATCCAGCGGCTTGGCGCCCGAGGCGGCCATGTATTCGACGGCGCGCTCCCGGCTCCAGCGTTCGGAATGCAGGCCGGTGTCGACCACCAGCCGCACCGCCCGGAACAGATAGGACATCAGGAAGCCGACCCGCCCCAGGGGATCGGTCGCATAGGCGTCCAGGTCGTTGGCCGCCACCGCCTCGGCGTACAGGGCCCAGCCCTCGTTATAGGCCGAGAAGCCGCCCGCCCGACGCCACTGCGGCAGTTCACCCGACTCGCGTTGCAACGCCACCTGCAGGTGATGGCCCGGCGAGGCCTCATGATAGGTCAGAGTGGGCAGGGCGAAGCGTGGCCAGTTCCCCGAGTCGCGCAGGTTGATGTAGTAGGCGCCCGGTCGCGATCCATCCAGCGGCGGCCCCTGATAGTAGCCGCCCGGCGCGCCCGACTGGATCGACACCGGCACCCGTCGGATCTCGACCTGGGATTTCGGCAGGCGACCGAAGACGGACGGCAGCTTCGGCTCCAGCGCCGCCACCTGTTCGTTCAGCCAGGCCAGCAGCTCCGCCTTGCCCTCGTCCGTGTTGGGGAACAGCTGCGCCGGGTCCTTGTTCAGCGCCTGGACCCGCTCGCCCACCGTGCCCTGGGTATAGCCCTGGCCCTTCAGGATGACGTCGATCTCGGCGCTGATCTCGGCCACCTGCTCCCGGCCCATCCGGTGGATCTCGGCGGCGCTCAGGGTCGTGGTCGTGTTGGACTTCAGCCCGTTGGCGTAGAAGGCCTCGCCGTCGGGCAGCCGCCAGGCGCCCGCGTCGTGGACCGCCTGCGGACGGATCGCCTCCAGCGCCGCGATCTGACGCGCGAGCGCCGGCTTGACCTTCTCGTCCACGATGGCGGCGGCGCGGGCGTCATAGCCGCTCAGGTTCAGGGCCGCCGCCTTGCGCGCCAGCGACCTGACCATGGCCAGGTCGGCGGCGTTCGTGTCACGCAAGGTGCGGACCTGCGGCAGCATGCGGTCAATGATGAAGTCCGGCGGAATGACGCCGAGGCCCGCGTCCTCGCGCACCTTTTCCGTTTCCCCGTCCAGCACGCCGGCGAAGGCCTCCAGCCGCGCAAGGAAGGCGTCGGCGCCCGCCGCGTCCTCGACCCGGTGCTGGTTGTCCAGAAAGTCCGGCGTCTCGAAATAGGCGCCGGAAAGCTGGGTCACGACATAGGGCGACGGCCGCCCCGGTCCGGCGCCGTAGGCGAACCGCGCCGTCTCCGCCGAGGTCTCGCGGCCGAAGGCGGCGATGGCGTAGTTCAGCTCACCCGCCTCGCTGAGACCGGTGCGGTCGAACGCCTGGAGCTCGGCCCAGCGGCGGGTCGCCTTCTCCCGGTCCTTGCGGATGGCGTCAGGCCCGGCCTCGCTGAGCTTCGACGACAGTCCTGCCCGCGCGCCGCGATCCAGCCCCAGGTTGGTGGCCCGCTCGGGGCTCTCGTCGATGTCGGCCTCGAACCAGCCGTCGAGCAGGGCGTTGAGCCGCGCATCGGCCTCGGAGCGCGACGCCGGGCTCAGAGACGCATGGGCCAGAGACGCATGGGCCAGAGACGCATGGGAGAGGGAGGGACGCGCCAGTGTCGGGACCGCCGCCACGGCGGCGGCGGTGAACAGCAGTCGGCGGCGATCGATCATGGCTTGGGCCTCCCGGGCAAGGGGGTGCGCCGCCCCCCGTGCCGCATCAAGCGTTCAACCCGGCCGGCGCGCCGGTGATCCAGGGTCAGTGATCCGGGTCAGGCGCGGGCGGCGACCCACTCGTCCATCACCTGCTTCAGCACCTCCAGCGGGACGCCGCCGACGCCCAGAAGGGTGTCGTGGAAGCTCTTGATGTCGAACTTCGGCCCGAGCTTCCGCTTCGCCGCCTCGCGGATCTGGGAGATGGTGGTGTGACCGACCTTGTAACTGGCGGCCTGGCCGGGCCAGACGCAGTAGCGTTCGATCTCGGTGGTGACAGAGCTTTCCTGATCGCCGATGGCGTCGACCATGAAGCGGATGGCCTGTTCGCGGCTCCACCGCTTGTGATGCAGACCTGAATCGACCACCAGGCGGGTGGCCCGGAACATCATCGACTGCAGATAGCCGATCTGGCCCCAGGGATCGTTCTCGTACACCCCCATCTCGTCGGCCAGTTGCTCGGCGTACAGCCCCCAGCCCTCGGAATAGGCCGAGAAGCCGAGCACCTTCATCAGCATCGGCGCGTCGTCGTTTTCCTGCTGCAGGGCGATCTGGTGGTGATGCCCCGGCGACGCCTCGTGATAGGTCAGGGTCGGCAGGGTCCACTTCGGCCATTCGGCCGTGTCGCGCAGGTTGATGTAGTAGTAGCCGGGCCGCGACCCGTCGAGCGCGGGCGAGTTGTAATAGCCGCCCGGCGCTCCGGCCTCGATGGCCTTGGGCACGCGGCGAACCTCCACCGGCGATTTGGGGATGCGGCCGAAATAGTCGGGCAGGCGGCGCGCCATGGCCTCCATCTGACCGTTGAGGTCGCGCAGCAGCTCCTCCTTGGCCTCGTCGGTGTTCGGATAGATGAAGCGCGCATCCTTGCCGAGGGCGCCGATCCGGGCGCCGACGGAGCCCTGGGTCATGCCCTGCGCCTTCAGGATGGCGTCGGCCCGCGACGAAAGCTCGGCCAGTTGCGCCAGACCCATCTCGTGGATCTCGTCGCCCGACATGGTCGTGGTGGTGTAGGTGCGGATGCCGAAGTCGTAGAAGGCCGCGCCGTTCGGCAGGCGCCAGACGCCGGCGTCATGGGTCGCCTGGGGCTGGACCGCCTTGAAGGCGTCCGCCTGCCGGTTCAGGGCGGGCAGGACCGAGGCGTTGACGATTGCTTCGGCGCGTCCCTTCCAGTCGCCGGCCAGATCCTTCTCGCCCGTGCGACGCGTGATCGAGGCCACCAGGGTCAGCTGATCGACCGGCGTGTCGATCAGGGCGTTCATCTGGGTCAGGGTCTTGGCGATGATGAAGTCAGGCGGGATCGCCCCGGCGGCGAAGTCCGCCTTCATCCGCTCGGTTTCCTGATCCAGCGCCGTGCCGAACGCCTCCAAACGCGACAGATAGGCCTCGGCGTCCTCGGTGGTCTCGATCGCATGCTGGCTGTCGAGGAAGTCCGGTATGCCCTGATACGAACCGCCCAACTGGCTGACGGTGTAGGGCGAGGGGAAGAAGCCGCCGCCGTAGGGGAAGTCGTACCCGGTCATGACCGTGTCGCCGAAGAATTTCAGCGTGTCGAAGTGAATCCTCGAGGCTCCGCTCAGCTCGGCCCGGTTGATCGCGTTCAGATCGGTCATCGCCTGGCGGAAGTCGGCCTTGTCGGCCTCGATCTTGGCCTGGGAACGATCGTCGAGCCTGGCTTTCATGGCCGCCATCGGCCCCTTGTCCATGCCCAGGCTGGTGAGGGCCTCGGGCGATTCCATCAGCATCTCGCGGAAGATGCGGTCCATCAGGGCGTTCAACTGGCCCTGGGCGCCGGGCGCCGCGGCGGGCGCAGCGGCGGACTGGGGCGCGGCCAGGCTCTGGCCGGCGGCCGACAGGGCGGCGCCGGCGGCGGCGGTGAACAGAAGGCGGCGACGATCCAGGCTCATGACGGCTCCGTAGGCTTCGGAAATTCGAGCCGCACTGGATCGCTCCGCGATCCGGGCCGCAAGTGAATTCGGCGACAGATGATCAGGCCGGGACGCCGGTCTCGTCGGTGGCGCGATGCAGTTCCTGTTTCACCCGCTCAGCCAGGGTCTTGATGTCCAGCGGCTTGGGCAGGAACGACACCCCGACCTCGTCTTGCAGCAGGTCCGAGAAATCGCTTTCCGCATAGCCGGAAATGAACATCACCGGCGCATCGCCCAGATACCGCCGCGCCTTCTTCAGCAGCGACGGCCCGTCCAGTCCCGGCATGATGACGTCCGAGATCAGCATGTCGATCTGACCCGCCCATTCCTCGGCCAGCTCCAGCGCCTGTTCGCCGTCCTCGGCCTCGATCACCTCATAGCCGCGCTGACGCAGCAATTTGGCGGCGATGATGCGCACCGCGCTCTCGTCCTCGACGAACAGGATGCGGCCCGCGCCGGACAGGTCGCGCGGCGCGGCCTTGACCTTGACGGGGGCCGGCGCAACCTCGACCAGTTCCTCGGCCGTGGCGGCCGGCAGGAAGATGCGGAAGGCGGCGCCGGCGCCCGCCACATTGGCCACCGAGATATGGCCGTTGGCCTGCTGGACGATGCCGTACACGGTCGCCAGCCCCATGCCCGTCCCCTCGTTCACCGCCTTGGTGGTGAAGAAGGGCTCGAAGATCTTGTCCAGCAGATGCGGCGGCACGCCCGGCCCGGTGTCGGCGACCTCGATCAGGGCCACGTCGCCTTCCGGCGCCGCACGCCAGCCCAGCTCCTGGGCCTGGACGCGCGACAGCCGTTGCGTGCGGATGGTGACCACCCCGGCGCCGGGCTCGACCACGCCGCGCATGGCGTCGCGCGCGTTGACCGCCAGGTTCATCACCGCCGTCTCCAGCTGGCTCTTGTCGGCCAGGACCACCGGCAGGTCGCGCCCGTATTCTGCCTCCAGCCGCACGTCCTCGCGCAGCAGGCGTCGCAGCAGGACGGTGAACTCCGACACCAGTTCGCCCAGGTCCAGCCGTTCGCGCCGCACCGTCGACTTGCGCGAGAAGGCCAGCAGCTTGCGCACCAGGTCCGCCGCTCGGATCGCCGTCTGGCGGATTTCGTTCAGCCCCTCATACGACGGATCGCCGACGGGATGCCGCTCCAGCAGGCCCGACAACTGCATCTGGATCGCCGTCAGCAGGTTGTTGAAGTCGTGCGCCACGCCCCCGGCCAACTGACCCACGGCCTGCATCTTCTGGGCCTGGCCGAGCTGGACCTCCATCGTTTTCTGGGCGGAGACATCGAACAGCCAGACCCGTCGCCCCTCGCCCTCCGGCGCGACATAGAGGTGCAGCATCCGGTCCGGGAAGGCGCGGGGGACCAGCTCGATCGGGCCGGCCGAGCCCGCCTCCAGCGCCCGGCGCGCGGCGGCCACGCTGGCCGGGTCGAACAGATGGCCGAACCCGGCGTCGCGCGCGGCGTTGGGGCCGGTCAGGACGGCCAGGGCCGCATTCGGATCGCGCGCCCGTCCGGCGAAGAGCTCATCGCCCTCGATCATGGCCGAACCGAACGGGGCGCCGGCGGCCATGGCGCGCCCCTCGGCCGCCGTCGACGCGGCGGTCGCCGTTGAGGGCCGCATCGAGACCTGAGGCGCCGTCAGGCTTTCCGGCGCCTGTCGCACGAGGAAGCGGCCCTCCCCCGCCTGTCCGATCAGAACCTCGATGTCCCGGTCGCCGATATGCACGACCGCGCGCCCCTCGCCGCCTCGCCTCGCCTGGGCGAAGGCCATGTAGAGCGCCTGTCCCCCGCCCGTCGCCTTCGGGCCGGCGCCGGGCAGGACGGTGGTCGCCCCGTTGCGCTGGACCCAGGCGGCGTTGAAGGCCAGAACCTCGCCGCCGGGGCGCACCAGGACCGCAGGCTCGCCAAGCGCCTCCAGCATCTCCACCGCCACGTCTCCCGCCGGGCGCCGGGCCTCGGCGCGGCCGAAGGCGAACAGGCCGATCAGCGAGACCGCCGCGACCGTGACCAGCAGGATCATTCCGGGCGTCGTCAGCGGCCCGGCCCTGAACGCCGGCCAGGCCAGGGCGGCCACGAGGACGGCGAAGCCGAGCGCCGCCACGACCAGCAGCGGATCGAAGCGGGAAGGTGGCGAGGCAGGCCGTGACGAGACAGGGGCGGTTGCGGTCATGAGACCCCACGACGAATCAGGAGCCAGATCATAGTCGAAAACGACGAATTCGCTTCACACGCGCACATTGCCATTCATTTCCATCGGCATCACATTCGCCGAATGCACACGATCAACATCTCTCTGCCGGCCTCGATGAAGACCTTCATCGACGAACAGGTGGCTGACGGCGGGTTCGGGTCTTCCAGTGAGTATGTGCGCGACCTCGTACGCCGCGAGGCCGATCGGAAAACCCTGCGCGCCCTGCTGCTGGAAGGAGCCCGATCTGGACGGGCCGAAACCGCCTCTCCGGCCTTCTTCGACCGTCTTCGCAACCGCATCGGGGAATGACGCAGGTCGTCCACCTCTCACGGCGGGCGGTCGAAGACATTTCAATCGCGACCGACACATATCTGGCTGAAGCCGGCGTTCACGTCGCCTCGACATTCTTGGACCACCTGGAACGGACGCTGGCGCGGATCTCGGAACACCCGGCGTCGGGATCTCCACGATACGCTCTGGATATGGACCTGCCGAACCTGCGCTGCGTCAGGGTGACGAACTTCCCGTATCTGGTCTTCTACATCGAGGCGCTGGATGGCCTCGAAGTCTGGCGGGTGCTGCACGGCGCCCGCGACATCCCCCAGAGCCTGAGACCGGAAGGACCGGAAGCCGATTAGCCGAACGCCCGCCGTTTACGCTTCTGCATGACGAAGCCGATGACCCGCGCCGCAGCCTCGAAATGCTCGCGCGGGATGGTTTCGTCGATGTCCACGGCGGCGTAGAGGGCGCGCGCCAGGGGCACGTTCTCGACGATCGGCACCTCGTGCTCGCGGGCCTTTTCGCGGATGCGCAGGGCGACAGCATCGACCCCCTTGGCCACGCAGATGGGCGCGGCGTCGCCCTGGTCCGGCTCGTACCGCAGGGCCACGGAATAGTGGGTCGGGTTGGTCACCACCACCGTGGCGGTCGGCACGTTTGCCATCATCCGCTGACGGCTGCGCTGCATGCGGATCTGCTTCAGCTTGGCCTTGATGTGCGGATCGCCCTCGGACTGTTTGTAGTCCTCCTTCATCTCCTCCTTGGTCATCCGCATCCGCTTGGCGAAGCGCATCTTCTGCCAGATGAAGTCGGCTCCGGCGGTGAAGGCCAGGAACACCAGGGTGGCGACCAGCAGGGCCACGGCCAGGTCCCGCACCATCGGCAGGATCGCCAGCGGGTGCATGGCCGCCAGGTTTTCCAGTTCGCGGGCATGAGGCTTCAGCACCCACCAGGCCACGACGCCGACCGCGATCAGCTTCACCAGGGTCAGGCCGAAATGCATCAGGCCGTCCGGGCCGAAGATGCGCTTGAGGCCCTTCAGCGGATTCAGGGTGTCCCACTTGGGCTTCAGCTTCTCGGCCGAAAAGATCAGCCCGCCCGACTGGCCGGCGCTGCCTCCGACCCCGCCGATGACCGTCGCCGCCATGATCGCGGCCAGAAAAGGCGCGGCCGCCCACAGGGCGTGCATCCCGATCTCGACGCCCGCCCCGGCTTCCAGTCCGCCGATCATCTCGTGCGGCCGGGCGATGAACGGCATCAGGGTCTCGGCCATATTGGCGCAGAACCAGCCGCCCGCGAGCAGCAGCACCGAGGCGGCCCCCAGCAGGCTCAGCGTCTGGGGCACCTCGTTGGATCGGGCGACGTCGCCCTTTCGCCGGGCCTCCTCGAGTTTCCTTGGGGAGGCCTCTTCGGTTTTGGACTCGGGATCCTTGTCCTCAGCCAAGGCTTCCTCCCGCCCCGGCCGCGAACACCCGCGCCAGGGCGCGGAAACGGTCTATGAACACCGTGCCCAGAACCCCCAGGCTGAGGGCGAACACCGACAGGCCCAGGATCACGCTCAGCGGCGCGGCGGCGAAGAAGACCTGAAAGCTGGGCATCACCCGCGCCACCAGACCCGAGGCCAGGTTGAAGATGATCGCGAACACGATCACAGGCGCCGCCAGCTGGACGCCAAGCATGAAGCTGTCGCCCAGGGTCCGGACCGCCATCTGGGTGAAATCGCCCATGACCAGGGGCTTCATCGGCGCGACCAGTTCATAGGACCCGACCAGGCCGGCGATGAACAGGTAATGGGTGTCCGTGGCGAACACCAGCACCAGGCCGAACAGCATCAGAAACGCGGCGATGGACGTCCCCGGCTGGGCCTGCATCGGATTGGCGGTCTGGGCGAAGCTGAGCGTGGTCTGCAACGACACGACCTCTCCGGCGGTCGATAGCGCCTGCATGAAGATCCGCAGGATCATGCCGATCATCAGCCCGGTCACGACCTCGCGGATGATCCACCCGACCATGGCGCCCAGCGAGGCGGGCAGCGGCGGAAGGCCGCCGGCCACCACCGGCCAGAGCGCCAGCGAGATCACCAGGGCCAGAGACAGCCGGATGCGCGGCGGCGTATAGGCCTCGCCGAGACCGGGCAGGGTCATGACCATCGCCCCGATACGGGCGAAGATCAGGCCGCCGGCCCAGACCTGTTCGGCTGTGGCGTAGGGTTCCACGCGGAACGCCTCCCTTGGCGCTACATGCCCGCGATGCGGGCCGCGATGGTTCTCATGAACCCGCCCAGCAGCGCGCCCATCAGGGGCAGGAACAGCAGCAGGGACACGAAGATGGCGATGATCTTGGGGGCATAGACCAGGGTCTGTTCCTGGATCTGGGTCAGGGCCTGAAACAGGCCGATCCCGACGCCCACGATCAGGCCCACGATCAGCACCGGCGCGCACAGCTGGATGGTCAGCCACAGGGCGTCCCGCCCGACGTCCAGAACTTCCGCGCCGCTCATAAGCTACCCCACTGACCGCCGCACGCGCGGCTAGGCGGAAATTGCCGGGTGCATGGTTAACGGGGCGTTACGACGCCCGTGCAAGACGCGGAGCACTCGACCAGACGCCGCCTCAGTCTCTCAGACGACGGGCGTTTGCGGCCGCGGCGTCCTGGATCGGCTTCCAGGCGTCGGCCTGGGCCTTCAGAACTCCGCCCGTCAGGCCGACGGAAAAGGCGCCGGCCCGTCCGATCCAGCCTGTGAGCCAGGCCGTCTGGGCTTCGACGAAGGCCTGGGGCGTGGCGGCGAAGGCCAGGCGCGACACGGCCTTTCCGGCCTGCTCCATTTCGTCGGCGACCTGACGCGCCACGCTGTCGCCGACGTCGCCCAGGCCTCGCGTCAGGGCGGCGGCCGAGGCGGACGCCGCCTCGATCTTCTCGGAACTCATCAGCGAGATTTCGGTCAGGTCAGCCTTGGACGGATCGGCCAGGCCGGCGGCCAGGATGTCCAGTCGGGCGGCGATCACCTCGCCGGCGGCGCGCATCATCTCGCCTCCCGCCACAGCGGCGTCGGACGCCGCGCGGGCGTTGCGGGCCGCGGCGCGGCTGTCGCGCAGGAAGTCGTCAAGCAAGGTCATGAGCGCAGTCTGATCCCCCGATCATCCACGAACCGTGAACGTCGCGGTTCGCCGACGCAAGCGGCGAATGGCCGAACGCCCCGTTTACGGCCGAACCTCGGCGCTGAACTCGGCCACGTCGCGGATCAGGGCGGCGGCGGCCAGGTCGATGATCTCCTGGCCCTTCGCCGGGCTGGCCTGGGCCGGGTCCGAGCCGATGCGGCCGTCCGGGAACCGCGCGCGATAGTCCAGGGCGTCGCGGATCGGTCCGCTCGGGGCGATCTTGGGGCTGTAGTCCGCCGTCTTGATCCGGTCGGGATAGGCCGCCTGGGTCACGGCGATCTCGGACGGCGTGGCGTGCGATCCATGGCCGGTCGGGAACAGGCGGTTGCACAGGCCCGTCACCCCCGGCAGGTCCCACCAGTTGCGCAGCTTCAGCACCATGGGCGGCTGTTCCTCGACGAACGACCATTCGGCGTAGATCTCGCTGAAGGTCGCCTCGATCGTCGCGACGTTTCCGCCGTGGCCGTTCAGGAAATATATCCGCTCGAAGCCATGCCGGCTCAGGGAGGAGACCCAGTCGGTGATCGCCGCCATGAAGGTCGACGGCCTCAGGCTGATCGTACCGGCGAAGGCCAGGTGATGCTGGGCCATGCCGATATTGAAGGTCGGGGCGACGATCAGGCTGTCGTCGGTTTTCTCCGCCGCATGGGCGATGATCTCGGGGCACATCCAGTCCGTGCCCAGAAGGCCGGTCGGACCGTGCTGCTCGTTCGAACCGATCGGCACGATGACGGTTTTCGTGTCCTTCAGCCGCGCATCGATCTCGGGCCAGGACGACAGATGGATCAGCATGGCGAAACTCCTACGCGCGACGAATAAGGTTGATCTAGGCCGCTTCGGTCAGGCCGAAAAGGCGCGGATGAAGCGGATCGCCGCATCCTGGGCCTTGGCGTCGATGTCGAACACCGGATGGGGCACCCCCATGACGTGGCGCAGATGGGCGTGTCCCAGCACCATGCCCGAGAACATCTCCGCCGCCGCGTCCGGATCACGCACCACCAGCCGCCCCTCCGCGTGCTGCTGGGCCAGCCAGGCCGATAGCCGACGCAGGGATTCCGCCGGCCCGCCCTCATAGACCGCCCGCGCCACCTCCGGCGCCTCGGCCGACATCAGCGCCACCCCGCGCAGCGAGACGGCCCTTTCCGGCGCGCAGACCTTTTCGATCATGGCCCGGGCGAAGCCGGTCAGCACCCGCAGGGGATCGCCGGGCTCCCTCAGAGGCGCCGTGATGGCGTCGGAGCGACGCCGCGCCAGGGCCTGGCCGATCTCGGTCTTGGACGGAAAGCGGTTGTAGAGCGTCTGTTTCGACACCCCCGCCTTACGGGCGATCTCGGCCATCGAGACCTGCAGACCCCGTTCGGACAACAGGTCCTGGGCCGCCTCGAGGATGGCCTCGCTCTTCTTCGGGTCGATCTGGCCGGCGGCGCGCGGCATGGGGTGTCCTCTCGCTCGGTTCAGTGGGCGTCGACCGGCGGTCCGCCCGCCGGCGTCCTGGACGGCCGGGCGAACAGGGCCGCCACGGCCGCCAGGGCGCAGCCGATGGCGATCAGGGCGAATCCGTCGCCGAACGCCAGGGTCGAGGCCTGTCGATAGAGCATGCCGTAGACGGCCTTCAACGCCGAGGCGTCCGGATCGATGGAGCCCGCGAACCTCTGGGCCATGCCCGACAGCATGTCCACGGCCTGGCTGTTGGCCGGGGTCAGGGCCGAGGTCAGCTCGCCCATATGCAGGGCCGTGTTGGTCGTCAGGGAGGTGTTCAGCACCGCCAGGCCGAAGGCGCCGCCGACGTTGCGCGCCAGGTTAATCAGGCCCGAGGCGCCCCGCACCTGATGCAGGGGCAGTGTCGACATCGACATCTGCTGCGTGGCGATCATGGCCAGCATGACCCCGACGCCCCGGATCGCCTGGACCGAGGCGAACTCCCAGAACCCCCATTCGCCGGTCACCGCATGGGCGTGCCACATGCCGATGGCGCACAGGGTGAAGCCGCCGCACATCAGGATGCGGGGGTCCATCATCCGCACCAGCCGCCCGGCGAACGGCGCCGTGGCGAACATGGCCAGGCCAGACACCACCATGGTCGTCCCGACCTCCGAGGCCGAATAGTCGCGGATCCGCCCCAGGAACAGCGGCAGCAGGAAGGTCCCGCCGAACAGGGCCGCCCCGACGATGAAGGTCATGAAGAAGCCGACCACGAAGTTGCGGTTGGCGAAGGCCCGCAGCTCCACCACCGGATTGCGGTAGCTCAGGCTGCGCCAGATGAAGATCGGCCCGGCGACGGCGGCGACCACCGTCAGCAGCAGGATCTCGTCGTCCTGGAACCAGTCGTTCTTGGACCCCTCCTCCAGCACGAACTGCAGGCTCATCAGAAAGGCCGCCATCAGCCCCAGCCCCCACCAGTCGAAGCCCGACGACAGCCGCGCGTCGCCCTTGTCGAACCGGCCGTAGCGACCGACCAGGAACAGGACGATCAGCCCGGGAAACACATTGATGAAGAACAGCCAGCGCCAGCTCAGCCACTCGGTCAGATGCCCGCCCAGCGTCGGCCCCACCGTCGGCGCCAGGGTGACGATCAGGCCCATCACGACGCTGGCCGTGACTCGTCGCTCGGGCGGAAAGGCGGTGAAGGCCACGGCGAAGACGGTCGGGATCATGGCCCCGCCGACGAAGCCCTGCAGCGCCCGGAACACGATCATCATCTCGATCGACGACGACAGGCCCGTGGCCACGCTCATGATCATGAAGCCGAGGCAGGAGGCCAGGAACACCTTCTGCGTCCCCCACCACCGCGACAGATATCCCGACAGGGGGATCATCACGACCTCGGGGATCAGATAGGCGGTCTGGATCCAGCTGATCTCGTCGGCCGAAGCCCCCACCCCCGCCTGGATCTGCGGCAGGGAGGCGGCGACGATCTGGATGTCCAGAATGGCCATGAACTGGCCGATCACCATGCCGGCGAAACCGAGCAGCAGCATGGTCCAGTTGATTTCAGGCGCGGCGGCCGAAGGGGTCTCGGGGCTCGGGACCGCTCCGGCCGTCGGAGCGGCGGCGGTCACGGACGCGCGTCCGCTTCAGCCAGTTGCATCTGACCCGGCCCGGCCTCGGCGAAGGCGGCGCCGCCCGGGCTCTTCAGATCGACCTTGACCTCGACCGACAGGCCGGGCCGCAGCATGGGCTCGCCCGCGCGTCGCTCGACCAGGATGCGCACCGGCACCCGCTGGGTGATCTTGGTGAAGTTGCCGGTGGCGTTCTCGACCGGGATCAGGGCGAATTCCGACCCCGTCGCCGGGGCGAAGCTGTCGATGCGGCCATGCAGGGGTTCGCCCTTGAAGGCGTCGGCCGTGATCTCGACCGTCTGGCCCAGCCGCAGCCGGTCCAGCTGGGTCTCCTTGAAGTTGGCCACGACATAGGTCTGGGCCAGGGGCACGATCGACAGCAGTTGGCGGCCCGGCGTCACATACTGACCGGCCCGCACCGAACGGGCGCCCACCACCCCGGCCGAGGGCGCGCGAATGACGGTCCGATCCAGGGCGATGCGCGCCTCCTCGACGGCGGCCCGGGCCTGTTCGACGGCGGCGACGCTCTGGCTGCGATTGGCGCCCAGGACGGCGGCGCTGCGCTGTTCAGCCGTCAGGGCCGCGCGCGCCTGGGCCACCCCGGCGTCGGCGGTGGCGGCGGTGGCGCGCTGGGTCTGGATACGCTGGGCCGAGACCCAGCCCTGTTACGCCAGCTTGCCGTAGCGGTCGACCTCGGCGCGGGCGAGGCTGGCCTGGGCTTCGGCCTGGCTGACGGCGGCGGCGCGGGCCGCGACCGTGGCCTGTTCCTGCACCGCGCGGGCGTCGACGTCGCCGACGGCGGCCTGGGCGGCGGACAGGGCCGCCTCGGCCTGGGCCAGACGCGCCCTCTGGTCAGCGTCGTCCAGCCGCACCAGGATCTGGCCGGCCTCGACATGCTGATTGTCGCCCACCAGCACCTCGGCGACGTAGCCGGACAGCTGCGGGCTGACCAGGACGGTGTCCGCCTGGACGAAGGCGTTGTCAGTCGCCTCCCACCTCTGTTTTCCGGTCCACCAGAAGACGCCGCCCACGATCAGCGCCAGGGCGACCACGCCCCCGATGATCAGCGGAAGACGCTTGCGAACAGGCGATTTGGCGGGGGCCGAAGGCGCGACGGGATCAGCGGACATGTGCGACCAAATGTAGCAGGCGGGAAGGATCGGCGCTAAAATGGACCGTCACGTCCAGAAATCAATAGGCCCTTGAACCCTTTTTCGCGCACGTCATGTTTCGCCCCGTGCCAACCTCCCCGACCGCCGCCCTCCCCGCCTCCGTCGAGGTCGCCGTCATCGGCGCCGGCGCCGCCGGAATCGCCGCCGCCCGCCGCCTGCGGGCGGCGGGCCTGTCCGTGATCATGCTGGAGGCCCGCGATCGCATCGGCGGCCGGGCCCTGACCCTCCGGCATCAGGGGCACGGTCTCGATATGGGCTGCGGCTGGCTGCATTCGGCCGACGAGAATCCGCTCACCCCCCTGGCGCGTTCGGCCGGGTTCGACATCGACGAGACCCCGCCGCCCTGGGGCCGCCCGCCCGCCTTCGGCCTCGGTCTGACGCCGGAGGAACAGGCGCAATTCAACGCCGCCTTCGAGGCCTTCGACGACCGGATCGCCGAGGCCGCCGCGCGCGGCGAGGACCGGCCCGCCGATACGCTGTTCGAACCGGACTCGCGCTGGAACGCGCGGCTGGACGCCATCTCCGGCGCCCTGAACGGCGCCCGTTTCGGTCAGGTCTCGACCCTCGACTACGACCGCTATCGCGACACCGGCGTCAACCACCGGGTCGTCGAGGGCTACGGCGCCCTGATCGCCCGCCTGGGCCGCGACCTGCCCGTCGTCCTCGATTGCCCGGTCGCCCGCATCGATCGCACCGGCCAGACCCTGGGCGTCGAGACCGCGCGCGGTCGGATCGAGGCCCGCGCCGTCGTCCTGACCGTTCCGACCCGACTGATCGCCGAGGAACGCATCCGTGTCGACCCGCCCCTGCCCGACCTGGTCGAGGCGGCGGCCGGCGCCCCGCTCGGTCTGGCGTCCAAGGTCCACCTCGCCCTCGACGGCTGGGAGGAGTTCCCGCCCGACGCCCAGCTCTGGGGCCGCACCGACACGGTCGAGACCGGCGGCTATCACACCCGTCCCTTCGGCCGCCCGATGATCGAGGCCTATTTCGGCGGCGACCTGGCCTGGGGGCTGGAGGCCGAGGGTCAGGCCGCCCTGGCCGATTTCGCCGTCGGCGAACTGGTCCACCTGCTGGGTTCGGACATGCGCCGCCGCCTGACGCCCCTGGCCGTCTCGATGTGGGGCGCCGAGCCCTGGTCCGGCGGCGCCTATTCCCACTGCCTGCCCGGCCAGGCGAACGCCCGCGCCCGTCTGGCCGCCCCGGTCGAGGACCGCCTGTTCATCGCCGGCGAGGCGACCAGCCCCGATTTCTGGGGCACGGCCCACGGCGCCTGGATCGAGGGCCAACGCGCCGCCCTTCAGGCCATGGCGGCGCTGGGCGTCGATCGCTGGGATTCTGAAGTCCGCCCCGAATGAAGCTTCAGCCTCCCTGGGGGTGCCGCTCCCAAAGACGGGCGAAGACGGCCCGATAGCGCCAGACAAGCGCCGCGTACCAGATCGGCCAGATGCTGCCCCACACATAGCTGTGCGTCAGGAACCAGTGGAAACATCCGATCACGAAAACCGGCGCCGCCAGAACGATCAGGCCGACGGGCGCAGTCCGATCGAACAGCAGGGCGACACCGCCCACGAACAGGGCCACGATCAGGGCCGGGTTCATGAAGCCCGACGCATTGAGCGCCTCTGTGAAACGGGCGGCCTCCGGCACGGCTTCCGGCGGATGATTGCCGCCGAAACTGACGATGACCATGATCGGCGAATAGATGAAGAACAGGCCGAACAGGATCCGTGCGGCGGTCCAGAGATGGCGTGCATATTTCATGGAGCGACGCTATGCGGTCCAGGCCTCGCGTCGCAACAGGGATTTCTCGCCCGCCCGCTTTCCCGGGCCGCGTGGTCGAGGCAAAGGTGGCGACGATGGCCCGTCCCGCGAAACTCAGAACATCGTTGAAGCCCGCCGCCAAACGCCCCGCCGTGATGACCGGCGCCGCGATCCCGGCCCTGCGCTGGCCGCCGGACGCGGACCGGGTGGACCAGATCTTCGAACGGCTCGCCCGCGTCATGCCCGAGCCGAAGACCGAGCTGAACTTCACCGACCCCTACACCCTGGTCGTCGCCGTCGCCCTGTCGGCCCAGGCCACGGACGTCGCGGTCAACAAGGCGACCGACCGGCTGTTCGCCGTGGCCGATACGCCGCAGAAGATGCTGGCGCTGGGGGAGGAGGGGCTGATCCCCTACATCACTTCCATCGGCCTGTACCGGAACAAGGCTAAAAACGTCATCGCCCTCAGCCGCCTCGTGCTGGACCAGCATGGCGGGATCGTTCCCCTGAACCGCGCCGACCTCCAGGCCCTGCCCGGCGTGGGCCGCAAGACCGCCAGCGTGGTTCTGAACGAGCTGGGGATCGAACCGGCCATCGCCGTGGACACCCATGTGTTCCGCGTCTCCCACCGCCTGGGCCTGGCCAACGCCGCCACGCCCGACAAGGTCGAGGCCCAGTTGCACCGCATCGTCCCGGCCGACTTCCTGCCGAAGGCCCACCACTGGCTGATCCTGCACGGCCGCTACGTCTGCACGGCGCGCAAACCCAACTGCGCCGGCTGCATCATCTCCGACCTGTGCCCGTCGCGGGCGGGGCTGGCGGCCCTGGGCTGACGTTCGGCGCGGCGTCCCGAAACCGCGGGCGCCCCGGCGACGGCCAGAGTCCAGATCGGGAGCTGCCGCCGGTCCAGTGGAAAGCCCGCTATTCGGAACATGGTGGGTACCGAAAGCTGACATTGAGCGGGTCAGCCAGGGGTGGGAAAGGGGGTGTGAGTTCTCCCTTCTCCCGGTTGGGAGAAGGTGGCCCGCAGGGCCGGATGAGGGGACTGTCTGGATATCGGCGCAAGCCGTCGCACGGGCCGGAGAAACGGCTCACGCCGACTGCAGCGATCGTCCCCTCACCCTTTCGCGCCAGGACGACGGCTCCGCCGCCGTGCGCTCAATCCCTCTCCCAACCGGGAGAGGGAGCTGGGAACATCCGCTATCGGTCGAAACCTGTCCCTATATCCAAACCTGAAACCCGCCGCGCCTTCCCTTCTCCCGGTTGGGTGGAAGCGGATCGCATGCGATCCGCTGACGGGTGGCCCGCAGGGCCGGATGAGGGGACGGTCTGGAAGTCGGCGCAAGCCGTCGCACCGTCAGTTGCACGGTTCACGCCGACTGCAGCGATTGTCCCCTCACCCTTGAGCGCCAGAACGACGGCTCCGCCGCCGTGCGCTCAATCCCTCTCCCAACCGGGAGAGGGAGCTGGGAACGTCAGCGCCGGCTGATAGACGTTCGCGCGCGTTCGTTCTCCCTTCTCCCGGTTGGGAGAAGGTGGCCCGCAGGGCCGGATGAGGGGACGGTCTCGAAGTCGGCGACAGCCGTCGCACGGGCGGTGACACGGCTCACGCCGACTGCAGCGATTGTCCCCTCACCCTTGAGCGCCAGAACGACGGCTCCGCCGCCGTGCGCTCAATCCCTCTCCCAACCGGGAGAGGGAAGCTGGGAACGTCAGCGCCGGCTGATAGACGTTCGCGCGCGTTCGTTCTCCCTTCTCCCGGTTGGGAGAAGGTGGCCCGCAGGGCCGGATGAGGGGACGGTCTGGAAGTCGGCGACAGCCGTCCCACCGACCGTGACACGGCTCACGCCGACTGCACCGCCGGTCCCCTCACCCTTGAGCGCCAGAACGACGGCTCCGCCGCCGTGCGCCCAATCCCTCTCCCAACCGGGAGAGGGAAGCTGGGAACGTCGGCCAGGGGTGGTCAGCGGACCCTGTCCGCCCTGTCGCGCAGCGATGGCAAGGAGACGATGACGGCCCGGCGAAACGCTCGACCTATACCGGCCGCCCAATCCGCCGACGCCAGGCCGGATAGTCCGTCTCCAGCAGTTTCGCCGGCGCATCGACATAGTAGCTGTAGCCCGCACGCCGCTCGCGCTCGATCCCGGCCAGGCTGTCGCGCGCCACGGACTCGCGGCCCATGAACACCGGGCGTCCCGTCTCCAGATCATAGAAGCGCGCCCACAACGGCCCGGCCGAGGCGTCGGCGACCACCCGCCTGTCGCGCTGGCCCTCGGCGTCGACGAAATTCTCGACGCGGATTCCCGTGATCGCCTTGGCGCGGAACCAGGCCACGGCCCCCTCGATGGCGGCGATCACATCTGGCGACGGGTCGGGCAGGCTCATCAGATAGCGGACGATCCCCACGCTCTCCCCGCCCGAATAGGACGGCGGTTCGAACCGCCGCGCCCAGGCCGGGGTCAGGGTCGTCTCGTCGTGCTGGGCGCACCAGACGGTCAGGACCCCGTCCTCGCGGATCTGGGTCTTGAGGATGACGTCCAGCCCCCTGGCCGTCGCCGCCCGCGCCCGCTCGCGCCGCCCCGCATCGACGAAGGCGTACGGCGCCCGCCCGCTCTCGACCTCGCGCAGCAGGTTCAGCACCCGCACCATGGCGTCGTCGTTGAAGGTGATCCGGTCATAGTAGCCGCCCCGCAGCGGATAGAACTGCGGCCAGCCCCCGTTCGGATATTGCGCCGCCAGCAGCCAATCCAGGCCCTTGTCGAACGCCGCCCGCCAGGCCGCGCCCTCGGCCCCCGGGTTGGCCGAAATCACCCGGGCCAGATAGGCCAGGGGCACGGTGGTCGCCTGATTGTCGATCGTATTGGTCGCCGCCGCCGGGATCTGCCCGGTGGGCGCAACCGCCAGCGACATGTTCTTCGGCCAGCCGCCCTCGGCCGACTGATATTTCAGCACAGTGTCCGCCACGGCCCGCGCCTCGGCCGAGGCGAACCAGGCCGGATCACGCTTCAGGACCTCGGCGTTCCATTCGACAACCGCCGCCTGCACCGGCGGCGCGGCCGGACCGGCGGCCTCGACGGCGGCATGGGCCGGAGCTCCCGCCATCAGGGCGACGGCCATCATCAGGACGTGGCGACGCATCATCGAAAACCCCTCCGCCCGGCCCTCCCGTCTTCTGCGCGGACGATCCGCCGAACGGAATAGACACCGGTTACCGCGAGCGTATCACGGCGCGCTGAAAGGGAAAGTCGGTGCGCGTCAGCCCGCCGCCAACCTCTCCCGCACCGCCTCGCCGAACCCGGCCCCGGCGCGGGGGTCGTTCTTCAGATAGAAGTCCGGCTCGATCAGTTCGGCCTCCATCAGCACCCAGTTCCCGGCAGCGTCCCGGGCCAGGTCGATGCGGGCGTAGAGCAGGGGTTCCTCCACCGCCGCCAGCACGGTCTCGGCGAAGGCCAGGGCGTCCTCGGGCGGCGCGACCGTCGCATAGGTCCCGCCGAACTGCACCTGGATGCGGAAGTCGCCGGGCACGGGCCGCTTGTTGACCGCATGGCTGAACCGGCCGCCGAAGAACAAGAGGCTGGTCTCCCCTTGCGTCTCCATCGACGACAGATAGGGCTGGATCATCGCCGGGCCGACCGGCGGATCGGTCAGGGCCTCGCCCCGGTTCAGCCGCAACGTCCGCCACGCCCCGCCCGACACCGTCGGCTTGACCACGATCGTCCCGGCGCCCAGAGCGTCGAAGGCCGCCTCGACCTGTTCGGCCGTCACGCCCTCGCTCCAGATCGTCGGCGGAATGGCCACGCCGCGTTCGGCCAGCCGCCCCAGATAGGTCTTGTCCGAATTCCAGCCCAGCACCGAGGCCGGATTGGCCAGGGGCAGGCCCGCCTCGGTCCAGGTCCGCGTCGCCCGCAGGAACCGCTCATGATCCCGGTGATAGCCCCAGACCAGCACCGGCAGGATCAGCGGATACCCCTTAAGCCCCGAGGCGTCCTCGATATGATCGACCCAGGACGTCGGCTCCGTCGTCACCCCCGCCCCGTCCAGCGCCGCCTGCAACCGCTCCAGCACCCCCGGCCACTGGCCGCGATAGGAACTGTCGGCGGGGTCGGGCGTCAGGACGGCGATCTGGGTCATGGGGGCGATATAGCGCCGCCGTTCGCCTGTCGCCACGCCAAACCCATAAGGACATCCTTATGCGATCATCGACAGTCCGGGCCCGGTCCGCTATGGGGCGGCCATGACCCAGATCACCGCCTCCGCCCGTTACGACGTCTGCGCCGTCGGCAACGCCATCGTCGATGTGCTCAGCCCCTGCGACGACGCCTTCCTGAAGGCCCAGTCCCTGACGCCCGGCTCGATGCAGCTGGTCGATGCGGGCCAGAGCGCGGCCCTTTATGACGCCATGGAGGCGGGGGTCGAGGCCTCGGGCGGATCGGCGGGCAACACCGTCGCCGGCGTCGGCTCCTTCGGCGGCCGCGCGGCCTATATCGGCAAGGTGGCCGAGGATGTGCTGGGCCAGGTCTTCACCCATGACATCCGCGCCTCGGGCGTGCATTTCGACACCCCCGTTCTGGCCGACGGCGCCGCGACCGGCTTCGGCACGGGCCGCTGCCTGATCAACGTCACCCCGGACGGTCAGCGCACCATGTGCACCTTCCTGGGCGCCGCCAACCAGCTGTCGGTTGAGGACATCGACACGGCCCTGATCGGCGACAGCGCGATCGTCTATCTGGAGGGCTATCTGTTCGACCCGGCCCCGGCCCGCGCCGCCTTCGAGGCCGCCGCCGCCGCCGCCCACGCCGCCGGACGCAAGGTCGCCATCACCCTGTCGGACACCTTCGTCGTCGCCCGCTGGCGCGCCGAGCTGCTGGACTTCATCACCGCCTCGGCCGACATCGTCCTGGCCAATGAGGGCGAACTGGCCGCCCTGTTCGAGACCGAAGATTTCGACGCCGCCGCCGCCCAGCTGGCCGCCGTCGTCGAACTGGCCGCCGTCACGCGCGGCGAGCACGGCTCGGTCATCATCAATGGCGACGAGCGCGTCGCCGTCCCCGCCTATCCGGTGGACAAGGTCGTCGACACCACCGGCGCCGGCGACCAGTACGCCGCCGGCTTCCTGCTGGGCGTGGCCAGGGGTCTGCCGCTGGAAGCCGCCGGCCGCCTCGGCTCCCTCGCCGCCAGCGAGGTCATCGCCCACTGGGGCCCTCGCCCCATGGTCAAACTGGCCGACCTCGCGGCGCAGAACGGCCTGTCGGTCTGACCTTCAGCCGGGCCGCCGCCGCAGGGTGACATACAGGGCGCCGTCGCCCCCGTGCCGACGCGCGGCCGGGGCGAAGCCGGACACCACCGACCTCAGGGCCGGGGCGGCCAGCCAGTCATGGACCGAGCCCCGGATCACCCCGGTTCCGCCGCGTCGCCCCTGGCCGGTGATGACCAGCACCGCCGTCCATCCCCGCGCCTGACCGGCAGTCAGGAAGGCGCGCAGCTGATCCTCCGCCTCGAAACGGCTGAATCCGTGCAGGTCGATGCGGCCGTCGATCGGATCACGCTCCCGCGACAGCCGACGCTGGCGTCGGGGCTCCAGTTCTTCCGGCGCCGATCGCCCGACGATGCGGGGACGCGCCTCGACCGGATCCGACCGCCCCTCGCCCGCCGACGGCGCCCTCGGCGTCGCCTTGCGAGGCGTCGAACGGCTTGCGGCGTCCAGATTCGCCGCGATCGAAGGGCCCGGCTCGACGACGCGTTCGGCCTTGCGCGATCGCGGCGGGGTCACGGATCCGGACACGCGCCCCCAGATGCGCCGGTCCTCGGGCGTCATCTCTCCGGGCGGGATCCGATTCTCCCCGTCCCCGGCGGTCTTGCCGCGTGTCTTCATGCGGCGCTCCGGTCGCCGACCGCGATCAGTCGTCGGCCTCGTCGTCCGCCCCGCCCTGGGGGCCGGGCTCATGCACCAGCAGGTCGCCCGGTTGGCAGTCCAGCTCGCGGCACAGGGCGTCCAGGGTGGTGAAGCGGATGGCCCGCGCCTTGCCGGTCTTCAGGATCGACAGATTGGCCAGGGTCACGCCGACGCGGTCCGCCAGTTCGGTCAGGGACATGCGGCGTTCGACGAGGACGCGGTCAAGCTGGATGCGGATGGCCATGGCGGGTCTCTCAGGACGCTGTCGCTCGACGCACCCCCGGGCCCGATCTTCGATCGGTCCGAGGACGGGCTACGTCTCGCTGCTTGAGCGCGATTGCGCAGTAAATACAGGAAAACGGGCCCGGCATCAGATGGTCAGGTCGGATTCGCGCCGCAGCCGGGCGCCTTCGCGAAACACCTCCGCCAGAACGAAGACGACCAGCACCGAAAACACGGGGGTCAGAAGGGCGCCGACGCCCTGACGATCCAGCACGCCGGGCGCCAGGCGGGCGGCGACCACGCCTTGGGCGATCCAGACGCCGGCCGTGACCACGGCCAGGGTCACGCCGATCAGGCGCAGGCGGCGGACATTCTCGGGCTGGAACGGGTCGCCCTGGGTCAGGGTGCGGAAAATCTGGCGCAGCTGCCGCAGGATCAGCAGGAAGCCGCCGAACCAGGCGGAGAAGACGCCGAACCCGAACACGATCAGCGGCCGCGTCAGCGCCTGCTGCACCCCGCCGTCGGTGTTGGACACGGTCAGGTTCAGATTGTCGTCGGGAATGAAGAGAAAGGCGACCAGGCCCACTAGGGTGACCAGGGTCAGCAGGGCCAGCAGCACATAGGCGACGTCCAGCGCGATCTTCAGCAGGCTGGCGACCGAGCCGTGACCCATGGCGCGGAAGGGCAGGCCGACAGCCGGCGCACGCAGCCGCGAGGGGATCAGCTTGGAAAGGCGGTTGGCCATGCGGGATGACGCCCCTGTCGAAGCGGCCGGGTTCAAAGACGCGAAAGCCGCGGCGGGTCCGGCCGACCCTGCCGCGGCATCCTTAATCGCGGTCTTCATGACGCTCGTCAAAGCTCCTTCCCGAGGGGATGACCGCCGAAGCGGCCTGACGTACGCTCGGGAAGGTCTTAGAAGGCCTGGACCAGGATGGCGACCATGGCGGTCGGCAGGGCGGCCAGCAGGGCGGCGTTGACCAGAACGGCGCCGATCTTGTCCATGAAGAGCGAGGCTTTCATCGTGTTCATCGTAGTTCTCCTGAAGTGAGGCGTTTTGTGCCTCGTTTTATGATGATCGCTGGATCAGGATTTCCGGCTTCCCTTCATCCTTGGAACGGCGCGACCCCCCGTTCTTGAGATCATAGATAGGACGTGCGCGGTCAAACGTCACGTTACTTATCGTTTAACGATATTAAAATTCGGCAATGGATTGTAACCGGCGCGTGAGGAGACGGAAAAGTGAAACTGATCAAGGGGATGCGGCTTGTCCTCGCCACGCACAACGCCGGCAAGGCGC
The DNA here is from genome assembly GCF_049445955.1 of Brevundimonas sp. VNH65. Lineage (NCBI taxonomy): Bacteria > Pseudomonadati > Pseudomonadota > Alphaproteobacteria > Caulobacterales > Caulobacteraceae > Brevundimonas > Brevundimonas sp. VNH65. Next base: position 86,747 of record NZ_JBMSDX010000001.1, on the reverse strand, counting down.
CCGAGATCGCCGCCCTGCTCGATGGAAATTACGAGATCGTCACGGCCGGTGAGCTGAACCTGCCTGAGCCGGCCGAAACCGAGAGCACTTTCGCGGGCAACGCCATGCTCAAGGCCCGCCATGCCGCCGCCCTGTCAGGCCTCGTCGCCCTGGCCGACGACTCGGGCCTGTCGGTCGCGGCCCTGGACGGGGCGCCGGGCATATTCTCCGCCCGATGGGCCGGCCCCCAGAAGGATTTCGCGGCCGCCATCGCCAAGGTGGAGCAAAGGCTCGAGGACAGCCGGTCCGAAGACCGTTCCGCCTGGTTCACCTCGGCCCTGGCCGTGGCCTGGCCCGGCGACGACGGCGCGCCGGGTCCCTGCGTCGTGGTGGAGGGCCGCGTGGACGGCGATCTGGTCTTCCCCCCGCGCGGCGATCGCGGCTTCGGCTACGATCCGATCTTCATCCCCCGGGGCCGAGACCTGACCTATGGCGAGATGGAGCGCGCCGACAAGGAGGCCGACAGCCACCGCACCCGCGCCTTCGCCCGGCTGAAGGCGGCGCTGATTGACTGATCCGCTCGACCCGGGACGTTCGGTCGGCGTCTACGTCCACTGGCCCTATTGTTCGCGCATCTGCCCCTACTGCGACTTCAACGTCGTGCGCGATCGCGGTCGTACCGAGGAACAGGCGCGGCTGGTCGAGGCGATCCTGGCCGATCTGGAGGCCCAGGCCGACCGGCTCAACCCCGACGGCCGGCGTCCCCTCGCCTCGATCTTCTTCGGCGGCGGCACCGCGTCGCTGATGGCGCCCGCCGCCGTCGCCCGGATCCTCGGCCGCATCCACGACCTGTTCTCCGCGACCGGCCCGATCGAGATCACCCTGGAGGCCAACCCCACCGACGCCGAGGCCGGCCGGTTCGCGGATCTGGCCGCCGCCGGGATCAATCGCCTCTCTCTGGGCGTCCAGTCCCTGGACGACGCCGCCCTGCGGTTCCTCGGCCGCGACCATTCGGCCGCCGAGGCCCGGCGCGCCATCGACCTGGCCCGCGCCGCCTTCCCTCGCCTGTCGATCGACCTGATCTACGCTCGGCCGGACCAGACCGTCGCGGAATGGGAGGCGGAGTTGACGACCGCCGTCGATCTCGGCTTCGAACACGTCTCGCCCTATCAGCTGACTATCGAACCCGACACCGCCTTCGGCCGCGCCTTTCGCCGCGGAACCCTTGTCCCGCCCGACGAGGACCTTGCCGCCGACCTCTATGACGCCACCCAGGCTACGCTGGGCGACGCAGGGTTCAAGGCCTATGAGGTGTCCAACCACGCCCGGGCCACGCCGGGTAAGGAGGGGGCGGCCCGATCGGCGCACAACCTCCATGTCTGGCGCGGCGGCGACTATGTCGGCGTCGGCCCCGGCGCCCATGGCCGCCTGACCCTGGACGGGCGCCGCACGGCGACCGTCGCCCACCGGGCCATCGCCGCCTATGTCGAGGGCGTGGCGGCCCGAACCCCCTGGAGCGACATCGATCCTCTCGACGCCCCGGCCGCCGCCGAAGAACGCATCCTCCTGGGCCTGCGCACCGTCGAAGGCGTCACGACGGCCGATCTCCAGACCCTGGGCCTGGAGCCGCGCGTCGACAGCCTCATCACCGACGGCCTCCTGCACCGAGCCCAAGGACGGATCGCCGCCACCCCAGCCGCCCGCCCCATGCTGGACTCTGTGCTCAAACTCCTCCTGACCTGACGCCGGCGCCGCAAGGCTGGGCCGACCCAACGCAACTGCAAAAGCCCTTTTCCCCGTTGGGAGAGGTTCGCCCCCTCTTTTTCCTTCTCCCGGTTGGGAGAAGGTGCCCCGCAGGGGTGGATGAGGGGACGGTCCCGACGTCGGCGACAGCCGTCGCACCGCCCGTGACACGGCTCACGCCGACCCCACCGTCCGTCCCCTCACCCTTGAGCGCCAGGACGACGGCTCCGCCGCCGTGCGCTCAATCCCTCTCCCAACCGGGAGAGGGAGAGGTCTGGCAGAGGGCGGTCATCCGTCACACTTCAACACCCCCGACCGCTGTAATCCCTCACCTTTCCCCGAAACATGCGCCCCGCTTCCGGGCGCAGGTGGAACCTCGTCCATAATACCCCCACTCCGCCGCACGGGAGGGCCGTCGGCCGGCGACCTGCGGGCGGTGGAGGCGAGACAGCGGGGGCGGGGTCTGTTCACACGGGCCTCGCCGCCTCGACCGCGGAGGGGAACCTTTTCGGAGCCGAGGCTGGGTCGGGGTTGAAATCCCGACCGTTCCGGGGATCGGCCACGCCGGCCGACCCGCCCGCCGGGGGGCTATTCGACGCCGGCGCCAATCAGCGCCCCCCGTCGCTCCTCCCGTCCAGGCCTCGCGCGGAGCGACCAGACCTTGTCGAACGCGGTAATACCCAAATCCACAGACCGGGCGAGGCCCGGCGCTCCGCCCCTCCCGCACCCTTCAGGCCGCCGCCGTGAAGCCGCTGACGCATGCCTTCTCCTCCCCCGCATGGGGGAGGGGGACCGCGAAGCGGTGGAGGGGGCAGATTCCCCCCCAATCCCAAAAACCCCGTCACCCTCGGGCTTGTCCCGAGGGCCCATCCCGGACGCCGCACCAATGGCCCGCAGCCGCACGTCGCCCGGACCGCCGACGACCCTGCGGCGACAGGCCCCACGCGCCCCCTCCCGCTGGTCGTCCGGCACGTCTATATGCCGGGGATGACCGATCATTCGCACCACGGGGTCAGCCCCGAAGAGGCCGAGGCGGCCGTTCGCACCCTGATCCAGTGGGCCGGGGACGATCCGGATCGCGAGGGGCTGCTGGAGACGCCGGCGCGCGTGACGCGCAGCTATCGCGAACTGTTCGCCGGCTATGAGTCCGACCCGCGCGCCTATCTGGAGAAGACCTTCGAGGAGGTCGGCGGCTATGACCAGATGGTGGTGCTGAAGGACATCCGCTTCGTCTCCTTCTGCGAACATCACATGCTGCCGGTCGTGGGCGTGGCCCATGTCGCCTATCTGCCGACCGATCGGGTGGTGGGCATCTCCAAACTGGCCCGCGTCGTGCGCGGCTTCGCCCGGCGGCTGCAGATCCAGGAGAAGATGACCGCCGAGATCGCCGGCGCCATTCATGAGGTCCTGCGCCCCCACGGCGTCGGCGTCGTGATCGAGGCCGAGCATTCCTGCATGACCCTGCGCGGGGTCAATGCGCCGGGCGCGACCCTGACCACCTCCACCCTGCTGGGTCTGTTCAAGAACGATCCGCGCACTCGCGAGGAATTCCTCAGCCTGACACGGCGGAAGTGACCCTGTCGCCGGATCCGGGCTGGGAGCCGACCGGGCTGGAGCGCCGGGCGACGGCCGGGGACGCCGAGGCCGCGCATCGGTGCGCCGTTCTGGCCGGAATCGGCCTGGGCCGCCCGCACGACCTCGCGGCGGCGATGAAGTTCCTGGCGCAGGCCGCCGCCCTCGGCCATCCGGTGGCGACCGACAGCCTCGCGCTGCTCGAGGCCCTGCCCGGCGACGTCGGGGCCTGGCTGGCGCCGCCGGCGCCTCGCATCGTCAGCGAGCGGCCCCACGTGCTTGTCTGCGACGGCTTCGTCTCGCCCGGCGTGTGCGACTGGCTGATCGCCCGCGCCCAGCCGTATCTGACCCCGGCGCAGGTCTATGATCTGGAGACGGGCGAGGGACGGCTGGAGGCGATCCGCTCGAACACCGCCCATGCCTTCAGCCTGGCGGACACCGACATGGTGCTGGTCCTGTTGCGCGAGCGGCTGGCGCGCCTGGCCGGCCTGCCGGTGGCGGGCTTCGAGCCGGCCCAGGCCCTGCGCTACACGCCCGGCCAGCAGTTCGACTGGCACGTCGACTATCTCGACCCGGCGACGCCGGGACACCGGGACGACCTCGCCCGGCGGGGCCAGAGGATCGCCACCTGCCTGGTCTGGCTGGGCGATGACTGCGAGGGCGGAGAAACCGCCTTCTCCGCCTCGGACCTGCGGCTGAAGGGTCGCAAGGGCGACGCCGTGCTGTGGGCCAACGTCACCCCGGACGGCCGCCCGGACCGCCTCAGCCGCCACGCCGGCCTGCCGCCCACGTCCGGCGAGAAATGGGTGCTGTCGCAATGGATGCGGCCGTTCGCGCCGCGCGGGCGTCCGCTCTCCTGACAGGCGAAAACCGGCCCGGTCCTTGCGGCGCAGAGCGCAGAAGGAGCCTTTCCCATGGCCTGGACCGCGATTTCGACCCGAAATGAGACGCCGCCGATCGCGCGCGGCGGCTGGCTGGACGCCCTGCGTTTCATCGTGGCTTCGCTGATCATCCTGCACCACTTCCAGGCGGCGGGGCCCGTGCCCCTGGCCGAACTGCTGAACCCGGTGTTCGAGCGCGGCGGCTTCCTGCTGACCAACTTCTTCCTGATCGACAGCGGCTATGTGCTGATGCGGGTCTATGGCCGCTCGGTCGGGGACGGCCGGATGAGCGCCGGCGACTTCTTCGCCAAACGCTATCTGCGCGTTCTGCCCGCCCATCTGATGATGGGGCTCAGCCTGGTGGCTTTCGTCCTGGCGGCCGGGGCTTTCGGCTTCGCCCCGCGCAATCCCGAATGGTTCGCCTGGGATCAACTGCCGGCCCAACTGGCCCTGGTGCAATCGTTCGGCGTGCACGGCGGCCTCGGCTGGAACGCTCCTTCCTGGTCGATCTCGGCCCTGGTCGGCTGTTATCTGGCCTTCCCCTGGCTGCTGCGCGGCATGAGCCGCCTCGGCGCCTGGACGGTGCTGCTGGGCGTGGTCGGCCTGTATCTGCTCGCCAACGCCCTGACCTGGGCCCTGCTGGACCTGCCTGTCTATCAGATGCCGATGAAGTTCGGCCTGTGGCGCGCCCTGCCCCTGTTCATCCTGGGCATGGGCTTGGCCGTCTTCACCGAGAAGGTGTGGATCAACCCGCGCCTGGCGGCCTGGATCGGCATCGCCTCCGCCGTCCTGCTGGGCCTGATCCAGCTGCACGACAAGCATGCGCTGGTGTCGCTGACCCTGATCAGCCTGATCATCCTGGCGGCGGGCGCCGTGCCGGTCATCCGTCCGTCCAAGCTGGTCGAGAAGGCGGCCGTCGTCTCCTTCGCCATGTTCATCACCAACGAGCCGGTGCGCATCGTCTGGTTCGGCTTCGTCAATGTGCTGATCGCCCGCTTCGCCCTGCCGGTCGGGGTCCAGTGGGGCTTGTGGGCCCTGGGCGTGACGGCGGCCTTCGTCTTCGCCTTCGCCTTCAACGCCCTGATCGACCAACCGCTGCAGAACCGCATCAAGGCCTGGCTCAAGTCGCGCGGCCGTCGTTCGGCGCCGGTCGAGCGCGGCGCGGTGGTTTCGCTGGAAGGCTAGGACGGATCAGGTCAGATCGGCATCCGCATGATTTCCTGATAGGCGGCGATCACCTGGTCGCGGACAGCGATGACCGTTTCCAGCTGAGCCTCGGCGCTGGAGACGGCGGTGACCACGTTGATCAGGCTGCCCTGGCCGCGCACGTTCTGGGCCATCTGGGTTTCGGCCGCCTTTGTGGCGTCCGTGGTCTGGCTCATGACGTTCTGCAGCAGTTCGCCGAAGCCGGGCGCGCCCATCGGCGAGGCGCCGCCCACAGACGGAACGCCGCCGCCCTGAACCGCCGCATAGGCCTTGGCCGCCAACATCGGGTTCATGGCAAGGCTCCTCAGCGTTTCAGGATGTCGAGCAGGCGCGTCTCCATGGCGCGCGCCGTCTCGATGACGTTCAGATTGGCCTCATAGGCGCGTTGCGCCTCGCGCATGTCCATCGCCTCGACCAGGGTGTCGACGTTTGGCCGCAGGACATAGCCCTCGGCGTCCGCCGCCGGGTGCGAGGGGTCGTAGTCGCGCTTGAACTCGCCCTGGTCGGGCCTCACCTCGGCCAGGACCACGCCGGTCGCGCCGTCCAGGTCACGAGCCTGAAACACCGGCACCTGGCGACGATAGGGCTCGCCGCCGGGCGCGGTCGCGGTCGACTGGGCGTTGGCGATGTTCTCGGCGATGACCCGCATGCGCGACTGCTGCGCCTTCAGGGCGCCGGCGGCCACGGCCATGGCGGGATTTCGGGGGGCGACGGGATCGGTCATGGCTCAGGCCTTCCTCACGCGCTGGTCGGCTTCTTGGCGGCCAGGCGGATCATCGACATCGACTTTTGGTAAAAGCCGATGGCGGCGTCATAGGCCATCCGGCTCTCGGCCATCTTGAGCATCTGCTCCTCGACCACCACCGAATTGCCGTCGAGGGTGGTCTCGGAGTCCGGGGCCTTGCCGACATGGAAACGCGAGACGTTCGCGTTCGCCGGGGCGATGTGCATGGCGTTGGTGCGCGTCACCGACAGGCCGCCGCCCTGGCGCAGGGCCTGGGCGAAGTCGGTCGGCGTCTTCAGGTCACGGGCGCCATAGCCTGGAGTGTCGGCGTTGGCGACGTTCTGGGCGATCACCCGCTGGCGATCGTCCAGCCAGGCCAGACGGCCCTTGATCTGGTTCAGAAGCGGCAGGTCCGCGGCGCCCATGGTCACCTCCGGCGACACCGGCGCCCGAAAACGACGCCGCTGGGTCAAAAATGCCGCCCTCATGGTTAATGACGGGTTATCTCAACGGCTCGTTAACCACGTCGGTTAACTCTGCGCCCGTCTGACGGGGCCGCCCATTCCATGAACTTCCTCGATCTCGCCCGCGCCGTGTTCGGCCTGGCCTTCGTGCTGGGGCTGATCGGCCTGATCGCCTGGGCGGCGCGCCGCTATGCGCCGCAGCTGCTGGCCCGCGTCGGCGCCGAGCGCGGGGCGCGGCGGCTGCAGGTCGTCGAGACCCTGGTGCTGGATCCCGCTCGCCGACTGGTGCTGGTGCGGGTCGACGACGAGGAACGGCTGATCCTGCTGGGCGAGGGACGCGAGCTGATCGAACCGCGTCAGGCGCCGAAATGACCCGCGAGCGTCGCCTGCCCAAGGGCGCCATCTTCGGCCTGCCGACGCGCGCCGAGATGAAGCGCGCGCTGATCCTGTCGCTGCTGACCACCCTGGTGACCGCGGCCCTGTGCCTGATCTGGCCGCTGGCCGCCCTGGCGCAGGACGCGCCGGCGACGGGCGCCGCCATCAACGTCGACCTTGGCACGGGCGCCGGCCTGACCCAGCGGGTGGTCCAACTGGTCGGGCTGATGACGGTGCTGTCCCTGGCGCCGTCGATCGTCATCATGACCACCAGCTTCGTCCGGATCGTGGTGGTGCTGAGCCTGCTGCGCACCGCCCTCGGCCTGCAGCAGTCGCCGCCGAACGCCGTCCTGATCGCCCTGGCCCTGTTCCTGTCGGCCATCGTCATGGCCCCGACCTGGCAGGACGCCTATGATTCGGGCATCCGTCCGCTGATGGATCAACAGATGGAGCTGCCCCAGGCCTTCGATCTGGCGTCCGAACCGGTGAAAACCTTCATGCTGACCCAGGCCGACCAGGGAGACCTGGCGCTGTTCACCCGACTGTCGCGAATCGAGCCCCCGGCCAACGCCCAGGACCTGCCCCTGCGGGTGGTCACGCCGGCCTTCATGATCAGCGAACTGAAGACCGCGTTCGAGATCGGATTTCTCCTTTTCGTTCCGTTCCTTGTGATCGATCTGGTGGTGGCCAGCGTACTCATGTCCATGGGTATGATGATGCTGCCGCCGGTGGTGGTTTCGCTGCCCTTCAAGCTCATCTTCTTCGTGCTGGTGGACGGGTGGAGACTGGTCGCCGGCAGCCTGGTTCAGGGGTTCCAGAACGCGTCCGGAACCGGCTGAATCCCCAGCCCATCTGGGTTTGCGGGCAGGCAGCGCTTGCCAAAGCCCCACAAAAGCTGGTTGATCCACCGGTCCTCGCTCGGAATCGGGCGATTTTTTGGAAACGACCCTATGACCACTCAAGCTGAACTGATCGCCGCCGTCGCCAAGGACGCGGGCGTGTCGCAGGCCGAAGCCGGCCGCGTGCTGGAAGCCATCGTCAAGAACATCCACTCGTCGCTGACCGCCGGCGGCGACGTTCGCATCTCGAACCTGGGCGTGTTCGACACCGCCGCCCGCGCCGAGCGCGAAGGCCGCAACCCGGCCACCGGCGCGACGATCAAGATCGCCGCCTCCAAGGCCGTGCGCTTCCGCGTGTCCAAGCCGCTGAAGGACGCCGTCAACAAGTAAGCGACACGCCCTCTTTCGAGGGATGAGCGGGCGGGAACGGTCAGGCCGTTTCCGCCCGTTTTCGTTCCGGCTCGCGACCGGTCAGGCGGGGGTCAGGATTTGGCGCCGGTCTGTTTGCGGAAGTCCGCCTTCATGGTCTGGACCCAGCCGGCGAAGGTGTCCACGCCGCCGGTCAGCCCGGCCAGATCGCCGCCCGACGCGCCCGCCCCGTTGAGCGGATCCAGCGCCACCCGCAGGGCGGCCGCCGCCCGCGCCTTTTCGATGAACGGACGATAGTTGGCCGACAGGCGCGCCAGAGCCGCAGCGTCGCCGGCCAGGGAATAGCCGGTTCCGGCCCGGATGACCCGCGCCTCCTCCTCGACGGTGAGGGGCGTGGCGACGTCGCGGAACCGGGCGCCCAGTCGCTGATCGTACAGCTTCGCCGCCTCGCCCCATTTCTGCTGCTTCCACAGCACCTCGGCGCGCACCTCCTGCGCAGCGGGGCTGACGTCGCGGTCCAGGGTCTCCAGGGCGTGATCGTAACGGCCCAGCTCCATCAGGGCGCGGGCCTCGAGAGCCCGGCGCTCGCTGGCCATGGCCGTCGGCAACAGGGTCGTCCGGGAGCTCCAGATCGCCTGCAACGCCTTCTCGGCCTGACGATCCATCAGATAGACGGTGGCCAGATCGGTGGCGACCTGGGCCTTGGCGACGCCGTCCAGGCGCGTATCGACCTGGTGCTTCAAAAGTTCGGCCGCCTGATCCAGCAGATCCACGTCGATCAGCCGCCGTGACAGGCGGCGGACCATCTCGTCGCCGTCGGCGCCGACCGGGGTCATGTCGCGGAAATCGAAGAACAGCCCGAGGGCCTGAACCGGCTGCAGGCCGTCCGCCGCCCCGTCCAGGAACAGGGCGCGGAAGGCCTCGGCCGCATCGGCCTGAAGCTCGGCGGCGCCCTTGATGTTGGTCATCCGCTTGCCGGCGCGGCGCAGGGCGTCGAGGGCCTCGCGATATCGTCCTTGCGACAGATAGACCTCGCCGAGGGTGCGGATGACGGCCAGTTCGGTGGCGTCGCCGCGCCAGCGCCATTTCAGGGCCTCCAGTTCGGCTGCGGCCTCTTCGGGCTTGATCTGTCCCTTGGACAACTTCAACCGCACAGCGCCCAGCTTGCCCGGCGTCGCCAGGCCGTCCAAAGGGGCGCGGCCCACGGCGGTATAGACGGCCAGGGCCCGATCGCTGTTTCCCTGCTTCTCGAACAGGGCGGCCTGGACGAGGCGCGCGGCCAACTGCTCCTCGGCCGGCGCGCCCTGGCTGAACACATAGGCCAGCAGGGTCTCGGCCGCCTTGAGGTCGCCGGTCTCCAGGGCGGCTTGGGCATGGGCGGCGCCGAAGCGCGCGCGCCAGACCTCGGGAAACTGGTCGATGGCCGATGCGCCGGCCCCGAAACCCTTGCGCGCGGCCTCCCAGTCGCCGCGACGGGCCGCCAGATAGCCCTGCCACACGTTCATCGACGGATCGCCGGCCAAGGCGCCCGCCGACAGGTCGGCCGCCGCCTCCTCGTCCCGGCCGATAGCTGCGCGCACGGCGCCGCGCAGGCCGCGCAGCTCCGGTTCGCCTTGCAGGCTGGGCGTTTCGCGCACCAGGGCGTTGAGGACGCCGATGGCCTCGAACTCCAGCCCCGAGCCGGCCAGGAAGCGCGCCAGGGCCATGCGGGCCTCGATCGGCGAGCGGGGGTCGGACAGGGCGCGGACGCTTTCCGCAGCCGCGGCCTGTTGCAGCTCAGAATGCCGCTGGACGAAGGTCTGGCCGTGAAGATCGGCCCATTGAGCCAGGATCAGGGCCGGATACGGCGCCTTGGCCGGCGCCCCGCGCTCGGGCGTCGCGACCTCGAGAGATTCGGAGGGCGCGGACAGCGTCAGGCCGTTGGGGCGGCTGACCAGGACACGATCGCCCTCGACACGGATCGTCAGGTCGTCGGCGGCGGCCTCCACCGCCAGACCCTGGGCGGTCGGGATCAGGGCGGCGTCGATCGTGCGCCGCTCGCCGCCGTAGCCCTTGCCGGGCGCCAGTGCGGTGACGGCGGCGAAGCGATCGCCGGACAGCGGATCGGTCAGCCACACGGCCCGCCGGGCGCCGGCCATATTGGCGACCAGGCCGGACTGCGCGGCGTCGTCGCGGGCCACGTCCACCTGGCTTTCGGCCAGATCGTCGCCCCCGAGGGTAACGGTCCAGGTTCCGCCCTGGCCCCGCGCGGACACGGATTGACCTTCCGCAGCGGCGATCCTGACCACCGTATAGTCGGCGCCGACGGCCCAGCGCGTCTCTCCGCTCAGACCCGGCGATCGGCCCGTGCGCGGCAGGGACATGCGGGCGGCGGCGTCGAACACGATCCAGACCGCGCCGTTGCGGTGAAAGACGGCGGCCCCGACCGGCGCCGCCCACTGGAAGGTCAGGGCGGTCTCGCCGCCCTCGGACTTGACGGCGACAGGCACCACGCCGTTGGCGGGCACGACCGGGCGCGCGCCGGGATCTTCGACCGGCGTCTTGCCGGGGGCGTAGAGATTCAGCCACACAGCGCCGTCGGCCGAGCCGGTCCGGGCGTCGGCGCCGGACTTCAGCGTCAGGATCAGCTCGGTCGCGCCGGTCACGGCGCGCGTCTCCACCTTGTCCACGCCGGGCGGCGGATCATTCTTCAGGCGGCTGACGTCCGGAGCGGCGGTGGAGCCCAGGCGGACGATGACCTTGTCGCCGTCGCGCCGCACCCGAGACCGCGCGCCGATGACGCCGGCGAACTCCACCCGGGTGAAGCCGTCATTGGCCCCGACACGCAGGGTGATGGGGTCCAGGGCCGCCCGCGCGGCCTCCTGGGCGACTGCCGGTGCGGCGGCCGTCAGCACGGGCGCGAGCACGACCGCCCCCACGGCGCCCAGCGCCACGGTGGTCCTCGCGATCGATTTCCTCGAGGATGCGCGCGTCATATCCATCCAGAATGGCCTCTGCGCCGTTTCAACGGCGTTAATGGACGGAGCCGACATGTCGCCCCTGCTCGCCCTTCCCTTCGCCCTGCTTCTGCAAACCGCGCCAGGGCCCGATCGCCTGTCCGGCTCCTGGACAGTGGACCTGAGCGTCGACCCCGCGAGTCCCTACGAAAAGCCGATGCGCCTGCGCCTGGCGCCCGACGGGACGGTCACGGGCGACTTCTATGAGAGCGAGATTCTCGCCGGGCGATGGAAGGCGCAAAACGGCCGGTTGTGCGTGTCGTTTCGGACCACCGACGGCGCGGGCCCGTATCACAGCGCGGGCTGTCTTGTGGGCGACCGGGTCGAAGGCCAGACCTGGGCCGAGCATCGCGACTTCGTCTTCGTGTGGGCGGCGACACGAAGCCGGGACTGAGGACCGAGCCCGTCGCGACGGGCGCCTTGGACCACATGTCCACTTGCCATCGACTTCGGATAGGCTGACTCCGCTCTCAAGGAGTCCCACATGACCGAACCCGTGTATCCGCCGCTCAACACCCTCTCGACCGGGATTCGTTGCCGCTGCCCGCGTTGCGGCGAAGGCCCGCTGCTGAAGGGCTATCTGACCTTGCGTGACAGCTGTCCGGCGTGCGGTCTGGACTACGGCTTCGCCGAGCCGGCGGACGGCCCGGCCTTTTTCGTCATGTCGGGCATGGGGGTGCTGGGCATGATCGGCTTCATGGCGTTCGAGTTCACCGTCCACCCGCCGGTCTGGGTGCACCTGGCCTTCACCTTCCCCCTGATCGTCATCGCCTGCTTGGGGGTGCTGCGGCCCTTCAAGGGTTGGATGGTGTCCGAACAGTTCGTCCACAAGGCCGCCCCGCCCGAATGGGAGAGCGTGGGCAAGCACGGCGACGGATCGCCCTGGCGGTAAGCGGAAGACAAACGAAAAAGGCCGGGGTCACCCCCGGCCTTTTCAATTCGATCGAACCCGACGGATCAGGCGGCTTCGGCCAGCTTGGCCTTAACCTGACGCTTGATCTTCTGGGCCAGCGGCGACAGTTGGTCGTCGTTCGCCTTGACGATGAAGGCGTCCAGGCCGCCCTTGTAGTCCAGGGTGCGCAGGGCGGCGTTCGAAATCCGCAGGCTGAAGCTCTGGCCCAGGGCTTCCGAGGCGATCTTGACCTTCTTCAGCGACGGCAGGAAGCGGCGCTTGGTCTTGATGTTCGAGTGGCTGACGCTGTGGCCGACCATCGGGCCGATACCGGTCAGTTCGCAACGACGCGACATGAGACAAATCCTCTGGCGGCCTTCGAGCCCGGAAGCTCAGTCGGCGCATGAAATGGAGACGCGCGGGACAGGCATCCCGCGCGAGAGGGGGCCGTATAGAGGAGAGTCCCCGTCGGCGTCAAGGCTGCGGCGGCGGCGCGGACGACGTGATCCGCCCATGTCGTCCCGGCGTTCAGCCCACGTTCAAATCCCGCCATATAGTGAAGGCATACCGGCGAGACCGGAAGAGAGACCGAACGATGAGACCGACCGCCAAGATCGCCCTGACCGCCCTGCCCGCCGTCGCCGGCCTTATCCTGCTGGCCGCGCCCGCCGGCGCGCGGCCGCCCCAGGCGTCACAGCCGGTCCTGCCCGGCTACTGGGAATACACCACCAGCGTCCTGGGCAATCGCGACACCGAACAACGCTGCGTGCGGCCCAGCGAGATCAACCGCTTCTTCGGCGGCCTGTCGACGCGCCGCTGGACCTGCACCTATCCGACGCGCGAAGTCGGGGGCGGCAACGCCCGGTTTGAAGGGACCTGCCAGGATCGCAAGGGCCGCCGCGTCAATGTGCGGCTGAACGGGACCTATCAGCAGGAGAACTTCCGCTTCAACGGCGGCGCCCAACTGGCGCGCGGCACGCCCTATATCCCCGCCACGATCACGGCCCGACGCCTGAACGCCGTCTGCCCGGCGGGGGCGGAGTATTTCTGAGCCAGTCGGCCCTGGATACGCAGCAGAAAGTGAAAAGGCCCGGGATCGCTCCCGGGCCTTCTTCATGTCCGGACAAAGCCGGAAGGATCAGGCGGCCTCGGCCTCGGCGTCCTCGTCAGCGGCGGCGTTGGCCACGGCCTTCTTGGCGCTCAGCGACTTGGCGACCAGCTCCAGGGCCGTATCCTTGTCCACGCCGTTGGCGGCGGCGACTTCGCGCGCCATCCGATCCAGGGCCGACTCATACAGCTGGCGCTCGGAATAGGACTGCTCCGGCTGGGTGTCGGCGCGATAAAGGTCGCGAACCACCTCGGCGATCGAAACCAGGTCGCCGGAGTTGATCTTGGCTTCGTATTCCTGGGCGCGGCGCGACCACATGGTGCGCTTGATGCGGGCGCGGCCCTTGAGGGTCGTCAGGGCCTTGGTCACGACGTCGTTCGCGGCCAGCGGACGCAGGCCGGCGGTCTTGGCCTTCTTGGTCGGCACGCGCAGGGTCATCTTCTCGTGGTCGAAGGTCACGACATAGACCTCCAGCGACATGCCGGCGACTTCTTGGGTCTCGATCGCCGCCACCTTGCCGACGCCGTGCGCCGGATAGACGACCGCGTCGCCAACCTTGAATTCCAGACCGGTCTTGTTCGTCATGTCATTCCTTTCCCGACACAGGGATCAGGACGAAAACGCAGGCGCAGGCGACAACAGAAGCCTCTCCGCCGGAACGCCTTGCGCGCCGTCGGGGAGCAGATCTTGGCGTCAAATGCGGATACGGATCACCCAACCTCTGGCCGATCCCGCCTGCGATGGACGGGATTCTGTCGCAAACACGGGCGGCGCACGAAAAATGCGGGCCGCCCGATCCAATGCGACAGAGATAACACAAAAACCCTGTATTTCAAAACGTCACGCGCAACGGACGCCACAGAGGGGACGCCTGCGCCCCGCAACCCGACATTGTGTTCGCAATGCGGCGACCCGGATCGCGCCGGACCGAAGACGCCGCCTCAGGACCCCTTGCCGGGCGCCGGACTGAAATATTTCTCGAACTTGCCGGTCTCGCGCTCGAAGTCCTCGCGATCCGCCGGCGGCGTGCCCTTGACGGTGATGTTCGGCCAGACCTTGGCGTATTCGGCGTTGACCTGCAGCCACTTGCCGTCCGGTTCGTCCTCGGTGTCCGGCACGATGGCGTCGACGGGGCATTCCGGCTCGCAGACGCCGCAGTCGATGCATTCGTCCGGTGCGATGACCAGGAAGTTCTCGCCCTCGTAGAAGCAGTCCACCGGGCACACCTCGACGCAGTCCATGAACTTACATTTCACGCAGGCGTCGGTAACGATGTAGGTCATGAGGTGGAAGGCGCGGCGCTTGGCAAGGGAATGGAGCGGGCAGATGACCCTCCTGCCCTGTTCTGTCAACCGGAGGCGGCGGCGGGACAACGGAAAGCGTTCTGCAGCGTTCAGGACGCGCGCCACGGCTTGACCGTCGCCGCGCCCATTCGTATCAGAATTGATTACAGATCAAGATTCAGGAGCCTGACATGTCCATGCGTGCCCTCGCCCTCCGTTCCGCCCTCGCGGGCGCCGCCCTGCTGACGCTCGCCGGCGGCGCCGTCGTCGCTCAGGCTGCTCTCACCAAGGTCCCTGCCGAGGTCCAGGCCGGGACCTACGCCCTGGATTCCGGCCACGGCAAGATCACCTGGTCGGTCGATCACCTCGGCTTCTCGACCTACTACGGCCAGTTCGTGAACGTGAAGGCTGAGCTGAAGCTGGACCCCGCCAACCCGGCTAATAGCAGCCTGACCGCCACCATTCCCCTGACCGACGTCAACCCGGCCGATGACGGCCTGAAGCGCCACCTGCAGACTGCTGACTTCTTCGACACGGCCAATCATCCGACGGCGACCTTCGTGTCACGATCAGTGACGGTGGACGCGGACGACGCCAATGAGGCCACCGTGGTCGGCGACCTGACCCTGCGCGGCGTCACCAAGCCGGTCACGATCGAGGTCGAGTTCAATCAGGCCGGCCCGTCGATGGGCGGGGTCTACAAGGCCGGGTTTGACGGCGAGGCGACGATCAAACGGTCGGACTTCGGCATCAACTACGCCCTGCCGGCCGTCGGAGACGAGGTGAAGCTTCATCTCGAAGGCGAGTTCGTCAAACAGTAGGCTCGACGACCTCATAGAGGGCGCGGGCCTCTTCGGCCGGTCCGCGCCTGTCGCCGCAGGCCAGGACACGCAGCGACACCAGACGACCGGCGACCATGAAGGTCAGGTCGTCGCCCGGCCGGACCTCGCGGCTGGGCTTGTCCAGCCGGGTCGTCTGACCCTGGCGGATCAGGCGCACGGCGCCGGCCTCTACCAATCGCGCCGCCAGACCGCGCGTCTTCACGAACCGCGCCCGCCACAGCCAGACGTCGATCCGGCATACGTCGGTCGCGCCCTTCACCCGGCCGGCCTCGGCCGCGTCCTGCGACGACGACGAGGTCGCGGCGCCTCCGCCTTTGGAGCCGTCAGAACCGCGAGCGCGGCGAAGGGGGAATGGGCCGGAGCGGCGGGCTTGCGTCCCTCCGGATCGGGCTGCTGGGCGCGGGTCGCCCTGACGCCCGCCAGGATCGCCCTGGCCTCGGCCGCCGTCCAACCCAGGGCGGCCAGATCGGCGTCGGACAGGCTGCCTGCGCCGGCCTTTCGCAGGTCCGCCGCTCGTTCCAGCGCATCGACAGGCACGGTGAAGCGACCGGCGATCCGCAGGCCATGGGCCGAAAGGGCGCGCGCCGACGGCGGCGGCAGGGGGGCGACGCCCAGCCCCTCGATCCGCCCTCTGAATTCCTCATCGGCCGTGAAGGCCAAGGCCAGATTGCGGGCGCGCGCCTTCAACACGCCCGGCAGCCAGACCGAGTGCGCGCCGACTCTGACGGCGAAGCTCTTCAGCGTCCGCCGCTCGACCTGGCTGAGAGCCGCCAGATCGCGCTCGACCTCCCGCCGATCGATCACCCCGCCGGCCTCGACCAGCCGAAACGCAAGACCGCGGGGCAAGCCCTTCAGGGCGCCACTCTCGATCGCCAGTTTCAGCCGACGCAGGTCACGCAGGGCGCGCCCGGCCTCGGCCGCCAGCCAGGCCTCGATGCGACGCTGGGCGCGGTCCCTCGCCGGCGGCGGTCCCAGATCGCCGATCAATCGCACGCGCGGGCCAAACGGATCACCGCCGATGATCCTGGCCGCCAGGCTTCCACGCCACAGGACCTCGCCGTTCGGCAGGACAGCGAAGGCGTCGTCCGGTTCAGCCGCCAACCGTCCCAGGCGCCGCGCCGCCTCCGGCGACACAGCCCTGAGCGCCGCCGCCTTCAGGGTGCGGTCAGCCAGGGCCGAGCCTCCGTCCGACGGCGTGAAATGCAGGCCGTCCAACCGGCCCACCGTCTCGCCCTCGAGCATCACCTGGCCGTCGGCGGCGATCTCGGCCGCCGGAGGTCCAGCGTGGTCGTTCAGCGCCCGCATGAGGGCCGTGGTCTTGCGGTCCACGAACCGCGCCGTCAGCCGCTCGTGCAGGACGTCCGACAACCGATCCTCCAGCGCCCGGGTCTTCTCGCGCCATCCCCTGGCGCCCTCCAGCCAGTCGGCGCGGTGGGCGATGTAGCTGAGGGTGCGCACGCCCGACAGGCGCGCCGACAACTGATCGATCTGGCCGTCGTCGCGGTCCAGATCGGCGAAACGGGGGGCGATCCAGTCCTCGGCCAGCCGGCCCTTCCGGCTGGTCAGGGCCTGAAAGACGTCGCGGGACAGACGGACGTGCTCCTCCAGGGTCGTCTTCTGGAAGTCCGGGAGCTGGCAGCAATCCCACAGCCGCATGATCGTGCCGCGCGACCGGCCGATGCGACGGATGTCGTCGTCCTGCATGGCCCGGCGCAGCAAGGTCTCGTCGAGGGCCGGGGCCGTGAGGCGCAGGCCGGCGACGCCGGGCGTGCGCGTCAGGGACGCCAGTAGGCCGTCAAGGCTGTCGAAATCCAGACGGACATTGCGCCACTCCGCCGCCTCCACCGCATCGAAGCGGTGCTCGACCACCTGTTCGACCAGATCGGCGTCTAGGTCTTCGCATTCGCCAGTCACGCCGAAGGTGCCGTCGCGCACATGCCGTCCGGCCCGCCCCGCGATCTGCCCGATCTCCTGGGCGTGCAACCAGCGGGTGCGGCGGCCGTCGAACTTCCTGAGGCCGGCGAAGGCGACATGGTCGACGTCCATGTTCAGCCCCATGCCGATGGCGTCGGTGGCGACCAGAAAGTCCACCTCGCCCGACTGGAACAGGGCGACCTGGGCGTTTCTGGTACGGGGGCTGAGCGAGCCCATGACCACCGCCGCGCCGCCCCTCTGACGGCGGATCAGTTCGGCGATGGCGTAGACCTGATCGGTCGAGAAGGCGACGATGGCGGATCGGCGCGGCAGCCGGGTCAGCTTCTTCGATCCGGCGTAGGACAGGTGCGACAGCCGCTCGCGCGCGACGATCTCGACGTCGGGAACCAGCCGACGCATCAACGGCGCCATCGTTCCTGCGCCCAGGAACATGGTCTCGAACCGGCCCCGCGCATGCAGGAGGCGGGAGGTGAAGACGTGGCCGCGCTCGGGGTCGGCGACCAGCTGGATCTCATCCACCGCCAGGAAGTCGACCTCGCGCTCCAGCGGCATGGCCTCGACCGTCGAGACCCAGTAATGCGGCCGCTCCGGAATGATCTTTTCTTCGCCGGTGACGAGGGCGACAGCGGCCCGCCCCCTCTGGCGCACGATCCGCTCATAGACCTCCCGCGCCAGCAGCCGCAACGGCAGGCCGATCATGCCGGACGCATGACCCAGCATCCGCTCGACCGCCAGATGGGTCTTGCCGGTGTTGGTGGGGCCCAGAACCGCGACGACGCGCGAGGGAGCCCGTCCTGTAGCGCGGTCGCTCATGGTGCGAGGAAGGTGGGACGGGATTCGACCGGCATCAAGCGCCACCGCACAGTCGGACGGCGCTCAATGTGGACAGCGGCGCGGATCAGTCGGGTCGCACAGTGGCGCAACGGCTTCTGTCGCCGGCTTCGCAGGCCGCGACGTCGGCGCGCCAGCGGCTCATCGCCCGGTCGTAGGCCAGGGCCTGGTTGTCGGCCCGGGCCGCATCCGCTGCGCGATCGGCGACATAGGCCGCCGTCAGGGCGTGACGGCCGGCTTCGGCTGCGGCGTTGGCCGCCAGGGTCGCTTCCACATCCGTACGGTGCTCTGCGGCCAGTCGAGCGTTGTACGCCGCCAGGGCGCGATCGGCGACATAGACCTCTGTATTGAGACGGGCTGTGATCGCGCGCTCGCGCGCCTCGACCGCCGGCCCTTTCGGCACGACCGGTCCCGGATCGAGAGGCGAGGATTGCACGGCAGGCTGGGCCACGGCGACACCGGTCCAGAACATCGCGGACATGACGCTCAGGCTGACGATACGCATTTCACCCACTCCTCTCCGACGATCACGGTTCGGAAAGACAACCGCGAAGGGCCGGGGGAAGTTCCGCAGGCGACATCGTTAATGCGGGCGGAGGATCGGCCGGAACAGGCGCGAAACGAATCGGGATCGAATCACTGACTCGACCGAATTCGGCATTTGTTCCCTACAAGATATTGTATCTTAATGAGGATTAACCACAACTGTAAAGCCTGTTCCGGCGTAGCGAGACGGTGCAGCGGCGTAGGAATCTCGTCTGATCGACGATCGCTTTGCGCGCGCGCGCCGAACCCGCTAGGAAGCCGTCACGGTCCCGTAGCTCAGCCGGATAGAGCAAGGCTTTCCTAAAGCAGAGGTCGCAGGTTCGAGTCCTGCCGGGATCGCCAATGTTTCCCGCATGTTAGCGCATTGATGCCCGGCCGGCCCTTCCGTGGGGACACACAGGGGACACAAACTGGCCTTGCGACCTGACCTTTGGGTGCTCCCTAGCCCACCTCGATCCGGTCGACGATGACCACGACCGCTACAACGGCCGCCAGCACCCAGAGCGCGGCGATGCCAGCGATCAGCCACGGCTCAAGCGGGTCGCGGGGTTTCATCCTGCCATCCTGACACAGACCGGCGGCGGTCGCATCTCCGCCAGCGCCTGCGGGAGAACCGCCAAACTTCCTCAGGCTCGTGCGCGTCTATTACTTCCGGCCGCGTCGGCTGGCGTTAGCGACGTGAATGAAGGATGGCGGCTCGTCCGGGATGGGTGGAGACGAGCCGCCAAGGTCCGGGCTTCACGGACCCACCCTCCCCGTCAGCGGCGCTTGAAAGCGCCGCTGACAAGCTCAGGTCGCTTTGAGGTGCATGAGCGAAAAGGCGATGTCGCGCTGCTCGCCTGCCGCACGCGTCATCTTGTGCGGGGTGGCGATGCGGACGGACATGATCTCGCCGCGCCGCCAGGTCAGCGGAAGAACGATGTCCTTGGGCTCCCCAAGTTCAATCATCTGCACGCTCGGCGGCGTCTTGTCGGTGGAGATGCTGACAAGCACCCGATCAGCGTTGAGCTCGGACTGAAACCAGAGGCCGACCCGGAACTCCTTGGCGTCGGCGAGCGCGCTCAAGGTCAATCGGGTCTCAGGCCAGCACCATCCGTCGTCATGGAGGCCGTCCGCCGCCTCCACCTTTACGCCCTCAATCTGCACGTCTTTTTCCCCACAAGCACAGAGCCGCGACCCTATAGCGGCGAAATGTGAACGTGGTTAGCGACATTTTCGCCGCACCGGAAGTGACGGGTGCTGATCAGGGTGGCGGCCCGGTCCGGATTTGGGGACCGACCCGAGCCGCCGTGCCCGGAGCGCACCGGACGGCCGAACGGTGAACCCGGTTCGCGGCCCCGGCCATAGCGGAACATTCATCTAGCGGATTCACCGCTAGGCCGATCTCAGTAACAGGAGGGCCGGATTGTCCGACCATCAGCCCGCGGGCGACAATCCCAGGCGGCACCCTCGACGTAGGGCCGGGCGTCAAAACCAGGGCCAGCGGTCGGCGACCTGGACGCCAACGAACACCGCCGTTCCGACCAAGCATAGCACCAGACCGGCGATCAGCCAGGGCTCCAGCAGGTCACGGCATTTCAACGCAGAAACCACCTCATGAAGAGCCCGAAAAGGCCGCGTCGCCGCCTGATCAGCCTCGCGTGCCGCCCTCGCCCTTTGAATACCTGAACGATCATCCGGTGAGCCTAGACCACGCGGACGTCGTTCGCATCCACCTTTGATAGTCGGAGAGAGACCATGACCGCAGCCGTAGCGGCCGCACGTCCGCGCCAACTGGACTCGCATGGCGACGCCCGCTCCCATGGTGGCCAATTGGAAGCCAGTGACGCCCCCCCCCAGCCGGATCGAGCCATCGAGATTAAGTTCCCACTCGATCGTGTAGCGATCTCCAGGTTGTCAGATGAACCGGCAGCGATAGCCCTCAGTCACCAGCCAGCATCGCTCGCAAAGCCGCGACGGCCTTCTCGGCCGACGGCCCCGTCGCAGAGACCTTCTGGCCGCTACGCTCGAAGGCGTGTGCCTCGAACTGCCCGTCGGGCCGTCCACACAGGATCCATCCCACGTTAGGGCGTTCGCCCTGTAGCAAGGCCAACTGGTCCGCCATGCGGAAGTCTGGCGGCGGGCCGCCGATCGCCGCTGTCCAGACCTCGTCCTTACTGCTGAAGTGCGCGAAGATCGATCCCGTTGAGCGATCCATTTCCGACGCGAGATCGCGGAAGTTCACGGCCTCGAAGCCGCGCTCACGGAACAGGCGGGCCGCCGTCGTCACGATCAAGGCGCGCGTCGCCTCGCGCTGCTTGGAGCGTCGGCTCTTGAAGGGCGGCGGAGCGGCTGGCATCGGCGATTTGTGCATTGCAGTGTAATCGCAAGATGCAGATATCTGAACGCTTGACCAGCCCCTACCTGCTGTCGAGCTGCTTTCGAAGGTCCTCCGCCCCGGCCTGCATGAGCCGGGCATAGGACAGGACGGCGGCGATCCGGCCGCGATCGGTCCAGTCCGGGCGCGCCATGGCGTCGAGGTGGTCGGCGAGCGCCTCGGCGTCCAGCCGCACGGCGCGATAGTCTGCGGCGTGTCGCGCCACGCGCCGGGCGGCTTCGGCCAGTCCGGAAGCCGCCTCGATCAACGCCGCTGTCGCTCGATCGCGACCGGCCTCATTCCGGGCCTCATCAAACATCGCGAGGATCGGCCGCGTTCGCTCGCCCAGGTCTGCGAGGGCGTCGGCCAGTCGGTCGTCGGTCAAGACCCAGCGCCTTTGCCGTTGACGATCACGAGCGTCCCATCGGCCAACGGCCGTTGCAGCGCCTTGGCCTCATCCCAGGACGCGCGCAGCCAGGTGTCGCGCTCTTCTTCGGTCGTCAGGATCACCGGCATGGCCTTGGCGTGATATGTCTTCACCGGCTCGGCCGACTCTGTGGTCAGGAAGCCGAAGCACTCGAACTCTTCCCAGCCGGTTTTGATCTTCCGGACGGAGGCGTGTGGCGTCCAGAGACCGGCGAAGAACGTCAGGGGCTGGTCCTGATCCATGGCGAACCAGACCTTGGACCGGTCGCCCGTATGGTCCTGATCCGGCTCGCTGAATGACGTGAAGGGGACCAGGCAGCGGTTGGGTGGCTCTAGCCAGGGCCGCCAGTGAGCGTTGGGCTTGCCGGTCGCGTTGGTGGTGTTGCGGATGTTGGTGACACCGCTGTCGGGCTCCATCTTCAGCATCTCGGCGAAATCCACCTCCTTGCCCTTGGCCCGCAGCTTGTCAGCCCGTTTGGTCGCGGCCTGAAACAGCACCTGCTTGGACATGGGCATCCCCCAGCGCGCCAAGGCCAGTTCGCGCTCGCCCGCCGGGTTCACGCGGACAATGGGCGCCGCATAGTCAGGATAAACGTCAGTTGGCCCGCCGTTGCCGATGTCGCCGGCGAAGGCGCGGGCCAGCTCGCGGATCGCCTGCTCGTGGCTGGTGATCTTGTAGTTGTTGCACATGGCTTAGAAGCGTTCGGGCGGCGGAGTGTAAGGGTCTTCACCCCGGCCTTCGGCCCGTGCGGCGGCTGCAATCCATCGCCACTCTACGACAAGCTCCAGCAGTTCCAGCGCGCGATCAAACTCGGCGATCGCCCTGCTGTAGTCGCTGCGAAATCCCCGCTCGTGCTCCTTCCGCTGCGTCTCAACCATCTTGGCCTTCTGGCCCTCCACCCCCTTTAGGACGCCTTCGAAGTCGCGATCGGACCCGGCGCCCAGCTTGGTGGCCATATAGCTCCATGCGCCGTTCAACCGGTCGAGGCCGGCGCTGGAGGCCTGGAAGTTGTCGAGCTCCAGAAAGTAGCGCGCGATGATGCCCACTGCGGCGCGATCTTCGGGAGTGGCTTTGATCTCATCCATGGCTGGACCCCATCACGACGTCAGCCGCCTGTCGAGTCTAGGCGCGCTCCAGGGTGTGGCTCGCCGTCTGCGTTACGCAGTTCGTCCCAACAGACCCACCGGCGCATCTGGGGCGGCACACCATCGGCCGGGACCGCCGTCGCCGGATAGCCCCAGACCGGGCCTGTCGCGCCGCTGAGTTCGGCCCAGCACAGAACAGGAATCCGCCAACGCCATGCGTGGCCTAACGCGTTTGCAGCGCTTGAGGCCGGGAGGTGGCATCGGCGCCGGGTAGGCTAAGCGGCTCTCCGGGGACTGGATGAGGTAACCCCCAGGGCCACTATTAGACCGGGGGTTTCATCCGAGCGCCGGGCGCATCCCCGTTCAGTATCTCGACCCCGTGGGCGGCGAACGCGGCAATCAGAGCATCGCGGGTCGCGTCACGCGGCGGACGTCCGTTCTCGGCAGCGTTGATCGTCGGCAGGCTTACGCCGCTGTGCGTGGCCAGATCACGCATCGTCCACTTCAGGAGGGCGCGACCGGCCCGCATCGCTTCGGGTGTGAGATTCATCCCGACAGAATAAGCGATAACAGGTGTATTTACAAACCACACTTTTGCGATTACACTTGTTATCGTTAGGTCATTTCGGCCTAGTGGCTCGGGGCGGCGATCCCGGAAAGAACCCGCCGCCCCCTTTCCGAAGAAAGGCTCACTCGTGATGAGCAAATCCAAAGGTAAGCGCGGGTTCGTCGCGCCTCAAGTCAACGCGCCTGCCGTGTCGTCGTTTTCGCAGGCCCTCGCGTCCTTCGACGCTGCCGAACGCGCCAGCGACGCGTGGTGCCGGAAGCATGAAAACCTCCTCTCCTCCGACTACTCGCCGGAGCAGAAGGCCGAACGCGACCGCCTGTCCGCTTCATACCGTAGCGCTCTGGACGAGCTGTTCGGTGTGCGTGCGACGACGGCCGCCGACTTGGCCGATAAGATCGCCAGCCTCTACTGGCTCATGGAGGACGTGGAATATAACCCGCGCACCGAGACGGCGGCGGAGATCATCACTCACGGATCAGACGCCGACCAAGCCCTTCTGGCCTGCTACCTGGATGCCAAGGCGTTGGCCGGCGACTCCCCTCGACCGAGCGATGACGGAAAGGATGAAGTGGCGGCGCTCGCCGCGCGCTTCGAGACTGGCCCCATGCCCGCTTGGGACAAAGCCAGCTTGGAGCTCAGCACGGAAGAATGGGCCAAGCACCGCTTCTATCTGCACGTCGCCGGGGGGACGCTGGCGCGCGACAAAGACGGCCTTCTCGCGTTGGTGCGAGACTTGGGGCTGGACGGAGATTGGGGCCCTTCAGGCGACAGCGCCTTCGGTGCCCTACTCACCGGTCTTCACGACCTGGAAACTCGCGCCACCGAAATGGCGAAGGCCGCCCACGTCGCACACTGCCGCCTGCTAGCCGCCGCCGCCAAGGCGATGCACGACGATGAAGAGGCCGCGCAATGATCGGCGCAGTCCTCTCTCCCGCCGAGGCCAAGGCCCTCGATGACCTTGAGCACGACTGTGATCTGATAGGTCGCCGACCGCTCCCCTGCGAGATCGAGTGGGCGCTCACACGTGCTCGCCAGCGGAACGATATGCGGGAGGTTTGCCTATGAGCCAGCCGCCCGACGCGGTTGCCTTCGACGCCCGAGGCTTCCTTCGCGAGTTTGAAGCCATCGGCGGCCGGGTGATTTCCAACGGCCAGTCCTTCGCCGTCATCTATCCGGCGGAGACTGACATCATCCCAACGGCTTTGATCGACTGGGGCGCTGTGGTCGCGGAGGCGAACGATAGGGCCATCTACGGCCCATGATCCAACGTCTTTAGGGACTCCGAAAACCCAGGGCCGCTCCAGATCAGGGCGGCCCTTTCTTATGGACGCAATGCTCGTTCCGCGACACGCTGCGCTCTGGCTCCACTCCGCCTCCCGTTTTGCGCAAGGTGTCGCTCATGCCGAAGCCGCCGACCGTCGATGACCTGGAAGACTTCTGGGACATGCTGCAAGGCCCCACGGGCGGCCTTCTGCTTCAGGTTGGCGCTATCGTTGGCCGGCGGCTCGATGAACGTCGGCAAGCCTTGGCCGACCTGACCGACACCCAGATGCTGGATCTTCTCCATCCCGCGTTTCTGGAAGCAGCGCCCAAGGCCTATCCTCAGAGCGACGCCGAAACCGTGGCAAACGCGAACAATGCGATGTTCGCCCTCGCCGCCATGTCGATCTCCGCAAACGCCGACAGTACGGATGCGATCAACTGACGCCCTCCGATCAATCGTCATCGTCCCCGATCAACGCCGCGATGGCTTGCAGGTAACTGACCGGATCACAGCGTGACAACTGGCGGACAGCAGCTGCAACCTCCTCCGTGCTCATCGACTCCAGATCAGCCTCGATTTCCTCAAGCGATTTCATGCAGCGTGGTCCGACAGAGTTTCACCATCGCCTTCACCAGAGCCCGCGCCCGAACGGTCTCTTCCGTCCACCGTCCTGAGACGTAGTTTCCGTTTGCCTCGCCCTTCGGTGCGCCGGGGCTCCGCCCTCCGTGCATCCGGCATCGCTTCCGCCCCTTGATCGCTGGGGACTGGCACGGCGTCCCCGCCCTCGTTCTGGCTCCACACCGGCAGGCCCGGCGCAAACGGTAGACCAGCGGCTCCGGGTGTGTGGGGTTGTGCGAAATTTGATTGGCCTCCCCCGTGCCCTCCCCCCTGGACGACGGTCTGGTTTCGGGCATCGACGTAGACATAGCGGACCTCGACTTGCTGCTTTCCGCCTGTGCGGAGTTTGGAAAGGGCTTCGACCTGGGCCGTGAAGGTCCGCATGGTCTGGTTCATCATCCGGTTGTAGTCGTTCAGCGCGTTGCGATCAGTTGTCCGGAAGGCATGGCCGCTCAGCTTCATCGTCATCTCATGAGCCGCGCACATTTGGAGGGCCAGAGCCGTCTCGATCTCGGACTGTGGTTTGATGGAGCCGACGAAAGCCCCTACCTCCCGAGCGGCTTTGGCATATGCCTCCCCGCTTTCATCCTCTAAGGCGACGCCGCGCAAGTCGCCTGCATTTCGCATGAACGCATCGACCAAGGCGAAAGAGGTGGTCCCGAACGATTCCGCCCACAGCGCACTCCACCCCGCCGCGTCGTCGAACGATGCGCCAAGCGACACTGATTTAGGGCCGGTCACAGTCACCGCGATTTTCGGTGGCGTCCTGTCCTTGTCTCTCTCGGCCTTCCATCGGGCGGTGGCGCGCTTGATTGCTGCGGCCTGTGCATCGGTAGGCGGCGGGAGAGGCGCGGCAACAGGCTCTCGGCCAGCCTTCTTGGTCATCGTACTGTTCTTTGCTGATTTCCGTGGATTGGCCGTCATTGGCTGTACGCTCCGCCCGCCATCCGCTGCATTTCCTGATAGCGCTGACTGCGGTCGCCGTTCTGGAAGCGCTGCGCCCGGATGAACGGGATGAGGAAGCGCGCGTCCCGTTTCGCCTCCAACTGCCCTCGCATCTGAGCCCAGGCAGAGGCCGCCTGCTCCTCGCTCTGCGGAATCAGCGGAGACGGGACACGGGAAAGGTAGGCGCGGCGGGCCAGCTCCATGTGGGCGGCCGGGCTCGTGCGAGCGATGCGCGAAATCGGCTGTGACGGGTCCATAGGCGCTCGCTGGCCCCAGCCTTTGATCCCCGCCTCACCCAGAGCGTTGCGCATCTGGACCATGGCGAGGTCGGCCACCGCCCCATCAATGTCGCGGCGATCCTCGGGCGACAGAGGAATGACGGCGCCGGTCTCATCGCGAAGCTGACCCTCTCGCAGATCGCGGCGGAAGTCCGAAAGGGTCGAGACAGACTTCTGGACCCGGACCAGCGGATGCACGATCGACCAGCCGTCACCCAGCATGGTTTTGGCGGCGATATAGGCCCGCTCCTGCGGCGGCAGGCGGTTGTAGTAGTCGGCGGCCTCGGTGTCCTTCCCTTCCCGGATCAGGGCGCGATAGGAGCCCTCGGCCTGGGTCATGTCGCCACCGTCGCGCGAGACCTGATCCCAGAACTCCGCCTGCGAGCTGGAGCCGCGCGAAATCTCGCGGACGAACCGGCGTGCAAGGAACATATCCTCTGGCCCGGCAACGGTGCGAGGACGGCCCGTCACGGCCTCCCCGACCATGTTGGAGCCCTGCAAGACATAGCGTCCCAGCGAGCCGCCGAAGCCCGTGACGACGTGATCTACGACCGCAGGCGACACATTGAAGGTCTGGCCGATCAGCTTTCCGAGGTCGGACGTGTAGCCGTTGAACTGCAAGGAGGGATCGACCGAGCCGCGCAGATGGTCCGGCACGATCGGGCGCCCGAGGTGATCGCGGTTGCTGGCGATCTGAACCGGCACGGCGAGCGACGGAATCTCGTGCGGGGGCAGAACCGTATGGGCGAGGTCGGACAGCAGGCGCTCGCCCGCCGTAGGGTCGCGCATGACGACGCCTTCAAAGGTCCGCTCCAGCACATTCGAAAGGGTCGCCAACTCGAACGGCTTGGGCACGAACACCCATTGGCCCTGCGATCGGAAGATCCAGTTGGTCGCGCGCAGTTGGTCGCCGATCTCCTGATATTCGGGATCGTCCTGGTAGAGCATCCGCAACCCCAGACCGAGCGCGCCCAGCGCGGAAACCTTAGCCCACGCCTTCGCAGCGTGAGCATAGGCCTGCCGTTCGGCGACCGTGGTCGGCTGCCCCATCAAGGGGGCGAGCGCCCGGTGAAGCGATCCGTTGGCCGAGAGGACGCGGGTCGTCTTGTCCAGACCTTGCAGGGCGGCGTTCAGGAATGTGACCACCCGGGCGGCGGCGACCATCTTCGAGCCCCGGCGCCCGAAATCCATGTAGTCGCGGCCGATGAAGGTCGAACGGATCAGGGCGTCATAGTCGGACAGGCCTTCGCGTTTGGCCTCTGCGAACCCGCGCTTGAAGACCCCGAGGCGGGTCGCCGTCTCTGACAGGTCCGTGGCCTCAGCCAGCGCCCGCAATGGGTTGCCGGTCATCTGCCGCAGCTTGAAGCCCTTGCGCTGGAGGACTTGCAGTTGGGCCTGCGCCTCCAGATCGTTTCGAGGAATGGGATTGCGCAGGGCCGCGACATTGGCCCCGCCACGCATCCCTCCGGCCGACCCATACCGGATGGCATCCTGGCCACCTCTCAGCGCCTCAGCGCCGCCGCGCAGGGTGTCCACCACAGGAACGAAGCCGGTGCCGCTGTTGATCCACGTCGCCAGAGCGTCACGGATCAGGTTGGCGGCCCAGAACTCAGGAGAGAGCGTGACCCCGTAGCGGAGCGTTTGCGTTCCTGCCGCCATGGCGTCCACCACGACGTTGCGCAGCTCTTTGTTCATGCCCGTGAGGGCGTCGAACATGCTCTTTCCGAACTCGCCATCTGGCAGCAGCAGCGGGGTCTTCTTGCCATCCCGCCAGACGAAGACCACGGCTTCACCCTTGGCCGGACTGAACTCTGTCTGACGGAACATCTGCACGAGGGCGTTCGTGTCCTCGGCATCCTCCGCCCATTTCTGCATGGTGGCGATGTCGCGGCCTGACAGGCCCAACTCGTCGGCGGTTTTGCGCAGGGCCTCGGCCGCATTGACGGTGAACGCTTCAACCTGCTGCGCAGGGAGCCGTTCAACGATGGCGCCGCCGCCCGGTCCGGCTGCGTCCGCCAGATCGTCCAGCGCCTTCATCACGTCGTTGCGCTTGATGATGGCGTTGAGCTCATAGGCCCGCTGCATCATGGTCGAGAGCGGCGACAGGATATCCCGGGTCGATCCCTCGAACTGCTGCACCCCACCCGCGAACTGGAGCGCGCCGCGAGGCTTGCCGCCGCGACCGGCGCCCTTGTCCGACACATCCCGCATCAGGGGCACATAGTCCGGGTGCGCGGTCAGGCCGTGCTCGTAGCTCTCGCGGGTGATCAGGCCTGCTTCAAACTCTTTGCGCCACAATGCGCTGAGCCAGTCATAGACCTGGCCCGCCGCCTGGCTCCATTCCGGGTGGCTGGCCTCCGCATCCGCGATCACCTGTTCATGGAACTGGCGGGTGTTGCGATCGGGCGGAAACTCCAGCTCGCCGCGCGCGAAGCGGTCCCATTCGTGGATCAGCCGGCGCGCGATCAGATAGGCGTCGAACTCCCGCAGGGCGTCGAGTTGGTATTGACCCGTCAGCGTCGTTCCGAGCCCGGCCGTATCCAGAGCATCGGCCAGCGAGACGCCTTCCGGGTCGAGGCCCTGATACGGGGTGACCCCGTGCAGGATGTCGTTCAACCCGGCGGCCCCGGCGTCAGGTGTCAGGCGTGAAAGGACGTAAGGGTCTTTCGAGGGGCGAAGCTCCAGCTTGGCGCCGGTGTTCGCCAGATAGATGCGCTCAAGGTTGCGGGTAGCGATCTTGATAGGGTTCTTGTCGTCCAGCAGGGCCGTATAGACGTTATCCGCAAGACGCCGCACGACGGACCCAATGCCCTTGACCTTGGCTTCCTCGACCAGATCGCGGACGGGTCCCTTGCTCCCCGTGTAGGCAATGGACGCCTTGGCGACCTCGATCGAGTCGGACCGCAGCAGGTTCTGATAGCCGTCCTGAATGGCCTTCATCCGCGCGCCGATTTCCGGAGCGTCGCTGGCCATGGCCTGCTCAAAGGCTTGATAGAAGTTGGGCGCCCGGCGCTGGGCCTCGACCGGGTTGGTCAGATAGAGGCGCCCGAACTCGGCGAACCCTTCCTGCCTCAGGACATTCCGCGCCGCCCCCTCATAGGCCATCGCCTTAAGCTCATCGGCATGGGTCGCCAGCGCCGCCTGCATCGACGGGCCGCTGCGCTCATACTCCAGCGCGTGGGTGGCCTCGTGCGCCAGGACATTAAGCTCCTGAACCGCTTTGGTGCGGATGACCCCGCTGCCGGTGTCATACTCCCCAAGCGCCCGCTTCATGCTCAGGCGGCCCTGACGCTGTGTCAGGCCGAGAGCGTTGCGCAGATCAGTCGCCAGACCGGAGACCGTGTTGCCCGCATATTGGACGCCTTCGCCGCGTGGCACGGCGCCGGGACGGGGCGCGTCCTTCATCCCGTCGATACCCTGATTGGCGGACGGCAGAGCCTCTCCGAGGCGGCCTTCATACGCTGACATGTCGATGGCCAGCGGTCCGCCGGTCCCGTCGCCCATGGCGAGGCGTCCGCTGAACCGAGGCTGGGGCCGGGCCTCGGGTTGGGCGTAGAGGGGACCAAACCCCTGATCGGGATGGACGGTTGCGGCCATGTCCGATGCCGGACGGGCAAGCGGGCCGAAGTCGTCGGGGCCGATACCCCGCATGGCGGGAGGCATCTGGCCCGGCGTCTGGAGCGGGCCGAAATCTCCGATCTCAGCCAAAGCTGCGGCGACTGGCCGACCGGAAAAACGCGGAGCGATAGCCGAGGCCTCAGGCACGGTCGCTGAGTCTTGGACCTGCATCCGGGCCGACGCGGGGGCGTCTAGCGACTGGGGCTCGACCGGAACGCCGGAGAAACGCGGCCGGGACATGACCGCCGGAGCGGGCGGCACGTTGGCGACGCTGAACACAGGCGATCCGTCCGGGGTGCGCCAGCTTTCCGAGCCCATCCCCATCGTGTCGGGAGCACCCGCGCGAGACTCCAGCGTGGCGAGCGGGTTGCGCTCGACCTCGAAGCCGCGCCGTTGCAGCCCCTCCCAGACCCTTGCGGCGGCCGGGGTGACCTCCGCGTCGCTGGTCAGACGTGCGCCGGCTGTAGCGGCCTCTCTGGCGGCTTTGGCATAAGCTTGGACGGCGAGGCCTGCGCCGCGCTCTGCGGGGGGCAGTTCAGCGGTGCGGACGCGCCAGGTATTGTCCGGCCGCACATCCCCCGACACCACGCCACCAAGACGGCTTTGGGTGTGAGGCAGATCGACCCGGAAGCCTTCGGTCCCCGGCGACAGATAGTTGCCCTCGGGAGCGATCCGGGACACCCGCGCCGGGCTTGTCGTGAAGTCCGCCGGGGCCATCCGCTCGGGAAGATCCATGCGGGGAACGCGAACCTCCGGGGCAGCCTGCCCATAGCGCTGCGAGAGGGATTGCAGCGGCGGGCGTCCGGCAAGCCCAATGCCGCCGACATCCTCCGCTCGCCCAACCAGCACGCCCCTAAAGCGTGGCCCTCCCCTCAGTCGAGGCGGGGCAATCTCCGGCAGGCTCATGCGCTCCGGCCCACCGACGAACCCTTGCGGCGGCTGAACGGAGCGCGGGGCGAATGTCGGTCGGGCAGCCTCTACCGCCGCCATCGGAGACGGCTGACGCAGCGACAGAGGCGTCAGGGGCGACAAGGGTTCGCGGCGCAGGTCCGCTCGCGCCAGCGCGTCGTAGTCGATCGGGGCGCGGCTCGGCACCGGGGATGGCGAATATCCCCCGGCCTCGATCCGGCTGCGTTCGGCGATGATTTGCTCAGCCTGGCCCGATCCGCGAGAGACAGGCGCAGCCAATTCCCGAGGTCCGCCGTCGAACGTCCTGGCGAAGTCGGCGCGCACCTCGGCAACTGTGCGGGCGCGGTGGCCATCGAAGAAGATCGATCGATTGGCGCGGGCCGCCTCCGGAAAGAGGTTAGCCGCCACCGCATCATCGGCTGCCATGGCCAGTTGGCGGGCCTGCCCTTCCCCGAGGAAATGGGCCGAGTAGAGTTCGGCATCGGTCGGCGCGCGGCCGAGGGTCTGGGCCAGAGCCCGGCCGTTATCCTCAGTCAGGCGGGCGGCTGCGCGGGCGTTCAGCGCGGGATCGGTGCGCAGACGCAGAAGGGCGTCCGGATTTGTGCGGGCCAACGCCGCCGCGTCACGAACGCCAAGCTCCTCGCCATACTTGCTGAGAACGCCCAACCACGTGCGGTCGGTGAACTGATAGAGGCCCGTCGCGCTAGAGGTGCCCGCGCGGGCGGAGGGATCGAACGCGCTCTCCCTTTCAGCAAGCCGCGTCATATAGTCGGCGGACAGGCCTCGCTCGCGAGAGGCTTGATCGATCACACCTTGAATCGCGGGCGGCGCAGCACGGCGGCGGGGTGTGTTGGCGGGCGGCTGGGTGATCGGGCCGGTATCGACGGCGACGCCATCGAACCGGGGCACCGGGTTCTCGATCGATCGCCCGAGGCTTTCCGCCGTGTTGGCGATCAGGCGCCCACCGAAGCGACCGCCACGGACAGCGGCGCGCCCCACAGCCGGAGCCGCTTCGAAGCCTCCCCGGATGCCCGCCCCAAGAGCGCCAGCGAAGGCCGTCTGCACAGGCGAGTAGCGATCCTGAACACCGGCGGCGACATCGGCGGCCTGACCTGTCGCGTCGGCTGCAGCGTTCACGGCCCCATCGACCGCAATCCGCCCGAGGATCGAACGACCGCCGCCGATGATGCCGGAGAGAACATTCGTCGGGTCCGCAAACGCTCCCGTCAGAGCCCCGCCAAGCGTGGTCACCCCGGCCGCGCCCTTGCCGACCACGCCGCCAGGGGCATCCCGCCACCCGTCTCCATTCACGCGTGCGTCGAACGCGTCTCGCCGGGCGCGCTCGGTATCACGTGCCTGTGCGCCGAAGGTCCTGAACTCGATCGGTTGCCCCGAGGCAGGATCAATCTGGGTGTAGGTATCCGGGCCGCGCGTCGTCGCCCAACGGCCGATCGCCATCAGGGGGTTGCGCAGCGCCGTGTCTTCGACGGTGTCAGAGAAGCGCTCTCCAAGCGTGCGCGGGCGGGCCTGAACGCCCACAGGATTCGCGGGAGCAGGCGTGGGGGCGGCCTGGGCGTAGACCGGGCGTGCGTTGCTGAACCGGTCAAGGCCGCCGGTCTTGCCGCCTTGAGTCTCCAGCCACGGAGAACCGTCCTGCCCGAGCGTATAGGTCGCCGGGCCGTCGTCGGTTTCGAAATAGCTGATCCGAGAGCCGCCGAACCGAGGGCCGGAACGGGCGACCGGACGGCCGGGAAAGCGCGCCATCCTATTGCTTCTCGTAGAGTTGGCCGTCGTCGGGATCGATGTAGCGAGCGCCTCGCGGCAGAGCGGCGAAGTCCGCCTCTGTCTGCGGCCGGGCGACGCCGCCGCTGGATGGCTGGCGCGTCGCAGACCCTCCGCCGCCGCGACCGGCTCCACCTTGGGCACGCGCCGGGGCTCCGGTGTTGCCGAAGGGCTCCAGACCCATCATCGGAAACATCCCCATCGGCCCTTGGGGTATCGCTGTCTCGGCCTCCATAATCCGTTGTTCCCACTCGTTGAGGGGTTCTCCGCGCTGGGCCTTCTGGATGATGGCCGCGATGACCTGACTTTGGTTCGGCGGATCAACCGGCCTTCTCGGCGTCGCCGCGACCTCGCCCGACGTAGCCTCATAGGCGCGATCGCGCAGATAACTCGGGTCGGCTGGCCCGCCCGGACGCGGGGTCGCAGCACCGTCTGGTCCCTGCATCCAGTCCCAACCACCCTGAGGCCCGATCACCTGCTCAAAGGGTCCGCCCGCCAGGTTGCCCCGATATTGTGCGCCATCCCGCCCTGGGATCAGCGTGTTCTCGTGCTGGCCGAACATGAACGCCGCGCCCGCATTGGGGGCCAGCCGACCGAAGGGCTGCAACTGCGTGGGCAAGGCGCGCGATGCGGCGGCGATGGCGTCATCCTGGCGACCCTGTCCGAGGAAATTCGCGACCTGAGAAATGTCGTGACCCCGTGCGGCATGGCGCGTCAGAAGGGTTCGGATAGCCGCCTGGCGCTGGTCCGCACCCTTGGGATCTGTGTTTGCGACCAAACTGCCGAGATGGTCGGCAAAGGCCTGTTGCTCCCGATCCCGATCGAACTGCCTCACACCATCCACGCCGCCGACATAGCCTGCCCATCCACGCTGGAGGCGTTCCCGCCAGGTCGGGCCTTCCGATCTGTTGAGCGGCGCGAGCAGTCCGTCCTGCGGGTTCAGCACGTTCTGGAGAGCCTGAGACTGGCTGCTGGGCATCGCATCCTTGGGCCGCTGCGGTGCGAACAACCCCCCCGTCGCGGTCGGGGTGGCGGGCGCCGTCAGCGCCGGGTCGGGCGGCGGTTGAAGAAGCCCGGTGGATTGACCGCTGAGCAACCGCGCTAGAGCCGTCTCCATCTTTTCCTTGTCGGTGACCGGGCGGCCGGCCTTTCCCCCGAGCAGCATCAGTGCGCTCCTTCCAGTTCGAGGGCGCCGGAGCCGACGTTGGAGCGCGGGTCAGGCGGCTCGATCAGGGCGCAGAGGTTCCGATTGACGGCGCGAAGAGTCTCTCCGCTCAGCGTCCGCACAGTGCGCAGGCTGGCAGCAGCCGGGCGGTCCCCATAGTGGCTCGAAACCTTGGCGTCGCTCAGGGCATAGAAGATCTCGATACCGGCCCGCCCATCGGTGTCTTCCCACACGCTGAGCGTCTGCACCGCCTCCGCTGCGGTCGGCTCAATCAAGGCCCTGGCGACAGCCTCCGCTGCATCTGTGCTGATGAAGTTGAGGCCCGGCCATTCCGAAAGGCTGGGCGGCGGAATGATGGTGAGGCCAAGGGTGGTCTCCGCCTCCACCCCGAGCAGGCGAACAGACCTCAGATTGGACAGCGCCTCTTCGACTTCATCGACATAGGCCAGCCACACGACGAAGGCCGCGCCGATGTCAGCCGCAGAGCGCTCCCCATCCCGCGTCACGGCGGCAGCGAGGCAGTCCAGCCAGCGTGACGCGTGATACTCCCCGAACAGGTTGCCGATGGTCTGGGCAATGGCGCTCAGCGGGAAGTCGGCGCGAGCGGGCGGAATGGCGTTCGGCTCGGCGGCGACGGCGGCGGATGCTTCCTGGGTCATAGGAATTATCTCCCACGATCCGCCGCCGCTGTATGTGGCCACACTACTCTTTTTCGAGCCACGCCATGAACTGCGATAGGTCAGGCTCCGGACGAGCGGCCATCCATTCCAGAGCGGCGAGTCCCAGGCGAAGCGTGTCGGACAGGTCGGCCACCCCGAAGCGATCTCCGACGGTGATCATGTGCGCCCGCTCCGACTCATTGACGCGAAGCCGCACCAACAGATCGCGTGGCTCGGTCCATCTCTTGATGCGGAATCCTACGCCTCTGGTCATGTGGTCACCGGCAGACCAAAGCGGGCCAAGACTGACGGCGGGACCTGACACCCCGACTGGCCCGGCGCCGGGCCAAGCAAAGACACGTCCCAGGGGTGAACATCGCCGACCCTGACAGACCTCCTGTCGCAGATCGCGTTCGCCCACACCCACTCTGGCCAATCGGTCACCGGCATGGCGTGGATACGAACGACCTCCCGGCATTTGTCGCGCGCTTCAATGATCCGGCTGGCGTTGGCCAACCCATCGTCAAGCCGCCGCCGCTCCATGCCGCAGGCTGATATCAACTCAGAAACCGTGGGGATGAACTTCATCGAACGGCGCACCTTGCGGCAGGCCTCAGCCAACACGAACGGGTTGATCCCCTCGTCCGTCACGTCGTGCAGCAGGGTCGCGAAATACTCTTCCTTCGGTTCCTTGCCGGTGTTGGGATAGGCTGACAGCAGGAGGCCGAGCGTGATGCGCGCCGACCCCATGTCCGCTGGTGTCTGGCTGGCGCGCAACAGGTCGGCATGGATCGTCTCGACCTCTGCAAGGTCGCCCATGTCATCCAACCACGCCTGCGCCCATACGGCGGCACGTCTGGCACCGGCGGACGGCACAGGGCTGTAGGCTCTGGGCGGGATCAGTTCATGGAGACGCTCAATCAGGCGAAAGGGGCGCTCCAGCTTGTCCCGACTGTTGGCCAGTGCAGTTACGACCTGTTGCGTGCGGCTGGCTTGCGTCGTGGTCGGCCGAGTGGTCTGGGGAGCTACAGCTTGCAGCGCGGTCATGCCACCGCCTCCAGCGCCGTATCGAGGTAGCTGCGCGCCTGCCCTCCCCCGTTGCGTCGAGGATCGGACGCATGGGCGTATGACCCCTCCAGCAACCGCGTCCGCCGCGAAGGCGTCAGCAGGAAGTCGAGGTCGGCCTTCCACTGGCGATCGTTCCGACCGAGGCAATGCGGGCTTTGGCGCACAGCCTCCAAGACAGACTCCCACCCGGAGAGCCCTTCTTCCTTCAGATAGGCGGTGAGTTTCTTCGCCCTGGCGGGGGTCAGGTCACGGGCGGTCGGGATTCCGACCTCGGAAGCCATTTCGTTGTAGAGGTTGAAGGCTTGGCGAGCGTCCGGCGTCGGGCTCGCCGAAGGCGAAACGACGATAGAGATATCCTTCTCTCCCACTTCACTAACACTAACACTTCCCTTCTCTTCGGAGCCCAAATCGCTCCTTGAAGGACGCCTTGCGGGAACCTTCACCCCTCTTTGAAGGACGGCGCCGAGAGTCAGGGATGCGTTGGGGGACAGGACCTCAAGGCAAGCGACGGCCTCTGCCCGGAGGTCTGCGAAGCCCTCCGGCTGATAGGTGAAACTGTCGTGGCGAGAGGACTGCGCCTTGGCGGAGCGATCCCGATAGCCGATGCGCTCGATCCAAGCCCGTAGGGCCTTCTCCGCCACGACGGGATGATAGATGCGGCCATCGTCGCACTCGACCCAGCCTCGCAGAGCAGCGGCCTTGATGGCCTGCCATTCGGACAAGGTCACGCCCGCCGCCCTGGCCAAGATCCGATCATCGTTCCGCAGCGACGCCGCCGGGACTTCCTTCCATGAGCGGCACCAAAGCTGGAACGCCGCCTTGAACTCGTCGCCTGTCAAAAGCGCCAGCGTGTCGCTGTCCAGCAGGCGCACCACGTCCAGTGGCATGAAGTCGAGGCCACGGAGGTCGCAGGATGCAGGGGTCAGGGGCGCGGTCATGCCGCCCCCCCTTCCCAGCCCTGCCGCCTGGCCTCCGCTTCGGCGAGGTCCAGCGCCTTGCGCAGAGCGGAGATCATGTCGGCCCGGATCGACACCCCTTTCTTGGTCGGGGCCAGAGCATCCATTCCAGCGACCGGGGCGAACACCCGAACATCGGCCAGGATGTGCCCCATGTAGGCGCTCACGCTGACCTTCACGGTTTCGCGGCTGTTCTTCTCGATCACGGCGACAACAACGGGTTCGGTCATTGGCCGGCCTCCCGTGCTGCGAGATAGGCCGCCGTCTCCTCGGGGGTCGCGAGGCGCCAGGCGATGGCGTTGCAGCCGCCTTCAGCGCGCTCACGCTGGCCCGAGTCCACAATCAGACCCATGCGCGCCAGTTCGCTGAACCTGGGGCGAACAGACGTCAGGACCGTGGAGACGCCATCATTCCGCAGGCGGGCAAGCGCGCGTTCTGGGATGATCGGGCCGTGCTCCGCGACGATATCCAAAACCCGCTTGCGAAGCGTCGGGGCCTTGTGATCCGGGGCCATAGCCCTCGCAGCGTCGCGGGCGGTCTCTCCGGTCGAGGACTTGCGCCAGAGAGGGTGCGGGTTGGGGAGCGCGTCCATCATGCGGCCCTCCCGACGAAGCTCGCCCGGTGCTGGCGGGCGTAGTGCTGGGCCAAGGCGTCGGCGTTCATGCCCTGCCGGGCGCCAAGCGACAGCGCTTCCATGTGCGCGCTGCGCAAAGCCTTCAGGCGATATTGCGGGAGGTGGCCAGAGAGGCTATCCTGATGCCGTTCAAAGCCGCCAAGCTGAACGATTACGGAAGGCCCGTCGTGCCCGCGCATGGCGGGCTTTTCATATGCGGACATGTCGTTACGCCGCCTCCACCTTGGAGGCGAACCAGGCATCAACCACCTCTGCCGGGAAGGCGACGCGGTTGGGGGAAATCTTGATCGGGCGGGAGATATCGCCCCGGTCAATCAGATTGTAGACGGACTGCCTGCAAAGGGTGCTGCGTCGGCAGAACTCGGGGATCGTGATGAAGCGCTTCGCTTCTTCGGCCATGTCCTTTTTCCCGTGTGCCCCGGCAGGCGGAATTGCCTCCGGTTGGGCACGGGGAAAACTTGACCAGCTTCCTCGGACTAGACGACTAGCGTCGTCCGCCGCCCAAACTAGCCGCCTGAGCGGCCCGACTAGCTATTCGCTCCGGCGCCACGCCTGGAGCCAAGCCTGTTGCATGGAGCCTTCAGTGCCGGTCCGCGATGCGAGACTCCACATGCGAAGGCCGGCGCGGATGTGGTCAGACTGCTGCGGACCGACCAGTGCATCGCTCGCCCGGCGCTCGGCCTCCGCGCGAACCTCCGGACGGGCAACCCAAGCCTTCATCGTTTCGCCGTCCAGCGGCCACCATTGAGGTCTCTCGCCAGATGCCCAGCCCCGCTTCAATCGGTCTGCGTCCTCTCGAACAAGAAAGACAGGCCGGGGGTTGCTGCCATTCCACGGCCTGTTCGGCGGCATTTCGCACCGAGCAAAAATCACAAGCCAGTCGGTCCTGTGCCAGTCCGCCGGACGCCCAGCCTCCAGACCGCCCGGGCCGTAACTGAGCGCAAACCTCAGTCGCGCTTCAGCCCCGGCTTTCGCAAGATCCCCGATAATACTTGCCCACTGACCCTGAAGGCGCGCCCTGGAGGCGTGGGAGGCCCGCATCGCGTCTGCGAAAGCGCCGTTCGCCATTGCGCCCGTCAGCTCGATATCCTGAAGCGTCCCGTCTGAGCGGATCGAGCCGTCGAACGGATCATCCGGCCTCCAGGCCTCGCCAAATCTCGCGACACCCCATTCGTCAACGAACCGCCCGAGGAAGACCATTCCCTCAGGATCAAACGGGGGCCAATCGGGAAGCACTCGGTCGGACCTCCAGAAACCTCTGCTGCCATAGGTGATCATGACTGCGCCTCCGTTCGACCCACGACCCTCATCAAGAGGGCCTCCCACGCCTCCAGGGCGCGCCTCTTTTCGGCGACGTACTCGTTTACGTCGTAGTGCATGGCAGAAACCGCCGCGCCGCCTCCGGCGTCCGTTCCGTGCCCCAAAACCTTTGACCGGATAAACGGCGACACCCCGATCCGCTCGCTGGTCAGAGCCGTCGAACCCGTCCGTCGCAGGTCGTGAATGGTCGCCCCTTCCACGCCGATGCAGGACCGCACCTTGTCCATGGCGTGGGTCAGGCTGTCGGCCCGGATGGGCGTGTTCACATCACGAGGGCCGGGAAAGACCACGATGCGGTTGGGTCGCTTGGCTTTGTCCCCGTCGCGATCTTCTCTTCGAGCTTGGGCCTCTGCGGCAATCGTCAGTGCCTCTCGGATCAGAGCCACAGCCTCGGCAGGCAGCGTGACCAAATGGGCCTTGCCGTTCTTCATACGCTCCGGCGGAATGACCCATGTTCCTGCATCGAGGTCGAGTTCGTCCGTGGCCATGCCCGCCACTTCGACACGGCGCTGGAGAAGCAGAGCGCAGAGCTGAATTGCGATGGCAGCCGCGCGGCTGACGTAGACTCGCTCTCCGCCTGGATCCCGCAATTCGCTTGGATCGGACAGTGCAGCCCACAACCGCTTGAGTTCGCCGTCCGTCCAGATGCGGCGGCGCGACTGCGGATCGTGGAAGGAGTCAAAGCCCATCGCCGGGTTGACGGCGACGTGCTCTTCGGAAATGCCGAAGTTGAATATCTGACGGATCAGGGCGTGGGTCCGGTTGGTCTGCGCACCGATACCCCTGGCCGCCATGTCACGCAGCAGACCCTTGATCGTGGCGCGTTTGATCTCCGGGAGAGGAAGCGGCCCCAGAACGGGCTCGATATGTCGGGCGTGGATGCCCTTCTCGTACTCGATGGTCTGAGACCGCTTACGCTTCTTCTTCGGCTTCCACTCGCCGGTCTCGCAGGCGATCCAGTAGGCTGCGGAAAGGTCTCGGAAGGTGCGGACAGTCAGCGCCTTCGCGATGACACGCGCCTTCCGCTTCTCGCTCAGCGGGTCAGCGCCTTTGTCAATCTCGCTCTTGAGCCTGCCCGCCTCCAGACGCGCGGCCCGTAGACCCATTCGCGAGGCGTCCCCAACCTTGTGGCGCTGTGACCGTCCGTCCGGTGCGCGATACCGCAGCACCCATGACTTGACGCCCTTGTCCGTAACCCGGAGCGTCAGTCCCGGCGTGAGGGCGTCGTGAAGCTCCAGCCGTTTGCCGGGCTCGGCCTTCGCGGCCTGCACAGCGCGGTCGGTCAAGTTGACCCGTGCCATTCGTCTTGTCCCTTCGCCGCCAAGCGATCCGACCAAAGCGAAAAGTCTTCGCTCCGCCGATAGCCCTGTGTCCCCGGCAAATCGTGGGGACACACAGGGCGTGGATTTGACTGTGCGCGGGTGTGTCCGATTTGACAAGGCGCTAGGCCACGACTGGCTCTGCGCCATCGTGGATATATGGCGATGGACCCCCTTGCTTACTTGCCTCTGTGCTTTCCTAAAGCAGAGGTCGCAGGTTCGAGTCCTGCCGGGATCGCCACCTATGGCCGGCGCCGGTCAGACCAGGATGGCGATGACGAGCGCGGCCCCGAAGGCGAGGATCAGCGGCCGCCTCGCGCGGTGCAGGACATAGGCGAAATCGCCGATCATATGGCCGATCACAGGAACCTCCTCTGTCGACCCTCCCATCAGAATAACGGGGTTCCGGACGCTGAGGTTCCGGGCGCCGAAGGTTCCTGCTGTCAGGGCTCCGCAGGGCGCGCGGCCATGCTTAGCTGAAGAGAAAGGCGCCGAGAGTAGCGACGGCCAGGATCACGACGCCGACCACGCCGATCACGACGATCCAGGGATCCAGCGGTTTATCGTCGTTCATTTCGGCCCCCACAGCGCGGAGGGGGCGTTTGATGCGTTTAGCGGGCGATCACAACCGAAAACATGCGCATCTAACAGTCGTTTACAAAGCCACCCGATGGCGGCGGCGGACCGGGCGCGACGACAGGGGACAGCCAGGTCTCGAAATCGCCCCTGCGAAGCCCTAGATTGCGGCCATGACCCTGATCGAGGCGCCCGCCTGCCCTGTGCCCGACATCGCGCCGATGTCCTCGCCCTCCGACATGGATGCGGCGGTTGAAAGCGCGCGCCGGGCCGTGGGCCTGCCGCCGGGCTCGCGCGTGGTCGCGGCCATGTCGGGCGGCGTGGACTCCACCGTCGTCGCGGCCCTGCTGCAGAAGGCCGGCTATGACGTCGTCGGCGTCACGCTTCAGCTCTACGACCACGGCGCGGCGCTGAAGAAGAAGGGCGCCTGTTGCGCCGGACAGGACATCCACGACGCGCGGCTGGCGGCCGACACGATCGGCATCCCCCACTATGTGCTCGACTATGAAAGCCGGTTCCGGGATGCGGTGATCGACCAGTTCGCCGACGACTATCTGCGCGGGCGGACGCCGGTGCCCTGCATCCGCTGCAACCAGACGGTCAAGTTCCGCGACCTGCTGGACGTGGCGCGTGAACTGGGCGCCGAGGCCATGGCGACCGGACACTATGTCCGGCGCGCCGTCGGGGCCGACGGCCGCAGCCAGATGCGCAAGGCGATCGACCCGTCGCGCGACCAGTCCTACTTCCTGTTCGCCACGACGCGGGAACAGCTGGACTATCTGCGGTTTCCGCTGGCTGACCTGGAGAAGCCCCAGGTGCGCGGCGTGGCGGCGGCCCTGGGTCTGCGGATCGCGGCCAAGCCGGACAGCCAGGACATCTGCTTCGTGCCCTCGGGCGACTATCGGACCCTGATCAACCGGCTGCGTCCCGAGGGCGCCGAGCCGGGCGAGATCGTCCATCGTGACGGCCGGGTGCTGGGTCGCCACGACGGCGTGACCGGATACACCATCGGCCAGCGGCGCGGCCTGAACGTCGCCGTGGGCGAGCCGCTGTTCGTGACCAGGCTCGAGCCTGAAACACGCCGGGTGGTGGTCGGGCCGCGCGAGGCGCTGCTGACCGCCGCACTGACCCTGGATGAGGTCAACTGGCTGGGCGACGCGCCGACGATCGCCGACGCCGCGCGCCAGGGCGCCGCAGTCCTGGCCCGGGTGCGATCGACCCGTCCGCCCTCGCCGGCGCGCCTGGGGACGACGGACGAAGGCGAAATCACGGTGACGTTCGAAGCCGGAGAGGAAGGCGTCGCGCCGGGTCAGGCCTGCGCCCTGTACGACCCGGCGGACCCCGACCGCCTGCTGGGCGGCGGCTTCATCGCGGCGACGACGTCAGCCGACTGATCCGCCGGGCACGCCGTCGTCAGTTGCCGGCGCCGCCCGCGACGATGCCCGCCCCCGCGCCGGAGAAGAAGTTCCAGTTGTTGGGCAGGGCGTTCCCGGCGCCCCCGGCCACGATGCCGGCGCCGTCGTTCGCCAGCAGCTGACCGCCGAAGCGCGCCAGCATATTGCCCACCCCGCCGGCGACGATGCTGGCGCCGTCGTTGGCGATCAGATTGCCTGCCCCGCCCGACACGATGTTCCCGCCCCCGGACGCGACGATGTTCCCGCCGCTGAACCCGGCGCTGGACAGGTAGCTTCGGACGCCTGAGCGACCCTGAAGCCGCTGCCCGGCCATGAGGCCGAGCGGGGCGGCCCGGGCGGTCACCGCCGGATACCATTGCTGGTTCGTGCCGCCGTGGCAGCCGTAGCCCAGCACACGTGCGCCGCTGTTGGTGGCGCCGCGCTCGATGTCGGCGCAGAAGCCGAGCTCGTTTCTGAGGTTGCCGTTGGCCTGGAAGCCCCAACGCTGATTCGAGGCGTTGGTGCAGGTCTGGACCGTCAGCGGCGCGTCCGACGCCGTGCCGCTGGTCAGGCAGCGTTGGTCCCCCAGGGAGATCATGCCGTAGCTGCCCGTCACGAAACGGAACGCCTGGTTCCAGCCGCCATGGCAGTTGTAGAGCAGCACCTGGCCGTCCGAGGCGCGCATGTCCAGGCATCGACCCTGGGCGTGATAGGAAGCGATCGACGGCGCCCCGCTGATGTTCTGGGCCCGCGCCGCATTCGGCGCCCCCGCCAGGATGGTCAGCGCCGCCGCGCCGACCGCCACAAGAAGTTCCCGCTTCATCCGCATGATCCGATCCTCCGTGATCTGGGATCGGCACTGTCGGTCGCAGAACGCCGCCCCGACATCCCGCCGCGACCAAGGCGGCGCCGGCCGCGACGAAGGCGGCGTGTCAGTCAGCCTGCACGTCGGCGGTCACCGCACCACCGGCGTCCAGCCGCCCAACACGAAGCTCGGATTGGAATAGTCGCGAATGGTCTGGGCGTCGGCGGGCAGAGTCAGGATCTTCATGACCGGGTGGCGCTGCGACAGGTCGACCGGCCGTCCCTGCAGGTCCATGGTGTTGTATTCCCACAGGCGAAGATGGGACCAGTCGAAGGTCGCCTGGTCCTCGACGGCGCCCCAGCCCTGGGGCGGCACCCCGTCGGTCCGGGTGTTGATGAGGACCATTTCGGCATAGGGGAAGTTGCGGCTAGGCGAGCCGACGGGGCCGTTGCGTGGCAGGCGGCCCAGAACGCCAGGCGTCTTGGTCCCCGCCGGATTGGCGGCGGTGATCGACCAGGGCAAAGGTTTGTCGGTGTAGATCAGGGTCGAGTCCACGAAGACATTGCCGTGGCTGCCCTGGGGCGTGCGGGTCCAGGTGAACGGGCCGACGGAATGGATTTCACACCGGAGGCAGAACAGGGCCGCGTAGGCCAGGATGGTGTCGCCGTCGCCCGTCAGCTTGCTGTCGACCATATATATGGTCCCGCCGGTGGTCATCGCGTCGCCGGACCCGTTCAGCGTCATGCGATCGACGATGTTTCGCTGTCCGCGCATCAGCAGGGCTTCAGCCTGGCCGATGAAGTCGTTGCGGATGGTGAAGGTCGAGAGCTGGATGTCGTTGGAATTGACGACAGAGAAGGCCGGGCGAATGCGGTTGAAGGCGCTGTTGTTCGGATAGTGGACCACCACGCCGTCGCGGCTCTCGCCGCGCAGCGTCAGGTTCGACTTGCCGTTGATGTAGACGATCTCCTCGTAGTCGCCGTTGCGGATCAGGATCTCGACCGGCCTGGGCGGAGCGGCAGGCGCGAAATCCACGGCGCCCTGGACGGTGCTGAAGTCGCCGGACCCGTCGGCGGCGACCACCACGCGTTCTGTGTCCGGCGCAGGCGGCGCGGCCTTGGTCGTGAACGTCCAGCCGTCTGCGCCGCCGATGTCAGTCGCCACGTCGTCGCCCACGGCCAGCACGCCGGGCTCGACACGCACGACGTAGGAGCGACCGTATTTCAGCGCGCCGTGGTGAGGCTGGATCGTGGCGACGTTCTGACGCGTACGGACAGGAAAGAAGTGGAACCAGGCTCCCCCGATGTTGGTGTGTTGAAAGCCGGGGTTGTCGGGGCCGGCGGGTGCGGGCGGCACGGGCGCGCGCGTGCTGCCGTCCGCCCCTATGACGCGGCCAGTCGGATTGGGCGACGCGGGGATCGCCAGATCGATCGTATCGACCAGGCTGCCGTCCGCCGCATCGTGAATGGTTATCCGTCCTGCGGATCCGATCGTCGGCGGCGCGGCGAAGGCGAGGGTCAGTCTGGTGTCCGGATTGACCCCGGTGGCTCCATCAGCAGGAAACAGGCGCGGG
This sequence comes from Brevundimonas sp. VNH65, assembly GCF_049445955.1. Classification (NCBI taxonomy): domain Bacteria; kingdom Pseudomonadati; phylum Pseudomonadota; class Alphaproteobacteria; order Caulobacterales; family Caulobacteraceae; genus Brevundimonas; species Brevundimonas sp. VNH65. Next base: position 42,843 of record NZ_JBMSDX010000001.1, on the reverse strand, counting down.
GCGCGCGTGTCGGAAGCCGCCACGCCGGCGCTCGCCATGCCCGGCGTCACCAGACCCGCGAGAACGACGAACAGGAGCGCGAGCGAGGATGGGCGAACGATCTGGATCACGGCGAACTCCAACGAAGGGACGGCTGGAAGGCAGGCGGTCGGCGCCGAACGCGGCGCCGACCGTGAAGGCGTCAGAAGGTGGCGCGGAAGCCGAGGAAGTATTGGCGGCCCGTGCTGGCGTACTGGGTCACCACTTCCGAACCGTCATAAGCGAAGCGGTTGGATGTCTGATTAGTCAGGTTCAGCCCCTCCACCGTGAACGACATCCTCGGGGTCAGGCGATAGCTGAACGAGGCGTCGACGTTGGTGGTGGCCTGACTGCCCGCGAAGTCGTTGATCAGCGGCGTCGGGCAGAAGCCCGGCGCGCAGCTGCCGGTCTGCAGCGGATAGGTGGTGAAATACTCGGCCCGGTGCGCCGCAGAAACGCGGCCGGACCACTTCTCCGTCTCATAGTAGAGCGTGAAGTTCAGCGAGTCCGGCGAGGCCCCCAGGAACGGCGCCTTGCCGATCAGCTGCGGCCGGACCGGCGCCGTCAGCGAGCCGGTATCGATGATGTAGCTGAGCTCGGATTCGATATGGGTGTAGTTGGCCTGGATGCCGAAGTTGCTCAGCCAGCCCGGCAGGAAGGTCAGGTTCTGCTGATAGTTGACCTCGAACCCGCGGATATAGCCGCCGGGCGCGTCACGCGGCTGGCTGAAGTTGAAGGGGTTGTCCGCATCGACATAGGCGCGTTGGGCGTCACCCGCCGGCGTGGTCGCCGTCAGACTGGCGCGCAGGGCCTCGACCACGCTCGGATCCAGAAACTCGCTCAGCCGACCTTCGGCGAGAACCCGCTGAGGGAAGGTGTCCACCTCCTTGTTGAAGATCGCCACGCCGAACAGGGCGCCGGGCGCGAAATACCATTCCAGGCTGAGATCCGTGGTTGTGGTCCGGAACGGCTTCAGCTTGGTGTTGCCGGACGAGATCGAGCCGCCGGTCGTGGCGCCCACCGTGCCCGGCACGTTGAAGGAGGTGATCCCGGGCGCCAGCTGGCTCAGCGAGGGCCGCGCCATGACCTTGGCGATCCCGAACCGGAGCAGCAGGTTGTCGCGCACCGTCAGGACGCTGTTCAGCGACGGCAGGATGTCCTCGTAGCGGTTGGTGTTGGTGATCGGCGTGCCGATCGTCGTCAGCCCTCCGGCCTCGACTTCCGTCAGGGCGTAACGCACGCCGACATTGCCGCGGAACGGCATGCCGAAGAGGCTGCGGTCATAGTCGTACTGGACGTAGGCTCCGGTGTCCGTCTCCGCGATGTCGTAGTTCAGCCCGAGATTGTTCGAGGCGCCGCCGGGAGTCAGGCGGAAGTCGCCGTACTTGTTCACGCAGTTGCAGTCGAAGCCGAACACCTCGGCCATCTTGGCGTTGTCCGGCGTCCAGAACCGGGTCGTCGTTCCCGCCGGAACATCCAGCCCCATGCCCCATTCAATCACCCGGCCCGTGGCGGCGACGGTGGAGCCGGCCTCCAGCAGGGTCGGTGATATGGCCTCTTGGGACGCGCGGCGCAGTTCCTGGGTGTCGAACCCGTAGCGACGCAAGGCGGCGCCGAACTTGATCTGGTCGCCCTCGAACACATCCCAGGCGAAGTCCGTGCGCACGTTTTCGAAGGTGTTTTCCGTCGAGCGCGCCTGCACCCGGAGCACGGAGTAACCCTTCACCGTGTCCCACTTCGTCGGATCGGCGGCGTCGAAGCCGAAGTCGATCACCGGCATGTCGCCGCCGTCACGCGCATCATAGACGAAATAGCCGTCGCCCACGCCGCCTCGCCCCGAATCCAGCCGGATCAGGTCCGAGAGCAGACCGAGGCTTTCGTTGGTCGATTTCGACATCCCCGCCACGACCGTCATCTTCAGGCGGTCGGTCCACTGGTGTTCGATGGTGGCCGACACCTGCTGGAACTCGGTCGTATAGGTGTTCTGGTCGTTGGCCGAGCGCAGGTCCAGGTTGCCCAGCACCAGATAGTCGGCGATCGGCGAGTTCGGATTACTGTTGTCGACGCTGGCGTCCATGATCCAGGTCGAGGGTTTGCCCACCAGGGCGTCGATCATCGCCAGATTGTTGCCGGTCGGGATGTAACCCACCGAGGCCGGGTTGTTGTAGTAGTCAAAGGCGTTGAGATTGTTCGGGTTCGTGCTGTTGGCGAAGCCGGGAAGCACCGCCCCCGAGCCTTCCGATCCCTGACACTGGATGGACTGACCGCCGGCGCCGGTCACGCCGCAGGAGCTGTACAGCGCCGCCGAACCGCTGGTCGCGGTGTAGTAGGCTGAACTGGTGTTGTTGGCCCGGTTCAGCCCGATCGTCGAGATCTGATAGAGTCGGGAATCGACCTCAAACTTCGAGTAAACCCCGTCCAGACTGACCGTGGTCCGGTCGCTGGGGCGCCACTGCAGGGCGGCGGTCAGACCCAACCGCTCCTGATCCAGTTCCTGCTGGTTCAACGTCGGCAGCGTCGGCAGACGGACGATGGAGCCGGGTTGGGTCACCACAGTCGCCCCGTTCTGGAAACTGCGGACCGCGCCGCCGTTCGGATAGATCAGGGCGTAGGCGGCGGGGTTGGAGCCGCGAAGATTGTCGCAGGCCGCGGCGCGCGTCACATTCAGACCCGGCACCAGGCCATTGAGGATCGGCGCCGCCACAGTGCCGCCGTTGCAGGGCGTGCCGATCGGCGCGGCGAAGCCCTGCCGCTGCGGAATCCCGTTCGCAGGCGCCGTCGCGTTCAGGGTCGGAGCGAACCAGGACTGGGCCGAGGCATAGTCGAACGAGGCCGGCTGGCGGCTGTAGCTGTCGGTGATGCGCGAGGCGTCGCTGTAGGAGACAGACCCGGTGAAGCCGAGTTGACCGATGGAGGTCTCCCAACGGTCGGAGATCAGACCTGCCGCCTTCAGGCTGTTGCGCCCGCCGTTTTCATAGTGGGCGTTCTGGATCGACAGGCCCGCGCGGCGGCCCGCGAAGTTGAACGGGCGGCCGGTGACCAGGTCGATAGTGGCGCCGAGCGACCCCTCGTCCACCTCGGCCGAAGCCGTCTTCTGGACCCGCAAGGAACTGAAGAGCTCGGAGGCGAAGGTGTTGAAATCGAACCCGCGCGAGCGGTTCGGCGTCGAGCCGGAATCATTTCCGCCGGCGGTGGAGAGGGCCTCCAATCCGTTCAGGCGCACGCGGGTGAAGTCGGGCCCCAAGCCGCGCACGGTGATGGTCCGGCCCTCGCCGTTGTCCCGGTCGATGGTGACGCCGGGCAGGCGTTGCAGCGACTCGGCCAGGTTGGCGTCGGGAAAGTCGGCGATGTCCTCGGCGTCGATGACGTCGACCATCACGTTAGACCGGCGCTTGGCGTCCAGAGCGCTCTGCAGCGAGGCCCGGAAGCCGGTGACCACCACCTCCTCGACCTGGGTGGCGTCGTCATCCTGCGGCGCGGTGCGGACCGGCGCCTCTGACTGGGCCAGAGCCGGTCCGGCCAGGGCCAGTCCGGCGACCAGAGCGATGACGGCATGAGAGCCGCCGGACATCAGCACGTTGGCGACGCCGCGTTTCGATGAATTCATGATCTTCCCTTCCCTAAGATGTGCTCGCGCCGTGGTCCGGCGTCTGTGCGATTGCGTGATTCATGTGCCGTATCGGCGGGACCATTCGGCGTAGCGTTCCAGAACCGGCACGCCCCAGGCGCCGTACCAGGCGTATCCGCCGCGGCGCTCCTTCTCGATTTCGGCCAGGCGGTAGCGAATGACCCCGTCGCGCCCGGCGAAGATCGGCCGGTTGGTTCCGATCTCGTAGAACCGGGCCCAGACCGGCGGGGCGTTGGGATCGGCGTGCACGATCCTGTCGCCGTTTCCGACCTCCACGCGGATGCCGCGTATGGCGTTATCGCGATACCATTCCGCCCCGGCCTTCACGGCGGCGCGTACTTCGGGGCCGGGGTCGTCCAGACTCATCAGCAGCAGCAGAACGCCGGCGCTTTCCCCTCCGCTGATGGACGCCGGCTCGAAGGCGCGAGCCGATCGGGGCTCCAGCGTGACCTCGTCATGCTGGGCGCACCACGCCGTCAGCACGCCGTTGACGCGTATCTGGCTCTTCAGGATGAACCCCAGCCCCAGATCGAACGCCGCCTGGGCCGCCGCGCGCCGCTCAGCGCCCAGGAAGGCGAAGCGGGGATCGGTGGCGACCTCGCGCAGGAGGATCATCAGATCGACCATCTCGTCGTCGTTGAACGTCGCCTGATGATCGTAGGCGTTGACGAAGACGGGCCAGGAATGGGGCCAGCCGCCTGACGGATACTGGGCGTCCAGGATGTAGCCCAGGGCGCGATCGACGGCCTGGACCTGGAGAGGATCGGGGCTGGCCGCCTGACGGCGCGCCAGGAACCGCATTTCGTTGACCGTCGCCTTGATCAGGGCCGAGCGCGCGCCCCACGGACCGACCGCCGTCGGATCGCCGATGTTCGGCTCCGCCGTCGTGTTCATCAGCGGCCAGCCGCCGCTGACCCTGTCCTGCCAGGACAGGATATTGCGGGTGATCACGGCCGCCTCGGCGCCTGCGAACCAGTCGTCGGGACGGCCCTCCAGAGACGCCCACCAGGCGCTCGGTCTGTTCCGGTTCGCCGCCCGCGCCGCGTTGGCCTGAGCGACGGAGCGCGTGGGCGTCGGCGACAGCCTTTCCGCCATGAAGTCGGCCATGACTGTCAGATCGCCGGGCAGCAGGGCATGGCCGCCGACATGCTGGAACACCGCCAGGTCCGACGTCGGAAGGGTCTCGGACGGCGGCTGCGGCTCCGCCACGCCCGTCTTTCCGAACAGCTCCCACGCCGGAGTCGCCGCAACGGCGCCCAGATATTCGCCCCGCGGATCCGACCAGGTGTCGGTGTCGCCGGTGACCAGCAGCATCGGCCGCGGCGCGATCAAGGACAGCAGCATATGGCCGTCGACCGGCAGGTCGCTGACGCGCTGGGAATAGGTCTGGTATCGGGGCGCGAACCAGTAATCGTAACGATCCGGATGGCTGATCGCGGCGACCGTCTCGCCGTAGTTTCGACGGCTGATCGCCCCGCCGCTCTCGCCGGACACGATCGGCATGGCCAGAGCGATGCGCGGGTCCTGGGCCGCCGCCCAGAGCGTCGTCTTGCCCAGGCGGGACGCGCCGGACAGGGCGATGCGTCGCGCGTCCACCGCCCGCTCCGTCGACAACCAGTCGACCACGCGGCTGACGCCCCAGGCCCAGGCGCCGATCGCGCCCCAGGCGTCCTGTGCGCGCGGCGCGGAGGGGTCGCCAAACAGGCGGCGGACGCCGAACGCAGCCCCTCCGTCAAAGTCCGGCTCGATGTCCCCATAGTAGACGTGGGCGACGGCCAGACCGCGTTCCAGGAACGGCCGAGGGTCAAAACCCGCCAGCAGCCGCACCTGACGATCGGGAACGCGCGTCCGGGTCCGCACGTCCCAGCCCATGCCCTCCTCGACGCCCGGGTCGTCGAACACCAGCGCATTGGGGGAGAAGCCGAGGTGCAGCAGAACCGGGACCGGTCCTGTCGCCGACACCGGAACGTACAGCACGACGCGCACGATCTGCGCATCCGCCCCCGCGCCGATCCGAAGACGCGCCTGGGTCCGCTGGGCGAGGCCGTTCAGCCCCGGCGCCTCCCGCTCCCAGACCTCAGGCTTCATCGGCACATATTCGGCGGGCGTCCGGCCGAACTGATGTCCGGCGACCAGATCCAGCACCTCCGCCCGGCGGGACGCGACCCAGGTCGCCGCATCCTGACCCGTCGCCTGGGGCATCAGTTCCGGCAGGACGTAGGCGCCGACCTGGCTCTCATCCGTATTCGCCGGCGCCAGGCCCGCGATCTGGCCGGACGCCGGGGCTGCGGCGGCCCAGCCGATGGCGCCGATCGCCGTCAACAAACACAGGCCGTGCGTTCGCCTCGCTGAAAAAGGGCGGGGCCGACCGGCGAGGGCCGGCCCCCAGGAGGAGAACCCAGGACCGGGTTTCGAAATTCCGTTCCGCAAGGCCGGCGAGGACGATTTACGGTCCGTCCTGACGCCAAAACGCGTCTGTGTCGCCTCAGTCGACATACGGCCCCTCCCAGGCGGCGCTGACCCCGCTAAGGCCGCTGCCGCCGCTGAACGCTTCCTGCGCCTCTCATTCCGCCACCGGTGTCATCAGGCCGCGTCGGAGGTCATGTTGGAACGACTGTGGCGTGAACCCCTTTTACAGTCAATAGTGACTGTCAAATGAGCCGAACGGCTTATTGAGCTGGACATTCAGGGATCGAACTGGTCATTTGCAGGACGCCATGACCGCAAAGCCTGCCACTCCCATTCCCCAACCGCGCGGCTCACACGCAGAGCGCAGCGCACAGATGCGCCAGCGCCTGGTCGACGCCGCGATCGCCTGTCTGAGCCGGCTGGGCTATGCGGCGACCACCACCCAGGTCGTCATGGAGGAGGCCGGGGTGAGCCGGGGCGCGATGCTGCACCACTTTCCGACGAAGGTGGATCTGATCATCGCCGTGGCGGAAGCGGCCGCCCTGCATCAGAACAGATCCGTTCGCCGCCGGCTGGGCCAGATTCCGGCGGGCCTAGACCGCTACATGGCCCTGACCCGCGCCACTTGGGAGGCGATCTGTCAGCCCCCTGCCCTGGCCCTGCTCGAGATCATGTTGGCCTCACGCAGCGATCCGGCGTTGGGAGAACGATTTCCGCAGATCGCCCAGCAATTGGAGGCAGACCAGAGAGAAGGCGTTTGGGCTCTCGCGAAGGAACTCGGCATTGGCGACCGCGCCGCCGTCGAGAGCATGGTGCGGCTGCACGTAGCGGCCATGCGCGGCCTGCTGATCGAGATGACCTTCTCCGGCGACCGTCACACCGCCGAAGTCGACATCACGCTGCTGGAATATCACAAGCGGACCCTGACCGGGGCCCTGCTCACAGGATCCTCGATCCGGGCGGACGCCGATCAGCCGAAGTGATCGTCGCCACCCCGGGCCGTCAACCGATCCCCACGATTGGAAACCAGGATCAGGGTCGAAACCACGGCCGGGACTGTCAAAAGGCCGGCAAAACGGCAGGGCGATATCGGCTAAGTGTTGGAGCGGGCAGCGGGAATCGAACCCGCACGAAAAGCTTGGGAAGCTTTCAGGCTACCACTACATCATGCCCGCGGAGCCGGGGCGGACACTAGCGGCTCGCGTGGCCCGCTCCAAGCGCTGAGGCAAAAAGAATACTCGAAGACCGCGGCACCCGACGGTTGATGTAGATCAAGGCGTCGCCGCCCCGCGCAGCGCATCTCCCGATCCTCGCATCAGGAGATCGCCATGCCCGTCCCGACCGAAGCCCTGCCCTGGCTGGCCGCCGTCCTCGCCTTTTTCGGCGTCTTCATCGTCGCCGTGGGCGGAACCCATCTGTGGACCCTGAGCGAGCCGAAGGACTGATCAGTAGGCGAAGTCGCGATACACGCGGCTCAGGTCGCCCGCCCACTCGCCGTGGTACAGGTCGAGCAGACGCTCGGCCGGGGTGACGCCGCTGTCGGCGATGTCTTCCAGTTCTGACAGATAGCCGCGCTCGTCGACCATGCCGCCCGAGAACATGGCCCGGCTCTTCAGGCCTTCGCGGGCGATGGCGACCATGTCGACAGCGATGTCGCGCACGGAGCGGCCGGCGACCTCAGCCTTCAGGCCCAGCCGGGTGACGTCGCGGCGCAGGCGTTCGTGGTCCTGAATGTCCCAGTTCTTGCACAAGTCCCAGGCGGCCGCGAGCGACGGCGCGTCGTAGAAGATGCCCGCCCAAAGCGCCGGCAGGCCGCAGATACGGCTCCAGGGCCCGCCGTCCGAGCCGCGCATTTCCAGATATTGCTTCAGCCGCACCTCGGGAAACAAGGTGGTGAGGTGATCGCCCCAGTCCTTGAGCGTCGGCCGTTCGCCCGGCAAGGCGGGCAGCCGGCCCTCGAGGAAGTCGCGGAACGACTGGCCGGAGGCGTCGACATAGCGCCCGTCGCGCTTGACGAAATACATTGGCGTGTCGAGCGCATAGTCGGCGTAGGCCTCGAAACCGAAGCCGTCGCGGAAGACGAAATCCAGCATGCCGGTGCGGTCCGGATCAGTATCGGTCCACACATTGGCGCGCGCCGACAGGAAGCCGTTGGGGCGCCCCTCGGTGAAGGGAGAGTTGGCGAACAAGGCCGTGCCGATCGGCTGCAGCGCCAGGGAGGTACGGAACTTGGCGACCATGTCGGCTTCGGAATCGAAGTCGAGGTTGGCCTGGATGGTGCAGGTCCGCAGCATCATGTCGAGGCCGAGGGACCCCTTTTTCGGCATATAGGCGCGCATGATGTCGTAGCGGCCCTTGGGCATGACCGGCACGTCCTCGCGCCGCCACATGGGGTCGAAGCCGACGCCGAGGAAGCCCAGGTTCAGTTGGTCGGCGACCTGCTTGACCTCCATCAGATGCTGGCCGGTCTCGGAACAGATTTCGTGGATCGACCGCAGCGGCGCGCCGGACAGTTCGAACTGGCCGCCTGGCTCCAGGCTGACCGAGGCGGTGAAGCCCTCGGTGTTCCTGCGCTCCAGCCCGATGACGTGACCGCCCTCCTCGACCGGCGTCCAGCCGAAGCGTTGCAGCCCGTCCAGCATCGCCTCAATGCCGCGCGGCCCTTCATAGGTCGGACGGCGAAGGGTCGAGCGGTCGAAGGCGAACTTCTCGTGTTCGGCGCCGATGCGCCATTCATCCTTCGGCTTCATGCCCTTCGACATGGCCCCGATCAGTTGATCGAGCGAAAGCGTTTCCTGATCGGCCATGCGGCGAAGCCCCTCCCGACGCACCCGTGCGTCGGCCTGTCGCGGCTAGATGGGCGGGAAAGCGACGTTCCTCAAGGGGGAAGACGAAGCCGGGTCGCCGTGTCAGCGATCCCAGTCGCCGACCGCGGCCTGCCACAGGCCCAGGGCGGTGATCGCGGCGGTGTCGGCGCGCAGGATACGCGGACCGAGAGAGACGGCCGAGGCGTAAGGCAGGGCGCGCAGACGATCGCCCTCCTCCGGCGAAAATCCGCCCTCGGGCCCGATCAGGATCGACCAGGGACCGGATCCGGCCTGTGCCAGGGTTCGGATCGCCGGCGCGCCGCCCGTCTCGTCACAGAACATCAGGCGCCGGCCGTCCGGCCAATCGTCCAGCAGGGTCTCCAGCTTCACCGGATCATCGATCAGGGGCACGTCGAGCCGGCCGGTCTGTTCGGCGGCCTCCTCGGCGATGGCGTCGAGGCGGTCGAGGCGGAGACGGTCGGCGTTGGTTCTGTGAGTCAGGACCAGGCGCACCCTGCGCGCCCCGAGCTCCGTCGCCTTTTCGACGATGGTCTCGACGCGCGCCTTCTTGACCACGGCGACGATCAGTTCGAGGTCCGGGCCGAAGACCTGGAGCCGGCTCTGTTCAACGGCGCGCAGGATAACGCCCTTCTTCAGAACCTCTGCCACTTCGGCGCACCATTCGCCGTCGCGGCCGTTGAACACCAGAAGGTCGTCGCCGGCCTTGAGCCGCATGACCTGGGTCAGATAGCGGGACTGGTCCAGGGTCGGGGCGACGGCGGCGCCGGGGGCGAGGTCGGAGGTGACGTGAAGCCGGATCATGCCGCCTTTTCGCCTCAGCCGACGATCAGGTCCAGCGGGCGCGAGGCCAGGATCCGCCCGCCCGCCAGATCCAGGACGACGCGACGGCCCTCGAAGGCGGCGGTTCCGACCAGGGAGGAGGGGAAGGTCGGCAGGCCGGGCGTGTCGAACACGGAAACCTCGGCGCGGCCGAGGTCCGAACCACCCGCCGTCAGCGACCCGACGCGGATGAGGCGCGACGCCATCGCCCCGCCCAGCACCAGGGTCGAGCCCTGCGTGGTCGGACGGCCGTCCAGCAGCCCCGCCTTTCGGGCCTCGGCCTCCGACAGGGCGAGGGCCGAGGAGGAGCCGGTGTCGACCAGGGCGTCGATCAGGGATCCCTCGACAATGACCTCGGTGCGGAGGGCGCGGCCCTGACGGCGGGCGGGCGCCGCGACCAGGTCGGCGGCGGAGGGGGCGGCGGCGAGAAAGCGCAGCCGTCGGCCGGCGCGGCGGGGCCGCGACAGGTCCAGCTCGATGACCGCCTCGCCCAGCACGTCCTGTCCCAGGATGATCGGGGTGGCCAGGCCGCGCGGAGACGCCACCGGCCCGAGGTCCAGCACGGCGGCCTGGAGCCGCGAGATCTGCAGCCCCCCCGCCGCCAACGACACGCCGACGCCCCGGCCCATCTGAGGCCCGCCGCCCACGCCATAGGCGATCAACGGCATGTTGAAGCCCGACTTCAGACCCAGGCTCTCGGCGAACTCCCGGTCGATGGCCGAGTATTCGGCGCCGCTGTCGATCAGGGCGCGCACCGTGCGGCCCTGGATTGCGGCCGACACTGTCGGCACATCGGTGCGAGGATGATCCCAGGGTCGCCAGGCGTCGTCGACGACAGCCACGTCCGGGCGCCGCCAGACGACCTGATCGCGCAGCCAGACCCCGCCGGCGACGGCGGCGCCTAGGGCGCCCACACGCAGCAACAGGCCGCGGCGGTTCATCGGCGGAAAGACCTCATGCGCCACACATGGCCGCATCCGGTCGCCGACGCCAGCGCCCGCGTCATCCTGGCGCGGGGCGCATGACATGGCGCAAGGGTCGAAGCTTTCCCCGATCCGGCCATCCGGCGCCACAGCAGGCAATTTTTCGCCCGATCCGCTGCAATCCGGGGTGACGACCGTTCCGCCTTCCGGTTAGGACACGCCGGTCATGACCCAGTTCGCCGCCGATCGTTATCTCTCCACCCGAGGAGACGACACCCCCACCGATTTCGCCGGCGCCCTGTTGCGCGGCATGGCGCCAGACGGCGGCCTGTATATGCCCGGGCGCTGGCCGACGCTGCCCGCCGACGTCGCCCGACCCGGACGCACCTATGGCCAGATCGCGACCGACGTTCTGGTCCCCTACCTCGGCGACGCCCTGCCCCCGGCGGCGCTGGAGCGGTCGCTGGCGAAGCTGGTCGCCGGCTTCGACGATCCGGCGGTGACGCCCCTGGTCCAGCTGTCCGACGACCTGTGGATGCTGGAACTGTGGCACGGTCCCACGGCCGCCTTCAAGGACCTGGCCATGCAGCTGGCCGCCGCCCTGTCGGAGGAGGCCCTGGCGGCGTCCGGCGAGCGGCTGACCCTGGTCACGGCGACCAGCGGCGACACCGGCGCCGCCGCCGTCAACGCCTTCGCCGACAAGGCCAATATCCGCCTGATCGTCCTCCACCCGCTGGACCGCGTCTCGCCGGTGCAGCGCAGGCAGATGACCACGGTCCCGGCCGATAACGTCCTGAACCTGGCGGTCGAGGGCGATTTCGACGACTGCCAGCGGCTGGTGAAGGGACTGCTGGCCGAGGAGAGCCTGCGCGACGGGGCCCGGTTCAGTTCGGTCAACTCCATCAACTGGGCCCGGCTGGCGGGCCAGATTCCCTACTATGTCTCGGCGGTCATGCAACTGCGGGCGGTGGGCGAGGATCGCGCCCCGCACTTCGTGGTGCCGACGGGCAATTTCGGCGACGCCTTCGCCGGCGTCGCGGCGCAGAAGAGCGGCCTGCCCGTCGCCGGCTTCACCGCCGCCGTCAACCGCAACGACGCCCTGGCCCGCGCCATCAACGACGGCCTCTATGAGCGCCGCCCCGCGGTGGAGACGGCCAGCGTCTCCATGGATGTCCAGGCGCCGTCGAACTTCGAGCGCCTGATCTTCGAGGCCTCCGGCCGTGACGCCGTGGCCACCCGCGCCCTGTTCGAGACCTTCGCCGCCGAGGGCCGGGTGGAGATTCCCGCCGTCATCCTGTCCGCCGTCCGCGCCCAGGTCGCCGCCGTCTCGGTGGACGAGGCCACGACACGCGCCGAGATCGCCGACGCCTGGGAGGCCTATGGCCGCGTCGTCTGTCCGCACACGGCCGTGGCCCTGTCGGCCGCACGCCGCCTGGAAAGCCAGGACGCCCCGGTCGTGGCCCTGTCCACCGCCCATGCGGCCAAGTTCGGCGGCGACGTCTCCTCGGTCCTGGGCTTCGACCCCGAACCCTGCCCCGTCATCCGCGACCTGGGTGACCGCCCCGAGCGACTGACCGTGGTCGAGGGGACGCCCGAGGCCGTGCTGGCGGCGGTCAAGGGGTTCATGGCGGGGTGAACGCCTGCCGCCGCCCGGGCGAAAAAGGAGTCGGGAGAGTCCAGAGAGTCGGGTTCCTCCAATTGACGCGGCGATGGAGGCGCCACGGCCAGATCGCCGGACGCTCCCCTGCAGCGGGCAGGCAGGATTATGCATCGGTTTCAGGTCGCGGCCGGAAGCGGGCGCGAAGTTTCTGGAAAACCGAGGTATTACAAAGGCCGGGAACGGGATTCTGCGCTGGATGAGCCCGTTCTGTCGTGGTCATCCGGGCCTTGCGCCAAGGGTGATGGGAACAGCGCGAGCAGAGCGCCCGACTATTTCCGTCCCTGCTCGAACCGCCACTTGCGGACGGCCTGGACCGCGATGACGGCGAACAGGATGACGCCGCCCACGATCCACAAGAGGCCCCAGCCCCGGGTGATGTCCCAGGCGCGCGAGGCGTTCCAGAGCATGAAAGGGACGGCCAGGGCGCCGAGGGCCAGCTGGCCGTAGCTGAGGTTGCGCATCGCCAGCCCCCTGGACGCGGCCGGAGACAGGGCGGGCGACACCGGGCGGCGACGCGCCAGAGCTCGGGCCGGGGCGTATCGGGCCCACATCTGCCAGGCGACGAGGCCCGCCGCGAGGGCGATCAACGGCGGATACAGGATCCAGGCCCGGGTCTCGATCTCGCGGCCCAGCGCCAGGGCCAGGCCGCCGGCGATCAGGATGGTTCCGCCGAACACGCCCCAGAAGGACCAGCGAAGGACGCGGTCATAGGCCTGAATGAACTGGCGGTGTTCGTCCGCATTGAGGCGGATCGCCGGACCTTTCTGGTCCTGGCGATACAGGAAGGATCGCCCCTCTTCCGGCTCGAACTGGGCCGCGAAGGACTGGCGGAGACGATCGACGGCGCCGAACTGCATGGCGCCAATCTAACCGACCGGACAGAGACGCCAAACGACGGAAGCTGACGCCGGTCAGGCCGGCTCGGCCAGGCGCCAGAAATCCATGCGGCGGAAGAAGGCGGCGGGGGCCTTGGGCGTGACCAGATTGGCCGGGTCGTGGAAGATGCGGTCGTGCAGGCGCGTCAGGGTGAAGCGCAGGCAGGCGGCCTCGCCGAGGCGCGGCAGGGCCTCACGCTCGGCGGGGGTCAGGGGACGGACGGCTTCGTAGCCGCGCCGGAAGGCCGCAGCGGCGCCGGGGATTTCCCGCCCCTCTCCGTCGAAGCCCCAGGCGGTCAGGGCGATGGCGAGGTCGTAGGCGAAGGGGCCGTCGCAACCGAAATAGACGTCGATGACGCCGGACAGTCTGCCCTGGTCGAACAGGACGTTGTCCGGAAAATAATCGGCATGGACGGCGCCCGAAGGCAGGTCGTCCGCGAACGGATCGCCGATCCGGTCCAGGGCCGCGCGGCAGCCGGCCACCAGTCCGCGATCCTCCGGCGTCACCGCGCCCGAGGCCGAGCGATCCAGCAGGGCGCGCCATTGGACCGGCCCGACCGGATTGGGGCGGCGTCCCGCGAAGTCTGCGGCCGCAAGATGGAATTCGGCCAGGGCGGCGCCCGCCTGGGCCAGTTCGTCAACCGAGGGCGCGCGCAGCCAGGCGCCGGTGAGCCACTCGACGACGGCGGCGGGCCTGCCGTTCAGGTCGCCGATCCATTCGCCCGCCGCATTCCGCAGCGGGCGGGCCGCCGGGAATCCCGCTGCCGCGAGATGATCGGTCAGCCCCAGGCAGAAGGGCAGGCTGGCGGCGTCCGTCCGGCCCTCGAACAGGGTCAGGACGAAACGACCCTCGGACGTCTCCAGCCGATAGTTGGTGTTTTCCACCCCCTCGGCGATGGCGTGCAGACCCGTGACCTCGCCGAGGCCGTAGCCCCGGACGAAGTCGCGCGCCTGTGCGACGGTGACCGGCGTGAAGACCGCCATCAGATCGACTCCGCGTCCGCTTCCTCCGCTCAGTGATAGCCGAGGGCGGCGTGACGCGCGCGGATGATGTCGGCGACGTCGGCGAGGACGCTTTCCGTCGTCGGCCAGCGACCCGCGCCCCGGCCCTTGCACGACCAGACCCGACCGTCCTCGCCATAGACCTTGAGGGCGTTGCGTTCGCCCTTCAGGGCGCTGAACAGGGGGTCGTCGAGGTCGCGGTCCAGCTTGACCGAGGCCTGCAGCACCCCGTCCTCGAGCCGGCAGGCGCCGATCTGGCGGACCGGGCCGTCGGCCTGGAAGTCGGCGGCCAGGACATCGCACGGCAGGTCGTCGCCGGGCGTTTCGCCGAACGCCTCGAACGCCAGCAGCTTCACCTTGGCGGCCGAGTCGCGGCCCTCCAGATCGGACGAAGGGTCTTCCTCGGCGAAACCGGCCACGCGGGCGTCGGCCAGGGCGTCGGCGAACTCGGCGCCCTGATCGAGGCGGTCGAGCATGAAGTTGACCGTGCCGTTCAGCACCGCCTCGAAGCCGGCGACCGGGCCGGCGGCGCGGGCCGCACGGAGCGTTTCGATCATCGGCGAGCCGCCGCCCACCGCCGCCGAATAGGCCAGGCGGGCGTTGTTCGCCTCGGCCAGGCGGGCGAGGCCGCCGGGGTCGCGGCTGATGGCCTGTTTGTTGGCGCTGGCCACGTCGACGCCGCGTTCCAGCGCGGCCCGGATCAGGTCGTGGCCGGCACCGCCCTCGGACAGGGCCTCGACCAGAAGATCGGGCTTGAGATCCAGCAGGGCCTCGCGGTCCGACAGGAACAGCCCGGCCGGGGCGTCCACGTCGCGCGGCTTCTTCGGGTCGCGCACCAGGACGCCGACGACTTCATAGCGGCTGTCGGGCAGGAGCCGGGCCAGGAGGCCGCCGCCCACCACGCCGCAGCCGGCGATCGCCACGCGCACCGGGGCGTCGGGGATCGACCGACCGGGAGGCGCGGAATGGTGGCCGACCACCGTGCAGTCGGCGCGCCCCAGGGCCGCGACCTCGATCTCCACCCCGCGCTGTTCGCCCAGGTCGATGGCGTCATGCTGGACCAGAGCGCCGCCGTGACGGCGGGCGTCGTCCCAGCTGGCCTGACGATAGCGCAGCGGGCGGCCCGAGTTGGAGGCCGGATCGCGGTCGTAGAGGCCGTCGACGTCCTTCACCAGCCGCACGCGTTTCAGGCCCAGCTCGGCCGCCAGGAAGACGGCCGTCAGGTCCGACCCGCCGCGCCCGAGCAGGGCGACCTGATCCCGGTCGTTCACGGCGCCGAAGCCGGGCACCACCACCACCTGATGCTCCGACAGGGCCTTGCGAAGATGCGCGCCGTGCAGGCCGACGGGATGGGCGTGCTCCAGCGGGCCTTCCGCGACGACGCCCAGTTCGCGCACCGACAGGGACTTGGCGTCCAGGCCGATACGGTCGCAGGCGATGGCCACGAGCGCCGCGGCACGTTCTTCGCCCTGGGCGACATAGGCGGGAAGCAGGTCGTTGGAGTGGTCGAGACCGAGGTCGCGCGCCTCGGCCAGCAGGGCGTCGGTCTGGCCGGCGAGGGCCGAGACCACCGCCACCACCTTCCGACCCGCGCGGACGTGGCCATAGACCTCGGACGCCACGGCCGGGGCCTGGGCGGCGTCGCGCAGGATGGAGGAGCCGAACTTCAGCACGACGACGTCCGGCGCAGCGGCCGCGAGCGGAGAGGCGACGGCCTGGACGGGGGCGTCATCGGCCGCCTCGAGCGGTTTGAGCGGTTCGACGAGGGCGAGATTGGAGTGCGGCATCGGAGGTCTCTTGAGGCTTGGAACGGGGAGTGGAGGAAGGAGGCTGAGGGCAAAGAAAAACCCGCCCGGTGGGTCCGGGCGGGTTCGGGTTTGAGCTTGTCCTGATCGACGCGCGCTAACCTGTTCCCGCCCCAGGGGGGCCGGTCATGGTCGTACCGCCGGTGGTGGTGAGCGCAGACGTCGCCGACCGCGCCGAACCGGCGGCGGTGCTAATCGAGGCGACGATGGAGACGAGACGCGACACGGCGGTCATCCTGCGAAAACTTCCAGTCTAGGGTGTCGGGCGTCGTCGGCCCCGTCAACCCCTCTCGCACGTTTTTTGCGCGTTTTGGCAATTCGACGAGTATAGGGCCGCGCACGCATCGCCTGTTTCCTGGATCGATCGACAGAATTTTCCTCTTGACGCTGGCCGCAAAATTCATCACCCCTAAAAGCACTCATCAAGACCGGCTGAGGGATTAGGCCCTTTGACGCCGGGGCAACCATCGGGTTCCGCCCGAACGGTGCCAACTCCTGCGGGGCTTTCCGAAGCCGCGAGAGATGAGTGGAGCGTCGACGAGGCGACGCCCCACGATCTGTCACCGCATGAGCCCTGGTGGGCGGGAATGCGGATGACGACCATGGCTTTCGACGCTGAAAACACCACTCTGGAGCCGCTCTGTCGCGCGCCGGAAACGCGTCGTTCCGGGGCGGTCGGTTCGGAGCAGACGGGCGACGTCCTCGTGCCCCTGCCCGCCGACTTCCGTCTGGCTTCGGGCCAGCGCCTGGGCCAGCCGGTCATCTCCGCGCGGCTGCATGGGCGGATTGACGGCCCCCTGATCGTCGTGGCGGGCGGCATCTCCTCGGGTCGGTTCGTGCACCGCACCGAAACCAACGGCCTGGGCTGGTGGTCGGGCGCGGTCTCTGACGGCGGCCCGATCGACCTGAAGACCTGTCGGGTCCTGGCCTTCGACTTCGCACCGGACGCCGCCCCCGGCGCCGAGCCCGTCACCATCACGACCCAGGATCAGGCGCGGCTGCTGGCGCTGGTCCTCGACCACATCGGCGCCGGGCGCGTCGCGGCCTTCGTCGGCTGTTCCTACGGCGGCATGGTCGGGCTGGCCTTCGCCGAACAGTTCCCCGAGCGTCTCGGCCGCCTGATCGTGGTGTCAGCCGCGCACCGCGCCCATCCCCAGGCCACCGCCTGGCGCGGCATCCAGCGGCGCATCCTGCAGTTCGCCGCCTCGGTCGGCCGTCCCGAGGACGGCGTGGCCCTGGCCCGCGAACTGGCCATGACCACCTATCGCACGCCGGAGGAGTTCGCCGAGCGATTCGATGACGCGATCGCGCCGTCGGCGGGCGACGCCTATCCGGTGTGCGGCTATCTGACGTCGCGCGGCGAGGCCTATCGCACCCACACCACCCCGGCCCGCTGGCTGTCGCTGTCGGATTCGATCGACCGCCATCGGGTGACGCCCGAGCCGATCACGGCGCCGACCTTCCTGATCGGCTTCACCTCCGACCGGCTGGTGCCGATCGACGACATTCGCGAACTGGCCGCCCGGCTGCCGAACCTGTGGCGTCTGGTGGAGGCCCCGTCCCTCTACGGCCACGACGCCTTTCTGAAAGAGGACGCCTTCGTCGGCGACATCCTCAAAGACGCTCTCAAGGACATCGAACAATGACCCGCGCCCAGAATGCTCAGACCCTGTGCGCCCGTTCGGGCGTGGATCAGGACACGGCGCACGGCGCGGTGATGCCGCCCCTGTACCTGTCGTCCAACTACTCCTTCGCCGGCTTCGAGCAGAAGCGGAAATACGACTACAGCCGGTCGGGAAATCCGACCCGCGACGTCCTGGCCGAGACCCTGGCCGGGCTGGAGGGCGGCGCCGGGTGCGTGGTGACGGCCACCGGCATGGCGGCGGTCGATCTGCCGCTCAGCCTGCTGTCGCCGGGCGACCTGCTGATCGCGCCGCACGACTGTTACGGCGGCACCCATCGCCTGCTCAGCGCCCGCGCCCGCAAGGGCCATTTCGAGGTCGCCTTCGTCGATCAGGGCGACCCGGACGCCCTGGAGGCCGCCCTGGCGCTGAACCCCCGACTGGTGCTGGTCGAGACGCCGTCCAACCCCCTGTTGCGCGTCGTCGACGTCGCCGACATCTGCACCCGCGCGCATCGCGTGGGGGCCAAGGTGGTGGCCGACAACACCTTCCTGTCGCCGGCCCTGCAACGGCCGATCGAACTGGGCGCCGACTTCGTCGTGCATTCCACGACCAAATACATCAACGGCCATTCGGACGTCGTCGGCGGCGCCGTGGTCTCGGCGGATGCGGCCGACCATCAGGAACTGGCCTGGTGGGCGAACTGCCTGGGCGTCACCGGCTCGCCGTTCGACGCCTATCTGACCCTGCGCGGGGTGCGCACCCTGTTCGCGCGTATCGAACGCCAGCAGGCGACGGCCGGGGCCGTGGCGGCGATCCTGGAGGCCCATCCGGCCGTCCGCGTGGTCCACTATCCGGGCCTGGCCTCCCACCCCGGCCACGCCCTGGCGGCGCGTCAGCAGAAGGGACCGGGCGCCATGCTGTCGTTCGAACTGAACGGGGGCGCCGAGGCGGTGCGCGCCCTGATCGAGGAGCTGGAGATCTTCACCCTGGCCGAGTCGCTGGGCGGGGTCGAAAGCCTGATCGCCCATCCGGCCACCATGACCCATGCGGCCATGACGCCCGAGGCGCGCGTGACGGCCGGCATCACCGAAGGCCTGCTGCGGCTGTCGGTCGGGCTGGAGCATGAGGACGACATCGTCGCCGACCTGACCCGCGCCCTGGACGCCCTGACGGAGGTTGCGGCGACGGCCGAGGCGGCCTGACCCAGGAGCCCCTGGTCCGAAACGGACCAGGGCGTCTCGCGCCCCATGGGCCGTCACCCTGGGGCAACCGGTGGCCCGAAACGATCGGACCCGCCTCCACCGGGTGGAGACGGGTCCTGTCGGAACTGATGCGCCCCGGCTCCCAGCGGGTCACGACGACGCCCCCACGTCATCCCCCAAACTCGCTAACCGCTGACGCCCGCTCAGGAAATCCCGGACGGCGAACCGTCCGCACGTCCCGGCGGTGAACCGTCAGGCGACATCGGCGCGTATGTGAACGACTGTTACATCGGCTGTCGAGAGGCTTTGTGCCGAAACGGGATACTTTTCGTACCAGCCCCCAAATCGTACCGGGAGGTGCGGCGCGGCGGCCACGCCGGAACCTTCAGCCGAAGGGGACGATCCGGTTGTCCCGGTCATGGCCGATGTCGGCGGGTCCCAGATAGGGAATGCCCGAGCGCGCGCACCAGTAGCGGACGATCTCCTCAGGCGTCAGGCCGAAGTCGGGATCGTTGGGGGTCACGTCCGAGACCCGGCCGAGCCGGATGCCGGCCACCTTGCGGATCGAGGCCTGGCCGGTCAGGTGGAACATCATCCGATCGACGCGATACAGGGCCTCCGACACCTCCTCGATCATCAGCACATGGCCGGTCAGGTCCGGCTCCAGCGCCGTGCCGACCAGTTGGTCGATGATGGTCAGGTTGAAGGCGACGGCGGGCTTCCGGTCGATCGCCAGCGAGGGCTCCAGCCAGTCGGACGCCCCCGTCGTCAGCCAGGCCACGGCGCCGCGCGCGGTGTCGTCGCGACGAACCGAATCCGACGCCATCGGCCCGTGCGCCAGATGTTTGAACCCGGCCTTGTACATGCCGGCCAGCAGGCTGCCGGCGTCGGAATAGCCCATGTAGCGCTTCTTGCGCGCCACTGCGTTCAGGCGCGGGATCACCGCCTCGGCGATGCGGCAGGAGCCATAGCCGCCGCGCGCGAACCACACCGCGTCGATGCGGGGGTCGTTGGCGTATTCGATGAAGGCCTCGGCTCGCGCCCGGTCATCGCCGGCGAAATGACCGTGCTTCAGGAAACAGGCGGGGTGGAAGACCACCGAGACCGAGCCGTCCGGATAGTGTTCGGCGAACCAGGCCCTGACCGCCTCGGCCCTCGCCTTGGGAAACCGCGAACTGGCGCAGACCACGCCGATCTTGAAGGTGTTGGCGATCACTTCCGGTCGCCCTCGTCCCTTGCCCCGAAGATCAGGTCCATCAGTCGCTCGCTCGACGTCCTGCGTCGCGACGGACGTCCTTTTTCAGTCTCGCCGGACGAGCGTTCGACGTCATGCGCAACGGGGGCGTCATTCGCGCCGAACACGATATCTCCCAGCCGTTTCAGCAGGGTTTTCGGGAGAGGATTTTGCATGCGTTCCATCGCTGTCCTGTGGCCAGGATAGAGGTGCGGCGTAGGCGGGGAAAGGCGATTGTCCGCCGACAAAGACCCGTTCGACATTCACGAAATCATCGGACCCTCAGGGTGTCACCTTTGATTGACAAGGGTTGAGCGTCACGTATAGTTGACAGATGATCGAGGTTCGCGAGACCGAGATGTTTTCGGACTGGCTGGCGGCTCTGCGGGACGTCCGCGCCAAGGCTGAAATCGCCCGCCGGATTCGCCGACTGGCCCTTGGCAATCCAGGCGACGTCAAGCCGGTGGGACAGGGAGTCAGCGAGCTTCGTATCCATACCGGCCCCGGCTATCGCGTCTATTTCGTTCAGCGCGGCGACATCCTGATCATCCTGCTCTGCGGCGGCGAAAAGGACAGTCAGGATCGCGACATACGCGCCGCCCTACGCTTCGCAAAGGAGATCTAGATGCCCGTAGAATCCCGTCCCTTCGATCCGGCCGCCTATCTGGAAGACCCGGAAGCGATCGTGGCCTATCTGGAAGGCGCCTTCGCCGACGGTGATCCGGCCGAAATCACCGATGCGCTCGGCGTCGTCGCGCGCGCACGCGGCATGACGGCTTTGGCCGAGGAGACCGGCCTTCCGCGCCAGTCCTTGTATCGGGCGCTCAGCAGCGACGGCAATCCGGAGTTCCGCACGGTGCTGCGGGTCCTCCAAGCCCTGGGTCTGCGGCTGCATCCGGAGCGGCTGCCTGAACCCGTGTGAGGACGGAAAAGCGTCGGGCCGCCCGGAGCCCGACGATCTGTGACTTCCCCCGTCACCTGCACCCCGCTACTCAGCCGAAATGAAAAGCGACGCCTCCTATTTCTTCTGCGGCATCGGCGGGTCGGGGATGTTGCCCCTGGCGATGATCGTGCAGTCGCGCGGTCACGCCATCCAGGGTTCGGACCGGTCGCGGGATCAGGGGCGGACGCCGGAGAAGTTCGCCTGGCTGGCCGAACACGGGGTGACCCTGTTTGCGCAGGACGGGTCGGGGGTGACCTCGCCGGATCAGGTGGTGATCGCCTCGGGCGCGATCGAGGATACGGTGCCCGACATCGCGGCGGCGAAAAGCGTCGGCGCCGTCATCAAGACCCGGCCGCAGTTGCTGAGCGAACTGTTCAATGCGGCGCCGACCTCGGTCGGGGTGGCGGGCACCAGCGGCAAGTCGACCATCACCGGCATGGTCGCCTGGATCCTGCATCAGGCGGGTCGCGACCCGACCGTGATGAACGGCGCGGTGATGAGGAATTTCGTCGACGCCGACCACCCCTACGCCAGCGCCCTGATCGGGGGTTCGGAGCTGTTCGTGGCGGAGGTGGACGAGAGCGACGGCTCGATCGCCCGCTACGACGCGACGGTGGCGGTGGTGTCGAACATCTCGCTGGACCACAAGTCGATGGAGGAGTTGCGGACGCTGTTCGGCGGCTTCACCGGGCGCGCCGGCAAGGCGGTGCTGAACCTGGACAACACCGAGACCCAGGCCCTGGCGCAGAGGATGGAGGCCGAGGGCCGTGGCGGCGACGTGACCACCTTTTCACTGGGCGAGGCCGACGCCGATCTGGTGGCCCGCGATCTGTCGCCCCTGCCGACCGGAATGACCTTCGTCCTTCACGCGCGAGGCGGTGCGGCGCGGCCGGTGACCCTGAACGTGCCTGGGGCGCACAATGTGGCCAACGCCCTGGCCGCCATCGGCGCGGTTCGGGCCATCGGGGTGTCGCTGGACGCGGCGGTTGCCGCCTTGGCGTCCTTCGCGGGCATCCGTCGCCGCATGGAGGTGGTCGGGACGGCGAACGGGGTGACGGTCATCGACGACTTCGCTCACAACCCCGACAAGATCGCCGCGACGCTGAAGACCCTGCACGCCTTCGACGGGCGGTTGCTGATCCTGTTCCAGCCGCATGGGTTCGGCCCGCTGAAGCTGATGAAGACCGAGTTCACCGAGGGGTTCGCCGGCCTGATGCGCGAGGACGACGTGCTGCTGATGCCCGAGCCGGTCTACTATGGCGGGACGACCGATCGATCGGTGGGGTCTGAGGACATCGCCGCCGGTGTCCGCGCCCTGGGCCGTGACGCCCTGGCCCTGGCGGACCGTGCGGCCTGTGGCGACCGGCTGATCGACCTGGCGCGGCCCGGCGACCGTATCCTGGTCATGGGCGCCCGTGACGACACCCTGTCGGAGTTCGCGGCGGCCCTGGTCAGGCGATTGGGCGGATAGAACTATTCCTCCCCCTGCGCTTTGCCTGGAGAAGGAATAAAACCTGCGACCGATCGCGCATTGCGCGCTGTTTCTATTGCAACTCGTTCGCATCTTGTGGCAGAGGCCGGGTGTGACCGACGTTCCCGCCCGCCCCGAGCCTGACTCGCCCGTCGAAGCCGCCGCCTCCCGGCCCGCCAAGGCGCCGGGCGTGAACCGCGCGCGCGCCTTCTGGCTGAAGCAGTTGCACAGCTGGCACTGGATTTCGGCGGGGGTGTCGCTGATGGCCCTGCTGCTGTTCGCGGTGACGGGCATCACCCTGAACCACGCGCCCCAGATCAAGTCCGAGCCCCGCACCACCGAACAGAGCGCCGTCCTGCCCGCGCCGCTGGTGGAGCGCCTGTCCGAGATGGGCGAGGAGACCACCGACCCCGTCCCCGACGCCGTGGCCCGCTGGGCGCAGGGCGAGTTGAAGGCTCGCATCGCCGGCCGCCCGACGGAAACCACGCCGGACGAGGTCTATGTCGCCCTGCCCCGTCCCGGCGGCGACGGCTGGATGACCATCGACCGCGCCTCGGGCGAGGTGACGATGGAGGTCACGAAGCAGGGCTGGGTCGCCTACCTCAACGACCTGCACAAGGGCCGCAACACCGGCAAGGTCTGGTACTGGTTCATCGACGTGCTGGCCGTGGCCTGCGTCGTCTTCGCCCTGACCGGCCTGGGACTGTTGTGGCTGCACGGCCGCAGCCGCCCCTCGACCTGGCCCCTGGTGGGGCTGGGCCTCTTGATCCCCGTCATCATCGCCCTGTTGTTCATTCACTGATCGAGCCAAGACCATGCGCGTCCTCCCCCTCGCCGCCTCAGCTGTGATCGCCGCCGGAGCTCCGGCGGTCGCGTCGGCCGCCGACCTGACGGTCAATGTCACCGTGCCCCGCATCAACTCGGGCTCCTACCACCGGCCCTATGTCGCCGTGTGGATCGAGACGCCGGACCAGAACGCCGTGCGGACCCTGGCCGTCTGGTACCAGCAGACCCGCAACGCCGAGGGCGACGGCAAGGACTGGCTGAAGGACATGCGCACCTGGTGGCGCAAGGGCGGCCGGGCCATGGCCTTGCCGGCGGACGGCGTGTCCGGCGCCACCCGCGCGCCGGGCCAGCACACCGTGCGCGTGCCCGGCGCCCGTCTGAACGGCCTGCAGCCCGGCCAGTACAACATCGTGGTCGAGGCGGCCCGTGAACTGGGCGGTCGAGAGGTGGTGCGCGTCCCCTTCCGCTGGGGCGCGGCCAACACCGGCCGAGCGACCGGCTCCACCGAACTCGGCGCCGTTTCGGTCGCCGTCACCCGCTGATCCTCGTCACAGGAAGACCCGTCATGAAGAAGTCGATCGCTCTCGTCGCCGCCCTGCTGGCCCTCGGCGCCCCCCTGTCGGCCCAGGCCCACCGCGCCTGGCTGGCGCCCACCTCCACCGTCCTGTCGGGCAATGACGCCTGGGTCGGCTTCGACGCCGGCATGTCGAACGGGGTCTTCATTCCCGATCACGCCGCCATGCGTCTGGACGGACTGACCATCACGGCGCCGGACGGCACGACCGTCCAGGCCGAGAACCAGCACCGCGCCCGCTATCGCTCGTCCTTCGATCTGCACCTGACGCAGAGCGGCACCTATCGGATCGCCAACGTCATGGGCGGGATGATGGCCTCCTACACCCTGAACGGAGAGCAGAAGCGTTGGCGCGGCGCGCCGGCGGAGTTCGCGACCGCCATCCCCGCCGGCGCCACCGACGTGCAGGCCACCCGCACGTCGAGCCGCATCGAAACCTTCGTCACCCTGAACGACACCTCGGCCACCGCCCTGGCGGCGCCGGCCGAGGGCCTGGCCCTGGTGCCGGTGACCCATCCCAACGACCTGGTGAAGGGCGAGGCCGCGACGTTCAAACTGGTCAAGGACGGCCAGCCGGCGGCCGGGCTGGAAGTCACCGTCGCCCGCGGCGCCACCCGGTATCGCGACAATCCGGAAGAGCAGACCGTGACCACGGGCGCCGACGGCGGCTTCTCGGTCACCTGGCCCGAAGCGGGCATGTACTGGCTGAACGCCTCGGTCCGCACCCCGGCCCAGGGGGCGGAGCCGGCGACCAACGCCAGCTATGTCGCCGTGGTCGAAGTCCTGCCCTAAGGTCTGAGCTTGATCGACCGTCCGTCCCGAGGCGCGCCGCCGCCTGTCATCATCGGTCAAGCGACGCCGGTGGACGGGCGCGAGGGCGATCGCATGCTGCTGCCGCTCGACGCGCCGCCTCCGACGCGGCCGCCGGACGACCGCATCCGCGATCTGGGCGGTCAGACCATGGGCACCACCTGGTCGGCGCGGGTCATCGCCCCGCCGGCCACGACGGATGTCGAACTGCTGGGCGCCGTCGAGGCCGAACTGGACCGCGTCGTCGCCCTGTTCAGTCCCTGGTCGCCCGACAGCGAGGTCAGCCGGTTCAATGCGGCCGAGGCCGGGCCGGTGGTTCTGTCCGAAGACTTCTGGGCCCTGTTCGATCTGGCGCTGGATCTGGCGGACGACACCAGCGGCGCGGTCGATCCGACCCTGGGCGCCCTGGTGGACCTGTGGGGCTTCGGCCCGCCGGGTCCGCGCGACGCGACGGCCGGTCTTCCGTCGGACGAAGACCTTCAGGCGGCCTTGTCGGCGTCCGGCTGGATGAAGCTGCGGCTTGACCGGCCGAACCGGACGGCCTTCCAGCCGGGCGGCATGCGGCTGGACTTCTCGGCCATCGGCAAGGGCTGGGCGGCGGATCGGGTGTCCGAGCGGCTGACGACCCTGGGCGCGACCTCGCATCTGGTCGAGGTGGGCGGCGAACTGCTGGGCCGGGGCGTCAAGCCCGACGGCCAGCCCTGGTGGGTCGAGCTGGAGCGGCCGCCGGGCGACGACAGCGTTCGCACCGTGGCCGCCGCCTTCGATCTGGCGGTCGCGACCTCGGGCGACTATCGCCGCTACTTCGGACATAACGGGCGACTGTTCTCGCATTCGATCGACGGCCGAGAGGGCGCGCCGATCCAGAACGGCCTGGCCTCGGTGACTGTGCTGCACCCCAGCGCGGCGCGGGCCGACGCCCTGGCCACGGCCTTGACCGTGATGGGGTCCGAGGACGGTCCGGCCTTCGCCACTGAGGCCGGGATCGCCGCCCGCTTCATCCGCCACGATCGCGGCCGGTTCGCCGAGACCGAGAGCCCCGCCTTCCGGGCCATGGCCGACGAGGGCTGAGGTGAGCGGCGATCCGATCCGTCTGGCCCTGGCGGCCCTCGCGCTCGTCCTGTGGCTGGCCGTTACCCTGGCGGTGGTCTGGGGCGAGGCGCGCAAACGCCGCGACACCGCGCGCCGCGCCGCCGAACGGGCGAACCGGGCCGCCGACGCGACGCTGGTGGCCTACGCCAGTCAGACCGGGTTCGCCGAGGAACTGGCCGAGATGACCGCGCGCGCCCTGACCGAGGCCGGACAGGCGGCGACCACGGTGTCGTTCGCGGAACTGGATCTGGATCTGCTGCGGACCTGCCGACGCGCCCTGTTCGTCGTCTCGACCACCGGCGAAGGGGACGCCCCCGACAGCGCCGCGCGCGCGGTGCGGACCCTGCTGGGAGCGCCGGCCGATCTGGACCGGTTGTCGTTCGGCCTGCTGTCGCTGGGAGACCGGTCCTACAGGGACTATTGCGGCTTTGGACGGGCGGTCGATCACTGGCTGCGCCAGTCCGGCGCCCTGCCCCTGTTCGACGCGGTCGAGGTGGACGACGCCGATCCGGCCGCCATCCGGCACTGGCAGCACCAGCTGAACCAGCTGACCGGGACGCAGGTCGCCCCCGACTGGACCCCCGCCGCCTATGGCCGGTGGCGTATGGTCGAGCGCCGCCTGCTGAACCCCGGCAGTCCGGGCGGCGAGACCTGGCATGTCGCCCTGGCGCCGCTGGACGGACGGCTGGAGTGGTCGGCCGGGGACATCGCCGAGGTCGGCGTGACGACCGAGACGGGCGACACGGTGTCGCGCGAGTACTCGATCGCCTCTCTGCCGTCCGACGGTCGGCTGGAGCTGGTGGTGCGGCTGATGACGGGGCCCGACGGGACGCCGGGTCTGGGGTCGGGACGGCTGACCCGGTCGCTGGTGATCGGCGACGAGGCGCCGCTGAGGATTCGCCGCAACCGCAACTTCCACGGTCCTGACGGAGCGACGCCCCTGATCCTGATCGGGGCGGGCACAGGGATCGCGGGCCTGCGCGGCCACCTGCGGGCGCGAGCGCCGGGCGACGGCGGCGCCTGGCTGATGTTCGGCGAGCGGACCGCCGCCCACGACGCCTATTTCGACGACGAGCTTCAGGCCGCCCTGGCGTCAGGCGCCCTAAGCCGACTGGACCGGGCCTTCTCGCGGGACGCAGGCGACGGAAGCTATGTGCAGGCCCTGATCGACCGCCATGCCGACGAGGTGCGCGCCTGGGTCGAGCGGGGCGCGGCCGTCTATGTCTGCGGCGCGCTGGAAGGCATGGCGCCGGGCGTCCATGCGGCGCTGGAGCGGGCCCTGGGCGCCGACGGCCTGATCGCGCTCAGCGACGCGGGTCGGTATCGGCGGGACGTGTACTGAGCTGTTTCGCCGGAGTCAGGCGAGGCCGTCTTGTTCGCCCCCAGTCGCGAGTGAGTCTGGGTCCACCTTCAGGCCGTTGACGACGTTCCCAGCTTCCCTCTCCCGGTTGGGAGAGGCTCCAGCCGTGCGACGGCTTCGCCGACGGTCAGACAGTCCCCTCATCCGCCCCTGCGGGGCACCTTCTCCCAACCGGGAGAAGGGAGAGGGAGAGCTGGCTCCCACCCATAGCCGCCCCCCCAAAAAGCCCCGGTTCGCGCCTAAACCTCCGACCACCGTCTCAGCAGGTTGTGGTAGACGCCGGTCAGTTCGATGACGGCCTGATCTTTCGGCCCCTTATCGGCGGCGACACGCTGGGTGGCGACGTCGAGGCGGAACAGCATTTCGCGGTCGCCGTCGTCGCGGATCAGGCTCTGCAGCCACATGAAGCTGGACACCCGCGCGCCGCGTGTCACGGGCGTCACCCGATGCAGACTCTTGGACGGATACAGGACCATGTCCCCGGCGGGCAGTTTGACGGTCTGGGAACCGTACATCTCCTCCACGACCAGTTCGCCGCCGTCATAGTCCTCAGGCTCGGACAGGAAGAGGGTGGCGGACAGGTCGCTGCGGATGCGGACCGAGCCGTCGCGGCGCTGGCGGATGGCGTTGTCGACGTGGACGCCGAACTCGCCGCCGCCCTCATAGCGGTTGAACAGGGGCGGGAAGATCGTGTGCGGCAGGGCGGCGGCGACGAACATCGGATTGGCGTTCAGAGCCTGAACCACCAGGGCAGAGACCTCCTTCGCCTCGGCCGAGTCCTCCGGCAGCTGGGTGTTGCGCTTGGCCGTCGCCGACTGATGGCCAGAGGTCATGTTGCCGTCCGCCCAGGGACCGGCGTCGAGAATGGCGCGCAGCGCCTTCACCTCGGCCTTGGTGAACACCTCGGGGATATGCAGCAGCACGGCGGCCTCGCGAACAAAAGGGCGGCGTCAGAAGCTGACGCCGCCCGAGGTTAGACCCGCTGGAACGGGGTCGGGGAGAAAATCAGAAGCGGACGTTCAGCTTGAGTATCGCCGAGCGGCCCGGCGCCGGATCGGCGTGGTGCACCCCGTTGGTCCGCAGGATGTAGCGTTCGTCGCCGGCGTTCTGGACATTCAGCTGCAGCCCCACCCGATCGGTCAGCTCATAGGCCCCGAACAGGTCGATGCGGGTGTACTCCGGGGCGTAGACCCTGGCCGATCCGCCGCCGGCGCCGCCCTGGTTGCCGCCGAAACGGTCCGACACATAGTAGAGCCCGCCGCCCAGGGTCAGACGCGGCAGAACGCGATAGGTGCTGAAGAGGCTGAAGCTGTGCTCCGGCGTGTTGGCGAGCGGATCACCGA
This sequence comes from Brevundimonas sp. VNH65, assembly GCF_049445955.1. Classification (NCBI taxonomy): domain Bacteria; kingdom Pseudomonadati; phylum Pseudomonadota; class Alphaproteobacteria; order Caulobacterales; family Caulobacteraceae; genus Brevundimonas; species Brevundimonas sp. VNH65. The sequence goes on along the minus strand of NZ_JBMSDX010000001.1, from coordinate 14,436 downwards.
CGTTGACGTTGTTGTAGGCGCCCCGGACAAGCTCCGAGTCCATGTAGGTGTAGCCGCCGAACACCGTCCAGGCCGGGGTCACGGAGCCGGAGGCGCCCAGCTCCAGACCGCGCACCTCGGCCTCGCCGGCCTGCTCATAGACCCCGGCGTCGACCAGAATCTGGGCGTTCTTGCGAGTGGTCTGGAACAGGGCCGCCGACAGGCTGAGACGCTGGCCGAACAGGTCGGCCTTGGCGCCGATCTCGTAGCTTTCGGTATCCTCCGGCTCCAGCAGATCGCCGGCCAGATTGCCCGAACCCGTACCGCCCGTGCCGTTCTGATCTCCGCCGGCGATCGTGGGCGGGGTCGATGAGGTCGACCAGGAGGCGTAGACGCTGGTGTTCGCCGACGGCTTGTAGACGAGGCCGACCTGGTAGTTGACGAAGTCCCACTGGGACTCCGGGATGGCCGCGCCGGTCGAGGCCACACCGTCGACCGAATAGTCGTCCCAGCGCAGGCCCAGGTTCAGCCGCCACCGCTCGCCCAGCTCCATCGAATCGAAAGCGTAAACGGCCGTGGTGTCGGTCGTGCTGGCGGTCACGGCGCCGCGCACGATAGAGCCCGTCCAGGGATCGGCCGGGTTCGGGTCATAGACACGGGTGCAGTCGAAACCGCTGAGCGGGGCCGGACAGGTCGAGCCGCCGGTCGTGGTGACGGTGTAGGAGGCGTTGCGATTCTCCTCGGTCGACAGCTCCAGACCGATGTCGAAGTTGTGCTTGATCGCGCCGGTGCGGAACACCCCGTACAGGTCGGTGACGTTGGCCAGGGTGTCGGTCGGGTTCCAGCGCGACTTCAGGCCGCGCTTCATCCAGTACTCGCCGCCGACGAGCACCGCCGTGCCGCCGTCGCCGGGATTGGTCACCACATAGTCGTTGAGGGTCTCGGCGTAGCGGGTGGTGTTGCGGACGGCCAGGGTGTCGCTGAAGCGGTGCTCCAGCTTGACGGTCGCGCTGTCGACCTCGTTGCGCAGATCGTCGCGGGCGGTCAGGCCGTAGAAGCTGTCATAGGGCACATCGAGGATGCGGCTGTCCGACGTCTGGATCGTCCAGGCGCCGTCGAGTTTCCGATCCAGCGGAATGCCGTAGTCGGGCATCGAGTCGGCGCGCAGCCCATAGTAGCTGAAAGTGGCGGTGGTGTTCGTGCCCAGTCCGGTCGCGAACGACAGAGCCAGGCCGTACTTCTCGAAATCCACCGCATCGCGGCCGGCCACGTCGCCCTGGGTCGCCAGCAGGTTTAGACGAAACGCCGTGGTTTCGTTGAAGCGCCAGTTGCCGTCGAGCGTGGCGCGATAATAGCTGTCGGTTCCGCCGGCCGCGCCGACGTTGACGAAGTCGGCGAGGTGAGGCGCCTTGGAGCCCAGATTGATGCTGCCGCCGCCCGAGCCCCGGCCGGAATAGACCGAGTCCGGTCCCTTGATGACCTCGACCTGTTCCAGGTTGAAGACCTCGCGCGACTGGCCGCCGGTGTCCCTGACGCCGTCGACGAAGACGTTGTTGCCGGACGACTGGCCGCGAATGAAGGGGCGTTCGGCCAGGGGCTGACCGCCCTCGCCCGCCCCGAAGGTGATTCCCGGCGAGGTGCGCAGCAGGTCCTCCAGCGAGGTCGCGGCGGTCTGGTGGATGATCTGTTCGGGAATGACGGTCACCGCGCGCGGCGTGTCCACCAGAGGCGCGACGAACTCGGCCGAAGCTGGCTCGCGGCGCACGCGCTGGCCGTTGACGTCGATGGTGCCCAGGTCCGCCGCCTGCTGGTCCGGGACCGCCGCATCACCGGGCGCTTCCGCCAGGGCCGGGGCGGCGCACATCAAGCCGGCGGCGCTGGAGGCGAACAATAGGGCGCGGAGCGCGGCGGCGCTGCTGTTGCAAGCGGACATGGAAGCAGATCCTTGGGGAGGCGATATTGCGATGCGCTCGCAAATACCAAGCCTCGCCGCAGATGCAACTCATACTGCGAACAATTTGCAATAATTCGACCCAGAGCCGCCGCAATTCCGCAATGCGACCGAGGCGCGCAGGGGCGGAACGTCGCAGACCGCGACTATTCGAGCTTGAGAAGCCGATCCAGGCTGACCGCGTCAGGTCCCCGCGCGACGAGGTAGATCAAGGGCGCGGCCCAGAGCAGATGGGTCGGCCAGGCCGACGGGTAGACGAAGACCTGGATCACCGCCGTCATCGCCAGCAGCCCCAGAGCGGCCGGCCGCGTCAGCAAGCCGAGCACCAGCAAGGCGGGCAAGAGGTGTTCGGCATAGGTCGCAAGATGGGCGGCGATCTCCGGCGGGATGACCGGCAGCCGATATTCCTCGGCGAAGAGATAGAGGGCCGAAGGCGATACGGTCAGCAGCCCCTCGACCTTTGTGCGCCCCGACAGAAAAAAGGGCGCGGCCACGCCGAGACGCAGAAGCAGGGCCAAGGGCCATTCGGGAATGGTATCCGTCAGGCGGTGATGCAGGCGGGCCAGGGCGTTCATGCGGCGACATCCGGTTCGGTCAGGGATTGAAAGACGCCGAGCGCGAGCAGACCGCCGAACAGGACGGGCACGTCACAGCCGGAGGCGGTGGACGAGGAGTCCGCAGACTGGGCGGCGAGCGCGGCGGAGGCGAAGGCGCGACCGTGCCGCGCGGCGTTGAGGAAGGCCCATTCCGGCCGCGAAAGGCGGCGGATGCGAACCTCGTGTTCCGGTCGATGGATCAACAGCCCCTCGCCGCCGGGACGCCAGACGAGGTCCTCGTCAGAGCCGGAGCGACGGTGCGCCAGCCACAGGCTGGGCGCGGTCCAGTCGAACCAGAACAGGCGCACCGAGGGATGAAGCCGGGCGGGCGCGCCGGCCAGCGCCAGCCCGAGGCCGGCCGCTTCGTTCGCCGCCATGACAGGCGCGTCGGCCGACAAATGGGCCTCGGTCCAGGCCCGGTCCAGACGGGCCATCGGTCCCAGATAGGGCATGGCTTCCACCGGCGGGAACCGCGCCAGCCAGTGGGGAAAGCCGACGCCATAGTCGGCCAGAACCGGATCACCGCCCGGCTCGGCCTCGACGAACTCGCGGGCGGCGGCGCGGAACCAGTCGCGGCCCACCATCTGCACGACCGTGGGATAGTTGGCCTCCAGGGCGTCGATCCGCCCCTTGATGGCTGTGTTGCGATAGACGGCGATCGCGCCGAGCGTCCGGTCGTCCGCGACCAGATGGGGCCACAGGGCGTCGAACCGCCCCGTCAGAGCGGCCTCGAAGGCGGCGTGAAAGGCGGTCATACGGCCTCCAGCACATGCGCCAGGGCGGCCGCCGCGCGCGCCTGCTCGGACAGCAGTTCGGCAAAGGCCGGAACCTCTCCGTCGCGTTCGATCAGGGTGGGACGAGCGCCGATACGACCGATGAAGGTCGTGTACAGCTTCCACACCGCCTCCGCGACCGGGGCGTCATGGCTGTCGATCAGCAGGCCCTCGCCCCAGACCGGGTCCGGTCGATGTCCCGCCAGGTGAATCTCTCCGACCAGGTCCGCCGGCACGGCGTCGAGCCAGGCGCGAGGGTCGAACCCCATGTTGGCGGCGCTGACGTGGACGTTGTTGACGTCGATCAGCAAACCGCAGCCGGTGCGGCGCGCGATCTCGACCAGAAAATCCACCTCGTCCCACTCATGCCCGGCCAGGGCGAGGTAGGCGGTCGGGTTCTCGATCAGCAGCCGTCGGCCGAGCGCGGTCTGGGCGTCGTCGATGTGGTCGCAGATCAGGCCGAGCGTCTCGCGCGTGCGGGGCACGGGCAGAAGATCGGGGTGATAGGTCCCTCCGCGTCGCGACCAGGCCAGATGTTCCGAGATCAGGAAAGGCTCGAACCGGTCGATCAGGGCGCGAAAGCGGCGCAGGTGATCGCGGTCGGGGCGCTCGTCCCCGGCCAGCGACAGGCCGACGCCGTGTAGCGACAGCGGTCGCCGGGTCCGAATGCGCTCCAGCCAGGACAGGCGCGGGCCGCCGGCGACCATGTAGTTCTCGGGATGAACCTCGAACCACAGGCCGGCTTGTGCGTTATGAGGAGCGCCGACCGTCGGACAGGTTTCGGCTTCGGCGTAGTGCTGGGGCTTCAGGCCCAGGCCGGCGGTCGGAGCGTGGGTCATCAGCGGTTCGGGATCGGGCTCAGGGAACCGGGGCCGCGCGGGGTGCGGATCGAGGTGCAGGTGCCCTTGGCGACCAGCTTCCAGGCATTGCCCTGATAGTCGCGGGTCGAAGTGCCGGCGCAGGTGGTGCCGGGACCGGCGGCGCAGTCGTTCTGGCCGGCCTTGGCGACGCCGTAACATTTCTCCATGGCCCGTTCCTGTTCCGCCGAAGGGCGGTTCTGGGCGGCGGCGGCGGTTGCGCCGAAGGCCAGCAGGGCGCCGGCGCCGATCATGAGCTTGGCGGGGGTGTTCATCGGGGTCGTCTCCTGTGTGGGACCGGCCCGGGGCGGATCGGTCTGACAGGAGGGGGGTTCGACGCGGATCGCCGGAAGGTTACGAAAAAAGAATTCGACGCCAGCGGCGACGGCGCGTGTAACCTTTCCCGAGTCCATACGAATGGGGATGGGCGTGGTCGACAGAGAAGCCGAGTTCAAGGATCTGATGGTGCGGGGTCTGGACGGCGACCCCGTGGCCTGGCGCGCGCTGCTGACCGAAATGCGCGGCGCCCTGACCCCCTTTTTCAAACGCCGCCTGTTTGGCCGCGAGGCCGACACGGAGGACCTGGTGCAGGACTGTCTGATCGCGATCCACGCCAAGCGCGCCACATATGACCGGTCGCTGCCCTTCACCGCCTGGGCCTATGCGATCGCCCGCTACAAGCTGATCGATCATCTGCGTCGGCAGGGACGACGACCGTCGGTTCCCCTGGAGGACGCCTCGGTGCTGATCGCGGAGCACACGATCGAGGAGGGGGTGGTGCGGCGCGACCTGAAGCGCCTTCTGTCGGTCCTGCCGATACGTCAGCGCCGCCTGATCGAGGATGTCCGCATCGGCGGCTTCAGCCTGGCCGAGGCCGCCGCACGCAACGGCTTCACCGAGGGCGCGGCCAAGGTCAGCGTTCACCGCTCCATGAAGACCCTGACCGCCAGCGTATCCGACCATGAAGACTGACGACCTGATCGACGCCCTCGCCGCCGGGCTGGAGCCGGCGCGCCCTGCCCGACCGATCGGGCGGTGGCTGGTCGGCGCGGCCGTGGCCGCCGTCCTGGCCGTCGCTCTGTTGCTGGGCGTGAGACCCGACATCGTCCAGGCGGTGCAGTCGCCGACGCCCTGGCTGAAAGCCCTCTACACCCTGTCGCTCACGGCGGCCGCCCTGGCCCTGGTCACGGCTGCGGGACGACCCGGCGTCGATGTGCGCCGGGCCCTGCTGGCCTTGGCGATCGTCATCGGCCTGGCGCTTCTGTGGGGTGCGATCGAGCTGTTGGCCGCCCCTCCGGGCGAGCGTCTGGGCGACTGGCTGGGACGGACCTGGACCGTGTGCGGAAGGAACATCGTGATGGTGGCCGCCGCGACCGCTCCGTTCGTCTTGCTGTCCGCGCGGCGGCTGGCGCCGACCCGGCCCGCCGCCTGTGGGGCGGCCCTGGGCGTCGTGGCCGGCGGCATCGCGGCGACGGCCTACGGCGTCCTGCATTGCCCGGAGGCGACCGCCGCCTTCGTTGCGACCTGGTACACGCTGGGTGTTCTCGCGGCGGGCGTCATCGGCGCCGTCGTCGGCCGGTTCGCCCTGAGGTGGTGAGGGCCTAGCCCACCACCGAAATCGAGGGCCGGGCGCTGGGCTGGGGGTCCAGCCACGGCGGCGGGGGCATGGCGCGGTGGGCGGCGGCCAGGCTTTCGGACCAGCGCCGGCCCAGGTCCTTGAAATAGGGATCGTCGGCCTCGATCCGGCGTTGCTCGCCATGCAGGGCGTCACGGCCGATCACCACCATGTCGAACGGCGGCCCCACGGCGATGTTCGAGCGGATCGTGGAATCGAACGAAATCAGGCCCAGCTTGACCGCCTCGGCCATCGGGGTGTCGGGCCGCAGGGCGCGATCCAGGATCGGCTTGCCGTATTTGAACTCCCCGATCTGCAGATAGGGGGTGTCGAGCCCGCACTCGATGAAATTGCCCTCGGCGTAGATGAGATACAGCCCCATCTTGCCGCCCTTGATCTGGCCGCCCAGCAGCATGGAGGCCGAAAGCCTCGGCGCCTCGGCCCTCATGGAGGTCAGTTCGTTGCGGACCTCGGCCAGGGCGTGGCCGACGATCTGGGCCGCGCGGAACAGGGTCGGCGCGGTCTCCAGCGTCTCGACATGATCCTGGCCCGGCATGCGGACGCCTTCGGCCACCATCGACAGCGCCGTCTGGGTGACCGACAGGTTGCCGGCGGTGCAGATGCCGATGATGCGCTCGCCGGTCACCTCGGTGACGTGCAGCTTCTTGTAGGACGAGATGTTGTCCACGCCCGCGTTGGTGCGCGTGTCGGCGATCATCGCCAGACCGTCATTCACCATCATGCCGACGCAGTAGGTCATCGCCCCGGTTCGCGACCCGCAAACAAACGAACCCCGACGCTAACAGATTCGGACGACAGCACGACCCCGGACAGCCCCGTCATCGACCCTGCCTCTGCTGTTGCTGCTGGGTCTGTTGCATCTGGCGCACACGCAGGGCGACGGTCATCCGCTCGCGCCCACCACCATAGCTTGCGCCACGGATCGGCGAGGCGCCCAGGGCGTCCAGGCCGACGGCCACCCGCACATAGCGATCGGTGGGACAGACGCCGTTGGCCGGATCGAACCCCAGCCAGCCCAGACCCTCGATCCAGGCCTCGGCCCAGGCGTGGGCGGCGTCCTGGTCGTCCTGGCCGTCGGTGCGCTGGAAATGGCCGGAGACGTAGCGTGCGGGAACGCCGAGACGGCGTGCGCAGGCGATGAAGATCTGGGCGTGATCCTGGCAGACGCCGCGTTTCAGGGCGAAGGCCTGGGCCGCCGTATGATCGGGCGTGGTCGCCCCGACCTCGAAGGCCACCTCGCCATGGATGCGGCCCATCAGTTCGTGCATCCGCCCGAGATCGTCCCCCTCCCCGACCGCCTCGGCGAAGGCGCGCAGCGGCCCGTCCGCCTCGGTCAGCGGGGTCTCGCGCAGGAAGACCGTGGGTGACAGCCGCTCCAGCGCGCCCCTGACCACGCCATTTGTGTCCGAGGTCGCCACCTCGCCAGTGACGCGGATGCACAGGCTGTCGGTCGGACGCTCGGTGTAGAGATGGTGGACGATGTTGCCGAAGGCGTCCTCGGTGCGGCGCAGACGGGCGTCCACATCGGTCTCTATGCGCCAGTCGCGCACCTGCTGGCCCTCGTTGGTGCGCGGCGTCAGACGCAGCGCCTGAACGATGAACCGGGCCGGGCGCTCGTAGGCGTAGCGGGTTTCGTAATCGATCCGGATCCGCATGCTCACACCAGATACTGATCGTGGATGGCGGCGGCTAGGGCGTTGTTCTCGGACAGAAAGCCGAGGATGTATTCGTGCAGGCCCGACTGGAAAATGTCCTCGATCTTGGCCTCGTTGAACCGGGCCAGACGCGCCGAAGCCAGCCGCTGGGCCGGGCCGCGGCGGTTGTAGTCGCCGGCCAGCCGCTCCAGATAGCTGACGATCATCCCCTGACAGCTGGCCAGCGACCGGGGCATCTGACGGTTGAGCACCATCAGATCGGCCACCAGCCAGGGTCGCACCGATTCCCGATAGACCCAGCGATAGGCGGTCAGGGCCGAGACCTCGCGCAGCAGGGTGGTCCACTGGAAATAGTCGAGCTGACCTCCCACTCGCTCGTCGGCCGGCAGCAGCAGATGGTATTTCACGTCCAGCAGGCGCGCGGTGTTGTCGGCCCGCTCGATCGCCGCACCGAGACGCAGGAACCAGTAGGCGTCGTTCCTCAGCATGGTCCGCGAGCTGGCGCCCTCGACCGCCAGGGAGACGTTCTTGACCCACTCCAGATAGCGGACGAAGTCGTCGCGGCGGGTCGGTTCGCCGAACTCCGCCTGGCCGTTCCAGGCGCCGTTGATCGCCTCCCACAATTCGATCGTCAGGGCGGTGCGGACCGATCGGGCGTTGGTGCGGGCGGCCGTGATGCAGTTCTTGATCGACGAGGGGTTCTCGGGCGCGAAGGCCAGAAACTCCCGCACTGAACGCTCGCCCGGCGACCGGCCGGACTCGGCGAACCTCTGCGCCACCCCGGCCGAGGCGATGGCGCTGGCCCAGGCGTTGGTCGCCGCCGCATCCTTGGCGGGCAGCGAGGCCAGGCGCGACGCCGCCTCCAGAATGCGCGCGAGGAAGTCGGCCCGCTCCATGTAGCGGCCGGTCCAGTACAGGCTGTCTGCGGTGCGGCTCAGCATCAGTCGTCCAACACCCAGGTGTCCTTGGTTCCACCGCCCTGGCTGGAATTGACCACCAGGGATCCGGCCTTCAACGCCACACGGGTCAGGCCGCCCGGGGCGACGCGCACATCTTTCGGGCTGGACAGGACAAACGGGCGCAGGTCGACGTGGCGCGGCGACAGCTCGCCATTGGCCAGGGTCGGCGCCGTGGACAGCGCGAGGGTCGGCTGGGCGATGAACTCTTCCGGATGGGCGATCAGCTTGGCGCGGAAGGTCTCGATCTCGGCCTTTGTCGCGGCCGGCCCGACCAGCATGCCGTAACCGCCCGAGCCGCCGACCTCCTTGACCACCAGCTCCGGCAGCTTGTCGAGCACCTCTTTCAGCGCCTCCGGCTCGCGACAGCGCCAGGTCGGCACATTGCCAAGGATCGGATCGACGCCGGAAAAGAAGCGGATGATCTCGGGCATATAGGTGTAGACGGCCTTGTCGTCGGCCACGCCCGTGCCCACCGCGTTCGACAGGGTCACATTGCCCGCCGCATAGGCCGCCATGATGCCGGGCACGCCGACGGCGGAGTCCGGGCGGAACGTCAGGGGGTCGAGAAACTCGTCGTCGATGCGGCGATAGATGACGTCGACCCGCTGCGGCCCCTCGGTCGTGCGCATATAGACGACGTCGTCGTTGACGAAGAGATCGCCGCCCTCGACCAGTTCGACCCCGAGCTTGTCGGCCAGGAAGCTGTGCTCGTAGTAGGCAGAGTTGAACGGGCCGGGCGTCAGCACGACGATGTTCGGATCGGCCCCCGCCGCCTCGGGCGCCGAGGCCTGCAGCGAGGCCAGCAGCATGTCGGTATAGGTCTCGACCGGCCGGATGCGGTGCTCGGCGAACAGATCGGGGAAGAGCCGCATCATCATCTCGCGGTTCTCCAGCATGTAGGAGACGCCGCTGGGCGTGCGGACATTGTCCTCCAGCACGATGAAGCCGTCCTCGCCGGTGCGGATCAGGTCCACGCCGGAAATGTGGGACCAGACGTCCCCCGGCGGGCGACGCCCCTGCATCTCCGGGCGGTAGTGAGGGTTGGTCAGGATCAGTTCGGCCGGAACCACGCCCGCGCGGATGCACTCCTGCGGTCCGTAGATGTCCTTGAGAAAGGCGTTGATGGCGGACACCCGCTGGATCAGGCCGCCCTCCAGCTGGGCCCACTCCGCGGCGCCGATGATGCGGGGCACGACGTCGAAGGGGATCAGCCGCTCGTTGGATTCGACATCGCCGTAGACGGCGAAGGTCACCCCCATGCGGCGGAAGAACAGCTCCGCCTGGCGCGAGCGCGAGGTCAGCAGGTCGTCCGGCGCGCTTTCCAGCCAGCGCGCCAGGGTACGATAGCTCTCGCGAACCTCGCCGCCCCCGCCGGACATCTCGTCGAAGATCAAATCGTGCGCCTCTCGCCGGTTGCTGATCCCACGGCGACAGATTGAGACGGCGAGCGACGCCGAAGCAACAGAAATATTGCAGTGCGGCAGAGGTTTTCTGTCAGCCGCCTTCCTGGCGCGCACCGGATGTCAGGCGGCGCGCAGGTCGCCGGCGCCGTCCGCCGCCGCTTCGTCGGGGGTGAAATCGCGACGGATGGCCGAGATGCGGTCCTCCATCAGCCCCGCCTTCTTCAACGCCAGAGACAGGGCCCAGCGAGCGGCCAGCTCGGGCGGCGCCATGCGGTCGGTGGGGCGCGGGTTCAGCCCACGACTGCGCAGCACGGCGTTGGCGTAGAGGGCGCCGTTGCGCAGCCGCGACGGCCAGGTCTGGAAATCCATCGACAGGCTGACGCAGAAGCGGTCCAGGTTCTCCACCCGATGCGGCGCATAGAAGGGCCAGGTCAGGGCCTGGCCCGGCTCCAGGTCGACCACCTGGGCCGCCGCCTCGAAGGCGCGGTCATAGGGCAGTTCCTCGGTGGTCTGGCGCGCGACGACGCGCTCCATGTCGTGTTCGGCCAGATGGGTCTCGTCGCCCGGATAGACGAACAGCCGCTTGCGGCCGCGAAGATGAAACAGCACCACCCCGGCGGCGTCGAAGTGATAGGGCGTGCGGTTGCTGGGCGAGGAGATGATCAGCTGGCCGGCGTTCTTCACCGCCTTCAGGCCCGGATAGGTCGCCTGGATGCGATGGAACTCCTCCATGGCGGCCGCCCAAAGCTCGGGACAGCCGGTCTGGGCGGCCCGCATGTTGACCCACAGGCGGCCGGCCTTGATCGCCTCCAGCAGGCGCGATCCCGGCAGGTCGCCGCGCGATCCGGTGCGCATCGTCACCTGGCCGGCGTCGTCATAGTCGTACAGGTTGATGTCGATCAGCTCGGCCGGATAGCGGTCGAGAATACGCTCCAGCGCCTCGTCGTCGGCGAAGCCGCGATCCACCAGACTGTGGGGATGGACGGCGGCCCGGGCGATCGGGCCGGGATAGCGGGTGCGCCGTGTCTCGGCGGGAGGAGCGATCATCGGGTCCATCCTCAACCGGTCACCGCCGGTTCGGCCAGCCGGGCGGCGGCGCGGTCCTTGCCCTTGACCAGGGCCGTCCGGGTGGCCTCGACGGCCCCCTTCCAGCGATTGAGCGGCGTCACCTCGCAGGCCTCGATCGCCGCCCAGCGACGGCGCACGCTCTGGCGCAGGCGTTCGCCGCGACGCTTGCCCGCGGCGTTGAGAAGTTTGACCGCCGCCTCGCTGGCCGAGGCCGCCAGACCGGGCTGCATGACGACCGCCTCGCGCACCGACTGCTGGGCGTTGCAGAAGTATTTCTTGTAGCCCTCGCCGCCGAACCCGAAGTCGAACACCCGATAGCCCTCCGCAGAGGCCAGCCGCATGGTGTCGAGGCTCAGCAGGATTCCCGGCGAACACCGCGCCAGCGACGGCTCATAGACCGGGAACCAGAAATGATAGCGGTCGCCGGCGTGCAGCGAATACTCGACCGCCGTCAGTCGCCCGCCGGCCCAGATCGCGGCCATGGAGGCGCCGAAGTCGTCCTGGCCACGCGTCTGCATCAGGGCGTGCAGCAGGTCCGCCGTCCAGCCGCAGTCGAAGATGTCGTGCCGACCGGTGCGGCGGTACTGGTCGCGCTTCAGATTGATGAGCTGGTCGAGCAGGGCCGGATCGCGCAGGCCGCGCTCGACGCGGATCGGGCCGAGCTCGGCCTCCAGGCTGCGGCGGGCGCGTTCCTTGTCCTTGTAGTATTTCGACCAGGTGCGACGCCGCTCGGCGTACCAGGGCTCGTAGCCGCCGTCAGGCATCTCGACCATCAGGGTTTCGCGGGCCTCCCCATCCTGGGCCGCCCCGACCCAGGCGCCGACGCGCAGACGCGGGGCGTTCAGCGACCGGGCCACGCCTTCCAAACAGGGCGCGTCGCCGGGCCGGGCGATGACGCCGTGGTAGTCGTTCATCGGCGCCCCGAGCGGCTGGATCGTGCCGCCGCGCTTCTGGTGCGGAAAGAAGCCGAGGGTGCGGCCGTCGCGACGGAAGACGGCCACGGCGGCGTCCGGGCTGATCTCTCCGGCGACCTGGGTGAATTCCGGACGGAAATAGGGGCTGGCCAGGGCCGGATCCGAGGCGATCATGGCGCGCCAGTCGGCGATGTCGGCGGCGGTCAGGTCCCGCGCGCGGATGATCTCGGTCTCCACCCTGTCGCCCATGCGTCCGCCCCCTTGTCGCGTTCTTCTGGTCGGCTGTTATGCCCGAACAGGCTTTCGGTCCGGTTGAGGGCGATGGTGAACGAACCCTTTCCGGACCCGAAACGGCGGTCAGGCGTTGCCGTGAGGCGCCCAGCGCGCCTATTCAGGAGAGACTGACATGACCGACCCCGCCCGCCCGAAAGACCGCCAGACCGAGACCGAGAACCAGCGCGCCCCGGCGCGTCCGGGCGAGCCGCCGCGCCCGGCCACGGAGCCGCCGGGGTCCGAAGGCAGCAGCAATTCCGGCGAAACCGCCACCGACCCCGCCACCGGAGAAGAGAACGGGTGAAACGCACGACTGTCATCCTGACCGCCCTGCTGGGGCTCGGCGTCGGCCTGTTGATCGCGGGCGCGGCCCGGGCGCAGAGCGCCGGCGCGACGAGCACGCAGGAGCCGACCCTGCCTCGCCCCGGCGAGGCGCCGCCAGCGTCCGCAGCGGCCTGTCCGGTCAATGCGGCCGCCCTGACCCTGGCGGGCGAGGGCCTGTATCGCAGCAAGGCTGCGGTCCGGGATCTCAGCCGGCTGAACATCCTGGCCCTCGGGTCGTCCAGTATCGAGGGCGTGGGCGCCAGCCGCCGCGACCTGGGCTTTGTGCCGCGCCTCCAGAACGATCTGCGCGCCCGCCTGCCCGGCGTGGCGGTCAACGTCTTCAACCGGGGCATTGGCGGAGAATCGGCGTTCGAAACCGCCAATCGCATGCAGGCCGAGATCGACGCCTATCGCCCCGACCTGGTCATCTGGCAGGTCGGAACCAACGACGTGCTGCGCGCCCGGCCCTGGGGCGACGTCATGACGGACATCACCCGAGGCCAGGCCATCCTCGACGCCGCCAATGTCGACGTGATCCTGATCGATCCCCAGCGGCTGCCCGAGGACGGGGTCAATTTCCGGGGCAAGAACACCGACCTGGCCGAGGTGGCGCGGCTGCTGGCCGTCGAAGGCGCCCGCATGGGCTATGCGGTGCAGCACCGGTTCGAGGCCATGCGCGGCTGGACCGGGCTGACGCGCGGCGGCATCGGGCCGGACGACCTGCACATGAACGACGACGGCTACGCCTGCTGGGCCTCGGTCACCGCCGACAGCCTGGCCGCCGCCGTGCGCTGATCCGACCCTTCGGGAACATTCGGCGCTCCAGGCGGATTGGTCCCTGGATCAGTTGCTTGCGGAGCGCCCATGCGTCGTCACGTCCCCCTCCTCGCCTGTTCCTTTCTGGCTCTGTGCCTCCTGGCCGGATGCGGCGATGGCGGGCGTGAAGCGGCGACGTCGCCGGCCGAGCCGTCCGCCCCGACGAGTCCGCTGCGGCAGGCCGTCGAGACGGCGACGACCCTCCCCGCTGTCCTGCCCGGCTCCGGTGCGCCCGATGCGGCGCTGGTGCGGCTGCAGATCCTGCTGGACCGAACGCCCTTCTCGCCCGGCGAAATCGACGGCCTGGACGGATCGAACCTGCAAAGGGCGGTGACGGCCTATCGGCGTGCGAACGGTCTGGGCGAGAAGGGGGGCGCCGACAACGCCCTGCTTCAGGCCCTGTCGCGGACGGACAACCGGCCTGTGACGACCACCTACGCCCTGACCCCGGCCGATGTGGGCGGGCCGTTCAGCCCGCCGCCCGGCGACGACCTGCAGGCCCAGGCGCGAAACGGGACCCACTTCACCTCGTCCCTGGAAAGACTGGCCGAGCGATTTCATGTCTCGCCCGGCCTGCTTCAGGCCCTGAACCCCGGCGTCGGCTTCGATCGCGCGGGGCAGGCGATCGTGGTTCCGGTCCTGAACGCCGATCCGCTGCCGCCCGTCGCCCGCATCGAGATCGACGGCCGCGCCAACGGGCTGACGGCCTATGGCGAGGATGACTCTGTGGTCGCCGTCCTGCCCGCCACGGTCGGCAGTTCGGACAATCCCTCGCCGCGCGGACAACTGACGGTCAACGGCGTCGCCCGTGCGCCGGACTATGTCTATGACCCCAAGAAGCTCAGCTACGGCCCCGGCGGGCCGCGCGTGGTGGTCCCCGCCGGGCCGAACAACCCCGTGGGCGCCGTCTGGATCGACCTGTCGCGCGAGAGCTACGGCATCCACGGGACGCCCGAACCGTCACGGGTCGGCAAGACGGCGTCGCACGGCTGCGTCCGCCTGACCAACTGGGACGCGCAAAGGCTGGCCGCCGCGGTGAAGCCGGGGGTCCGGGTGCGGTTCGTCTAGGCCGGTCCTTGCGAGCGGCCACGATCCGCACGACGCACCCCACAGCAAAACGGCCCCGGGATCGCTCCCGGGGCCGTTCTGTCATGCGACTGAGGTCAGAAGATCGCTTAGGCGATGATCTTGGAGACGACGCCCGCGCCGACGGTGCGGCCGCCTTCACGGAT